>CAJUDJ010000005.1 GCA_910584985.1 uncultured Eubacterium sp. | reverse complement strand
AGAAATGTAGATTTTTAGGTCTCTGAAAGTCTCCCGAAAAATCTCAACAAAACAGGAAAGTAAAAATCGCCCTTAAATCAACAGAAGATTAAGGGCGATTTTGGACTATTTAAGCCTATTTTACATAGAAAAAAGGCTTGGAACATCTAAATTCCAAGCCTGTGGCGCAGATGAAGGGATTTGAACCCTTGAAACGGTGTTCGCCGTTTACACGATTTCCAATCGTGCTCCTTCGGCCAGCTCGGACACATCTGCATATATATAAACTGTATTTATCAGGGGCGGATTAAATCCGCCCCTATAATTTACTATATTTTTATCAATTAGTCAAGTGTTTGTGCAAACTGATTTAATTTTATTTCAAATTTATCCTTTGGCTGCTCTTTTGGAACTGTTATCGGGTACTTTCCTGTAAAGCATCCATCGCAGAATTTAACCTCTGCTGTTTCGGCAAGCCTATGCGTTGCTTCAACAGACAGATAGGCAAGTGAATCAACACCTATCTTTTGTGCAATCTCTTTTATGCTGCTGCATTGACAGGCAATCAGATTTTCACGGCTGTCCACATCCGTGCCGAAATAACAAGGAAATCGAAACGGCGGCGAAGAAACACGCATATGCACCTCTTTTGCACCCGCCTCTCTTAACAGACTTACGATTCGGGCACAGGTTGTTCCTCTTACAATGGAGTCATCAATCATTATTACCCGCCTGCCGTTAATATTTTTTTTAACAGTATTCAGCTTTATTTTTACAGAATCTTCACGCTGCTCCTGACTGGGCTGAATAAAGCTTCTGCCGATATATTTATTTTTGATAAACCCTACCCCGTAAGGTATTCCGCTTTGCCTTGCATATCCGAGTGCCGCATCAAGCCCCGAATCCGGAACGCCGATTACAATATCCGCATCAACAGGGCTTTCCTTTGCAAGAAATTCACCTGCCCGCATTCTGGCATGCTGAACAGATACGCCCTCTATCACAGAATCCGGGCGCGCAAAATAAATATATTCAAATACACACATCGCACTTTTCTTACTGCAGTGTGTTGTGTCTGATTTCATCCCTGTGCTGCTTATTGTTACAATTTCACCCGGTTTTATGTCCCGGATAAAGCGGGCACTTACCGAATCCAGTGCACAGGATTCGGAAGCTACCACATATGCGCCGTCCTTTGTTTGCCCGATACAGAGCGGACGGAAGCCCATCGGATCACGAAAAGCAATCAGCTTTGTGGCTGTCATTACAACGCACGAATACGCACCTTTCAGATGGTTCATAACCTTGCAGACTGCTTCTTCTGTGCTTTTGCTTACAAGGCGCTGTGTTACGATTGAATAGGCAATCGCCTCTGTGTCCGAGGTGCCGTGGAAAATAGCACCGCCAAGCTCAAACTGCCGCCTTAAATCAAACGCATTCACAAGATTTCCGTTATGTGCAACGGCAAGATTGCCCTTGATATGCCTGATTACAAGCGGCTGAATATTATTCGGATTTTTACCGCCTGTTGTTGAATAGCGAACATGGCCGATTGCCATGTTGCCCCGGCCAAGTCTGCTCAGACTTTCCTGTGTAAACACATCGGGAACAAGACCGTCTCCCCTGTGATAACCGAAAACGCCGTCATCATTAACAGCGATTCCGCATGCTTCCTGCCCCCTGTGCTGAAGTGCAAAAAGCGCAAGATATGCCGAATGGGCAACATATGCCGTTTTGTTTTCAAATATGCCGAAAACGCCGCATTCCTCGTGAATTGAATCAAACATCGCTGTACTTCCTTTTTCTTAATTTGCCGTGTATAAATTTGCATACGGCCTTGAAGTGGCAGGAACAAGCTTTTTGAACGGCTTTTCCATAATTTCATTATAATCCGCCTTAAAACAGCAGCAATATTTTTTTACAAGCGCTTCAAGCTCTTTTTTATCCTCTGCCGTAAGCTCTTCTATCTTTAAATTGGATGACAGATTTACTTTCGGGAAGCTTCCTCTTACAATAATTTTTCCGCCGTGCATACCCGAAGCGCAGTGCGTTCCGAAAAGCTTCTCTCCTCTTTTTAATCCAAGCCCCAACAGAACGATTGTGCCGCCTGCCATATATTCTCCAAGAAAAGAGCCTGCATTCTGCCCGATAACCAGTACAGGCTTCATATGCTCAAATTCCTTCATATGTATACCGCCTCGGCAGGCAACATTATCCCTTATGAAAATCTGTCCATCCCGCATGCCGTAGCCCATGGCATCACCGCTGTGGCCGTGAACAATAATTTCTCCGCCGTTCATTGTGTTGCCCACTGCATCCTGACAGTTTCCGAACACCTCTATTTTTCCGCCATCCAGATAACAGGCCATATCGTTGCCGGGCGTGCCATAAATCTCTATCGTTTTTCCCTTTTCAAGCGCACAGCCGATATAGCGCTGGCCGTTTACATTTTTTACAACGACTCTGTTCGTTTTCTCCAGTTCTTCTTTTATAAGTGCATTCACTTTTTCATAGCGCTCAAGCCCTGCTTCTATTACCATAATGAAACCTCCTTATTCGCCTGCATGCTTTATTCCAAGTATCGAAAGCTCTTTTTCAGATAAACCGATACCCCGGAGCATAAGTCTGTTTCCTCTGAGCGAGTCTATGGAATTAATGCCCATTCCGCCCATAATTTCTTTTATTTCATGATTCCATGCATGCACAAGATTTACAACACAGGCGGCCGCCTCTTCAGGATTCAGCCTTGCCGTAAGCTCAGGGCGCTGTGTGGCAATTCCCCAGTTGCATTTTCCCGTATGGCAGGTTCGGCACATATGGCAGCCCATTGCGATAAGCGCAGCAGTTGCAATATAGCATGCGTCTGCCCCCAGGGCAACTGCTTTAACAATATCAGAGGAACAGCGGAAAGAGCCAGAAACCACAAGTGAAACTCTTGAACGGATACCTTCATCCCGAAGCCTTTGATCTGCAGCAGCAAGCGCCAGCTCAATCGGGATGCCCACATTATCTCTGATTCTTGTGGGTGCTGCGCCCGTGCCGCCCCGAAAGCCGTCTATCACAACAATATCCGCACCTGCACGAGCCACACCGGAAGCGATTGCCGCAATATTATGAACAGCTGCAATTTTTACGGCAACGGGCTTTTTGCCGTCTGTTGCCTGCTTTAAGGACCATATAAGCTGCCTTAAATCCTCAATGGAATAGATATCATGATGGGGTGCAGGAGAAATGGCATCCGAGCCCACAGGAATCATTCTGGCATTGGAAACCTCTTTATTTACCTTTTCACCCGGCAGATGCCCACCGATTCCGGGCTTTGCTCCCTGCCCTATTTTTATTTCAATGAAGCTTGAATTTTCAAAATAATCCTTATGCACACCGAAACGGCCGGAAGCAACCTGAACCACTGCACAGCCGCTGTAATCCGAAAGTGCACTGTGAAATCCGCCTTCGCCTGTGTTAAACAGCGTTCCGAGCTCCTTTGCGGCAATGGCCAGCGCTTTCTGCGCATTCATGCTTATAGAGCCGAAGGACATGGCAGAAAACATTACAGGCGTTTCAATCATAACCTGCGGCGGCATTTTTGTTTTCAGAAATCCCTTTTTTTCCACCTCAATTTTTTCCGGCCTGCTGCCAAGGATTGTTCGGATTTCCATAGGCTCGCGAAGCGGATCTATGGATGGATTTGTAACCTGAGAGGCATTGAGCAGAATTTTATCCCAGTAAACAGGATAGGGCTGCGGATTTCCCATTGCCGAAAGAAGTGTGGAGCCTGTGTTTGCCTGGCGGCAGATTTCCTGCTGATACTGCGGTGTCCAGTTTGCATTATCGCGATAATCACAAACATATTTTTCAATGCGAAGCGCACCCTTCGGGCATGTTGCCACACATCTGTGGCATGCAACGCAGTTATCTGATACAGATAAAACCTTTTTTGAACTTTCAGCAAAATAATGGCATTCATTTGCACATTCCTTCACACATATGCCACAGTTTACACATAAATCCTTATCCCTTACAACCGTAAATCTTCTTGGAATATAATGAGTCATTTACTTATCCTCCTCTTCTGACAATTCAAGAGGAATAAAAACAGGCTCTGCACCGCTTACCGACCAAACCCTGTCAGGATCAGGACAGATAATACGGATTGCCGATTCCTCCGAAGCAAAATAGGCCCTCGTTCCCTTTGTGGCCGCAGTCAGAGAACGGAGCTTCAGCCTGTCATTGATTGCAAGCAGTCCCTTGCCCGAACCGAGAATAACAGAAAAAGGTCCATTTACAAGTGCTGCATTATAAATGGAGCGAAGCGCAGTGAAGTATTCTTTTTTATCTCTGCTCATACGGTCTATTTCCTCCCATTCAGGGGCTGTAAGCACATCCGCCGCAACCTCCACGGGCAGCTTGTGATGGCGCAGAAGATGATCAAAAAGATATGTAATAACCTCTGTATCGGTCTGCATTGTGCAAACATATCCGAACTGCTCTATATATCTTCTGTTTGTGTCATAGGATGAAATTTCACCGTTATGCACAATGGACCAATCCAGAATATTAAACGGATGCGATCCGCCCCACCAGCCGGGTGTATTGGTCGGAAATCTGCCGTGTGCCGTCCACAGATAGGCATCATACTGATCCAGCATATAAAATTCGCCCACATCCTCGGGAAAACCAACCGCCTTGAAGCAGCCCATATTTTTTCCGCTTGAAAAAATAAATGCACCGTCTATGCTCTGATTTACCTTCATAACACACTGCACGGTATATTCCTGTTCATCCATTCTGGCTTCTTTCATTCTAACCTTGTTCGGCTTTGCAAAATAACGCCAGATATCCGGCCCGTTGGCAATGGCTTCCATCTTTTTTGTGGGTATCTTTTCGGAAACATCCACATTGAAATGTTTAAACATAAAATCCTCGCACTGTGCCTTTGCTTGCGGCGTGTCATAAAAAACATGAAACGCATAGGAATCCGCATGTTCCGGATAAATTCCGTATGCGGCAAAGCCGCCGCCAAGGCCGTTTGAACGGTCATGCATCAGCGCAATGGATTTAATAATTTCCGAACCGTTGATTCTGCCGCCCTTACGGTCTATAATTGCGGCAATTGCACAACCGGACGGAATTCTGACCTGCCCCTCTTTCAGCATAATAAACTCTCCTTATAAATTAAATTAGTTTTATTATAAAACTATGCATTTTCAATAGCAAGAAAACACAGTTAATTTCATCATTATATAAAAAAATCCGTTCCTTTGGCAGCCGATATATAGAATATTTTACAAATTCTGTATTTCTCCGTTCTTCTGCACAAAGAATTCACCTTATTAAAATATTATAAAATCGAATTTTGTATATTATATATAAATTTCTTTGTTTTAACAGTTCTAACAAACAATGTAAATTTTATTAAAAAAATTTGACATAATTGGCAATTTCGTCTATACTTTCTTTAATGAAGGGTGATGATTTTTATGAAAACAGAAATTAAGGAAAAGAAGAAACACAGCAATGCAAAAAAAGTTTTTGCAGCGATTGGAATTGTGCTTGCAATGATTATTATTGCAGATATCATTTCCGTAAACTGGCATTCTAATCCGAAAAATATAAAGACTTATGAAACAGACAACAATTATATTGTGGGCATGGGAAACACGCAGATCAGTGCGCACAGAAGCGGCGGCGGAATTATGCCGGAAGAAACAATGGCTGCATTTAAAAACTGCGCCGAAAATCCTGATTTTAAAATTGATACCTTTGAATTTGATCTTCATATAACAAAGGATGATGTGCTTGTTCTTCTTCATGACGATACGCTTGACAGAACCTCCAACAGTGCCGAAATATTCGGAAAAGAGGAAGCAAGACCTGAGGAATATACATATGATGAGCTCAGAACACTGAATATGGGCGCAAAATTTGCCGATGAAAGCGGCAATATGCCTTATAAAGATATTGATAAGGATAATGTGCCTGATGATATAAAAATCCTGAGAATAGAGGATGTGCTGGATTACCTTACATCATTGGGCGAATACGATTACATTATAGAAATCAAAAACAGCGGTGATTTAGGCAAAAAGGGTGTTGATATTCTTTACAATATTCTTGTGGATAAAAATCTGCTTGACTGTGTGGTTTTCGGTTCGTTTCATGAAGAGGTTTCCCATTATGTTGATGAAAAACATCCTGATCTTATGCGAAGCGCAACCATCAAAGAGGTGCTGACCTTCTGGGCAGCCGCATTGAGAAATGATAAGGATTTCAATCCAAGCTATTCCGTGCTGCAGATTCCGTTTAATATGCCGTACAGAATTGCTGCTAATCTGGGCACTGCACAGGTTATAAACTATGCACACGAAAAAGGAATTGCAGTTCAGTACTGGACAATCAACAGTGAAAAGGATATGGAATATCTGATTTCCGTTGGTGCAGACTGCATTATGACGGATTATCCCGATAAGCTTTATAAAATATACAACGAAAAATAAATCAGAATGCTTTAAAACGGCAATGCTCGGCAGAGTATTGCCGTTTTTGCACTTTATAAAATCATTCAGAACTGCCGTAATCAGTCATTTGCAAGGTCGTCTTCACCCTGAAGTGCATCAAAGCCATGCTCACCTGTGCGCACCTTCACAACATCCTCTATATCATAAACAAAAATTTTTCCATCCCCAATGTTTCCTGTATAAAGCACTTTTCGTGCGGTGCTTACAACCGTTGAAACAGGAACCTTTGAAACTGCCATTTCCAGCTTCATCTTCGGATTTAAATTAAGTTCCTCAACGGCAATTCCGCGGTACATTCTGCTGTGGCCCTTCTGTGTGCCGCAGCCCATAACATTTGTTACCGTCATACCTGTTATGCCTATGGAATTCATAGCCGTCTTCATTTCCTCAAATTTTGACGGATTAAAAATCATTACAATGTTGGTAAGCTTTGACTGTGTATCGGCAGTAAAGGATTCAACCGGAACTGCCTTTTCAACTGAAACTCCGGGAATTGCTTTTTCCAAAACTTTATAAGCTGTATCGCCTGAAGCAGCAGGCAAAGTCATAAAATCGGCATATGCAGCAGGCAGATTATGCTCTGTTGCATCAAGCCCCCTGATTTCCTCTTCTTTGGAAACACGCAACCCGTTTGTCTTTTTAAGAATGAAAAATACGGCACTCATCGTAACAGCAGCCCACAATCCTACAGTTAAAACACCAAGTGCCTGCTTGCCAAGCAATGTAAAACCGCCGCCGTAAAACAAGCCGTTCAGCGAATCATTCTGCGGCACAGAGGTTGTTGCAAAGAGCCCCACGGCAAGCGTGCCCCATATACCGTTTACTGCATGCACAGCTACCGCACCCACAGGATCATCTATTTTGAATCTGATGTCTATAACCTCAACGGCGATTACAACAAGAAAGCCTGAGACAATACCGATAACACAGGAGCCGAGGGCATCAACCACATCACAGCCCGCCGTTACAGCAACCAGACCGCCAAGCGAGGCGTTTAAAGACATAGATACATCGGGCTTCCCGTTCTTGATCCAGGTAAACAGCATAGTTGTGCAGGTTGCAAGCGCAGGCGCACAGGTTGTTGTAAGAAATATGGATGCAAGCTGCGAAGCATCTGTTGCCGCTGCACCGTTAAAACCATACCAGCCAAACCAAAGAATAAATACGCCAAGTGCACCGAGCGTAAGACTGTGCCCGGGAATTGCTTTTGCTTCTTTCCTGCCTGTTTTTTTATTTATAACATACTTTCCGATACGCGGTCCTACCATAACGGCACCGATAAACGCTGTTATTCCGCCCACCATATGTATTGCACATGAGCCTGCAAAATCGTGAAAACCGAGCTGAGCAAGCCATCCGTTCGGATTCCAGATCCAGCCTGCCTCTATCGGATAAACAACGGCACTGATTACCGCACTGTATATACAGTAGGAGCTGAATTTTGTTCTTTCCGCCATTGCTCCCGAAACAATGGTTGCCGCAGTGGCACAGAACACCAGATTAAAAACAAAGTTTGACCAATTAAAGCTTTCATAATTTTTAAACAGACCCAATGTGGGCATACCGCAGAATCCGCCCAGAATTTCTTCACCCATCATAAGCCCGAAGCCAAGAAGAAGAAAAACAGGTGTTCCGATGCAGAAATCCATTAAATTTTTCATAATAATATTTCCTGCATTTTTTGCTCTTGTAAAGCCTGTTTCAACCATTGCAAAGCCGCACTGCATAAAAAACACAAGCGCTGCCCCTATTAAAAACCATATGCCAAACATTTCACTGTTTACTGCTTCTAAAATTTTTTCCATACTGTTTCCTCCTATAACGAAACGATGTTTAATAATGTGATTAAGCCGCAAAAATAAAAAAGGAGTGAATTTCACTGTGCACAGCACAGCAAAATACACTCCATTGTGTATTGCTTAAGACCGATGCAAACAATATGCTTACACCGGTCTGTAAACGGCATTTCTGCCATCAGAGAGGGGCAATTATTTCTTCAGATATCTGTCTACTTCCCACTGGGAAACCTGCGTGCGGTATTCATCCCATTCACGCTTTTTACCTTCAATATAAGCATTAAAGATATGGTTGCCCACCGTTTCCTTTACAAACGGATCTTCCTCAGCAGCATAAACAGCATCAATAAGGCTGCCGGGCAGGCAGTCTATGCCGTTTGTCTTAAGCTCTTCTGCCGTAAGATCAAACACATTGTAATCAACCGGTTCAGGCGGTGCCATATTCTTTTTGATACCGTCAAGCCCTGCAGCAAGGCAGAGAGCCATTTCAAGGTAAGGGTTACAGGTTGGATCGGGATTGCGAAGCTCAACTCTTGTTCCCTTTCCTCTTGCTGCCGGAATACGGACAAGGGATGATCTGTTTGAAGCAGACCATGCAATATAACACGGGGCTTCATAGCCCGGAACAAGTCTTTTATAGGAATTTACCAGTGGATTTGAAAATGCTGCAATTCCCTTAACATGCGCCATAACACCAGCAATAAAGGAATAGGCTTCCTTGGAAAGACCGAGTTCATCATTTTCATCAGCAAATGCATTGGAACCGTCTGAAAGTCTGTAAAGGCTCATATTGGTATGCATGCCTGAACCGTTTATTCCGTAAACAGGCTTCGGCATGAAAGTTGCATGAAGCCCATGCTTGGTTGCATAGGTTTTAACAACATGCTTAAATGTCATACATCTGTCGGCTGTAATCATTACATCACCGAAACGAAAATCAATTTCATGCTGGGATTCGGCAACCTCATGATGAGAAGCTTCAATTTCATAACCCATATCCTCCAGTGCAAGACAAATATCACGGCGGCAGTTTTCGCCTGCATCAATCGGATTCAGATCAAAATAACCGCCAAGGTCTGTCATTTCGGTTGTCGGATTTCCGTTTTCATCTCTTTTAAACAGGAAAAATTCAAGCTCAGGGCCAACATTGAAGCCATAACCCATTTCAGCTGCTTCATCAATTACCTTTTTAAGCACGTTTTTGGGATCGCCCATAAAGGGAGTTTTATTATCTGCCATATAAACAGAGCATATAAGACGGGCAGTTGTTTTTCCGCCAAAGGTTCTCCACGGGAAAAGTGCCCATGAATCCAGATCGGGATGAAGATACATATCCGATTCATCAATTCTTACATAACCGTCAATTGAAGAACCGTCAAACATACATTCATTGTCAAGTGCCTTTTCAAGCTGTGACACGGTAATGGAAACATTTTTCATAAGACCGAATACATCTGTAAACTGAAGCCTTACAAATTCAACATTTTTTTCTACGGCATCCTTAAGTATGTCCTCTTTGGTTAATTTGCTCATAATGAAAGCCCTCCAGAATTAAATTAAAAACAAAAAGGCGCACCGAAAAAATCGGAACGCCTTTGTTCTTTCTACAATATTATTATATACACTTTTATCAAAAAAAGTCAACCATTTTTTTCAATTTGTGAAAACTGCACTTTTTGCCGGCAAAAAAATGCTTTCGATTTGTAAATATCAGCCTATTTCAACAAACTCCTCGGGAATAACATCGTTCACATAGGTTTTGAAATATTCTGCCGTAGCCCCCTTGCTGAACTGCGTGTGGCTGCCAGCAATCTCATCATTATAATCCGAAAGCTTATAAACGGAATAGGTCCATTTATCATTTTCCTTTTTATACCAGCTGACAACCGGAACAAGCTTTGCTGATGTAACAGAAACGCCGTCTGCATTTTTCTGTATTTCAATTTTTGCCATACCGCCGCAGAGCTGATTCAGGTTTATCTGATGAGAAATAAAATTCCCGAGAGAATAATAAACAAGCATTTTCTTGCCTGTTGTTTCATTATCTACCCATTCAATCGGCTGCAGCACATGCGGATGGCCGCCGATAACAATATCAACACCCAAATCGGAAAACAGCTTTACATAATCACGCTGATAATCCGAAATGCTTGTGCTGTTTTCAGTGCCCCAATGCGGAAAAACCACAATAATATCGCAGTTATCCCTTGCCTTTTTCACATCAGCCGTGATTTTTTCCTTATCCATCATATTCACACACCACGGCTTATCATTCGGAAGCGGGATGCCGTTTGTGCCGTAGGTGTAATTCAGTATTGCAAAGGTAATTCCGTTTTTCTCATAATAAAGAATGGAATTATAATCCTCTTCGGAATCGTTTGAACCGACATGCTTTACCTCGGGATGGCTGTCAAAAAACTTACATTCATTCTGTATGCCCTTGAAGCCCTTGTCCATCGTGTGATTTGTGGCGCAGGTAAAAATATCAAAGCCTGCATCTATTGCCGCCTCGCCAACTGCCCACGGCGTGTTGAAAACAGGATAGCCCGTATATTCAAATTCGCTTCCGCCCAGAATGGTTTCCTGATCGATAACGGCAATATCGGCAGCGGAAATATCCGCCTTTATATTTTTATAAAACGAACTGTAATCCTCTGCTCCGTTTTCCATCTGCCCTGCTGTTATCATCGTATTATGAATCAGGTTGTCGCCCACTGCAACAAGCGTAACCTTTGCATTTACAGGTGCCTGTGAAGACGGCTCCTCCGTTGCTTCCTCCGTTGTCGGGGGCGCTGTGGGATTTTCACTGTCCAGATTTTTTGTTACATAGCCGCTGATTGCAAAGCCCGAAACAACAAGCACGGCAATGATTACGGGAATCAGGACTTCAAACAGTTTTTTCTTATTATATTTCAACTTATTTTCACATCTTTTCATCATTAAATCATCTATAATTTTATCATACAGAATATATTAAATCAATAAATAATATAATTTTAAAGATAATTTAATGAAGCCATTGACAAGTGCAGAAATAAAATATATCATAAGAAACAGTGCTGTTTTCAAAAACAATATGTTAAACAGCTGTTAATCCTTATTCTTTGGCTTGGCTTTATGTATCTGCCGAACCATATGATGCAAATGCTATAAAAAGGGGTATTTTTAAATGGAAACTGTTTTAATGTACGGCTTATTCATTATCGGTCTTGTTTTAATCATCAAGGGCGGCGACTGGTTTGTTGATTCTGCAAGCTGGATTGCAGAGGTTGCAGGCGTTCCGAAATTTGTAATCGGCGCAACCATCGTTTCAATTGCAACAACACTTCCCGAAATGATTGTAAGCATAACGGCAACCGTTAAGGGAAATGTTGAAATGGCTGCAGGCAACGCCATCGGCTCTGTTACGGCAAACACAGCAATGATTATGGGTATATTCATTGTTTGCATGCCTTTTGCAATCAAGCGCAAAAGCTTTGCACCGAAGGCTGTTATGATGTTTATGGCATCAGCTGCTCTTGTTCTCGGCTGCATTTTTACCGCAAAAAAGGAATTAACCTTTTCAGGCGAAACAGGAAAGTTTTACAACCTTTCAACCATAGGTCTTATCGTTCTGGCTGCCATTTTCATTGCTTTCTTTATTGAAAACTTTATTTCAATGAAAAAGGAAAGTATTCAGATAGAACCGAGCCCCGAAAACATCGGGCTTCAGCCAGAGGACGGAATCATCCCCACAAAAGAAAAAGCTACCACAGGCGACTGGGTTAAAAATATTGCTCTGTTTGTTGCCGGTGCTGCCGGAACGGTTATCGGCGCACAGCTTCTTGTAAAATACGGAACACAGATTGCAGAAAGCCTGCATGTTCCGCAGAGAGTAATCAGCGTTGTGGCAATCGCTATTGGCACATCGCTTCCGGAGCTTGTTACCACGATTACCGCACTGCGCAAAAAGGCAGGTTCACTTTCAGTCGGAAACATTCTTGGCGCAAATATTATAGATTTAACACTTATTCTTCCCATCTGTTCCTTTATTTCAATGGGCAAGGGCACAGGTGCACTTGCCGTTTCCGCAAATTCGGTTGAAATTGATATGGTTGTATGCCTTGCTGCCATTGCAATCGCCATTATTCCAACCATTATTTCACAGAAATTCCGCCGCTGGCAGGGATTTACAATGCTAGCAGGCTATCTTGCATATGTAGGCTACACTGTTTTTGCGTAAGATGCCTGCACATAGAATACTTACTATTTTATGCACTTTAAACAATCTACCTCATCAGTCAATCTTATTGACAGATTTTTTCATAAAATCTTTTAATATCCAAATAAACAGCAAAGCAGCAGAATGAATTTCTGCTGCTTTTTATGTTATCTTTCTTCAAAAACATTATTTATTAAATAATTATTGCTTTAATTTGATTATCTTTTAGCCAGTTGGATTTTATTATCATATAGGCTTCCTCTGCCGATTTTCCTAACAAATAGTCAACACTGCAATTATAAAGATGTGACAATGCCAATAAAACCTTTGCATTAGCTTTTATGTGTTATATATCAAATGATATTTTTAAGAATTTTATTGACATTAAGATTCATCAAATTGTATTATGCCGGTTCTTATACATCGTCAGGTATAAAATTAACATATGTTGAAAGCAACAGGCTTATAATGTTATCCTTGCGTCCAGAATATAAATGCCACCGAATTTCAAAATCCGATGGCATTTATATTTTATCTATTCCGTTTTTCCCATAACATCAAGCGGATTTACGCTTGCACCGTCCAGCCTGGTTTCAAAATGAAGATGACTTTCACCTGCTGCTTCAAACGGAACTTTTCCGAGTGTTCCGATTGTTGCGCCAATCATAACAGGATCGCCCTTTGAAACATTCACCACATCAAGGCCGCTGTATTTTGCAACAAGCTTTCCGCCGTGATCAATTTCAATGGTCATGCCCAGCATACTGTCGTTATAAACATCCAGCACAATTCCGTCATTGATTGCATAAACAGCCGTGCCCGCATCACCCTTGAAATCTACTGCCGTATGGCTTCTGTAATCGCCCATTGTCTGATTATAAACAAGCTCCTCGGTGTATCCTGCCGAAACAGCTTCCGTGATCGGATATTTATAAAAGCTTTTATATGGCGTATTTGTATCCAGCAAGGCCATGGATGTGCTTTCAGGAACTGTCTGTGTTTCCGTCTGCTTTTCGGTTGTATCCTCCTCGGTCGTATCCTCTACTGTTACACTTCTCTGAACAGGCTGTGTGGTATCTGCAATGGTGGTAGGCTCATTAACAGGATTGTTACCTGTGCTGGTTGAAAAATAAACAATAAGGCCAAGCGCAATAATAGAAATACAGATTACGGAAAATAACGCTCTTAAATTTTTGTTTCCTCTTTTTGCATTAGAATTTGATGACATATAAAACACCTCAAAAGCAGTATGCCCCGAGGTGTTTTATAATATACATTCAGAAAAAAATGAATGTGCCAAATGCTATTTTTCTTCAGAAAAAACAGCATTCATAACTGCAAGCGTCTGCTGCACCGTTTCAAGCGATGATTCATAATCAAGCTTAACCGCTATATACGCTTTTTTGGCAGCCGAAAGCAATACTCTTCCTTTCATTTCCTTATTCAGCGCAACAACATATTTTATATCCGGCTCATTCATATAAAAAAGCACTGAGCCGTTTCTCTGCGTAATTTCATAAACGCCGATTTTTGATGCAATATTTCTCAAAAGCGCAATTTCCACAAGACCGCAGATGGCTTCCGGCGGTGCGCCGAATCTGTCGCCAAGCTCATCATAAACATCATTGGCATCCGCATCGCTGCGGATTGCGGCAATACGCTTATATATAGATAATCTCTGCGGTGTGGAGGTAATATAATCTTCGGGAATATGTGCTTCAATCGGAAGATCAATCAGGCATTCCGCTTCCTGTTCATCCTCTGCCTTTTCGCCTTTTTCCTCCGCCACCGCTTCGCTCAGCAGCTTCAGATACATATCATAGCCAACGGATTCCATATGACCGTGCTGGCGGCTTCCAAGAATTGACCCTGCGCCCCGAATTTCAAGATCACGCATCGCAATTTTGAAGCCCGATCCGAATTCCGTATATTCACGAATGGCTTCCAGCCTTTTGGCGGCAATATCCGTAAGTTCCTTTCCTCTGGAAAAAGTAAAATATGCAAAGGCACGGCGCGAGCTTCTGCGACCCTGCCTCTGATCTGATGCAGCTGGGCAAGCCCCATTCTGTCCGCATTTTCAATAATCAGCGTATTTACATTTGCAACATCAATTCCGGTTTCAATAATCGTTGTGCAAACAAGAATATCTATTTCGCCGTTTAAGAGCCTGCTCCAGACATCAGAAAGCTGTTCTTCTGTCATTCTGCCGTGTGCAATTCCGATTTTTGCATCCGGTAGCTCTTTTTTAATTTTAACGGCGGTGTGCTCTATGGTATCAATATTGTTATGCAGAAAATAGCACTGCCCGCCTCTTGAAAGCTCACGCTCCATTGCTTCAATCAGAACACCGAAATCATATTCAATCACATAGGTCTGAACGGGGTGTCTGTCGCCGGGTGCTTCCTCAAGCAGGCTCATATCCCTGATTCCGCTCATTGCCATATTCAGTGTTCTGGGAATCGGTGTGGCCGAAAGCGTAAGCACATCCACACGAGGAAATTTCTCTTTCAGTTTTTCCTTCTGTGCAACGCCGAACCGCTGCTCCTCATCCACAATCAGAAGCCCCAGATCCTTGAATTTTATATCCTTGCTTATAATTCTGTGTGTGCCGATAAGCAGATCCACTCTTCCGTCCTCAAGGCCCTTCAGAATCTCCTTCTGCCTTTTCGGAGAAACAAAACGGGAAATCATTTCCGTTCTTACGGGAAAGGCTTCCATTCTGCTTCTGGCTGTATTAAAGTGCTGCATAGCAAGCACGGTTGTGGGCACAAGCACTGCACATTGCTTGCCCTCTGAGATACATTTAAATGCAGCACGCAGGGCCACCTCTGTTTTTCCGAAGCCCACATCACCGCACAGCAGTCTGTCCATCGGTGCGGATCGTTCCATATCGCCCTTGATTTCCGCTGCACTTCTTAACTGATCGTCTGTTTCATCATAGGCAAAGCGAAGCTCAAAATCACGCTGCAAATCGGTATCCTCCGAAAAAGCATAGCCCTTTGTGCTCATACGCTTTGCATAAAGTGCAATCAGTTCCTTTGCCATATCCTTAACGGAGGAACGCACCTTTGCCTTTGCCTTTTTCCATTCTGTGCCGCCAAGGCGGTTTATTTTCACATTGCTGTCCTCACGCGGGCCGATATATTTGGAAACCAGATCAAGCTGTGTAACGGGAACATAAAGCGTATCGCCTTTTGCGTAGGAAATTTTAATATAATCCTTTTTAACCTTGTTCAGTTCCAGTGCGTGAATTCCGTTAAACACGCCGATACCGTGCACATTATGAACAATATAATCGCCAACCGCCAGCTCATCAAGCGAATGAATGGCATTTTTAGAAGAAACAGCTTTGTTTTTCTTTTTCTTCTGAAACGCTTTGGTATGTGTAATCAGAGCAAAAGACAGTTCTGAAAGCTGAAAACCTGCATTCAGCGATCCCGGAATAACCGCTGTTTTTCCTTTCGGCAGTTCCTGCGGCAGTTTGTCAAAATAAACGGAATCAAAACCTTTTTCATTCAAATCATATTGAAGTGCCTTTCCGGCTCTTGCAGTGCCTGCCATAATGCAAACCGTGTATTTTTTATCACAAAGCGGTTTAATATCCTCCGTCAGCTGCTCCAATGTTCCGTTCCATGCATTAAAGCTCTGAACCGTAAAAGAGGAAAGATGCGCCACAGGCGTATCAAACGAGCCTCTTGGAAGTGAATCAAGATAAACAGCTCCGCTTTTTGAATAAATCTCCCTGATTTCTTCAAAATCAAGCGTGAACTTATCAATTCCCCTGCACAGATTTCCGCTTTCAAGATACCATTTTATCTGCTCTGCCATCAGTTTTTGCTGACTGATTGCTCTTTCCTTAACCTTTGCACTTTCGCAAATAAAAAGCATTCCGCCGTTATAATCAAAAATTCCGCTGCTGTTATAGGCAAGCGGCAGATATTTATCATTGCTTGGAAGCGAAATTCCGTTTTTCAGCATTTCGGCATCTGCATAAAGGCTTGCCCTTGCCTTTATCGCTTTCCCCTTAAGTGATGCCGCAAGTGCCTCAATGCGTTCTGCAAATTTCTTATCGGATTTGAAAAGAACCTCATTTGCCGGAAGAAGATTAATTTTATCCATGCTGCCTGTTCTTCTTTGGGTGGAAATATCAAAGGAGGATATACCGTCCACCATATCGCCCCACAGTTCTATTCGGGCAGGTTCGTCTGCTCCGGGCGGAAATACATCAATAATTCCGCCCCTTACAGCAAACTGTGATATGCCGTCCACCTGATCATACCGGCTATATCCAGCAGCAGTGAGCTGTGCGGAAAGGTTTTCAATATCCACTGTATCTCCGTCTTTAATTTCAAGCGACAGAGTTCTTAATTCCTCCGGCGGAATGGTTTTCTGCACCGCCGCATTCACCGAGCAAACCACTGCGCTGTATTCGCCCTTTTCCATTTTTGAAAGCACACCGAGCCTGATGTGCTCAAATTCGTGAGACACACCTGCCACCTGCTGAAAGGTGAATTCACGGGACGGATAAAAAAGTACGCCGTTCTGAAGCATGCCGAGGCTTTCGCTCATTCTGACGGCTGATGCCTCATCCGGCATAATCACAAGCGCCTTATTCTGTTTAAATTCCATAAGAGCATGAATAAAATGCGCCTTTGCAGCATCGGACACACCTGTTGCCCCGACAGGCATACCCTTTGTGTTTATGCTTTTGCCGAGGCTTAAGAATTCAGTGCTCTTTTCAAATATTTGTGAAAAGCAAGACATATCTATTTTTCCTTTTTATTTATGAATTAAACAAATTCATTGCTTTATCTGTTTCTCCGCTCACAAGAAGCGGAATTGCCTGAACTGCATTTTCCAGCGCCACCTTCAGTTCCCTTTCCTGTTCCTTCGGAAATCTGCCGAGCACCCAGTCAACCAAATCATAATCCGCACTTGGTTTTTTACCCACGCCGATTTTAATTCTTGCAAAATTTTCACTGCCAAGATGGGAAATGATACTTTTGAGCCCGTTATGCCCGCCGGCAGATCCCTTTCTTCTGATTCTGATTTTGCCGACATCAAGAGAAATATCATCAGAAATAACAATAATATTTTCAGGCGGAATTTTATAAAACCCTGCGGCTTCGCCGATTGCTTCGCCGGAATTATTCATAAAGGTCTGCGGCTTCATAAGCAGGCACTTTTTGCCGCCGATTTTCAATTCACCGGCAAGTGAATGAAATTTAAGCTTTTTTATGCTTATATTTTCGTGCATCGCAAGCAAATCCATTGCAAGAAAACCGGCATTATGCCTTGTCATTTCATATTTTGCACCCGGATTTCCAAGGCCGGCTATAATAAATTCATATCCACCGCTTTTAAATTGTTTCTTTTTATTCAGAAACATCTTCATTTTCCTTCTTTTCGTTAACTGTTATTTTAATCTTATCGGCCCTTTTTCCCTCTGTTGAAATTACCGTAACATCAATATTATTAAAGGAAAAGCTGTCCTTCTCCTCAGGTATTTTATCCGTTTTCAGCATAACCCAGCCGTTTACCGTTGAAACCTCATATTCATTTTCATAAATATTAAAGTATTCAAAGAAATCTTCAAGAGAGGCTGAACCGTCTACAATATATTCATTATCGGATATTTTTTCAAAATCCACAGAAACCTCATCGTGCTCATCCCATATTTCGCCGACAAGCTCCTCCAATATATCTTCAAGCGTAACTATACCCTTTGTGCCGCCGAATTCATCCACAACAACGGCAAGATGAGTTTTGTTTTTTTGAAGTATGCGCAGAAGCTTTGAAATTTTCGTATCGGGCGAAACTGTGGGAACAGGCTTAATAACCGTTCGCAGGGATTTCAGGTTTCTGTCTCTTGCGGCTTCAAAATCACGGTGATGAATCAATCCCACAATATGATCAATATCACCGATATAGACCGGCAGGCGGCTGTAATTGCTTTCCTTGAAAACCTTTTCAATTTCAGCAAAAGAGGAATATTTATCAACAGCGGCAACATCCACACGGTGTGTTAAAATATCGGAAACATCAATATCATCAAATTCGATGGAGGAACGGATAAGCTTGGATTCATTATCGTCAATCTCACCGCCGGAATGTGCTTCGTTGACATAGGATTTCAATTCCTCTTCTGTAACCGTACTCACCTTATTCAGCCCGAACAGCTTTGTGATAAGCTTTGACCAACCCCTGAAAAACAGATTCAGCGGGCTGAAAATAAGGATAAAGAATGTAACGACGGGAGCCACGGCCACGGCATAGGATTCGGCTTTTTCCTTTGCAATCTGCTTCGGTGTAACCTCTCCGAAAATAAGAACAAGCACCGTCATTACAACCGTGGAAAGTGTCGTGCCGAGCTGCTGGCCGAAAAAGCCTGTAAACACAAGTGTTGCAATAGATGTGCAGGCAATATTAACAAGATTGTTTCCGATTAAAATTGTGGAAAGCACAATATCATACCGTTCTGAAAGTGCCAGCGCCCTTTCAATGGCTTTCTTTCGCTTTCCCAAAGCCGCCATCGCCTTTAATTTAACCTTATTGAGTGATGAATATGCAGTTTCTGCGGATGAAAAAAACGCGCTTAAAAGCACAAGCACCGCCATTACAATAATTAATGGTGCCGATTCCCCGTCCATAATTGATTACTCCTTTATAACGCTTTAGGGGCATACCGACCTGCGATATGCCCTTTTATTTTTTATATTTATAACAGATTAATCTTCCGTTTTTTCAAATTCCGAAAACTCTCTTTCCTCGTCCGGCTTTTCAAAATTATACATATTTTCGTCTTTAACATGCTTGGCGATATATTCATCGCGGTCAAACAGCTCATCTGCTTTGACCTTCCATGCCTTTGCAGCCGCAACTGTTTTATCAAACAGCGCATTCGCATCCTCAGGATTTTCCATTTCCGTTGAATATGCGCCTGTTTCGTGCACCATTTTGCTGATTGCACCGGGGTTATCAAGCACCGGGCACGGACGAAGCATATTGTTGTTAAACGGCTGATTTCTTTTGTATGCCATGAATATCGGGCTCTGAAGTGCATCAAGCACAGAACATTCCTTTATGTTTACATTAGAATAATGCACAAATGCGCACGGCTCACAGTCGCCGTTTGAATTGATATGGAAATAATGGCGGCCGCCGGCTATACAGCCCTGAACATATTCGCCGTCATTCCAGAAATCAAGCGCAAAAATCGGCTTTGTATGCCTCCATTCATGCATTTTTTTATACATTAATGCACGCTGCTCGGGCGAAACCATTAAATCCGTAACTGCACCATTGCCTGTTGGCATATAAGTAAAGAACCATGCAAATTTAACACCCTGCTCAATAAGCCAATCCATATATTCATCAGATGCAAGCACATCCGTGTTCTTGCTTGTGTAGCAAAGTGATGCACCGAAAGGGATATGACGGTCCTTAAGGCGTTTCATTGCAGCCGTGCACTTCTGGAAGGTGCCTTCACCGCGGCGGAAATCATTTTCCTCTTCATAGCCTTCAATAGAAAATGCCGGCAAAAAGTTTCCAACCTCACCGATTTCATCTGCAAAGCTGTCATCAATCAGCGTGCCGTTTGTGAAGCTCATAAAGATACAATCCGGGTTTTCGCGGCAAAGCCGCATAAGGTCTGCTCTTCTGATTGTGGGCTCACCGCCCGTGTAAAGATACATATATGTGCCGAGTTCTTTGCCCTGGGCAATGATTCTTGCAAGATCATCATATGTAAGCTGGCTGTTATGGCCGTATTCGGCAGCCCAGCAACCCTTGCATTTCAGATTACATGCAGCCGTAGGATCCATTAAAATAGCCCACGGAACATTGCAGCCGTATTTTTCAATGCTTTTCATACGAACCGAATAGCTGTTAATCGCAACATTCATAGCCGGCGGAATAAGCTTCATAAGCACATCAACATCTGTATCACAGGCAAGGCTTTTTGCAAAACGCATCCAGTTATTATCCGGATCATTAAGCACCTTGTGCAGCCCCGCATATGTGCTTCTGTTTACTTTCTTAACATCTGCCATTTCAAGAAGAGAAAGAATTTTGGGTGCGTTTTTATTAAAATCCTTTCTTGCAAATTTAACTGCCTCTTTAACGGCTATTGTCATTGCTGTTTCTTTAAGCGATTTCATAATTTAATCCTTCTTATAAACAATAAAATATAAAATTGATTACGGTTTAAATTGGTCAGAATTCAACCCATATATAAAATACATATATTAAATCGTAAAAACAAATATAATACCAATATTTGAAAAAGTCAAGAAAAATATATTTTTCTTACCAATTCTTAATATTTGTAATGCTTTAAAATCTAATCTGGAATTTCAGGCGGTAGGTTCTGTCTGTTTTATTCAGATATTTTTCATTTGCCTTTGCGCCCCAGCTGTCATATCCACCGACACCCTGCTGGCGTGCAATCGCACGCACAACGGTTTTATTGCTTTCGGGAAGTTCTTTCTTATGCCATGCATTTTCAAGCTCCATCGGGTAATATCTGCTGGCATTGAATTCCATTACCGGCTCGGCAATCAGCGTAAAGGTTTTCTTTCTTCCGAAAAGGGTTACATATCTTACACCGGTTCGGTTTCCGCATTCCTGTGGCTTCAGATAATCTGTATACATATCTGTAACCGTGGTGTTATATACACCGATTTTTGTTCCGTTTCTGCGGTCTATATAATTCTCATAAGGCCCTTCGCCGAGATAGGAAACATTTTCAAAATCCCCCGGAAGTTCAAACAGCATGGAAACCTCAGGAATTTCAGGCAGCGCAGGATTCGGGAAAAACTGCATATCAACGCCTATGCCCTTTGAAGTAATTGTGTAAACAACAGTTGCCTTTGATTCGGGCTGTGTGCATACAACAGCGCCGCAGGTAACAATAACCTTTCTGCCGCTATCTACAATCTTATAGCCCTCAATGCTGAATTTTGTATTGTTATAAATTCCGGGTGTATTGCCGGCTTCACGCCAGCAGCCAAGCCTGCTGCCTGCACGGCTTCCCCTGTCATTATCCGTAAGCGCTCTCCAAAAATTCAGGCGCACAGGCGCATTCAGAAACTCCTCACCGCCGACTTTAATGGAATAAAGCTGGTTGCGCTCTCTTCTTTCAAAGCGGATGTTGATATCCTCGGTAATAATGCGAAGCGAGCCGTAGGTATCGGCAACAATAAGTTCTTCCCCTACTTCAAGCTCATCATATGTGTTTTCAAACTCATTAATAACAAACTGCTCTTCGGCAATCACATGCCCTGCTTCTGCCCACGCCGAATCCTCCGTTGTGCGAAGTTCAAGATTAAGATAGCTTTCCGTGTTGGAAATTCTTGTAAGCTCCAGATCAAGCACAGCCTTCTTTTCCGACATAAGATCAAGCTCAATAACACCCTCACGGAATATACCTTTATCAGAACACTGGCACCAGTAAAGCTCAAATTCATTCAGGTTTGTGAACATAAATTTGTTTTTAATTTCTATAATGCCCTTTTCAGCATCTATTGCCTTGAAATCAACATTCTGATACAGTTTTTTTATTTCATAAAGCTTCGGCGTAGGTTTTCTGTTTCCGAACAAAAGACCGTTTCCGCAGAAATGACCATCGTGGGGGTTTTCACCGAAATCTCCGCCGTAAGCAAGATATTCCTCTCCGTTTTCATCGGTTGTCAGGATACTCTGATCTACCCAGTCCCAAACAAAACCGCCCTGAAGATTTGGATATTTATCCCAAAGTGCTGTATATTCATCCGTTGAACCGCAGGAATTGCCCATTGCATGGGTGTATTCACAAAGGATAAACGGCCTTTTATCCCTGCCCATAACCGCATATTCTTCACATTCGGAGGGCTTAGCATACATTTTGGACTGCACATCGGAAAGCAGCTTTTCGTTCGGGTCCCTATGGCATTCAAAATGAACAAATCTGCTTTCATCGGCATCCTTTATCCACTGATACATCTTTTTGGGTATTTCACCGCCGAGGCTTTCGTTTCCAAGACTCCAGCAAACAACGCAGGTGTGATTTTTATCACGGTTGTAAAGTGCTTTGATTCTGTCCATACAAGCCTTTTCCCATTCCGGCCTTGAACCCGGAAGCTGCGGGCAGCCCAGAATTCTTGAACCGTTTGTGCCGTGCGTTTCCATATTGTTTTCATCAATAACATAAAGTCCGTATTCATCGCAGAGTTCAAGCCACCTCGGGCAGTTTGGATAATGTGAGGTTCTTACGGCATTAATATTGTTTTTCTTCATCTGAAGAATATCACTGCGCATAACCTCTTCCGTCATATATCTTCCGGTGCGGCAGTCAAATTCATGACGGTTTGTGCCCTTAAATACAACTCTTCTGCCGTTGATATGGATAATTCCGTTCTTTATTTCAACCTTTCTGAAGCCGAATCTGGTGCTTACATATTCAATCGGCGTGCCGTTTTTCTTAAGGGTAAGCACAAGCGTGTAAAGATATGGTTTTTCGGCACTCCACATATTGGCATCGGTTACGATTGCCTTAAGGCTTGTGATATTATCCTCCTCGGCATACTGTGTATCCAGCGCCACCATATTGCCCTTATCATCAATAATATTAAGGTCTATGGAAAGTGCCTCATATGTGCCGTTTGTTTTAACAAGCACATCAAAATAACCGTCCTTAAAGGTTTCATTCGGCTCTGCCTTGATGATATAATCACGGATATATTCTCGCTCTGTTGTATAAATATAAACATCACGGAAAATGCCTGCCATTCTCCACATATCCTGGCATTCCAGCCATGAGCCTGTGCACCAGCGGTAAACCTCAACAGCAATCAGATTTGAGCCTTCCACAAGATATCTGCTTATATCAAATTCGCTTCTGTTGAAAGAGGATTCACTGTATGCAATGCGTTCACCGTTAATATACAGATAAAAAGCGGATTCCACACCTTCAAAGCAGAGAATCACCCTTTTTTCAAGCATAGCTTTATTCACATGAATTTTTTTAAGATAGCAGCCAACGGGGTTATGCTTTGTCGGCGCATTCGGTGGGCATATATCCTCGCTTCCCTCCCACGGATAGCGAACATTACAGTACTGATTCTGATCATAGCCCTGCATTGTCCATGAACCGGGAACCTGAATACTGTCCCAATTATGGGAATCATAGCGGCTCTGCGCAAAATCGGTTGGTTTATATGCATAATTTTTATAAAGCTTAAATCTCCACTTGCCGTTCAGAAGCTTGCAGCGTGAAGATTCATATCTGCTGCATTTTTCCGCCTCTTTAAAATTATCATAGGGCATTAATGTTGCATGATATGGCAGTTTATTTATTCCGACAATTTCAGGATTTGTCTGCCATTCAGAATATCCGTCAATAAACTTTCTTTCCATAAATTAATACTCTCCGCATCATTTTCAAAATTATCTTCTGTGATAAATGCCTTCGTGAAAACCGTCCTGCCTGATGCAGACAAGCACCGACTGAAAAAGTATTACTATATCCATTTTAATACTCCAGTTATCACAATATAACTTATCCAGTTTCATTTTTTTCATAAGCGATATATTATCGCGCCCTTTTACCTGAGCAAGCCCCGTAAGCCCGGGCCTGAACCTGTAAACATCATATTCAAGCCGCATTCTGTGTGCCCTGATTTCACTTGAAATAAGTGGGCGCGGACCAACAAAGCTCATATCCCCTTTCAGAATGTTCCAGAGCTGAGGAAGCTCATCCAGGCTGGTTTTGCGCAGGATTCTTCCCATCTTTGTAATATACTGATCCGGGTTTTCAAGCTCACCCGTTGCACAATTGGGGGTATTGTTTTTCATTGTCTGAAATTTATATATTCTAAAAGGCTTTCCACGTCTGCCGCGCCTTTCATGGCTGAAAAATATTTTTGTATCCGGTGTTAAAAGATTTACAAAACAAATAATAAGAAATAACGGCGAAAGAACAAGCAGCGCAAAAAAAGATACAACAATATCAAAAAGTCTTTTAAATTTTATGGGTGCAAACCATTTTTTTAAAAATGCCTTCATATGCCAACCACCGTACGCTGTTCATTTTTAAGACATTGCACGGTTTCTCCTGTTTCGTTAGAATTATTTACCTGTGCCAAAGCACTTTCAGAAACAATCCTGTTTCAATTAAAATGCCCGAAAAGCACGGCTTTTATCAGCCTTCGTCCGGACATAACCATTTTACCAAACAAATTTTTGCAAAAAAAATCGTAATTCAGCGAATTTTATCAATATATTGAGATAATTTTGATAATTATACCATATATATATAAATTATGCAATTATTTCTTTATTTTTTACATACCTGTATTGAAAAATTAACAATTAGGTTATATAATAGGTTTAATTATTTTAAAAGGAGATTTATCGAATGAAAAAAATAATATCTGTTTTTTTAATTTTAACAATCGTTGCACTTGGCTTCTGCGCATGTTCTTCAAAACCGAGCAACAGAATATCAGAAAGAAATATAACCAAAACCGTGGGTGTTATTTTTGACGCCTTAAAGGAATTTGATACAAAAACCATCAAAACATATGTGGATTCGGATACGCTTGATATTATTCTGACTTATGCTTCCAAAAAAGAGCAGTTCAGAAAACTGGGTGTTGCAATGTTTGAAAACATCACCTATGAAATCAAGGAAGTTGACCTTGACGGGCAGACGGTTACGCTTTCCGTTAAAAACAAAGATTTAACAAAGGTTGCCGCAGATTATACAGCTGATTTGCTTAGCCGTTATTCCGGCCTTACCGGTATGATGGAGCTTGCAAAAAGCATTACGGATGATGCCTGGCTGAACAGCAATCTTGCCGTGCTTACCGAGGGAATAAAAAATGCCGAAATAAAATCGGAGCCTGTTGAAATCAAAATTCATTTTGAACAGAAAAAGGACAGACTGTTTTTCGGTTTCACAGAATCTGCCGAGGATGCTGTTTCGGGCGGTGCATTAACCGAAATCAAAAAAATCATTTCCAGCGGCGTTTTTTAATGAATGACAATCTTCAGTATATGCGTTAATATATTCTTTAATTTGAAAATCCATCAGATTTATGAGGTGAAATAATGGCAAATAAATTTCTTACTGCAATTTTTGGCGATTATTCGGCAAAGGAAGTTAAAAGGGTAAAGAAAATTTCGGATAAAGTTCTTGCGCTTGAAACCAAATATCAGCCAATGAGCGACAAAGAACTTGTTTCTCAGACTGAAATTCTGAAAGGCAGGCTTGCTGACGGGGAAACACTTGACGATATTCTGCCTGATGCTTTTGCCGTGTGCCGGGAAGGTGCATGGCGTGTGCTTGGAATGAAGCACTTTGAAGTGCAGATTATCGGCGGTATCGTTCTTCATCAGGGCAGAATTGCCGAAATGAAAACAGGTGAAGGTAAAACACTTGTGGCAACACTGCCTGCATATCTTAATGCACTTACGGGCAAGGGTGTTCACATTGTTACGGTAAACGATTACCTTGCAAAGCGCGACTGTGAATGGATGGGAAAACTTTACCGTTTTCTTGGCCTTTCCACAGGGCTTATTATTCATGAAAAAACAAATGACGAAAGAAAAGAAGCCTATAACTGTGATATAACCTATGGAACAAACAATGAAATGGGCTTTGATTATCTTCGTGATAATATGGTGCAGTATAAAGAGCAAAAGGTTCAGAGAGAGCATGCCTTTGCCATTGTGGATGAGGTGGACTCCATTCTTATTGACGAAGCACGTACACCGCTTATCATAAGCGGAAAAGGCGATCAGTCAACCGATATGTATAGAAGAGCAAATGAATTTGCAAAATCGCTGAAAATGGTTAAGGTTGCCCAGATGGATGAAAAGCAGGACACTGAGGAAACCTATGACGGCGATTATGTTGTTGACGAAAAGGCAAAAACCGCCACACTCACACAGAGCGGTGTTAAAAAGGCCGAGGAGCGCTTCGGTGTTGATAACCTGATGGATATGGAAAACACTACGCTGCTTCATCATATCAACCAGGCAATCAAAGCATCCGGCGTTATGCGCCGTGATATTGACTATGTTGTCAAGGACGGACAGGTGCTTATCGTTGATGAATTTACGGGCCGAATTATGCTTGGAAGACGATATAATGACGGACTGCATCAGGCACTTGAAGCCAAGGAAAATGTGAAGGTGGAGCATGAAAGCAAGACACTTGCAACCATTACCTTCCAGAACTATTTCCGCCTTTACGGAAAGCTTTCCGGTATGACGGGTACCGCTTCAACGGAAGCACCCGAATTCAATGAGATTTACAAGCTGGATGTTGTTGAAATTCCAACCAACAAGCCGCTTCTTCGTGAAGATATGCCCGATGTGATTTTCCAGACGGAGCAGGCAAAATTCAGAAATGCCATTGAACAGATTCAGGAATGCCATGAAAAAGGTCAGCCGATTCTTGTGGGCACCATCAGCATTGAAAAAAGTGAAATTCTTTCAAAGCTTCTGAAAAAAGCAAAAATTCCGCATAATGTGCTGAATGCCAAGAATCATGAGCGTGAGGCTGAAATCATTGCACAGGCAGGTAAATTCGGTGCTGTAACCATTGCCACGAATATGGCAGGCCGAGGCACGGATATTATGCTTGGCGGAAACGCCGAATTTCTTGCCAAATCGGAAATGAAAAAAATGCAGTATACCGATGAGATGATTGCCGAAGCAACAGGCTTCGGCGAAACGGATAACGAGGAAATTCTGAATGCGCGTGCTGTTTTCCGAGAGCTTGAAGCAAAATACAAAAATGAAATTCAAGAAGAAGCCGAAAAAGTTAAGGCAGCAGGCGGTCTTTTCATTCTTGGCACAGAGCGCCATGATTCCCGCCGTATAGACAACCAGCTGAGAGGCCGTTCCGGCCGTCAGGGCGATCCGGGTAAATCCCAGTTTTATCTTTCACTTGAGGATGACTTAATGCGCCTGTTCGGCGGTGAAAGAATGAAATCCATTATGAATGTTCTTTCAGGCGATGAGGATATGCCGATTACAAGCAAAATGATTACCAAAACCGTTGAATCTTCACAGCGCAAGGTTGAGGGCCGCAACTTCGGCATCCGTAAAAATACGCTTCAGTATGACGATGTTATGAACCGCCAGCGAGAGCTGATTTATAAACAGCGCAATATGGTGCTTGACGGTATAGATTTAACGGATAAGATAGCAAATATGCTGGATTCCAGTATAGATGAAAATATTGATATCTACTGCGCAAAGGATGCCGATAAAAAAGACTGGAATATTAACGGACTTAAGGAAAAATACAAAGGCTGGCTTGCCGGCGCAGATGATTTCGAAAACCTTGATGATATTTCCGTTGAGGATATTGCCGAAACCCTTAAAGAGCGTGGCCACAAAATTCTGGATGACAAACGCGATCTTCTTGGCGATGAGCTTTACGGCGAATTTGAAAAGATGGTCCTTCTGCGAAATGTTGATATGCTCTGGATGGAGCATATTGATGCGATGGAGGATCTTAAAGAGGGTATCCATCTTCGTTCCTATGCTCAGCAGGACCCTGTTGTTGCTTTCAGAAACGAATCCTACGATATGTTTGATGAAATGACGGCAACCATCCGTGAAAACACAGTGAAAATGATGCTTACCACAATTCCGAGAAGACGTGAAGATGTGGAAAGAAAGGCTGTGGTTAAGGAAACTGCAACTTCAGCAGGCACGGACAACAGCGTTAAGGCAGAGCCTGTAAGAAAAGGCAAAAAGGTTGGCCCGAATGACCCATGCCCCTGCGGCAGCGGCAAAAAATATAAAAAATGCTGCGGCTCTCCCGAAAAATTAGCAGAAAAGAAATAATACTGAACCATAATGAAAGAGCCGGCTGACAGCCGGCTCTTTTATTACGTAATTCTGCTTTCCCCTTTCCAAAAGAAGTACTTTTCATATTCGCCTTGTTTCAGACCCGGCGGATTTTTGTTAAAGTTCTCTTTTCCCCGATTGAATCGGGGGGCGTCTGTGCTAACGAGACAATAGTCCCCTGTGAACAATTTGTTCGCAAGGGACTATGTGTTATAATCATTATTTTGTCATTTTGCAGACTTTTCCTATTGTACTTTCAAGAAAGCATCAGTATCTGATAGCATTTGTTGTGATGAGTGTTACACCCCAGTCAAGCATACGGTTCAGGTCCTCGGGTTTATCAATCGTCCAAGCACCTACAAGCAGTTCCTTATCTATACATTTCTGCACAATTTCCTTTGTGTTTTCTTCTTTTCTGCCGTCAAAATCAATGCCGCATTTTCCGCCGAGTGAAAGGGCATCCTCAATAGCCTGATCGTCAATTACACTTGCCAGATAATAAAGCGGTGCTTCGGTAAGCTTTCTCATTTCCTTAAGATTTTCAAGATGGAAGGAAATATAAACCACTGTATCTGCAAGCCCTTTTTCATTTACGCTTGCAACAATTTCATCATAATGCTCTGTGTTATTTGCACCCTTCAGCTCAATAACAGGCATCATATTATACTGCTTGCAGATATCCAGATATTCATCCAGCGTGCAGATTCTTAAATCCGGATAGCTTTCCACATTAACACCGTTATCCGTTACATATTTGCTCAACTGCTCATATGTAATATTTTCAATGAAGGAGGATTTATCCATCATTCGGTATGTATGGCGGTCATGATGAATCACCCATGTGCCGTCTTTCGTGCGGTAAACATCACATTCCGCACCCTTGAAACCTGCAAGGCCTGCCTCCCTGAATGCAGGTGCTGTATTTTCAGGTGCAACCGCACTGAAGCCTCTGTGCGCAACAAGTGCTGCATCCTTCTCCGTTACCTCTGAAAGAGAAAGCACCTTGTATTCCTTTGTTTCGCAGTAAACCTTGTTGAAAACCTGAAAACCGACAACCAGTATTACTGCAATCAATACTGCAAAAACTGCCAAAACTACCCCCGCTATTTTACCTTTGCTCCATTTTGCTTTACTCATTTTCTGAATCCCCTTTTTCATAACTTGAATTTATTTCGGGAAATTTGATAACCCTGTTTTTATCCTCGGTAAAAACGCCGTTTATCCATTCCCCTTTGATTCCTTTTGCCGATGCACCGAGCTGAAAATGCAGTTTGGCAATTCCGAAATCAATGCTTTTATCTGAATACGGCTCATCCACCGAAGCAGAAATCAAACCGTTTTCATATCTGAATTTTACAGGGCGGCGGTTTACTGCACTGGGTGCAGCTTCAACCAACTGCATTGCATATTCATAATGCGCAGGAAGCCTTTCATCGCAGGCCTCAATCATTTTCTGATAAGACCTGCTGTTCTTATGCGTTGCCTTATACATAATATTTTCTTTAAGACTTTTTTTCGGGTTTGCAAACCCGATTGCAATCACGCAGTAAAGGCGGTTTTTCTTAGGCAGTTCAATGGATTCAAGTATTTTATTCTCATTATATGTACCCGATACCCAGCAGGTGCCAAGCCCATGATAAACACACTGAAGCACAATGGTTTCGCCGTAATAACCACAGTCCTCCCTTGCGGCAACCGTATCAGGTCCGCAGACTGCAACAGCAGAAAATCTGCCCGAAAAAACACTGAATGCAAAAGATGCATCCTCTATAAAAACAAAATGAAGCCCGCTTTTTTCATTTACATAATCAACCATATCCCTGATAACCTGCGCCGTATCCTTATCAAGTGCAATGCTTTTGTAGCTTCTTCGCGAGGTGCGCATTTCAATCGCTTTTATATATTCACTGTTTGTCATAAATCAATTTCCCCAGCTGCTTATGGTTGTTGTAAGCAAATCATACTGCTTTGTAGTTATATTATCCGGCTTCAGAACAAGCACACGCTTTATATCCTTTGATCGGTTCACCGTCCACACAGAAAGCTTATAGCCGTTACTGTGAAGCAAATCCGAAAGCTGGCCGCCTGCATATTTGAAATTGCAGTTAATGCCCACTGCCCCTGTTTTTTCAAGCGTTTCCAAAATTCTTTTCTGATAATCCTCGGTAAAAATCCGCCATCTTGAAGGCTGGCTGTTCAAATAATAATCAAGGTCTCTGCAGGTGGAATCCTTAACAGCAGAAACATCCGATTCTTCTATGCCTGTCAGAAAAGAATAGGCATAAACATCATATTCAACAAGCAAATCATGCAGTGCATTCAGTGTTTTTGTTTCTTTAATATCCAGATTGATAAGAATACCTGTGCCTTTCAGCAGTGCAAGTGCCTCTGAAAGCTCCACGCCGTCATTATTCGTAACAACAAGGTCATGGCTCATAACAAGTGTTCCATTGGGCCTCTGCCTTACATCAAGCTCAACCACCTCAACATGATTGTTTATTGCTGCCTGAATAAAATCAACGCTGTTTTCAGCAGTATCGAAAGCACCTGAATGTGCAGTTATCGTAAATCCATCCACAAAGCTCAGCTTCCTTTCCTCATAGCTTTTTGTTACGGCGTATTCAGCAACTCCTATAACCATAAAAACGGAAATGATAAAAGAAATCACCTGATAGCTGAAATGTTTTGCCCATGTGGGTGTCATATTCCGCTTGCAGAACCGCCTGAATTTGTGCAAATGAAAACGCCATTTTGAAATTTCTTCTGCCATAAAATCAACCTCTGCTGTTATCATAACATAAAAAAGCATTAAATGGTAGTACTTTTTTTAACTGCCATTTAATGCTTTTTGGTTTTTAAAATTAATCCTGCCTGCTGCCTGAATAGTTCGGGGCTTCCTTGGTAATGTAAACATCGTGCGGATGGCTTTCAACAAGACCTGCACCCGTTATTTTGATAAATTTTGCATTTCTGCGAAGTTCTTCAATATTATGGCAGCCAACATATCCCATACCGGAACGAAGTCCGCCCATAAGCTGATAAACCGTATCGCCGACTGCACCCTTATAAGGCACACGGCCTTCTACGCCCTCAGGCACGAATTTCTTTGTGCCGTTCTGGAAATAACGGTCTGCTGAGCCCTTATTCATTGCACCGAGCGAACCCATGCCGCGGTAAACCTTAAACTGCCTGCCCTGATAAATCTCCGTTTCACCCGGGGATTCCTCACAGCCTGCAACAAGAGAACCAACCATAACAACACTGCCGCCTGCTGCAATAGCCTTAACAATTTCACCACTGTATTTAATACCGCCGTCTGCAATAATCGGAATGCCGTATTTATCTGCCATTTCAGCAGAATCATAAATAGCGGTAATCTGCGGAACACCGATACCGGCAACCACTCTGGTTGTGCAGATAGAGCCCGGGCCGATACCAACCTTAACCGCATCTGCTCCTGCCTTGATAAGAGCTTCTGTTCCTTCTGCCGTTGCAACATTTCCTGCAATCAGTGAGATATGCGGAAATGCTTCCTTAACCTTTGAAACAGCTTTAATTATATTCTCTGAATGACCGTGTGCAGAATCAAGAATAAACGCATCCACCTGTGCATCTGCCAGTGCTTTTGCACGGTCAAGCACATCAGCCGTAACACCGAGTGCGGCTGCGCAGAGCAGTCTGTCCTTACTGTCTCTTGCCGTGTTCGGGTATTTGAAACTTTTCTCTATATCCTTAATAGTAACAAGCCCTGTAAGCTTTCCGTTTTTATCAACAAGCGGAAGCTTTTCCACCTTAGAAGCCATGAGCACTTTTTTTGCTTCCTCAAGCGTTGTGCCTGCCATGCCGGTTACAAGCTTTTCCTTCGGTGTCATAACCGATGCAATTTTAACATCATAATCCGTCATAAAACGCATATCACGGTTTGTAAGTATACCAACCAGCGTGCCGTCCTCCTCGCAGATCGGAACACCGCTGATTTTATATTTTCTCATAAGCTTTTCTGCATCAAACGCCGTATTCTGCGGTGAAAGGAAAAATGGATTCGTAATAACCCCGTTTTCAGACCTTTTAACCTTGTCAACCTCTGTTGCCTGATCCTCAATGGTCATATTCTTATGAATAACACCGATTCCGCCCTCTCTGGCAATGGCAATCGCCATCGTGGATTCTGTAACGGTATCCATAGCAGATGTCATAAGAGGAATATTAAGCTTAATATCCTTTGTAAGATTTGTTGACAAATCAACCGCATTCGGCAAAACATCGCTTTCTGCCGGAATAAGCAGAACATCATCAAAGGTTAAGCCTTCTTTAACAAATTTTTCATTGTAATCGATCATTTAAATTCCTCCGTTTTCTGTTTAAAATATTATTCTATATAATAACACACATCCGTATATATATTCAAGCCTAAATTTTATTTGCGGATAAAACAATTTCAGAAATCGTATCCTCCACGGAAAGACAATCGCATTTTACTGTAACATCTGCATATTTTTCATAAAGCGGCAGCCGTTCCTTATACATATCCAGCAGCGTGCTGCCGCTTTTCAGAACAACGCCCCTTGTTGTAATATCACTGAGCCTTTTGACCATGGTTTCATAATCAAGATGCAGATAAATGATTTTGCCAAGCTTTTTTAAATGCCGCATTGCCTTTTCGCTGTAAACAACACTGCCGCCTGTTGCAATCACAGTGCCCTGAATATCAAGCGAAAGAATTGCCTTTTCTTCTGCGGCTTCAAAATACGAATTCCCTTTTTCGTCTATGATTTCCTGAAGCCGTTTATGCTCCAGATTCTGAATCAGCAAATCCGTGTCAAAAAAATTTTTAAGAAGTGCCTTTGCAGCAAGCACGCCGCAGGTGGATTTTCCCGAAGCCGGCATACCGATTAATATAATATTTGAATTCATAATCAGGCTATTTCACTCCAACCCTTTTGCAGATTTCTTTCATCCGGCATGCATCACAAAGCGGTTTTCTTGCCGAACACACATCCCTGCCGAAATGCACAATTCTGTGGCAGAACGCTGAGCCTTCATCCGCAGGAATAATTTTTTTCAGTGCAAATTCTATCTTCTTCGGGTCTTTTTCGGAAACAAGACCAATTCTGTTTGTGATTCTTATGCAGTGTGTGTCCACAACAATAGCTTCCTTGCCGTAAACATCGCCCACAATAAGATTTGCCGTTTTTCTGCCGACACCCGGCAGGGTAATCAAATCTTCAATATTATCCGGTACTCTTCCGTCAAAATCACTCAGTATTTTCTGTGCCATTCCGACAATGGATTCTGCCTTATGTTTATAAAAACCGCAGGAATGTATGTATTTTTCAATTTCCTTAACATCTGCTGCTGCATAATCCTCAATCGTTTTATATCTTTCAAAAAGCGCCGGCGTTACAAGATTAACTCTTGCATCCGTGCACTGTGCGGAAAGCCTTACGGCAACAAGCAGTTCAAACGGATCAGATGCTGTAAGCGAGCAAACGGCATCCGGATACAATTCCTTTAAAATTTTAACCGCTTCTGCGGCTCTTTCCTTTTTTGTCATGGTATAATATTCCCCATTTCTTTATAAAGCAGATACCACTGCTGCCTTGTTAATTCTATCTTTTCGCTTTCACAGATTGCCTTTATTCTGTTTGGAGAAGTTGTGCCGATAATAGGCTGAACCTGATGCAGCCTTAAAAGAAAGGCAACTGCAAGCGCTTCCTTTGAAACACCGAAGCCTGCGGCATATTCTTCAAGCACCTTTACCTTATCGGAAACGGCTTCATCACACGGAAAGAAACCGTTTCTGCTTCTCATCGGCCCCCATGCCTGAATAATCATATTGTTCAGTTCACAGTAAGGCAGCACCGAACCGTCCCTGCTTACGGAAAAATCGTTTTTCATATTCACACACATGCCTGAATCAATCATTCCTGTGTGAAAAATACTAAGCTGAAGCTGATTGACCACAAGCGGATAATCAATATATTTTTTAAGAAGCTCTGTCTGCATCGGATTAAAATTGGATACCCCGAAATTCCTGACAAGCCCTCTTGAATAAAGATTATCAAAGGCTTCGGCAACCTCTTCTCCCTCCATTAAAACATCTGGGCGGTGCAGGCAAAGCACATCCAGATATGCACAGTTCATTCTTTTAATTGAATTTTCTGCTGATGAAATAATATGCTCTTTTGAAAAATCATAAAAGCCTTTTCGTATACCGCATTTGGACTGAATATAAATCTTGCTTCTGTCCATACCGGCAACTGCCCTGCCGAACAGCTCTTCTGACTTTCCGCCGCAGTAAATATCAGCATTGTCGAAAAAATTGATTTCACATGCAAGTGCTGTTTCCACTGCTTCGGCAGCTTCCTTTTCCGTCTTGTTTCCGATGCGCATACAGCCGTAGGAAAGTCTTGAGGCAGAAATATCACTGCCTATTTTAACTGTTTTCAACACTTCTCTCCTTTTATCTTGCTCCAGTAGGCCTTAAATGCCTGTTCGTTTTTATTGCTGCCCGGCTTATAATATGTTGTATTTTTTAACGCATCCGGCAGATACTGCTGATTGACCCACGCATTTTCAAATTCATGCGGATATTTATAAAACTGCCCTTTAACCGCTGCATCCTCGCCGTCAAAATGTTTATTTTGAAGGCAGCGCGGAACAGGACCGTAATTTCCTTTTTTTATATCCTGTGCAGCCGCATTGATTGCTTCATAGGCGGAATTGCTTTTCGGCGACTGTGCAACAAGCACAACTGCATCTGCCAGCGGTATTCTTGCCTCTGGCAGGCCAACCATAAGCGCCGTATCAACAGCGGCTTTCACAATCGGAATAATCTGCGGATAAGCAAGCCCCACATCCTCGCAGGCGCATACCAGCAGCCGCCTGCATGCCGAGGGAAGATCCCCTGCTTCCAACAGCCTTGCAAGATAATGCACTGCCGCATCCGGATCAGAGCCGCGCATACTTTTCTGATAAGCAGAGATAATATCAAAATGCTCATCACCCTCACGGTCATACTTCACGGCACTTTTCTGCGTAAGCTCTGAAGCCGTTTCAAGCGTTATATGCTTTATTCCGTTCTCAGTTGCCGTTACAAAAAAGCAGTTTTCAACACTATTCAGTGCTTTTCTTACATCTCCGCCGCAGCCTTTTGCAATTTTCTCAATCACCGCATCGTCTGTTTCTGTGACAACGCTGTATTCCGTGCTTAAAAAATCAAATCCGCGCTGTATGGCAGGTATGGTTTCCTGCCATGCAACTGTTTTAAATTCAAACACGGTGGATCGGGAAAGAATTGCAGGATAAATATAAAAATAAGGATTCTCGGTTGTAGACGCAATCAGCGTTATTTTTCCGTTTTCTATGTATTCAAGCAGGCTTTGCTGCTGACGCTTGTTAAAATACTGAATTTCATCCAGATAAAGCAGTATTCCGTTCGGCGCTTCAAAAGTATCCAGCTGGGCAACTATATTTTTAATATCCTGGGTGGATGCATTTGTTCCGTTCAGCCGTCTTAATGCTTTCTGCGTTTTCTGCGCAATAATGGAAGCAACCGTTGTTTTTCCCACACCTGACGGGCCATAAAAAATAAGATTGGGAATATTTCCGCTTTCAATCATATTATAAAGCGGCTTCCCTTTTTCAAGCAGATGCTTCTGCCCCACTACTTCGGAAAGCTCAGCCGGCCTTAACCTTGCCGCAAGCGGATTGTTCATTTCAATCTTCCCCCTTTTTAGAAAAAACACAGCCGCAGAAGTTCTGGCGGTAAAGCCGGAACTGCCTTGAAAGCTCTATGGAACGCTTATAGCCCTCTTTCTTTTTGAAATCAGACGGCAGCCAGTTCACACCGAACCGTTCAGCCGTTTCAAAGCCGATTTCATTGATTTTCTGTGCATTTTTCAAAGGGCTTATGGAAAGCGTGGTGCAGAAATAATCAAAATGCATTTTCTTTGCAAGCTCTGCTGTTTTTTCAAGCCTTAAACGGTAGCATTTGAAGCATCTTTCTCCGCCCTCAGCAGCGTTTTCAAGGCCCTTTACGGTTTTCAGAAAATCATTGTAATCATAGATGCCCTCTATCACCTTAATGCTTTTATCGGGAAGCATTTCGGCAATCAGCCGTTTTTCCTCTTCAAGTCTTTTATCAAATTCCGCTTTCGGAGATATATTCGGATTATAATAAAAAACCGTTATATCAAAATGCCGATTCAGATATTCCAGACAGGCGCTTGAACACGGCGCACAGCAGGCATGAAGCAAAAGAGAGGGCATAATTTGCTCTCTCTTATTATAATCAATGATTTTTTCGGTTTCAATACTGTAATTTATTTTATTCATAGCTTATTTCATTAAATAATTCTTGGGGTTTACCTTCTGATTATCCATTCTGATTTCAAAATGGCAGTGCGGGCCTGATGAATTCCCCGTTGAGCCAGATTTCGCAATCTGCTGGCCCTTGGAAACCGTATCTCCCGGCGAAACAAGAATGGCAGAATTATGCCCGTAAAGCGTAAAAATATGCTTGCCCGAGGCATCCGTGCCGTGATAAATCATCACATAATAGCCATAGCTTGTTTCAAGCTTTTTCACAAGCGAAACAACACCGGCCTGTGCCGCCACAACCTTTGAACCCGTAGGGCACGGAAAATCAAGTGCACCATGGTATTCTCCGCTTGAATAATTTGGAAAACCTGCCGAAATTCCATAATGACCGGGCACAGGATAGGTCATATTCAGCACAGCATCAGACCTGTCAAAAATACCCGAAAATTTATAAACCTCCGTTGTGGTTTCCGTTCTGTTCCCTGTTGTGGCAAGCGTAACCTCATCCGGATTTTTTATGCCGTTGATAACAGCATATATTTCATCCTCAACGGCTTTTTTGATTGCTTCATCTTCATTTCTGAATTCGGAATACATTCCGTTTTTCGCCGTAAGCTCGGCAAAAAGCCTGTCGCTTTCCGCCTTATCCTCTGCCAGCCTGATTTTTTTCTTCGTAACACTTTCCTGTGTTGCTGCCAGCTTGTTTTTCTTTGATTCCAGATTGTTTTTCTGAAGATAAAGGCCTGCATTCATCAGATCAAGGCTTGTTTTCTTTTCATTCAGATCTGATTCCTCCTGCAGTATTCTTTCCGTTTCCTCCTGTATTTCGGAAAGCAACCGAGCATCCTTCTTGGAAATGGATTTAATCATTTCATATCTTGTAAGAAAATTAGACAGATCATTGCTTGTAAGAAGGGCAGCAACAACACTGTAATTTCCTGCAATATAAACAGCACGCATTCTCTGGCAGTAAGCATCGTGCTTTTCTTCAAAACGGATTTTAAGATTATCCAGCTTTTCCTGAACCGCATCCACCTCTGCCTGAAGTGTATCGGCCTCAAGCTGCTTTTCATCAATCGTTTTCTGAAGCGCATCTATCTCCTCATAATAATCATTAATCTGATTATCCAGAATGGTAAGCTGTTTATTCACAAAACCGATTTTTGCGTCAAGTGTATCTATGTACTCCTCTGTTTCCTTGGATTCAGAGGCAAGCACAGCCAGCTTTTCTTCAAGCTCGGCAATATTCTTCTCAAATTCTTTTTGCTGGGCTTCCAGCTCTTTCTGCACCTCAAGCTTGGACTTTTCTGTTGTTTTTTCAGAGGTAACCTCGCCCTGATTTAAAACAGCATCTTCGGCATAGGAACAGATGCCGCCTGCAGAAAGCGATGCAAAAAATATGGAGGCAGACATTAAAACTGCCATCAGCCTAATAAAATTTTTTTGTTTCATACAATCACGCCTAAGTTGTTTTAAGGTAAATAATCAACAGGATTTTTTCTGTCTGCAGACGAGGAGGAAGGGGTTCTTACCTCAAAATGGCAATGCGGCCCTGTTGAATTTCCTGTTGAACCCGAATATGCAATCAACTGCCCCTTTGAAACCTTCTGGCCTTCCGACACAAGCCTTACAGATGTATGCCCGTAAAGTGTATATACAGGATTGCCTGATTTTGTAGGCTTATCGTGCAGAATAACAATATATCTGCCATAGCTTCTGTAAGTGCCGTCCGAATTTTTCAGGTCATCCGATATAATCACCGTGCCAGATTCGGCAGCCACAACATTTGAATTCATCGGGCATGCGAAATCAACACCGTTATGATTAGGATAACCGTAAAAGCCGCAGGTAACCTTGGTCTGCGAAGGAACAGGATAGGTTAAATGAATATATTCTGCCGGCTTTTTCTTTGTTGTGGACTGTGTTGTCTGCTCTCCGCCGGTTTGTGAGGACGGCGGTGCAGTGGTTGTTGTGGTGGTAACCACAGAATCAATATATTTATCTGCCGCAGCAGCAAGCTTCTTATCCACCTCTTCAAGCGATTCCTTGTTATCTTCCAGATATTCAGTATAATAGCCTGTTTCACGGCTCAGCTTGCTAAGCAGGGCGTTTGCATTTGCTCGTTCGGCAGAAAGGTTCACTTTTTTTTCGTTTAAATCCTCCTGCCGGCTTTCAAGAGAAAGGATGCTTTTTTCAAGCGATTCCTTGGATTTCAGGAGATCTGTTCTTTTTGCTGTCAATTCGGCTTCTTTTTGGGAAAGCTCTTCTTTGGCGGCAGTAATCTCCTGCATCTGTGTTCTGATTGTATCAAGAAGCTCACTGTCCTTTTTGGAAACGCGGCGCAGCATCTCAAATCTTGTTAAAAACTGTGAAATGTCAGAGCTTGTCAGCATAAAGGCCAGTATACTTGTTTCGCCGCTGATATACATGGCACGCAGGCGCTGGCGGTAAGCCTCATAATTAACATCAAATTCCTTTGTTGCTTCGTTCAGCTGAGAACCGAGTCTTTCAACATCCTTTACAGCCGTATAAATTGCTTTTTCATTTTCTTCGCAGTCTGTCTGAAGATTGGCAACATCTGCTTTTCCTTTTTTTACATCACCATCAACAAGTGTAAGCTCCTCCTCAAGGCAGCTTATCTTTTCATTGATTGCTTCCAGATGCTCCTGTGTGCTTGCAGATTCCTGCTGCAATTCATCAATTTTATTGTTTGCTTCCTTTATTCTCTGCTCAATCGAAGCCTTTTCCTGCTCGGGTGAAAGCGCCGCATCATCGGCTCTGGCATATCCCGAGGAAAATTCTGCCAAAGAAAAAATGAAGCAAAGAGCCAACAAAACAGAAATCGGCTTTTTAAGTATGCTGATTTGTTTCATTGGCTCCACTTCCCTGAAAGATAATCAATTTATGTATGCATTATCGAAGGTAATTCATCGGATTAACTTTTGTTCTTCCATCACCAAGGCGAACCTCAAAATGAACATGAGGGCCGGTTACATTTCCCGTTGCACCGGAATAAGCAATCAGATCCCCCTTTGAAACGGACTGACCGGTTCTTACAACCACACGGCTGTTATGCCCGTAAATTGTAATCAGGCCGTTGCCGTGGTTAATCATGACCCAGTTTCCAAAACCTGTTGAATTCCAGCCCGCAGCCGTAACATAACCCGAATCGGAAGCATGAACGGAAGTTCCCGTGGGACAGTCAAAATCAACACCGCCGTGATAACCGCCGCTTGGGTATCTCGGGAAGCCTGCCGAAATATGACGCCAGCTTGTGGGATAACCCAGCTGGCCGGTTCCCGGTGTATAATCTCCGCTTGGCTTAACCGAACTGTTGGCATTATAGATTTCATTTTCAAGCTGCTGAATTTTTTTGCGGTCTGTTTCAATCAGCTCCATAATGCCGGTTGTTTTACTGTCAAGGCTTCTGATTAATGCATTTGCTTCAGCTGCCTCATTATCAAGCTCCTTTTTGGAAGCTGCTATTTCATCAATAGAGCTCTGAAGCTCTGCCTTTTGTTTGTCAAGTGCCTCTTTATCCTCGCTGAGCTCAAGTTTTTTCTGGGAAAGCAGCTGCCTCTCGGCTTCAATTTCCTGCATTTTCACCATAAGTTCATCCAGCGTTGATTTATCCTGTGAGGAAACCTGCTTAACCATTTCCGCCCTTGTAAGCATTGCCGGCATATCCATGCCTGTTTCTAAAAACATTTCCAGCGTGCTTACATTGCCGGAGATATACATTGCACGAAGGCGCTGGCAGTAAACATCATAAACTTCTTTGAATTCTGCCTTTTTACGGTCAATATTCCTTTGTGATTCTTCAATTTCTGCTTCTGTTTTTTCAATTTTCTTCTGAATGGCATCTATTTCATTCTGAAGCTTATCTCTTTGCCCTTCAAGATTATCCAGCTTATCCTGAAGTAATTCTATCTTTTCCTGCAATGCATTCAAATATTCTGTCTGTTTTGATTTTTCTGCCTTAAGATTATTGATTTTATTCTGTGATGCTTTAATTTCATTTTCAATTTTATTTTTTTCTGCCAGAAGCGAATCCTTGGAGGCTGCTTCTGCTATAAAGGTTGAAGAAACAACAAGCATAACGCTGAAAACAACGCATAAAAGCTTTATTCCTTTTTTAAACCCCACTTATCTCACTGCCTTCCTTATTAAGATAACGGCTCATGGTTATAATAGATCCGCCCACACCTGTTAAAATACCGATTGCAACAAATGCACCGAGCATCGGAAGCGCATAATCCATAAAGGAAAGTGCCTCAAGCCCAAGGGAATCTATCAAATCCTTAAACTGCGTAATGGCAAATTCGTAAAAGCCCCATACAAGTCCAAGCGAAACAATTCCGGCAACAATTCCGAGAATCATACCCTCCACCACAAAGGGCAGCCGCACAAAGCCGTTTGTTGCACCGACCGATTTCATAATGCTGATTTCAAGCCTTCTTGAATATACGGTTAATTTAATTGTGTTTGAAATAATAAAGACGCTGATTGCAAAAAGAACCGCAACAATAACAACTGCTATAATTTCAATTCCCTTTCGGATTGTAACCAGTTTTCTTGCAAGATCCTTGTTTTCCCGGATGGTTTCAATATGCTCCATCTCTTTTATATTGTTCAGTGTGCTGTCAAATTTTGTTAAATCATCCACAGTAACCTTAAAGGCATCGGGCAGCGGAATATCCGAGCTTATTTCCGTAAAGAACTTCCTTGCAGCCTCATCCATAGTTGAAAGCTGCTCTGCATAAGCATCTTCCTTGGGAACGAAATCCACAGCTTTGATATTATCTGTTTTTTTAAGTGCTTTTTCCATTGCCTTCAGTTCCTGATCCGTTGTGTCATCCTGAACAAAAACCATAACAACATTTTCATCTTCAATTCTGCCGAGCAATGAATCTATATTCAGAAATATCATGGTTGCACAGCCCATAAGCACAAGGCAGCTCATTAAAACACAGATAGACGCAATACTCATCATTCTGTTTGTCCATGTATTTCTGAAGCCCTCTTTAAAAAGGTATCTGAAGCTTGATGCAGTCATTATTCCTTACCTCCGTTCTCTTCCGATTGGGAGGCCGAGCTGCTGTAATCCGTATCTATTGAATCAAAAATATCTTCAACCTCTTCACCAAGTTTTATATCCTCATTATAGAAAAACATATCTGTTGATTTTTCTGTTTCAGAATAATCGTCAAACTGTGCATGTGTGGGATCAGGTGTATCCGAAACTACTTCGCCATTCTTGATAACGATAACACGGCGCGGAAATGCACGCACAAGGTCATGCTCATGTGTTACCATAATAACGGTTGTGCCGTTGTTGTTTATCTTTGTAAGCATATCCACAATTTCATGGCTCATTTCCGGGTCCACATTTCCCGTGGGCTCGTCCGCAACAATAAGCCTCGGATTATTCACAAGTGCACGTGCAAGCGAAACACGCTGCTGTTCGCCGCCCGAAAGCTCATTCGGCATAGAGCGTGCCTTGTGTGATAAGCCCACAAGCTGAAGAATATAAGGCACTCTTTTTCTGATTTCCTTTTCCTTTGCACCGATAACACGCATTGCAAACGCCACATTATCATAAACGCTCATTTTCGGAATAAGCCGGAAATCCTGAAAAACAATTCCCATTGTTCTTCTGTAATAAGGCACCTGCCTTTTCTTTATGGTTTCAGAGGAATAATCACCAACGATTACAGCACCCTCTGACGGTTTCTCCTCATGCATAATCAGCTTCAGAAATGTACTTTTGCCTGCACCGGAAGCACCAACAACGAAAACGAATTCACCGTCTTCAATCTTGATATTAACATTGTTCAGTGCTTTAGTGCCGTTGCTTCCGTACACCTTTGAAACATTGCGAAATTCAATCACGATTTTTACCTCTGTTATTTTAAAATTATTTTGTTTATTATCCTTTATCTGCTTTCAGTCTACATTAATATATAATAAAACATTTAACAATATAAATCAAGTGTCTTGCTGTTGTTTTTCTGTAAATTATGTAACAATTTTGTAAACAAAACAATTCACAAAGGATATTCTTTCCAGGAAATCCTTATTTAGTCAAAAATCCTTCCTGTAAAAGGAAGGATTTATAAATTAATATTTAACAGGGCTGGATTCCAGATATTTATTCACCATAAGGGCTACTTTAAATACAATGGCATCATCAAATTCACGCAGATCAAGACCTGTGATTTTTTTGATTTTTTCAAGGCGGTAAACCAGTGTGTTTCGGTGAACAAAAAGCTTTCGGCTTGTTTCCGAAACATTCAGATTATTTTCAAAAAACTTCTGAATGGTAAACAGCGTTTCCTGATCAAGGGATTCGATTGAGCCTGTTTTGAAAACTTCACTGAGAAACATATCGCAAAGCGTTGTGGGAAGCTGATAGATAAGGCGAGCAATACCCAGATTTTCATAGCTTACAATCGGCTGTTCGGTATCAAAAACCTTGCCTACCTCAAGTGCCACCTGCGCTTCTTTGAAAGAATACGCAAGATCCTTGATTCCTGTAACACAGGTGCCGATTCCGACAAGTGCACTGCAGTAAAATTCGGTTGACAGCGTATCACAGATGGATCTTGCAAGCTTTTCAAGATCCTTCATTTCAACATTCGGGCGCACCTCTTTAATAAGCGCAATATCATTTTCATTCACATTTATAACAAAATCTTTTGTTTTATCGGGGAAAAAGTTCTGAATTACATCATAAACAGAAATATCCGTCTGCTGCGTTACACGGATAATAAACACAACTCTTGTTGCATCATTATTAAAATGAAGCTCGCGGCTTTTTATATAAATATCACCGGGCAGAATATTATCAAGAATAACATTTTTAACGAAGTTTGAACGGTCAAACTTTTCATCATTATTCTGCTTGATCTGATCCATTGCAACTGCAATAATATCGGCATATCTTTTACTTGTATCATCCGTGCCCTCAAGAAAAACAGCATATTCGGGATGAACGGTATTGCCGAAGGCCTTATATGTGCAGCCGTCAACACAGGTCTGAAGGCCGGCAAAAACGCCTGCCGCAACCACTCCTTTTCTGATTTCACCTATCTGCCCAAGCTCTGAGCAGGCAATAACGGCGCCGCTTTCATCAACAACACCTATATTGCGGTCTATCGAATCCCGCATCTGATTTACAATGCTCTGAAATAATCTGTTCGGCAAAATGTATTCCCCCTTAATGCTGCACGCATATTAAAAAACTGCACAAAGTGCATATAATTCTCTTGTTGATATTATACAATGGTTCTAAACAATTTGCAACCTTTTTAACAATATTTTATTATTTTTTTGTTCAACTTGCATAAACTTCCAATATTTAAATAAAAAACCACAATATATAGTGCTGTCTAAACAAGACAAACACTAAAACATTGTGGCGCAAATTGCTGCATTTATTCCGAAAGAATCATTTCAAGCTCTTTTTTGTCAATAAATCTGCATGCTCCGGGCGCAAGAGCCTCGTCCAGGCACAGTTTTCCCATCTTAATTCGTTTAAGGCTTAAAACCTCTATGCCGAAGCTTTTGAACATTCTTTTAATCTGATGATACATTCCCTGCTTTATAACAACACGGGCAGTTTTAAAATCCCCGTTCACTGCTTCCAGAACTGCCGGCATGCACACATCACTGCCGATTGTCATTCCGCTCTGGAAAGCTTTCAAAACAATATCGTCAAAGGGTTTATCCAGCCCTGCAATATAGGTTTTCGGGATATGGCTTTTCGGGCTCAGAATTCTATGGGCAAAGTTGCCGTCATCTGTTATCAGAACAAAGCCTGTTGTATTTTTATCCAACCTGCCGGCAGGAAAAAGATTTTTTCTTTTCATTTCATCCGGCAGAATATCTATCACGGTTTTCTCGGCAGTTTTTCTTCCGTCCGTAGAGGAAATAACACCCTCCGGCTTATTCATCATAATATAAACATATTTTCTGAATCGTATTTCTTTTCCGCCGATATTCAGAATATCGCTTTCCTCATTTATTTTCAAAGAAGCGGATTTTACAGGCACACCGTTCAAAAAAACCTTTCCCGATTTTATTAGCTCCCTTGCGCCTGTTCTTGCGATATTCAGTTCTGTTGAAATAATTTTATCTATTCTTTCCATAAATCATAATTAAGGCTGCTGCTTTTTCAACGACTGCATAAAGCCGTCCGAAACAGAGGTGGAGCACACATCGCCCCCAATCAGCATATTGTTGCAGACAAGAAGATTTGCATATATGCAGTCCCTGTTTTCATAACCGCTGTAATTGGTTATGTTGTATGTATAAACAGTAACCTCCTGTCCTTTATACTGTTCCAGATCAAAACCCTGCGATTTCTGAATTTCGTTATATCTTGAATACACATCATTGAATTCGGCAGGAATTTTAACCTGCTTTTCTTCACAGTCTGTTTTAAACTCCCAGCCAAGGGAAGTTAAATATTCCTCACGCTGTGCATTTGTTTCAAGTGTAACGGCATTCATAACGCTTTCATTGCTTTTGATATGATTTGAAGCAAATGTGATAACAATTACCACAATTCCCGTTAAAACAAGGAGAAGACCGAAAATGGTTTTCGGCTTCAGTCTTAAAGTAAGCATTTTCATAAAACCACCTCATATTTGATTTTATGATTGCTTTCTGATAAATATTACCGGATTTATAACCGATTCTGATTACGATTCACTGCCGATGATATATTCTTTTACGGTTTCAATATAATCTGTTTTGGCACAGGCAGTTATTTTTATACCGTTTTCCGTGTATTCCTCTGTCTCTACTGTTCCGTGTTGTCTGATTTCGTTTACGATTCTGGCTTCGGAAAACGGAATAAGCAGCTTAACAGACACTGTTTTTTCCGGAAGAGCCTTTGAAATTTCCTCCAGAAGGCTTTCTATTCCAAGTCCTGTTTTGGCACTGATTCTTACACTTCTTCCGATCAGCAGAAAATCCAGCAAATCGGGAAGCAGATCGCATTTATTCAGAACATTGATAATCGGCTTTCCATCACAGCCTAGTGCAGAAAGCAAATCATTTGTAACCTTAACATGCTCGCTGCATTCTTCACTTGAGGCATCACAAACATTCAGAATAACATCCGCCCACAGCGCTTCCTCAAGCGTGGATTTAAAGGCATCCACAAGCTGATGGGGAAGCCTTCTTACAAGCCCGACCGTATCAATCAGCATCACCTGTCTACCGTCCGGCAGTGTAAGCTTTCTTGCAGTGGGATCAAGCGTTGCAAACAGCTTGTTTTCTTCCAGCACGCCTGCATCGGTAAGCCGGTTCATCAGCGTTGATTTTCCTGCGTTTGTATAGCCGACAATAGCAACCGCATAAGCTCCGTTCTTCTGTCTGCGGCGGTGCACAGCCTGCCTGCGCTTTTCAATTTTAACAAGGCTTTCATTCAGATACTGTATTCTTTTTCTGATATGGCGCTTATCCGATTCGAGCTTCGTTTCGCCAGGCCCTCTTGTGCCGATTCCGCCGCCGAGCCTTGAAAGATTTTTTCCCTGTCCTGAAAGACGGGGCAGTGCATATTTCAGCTGTGCCAGCTCAACCTGAATTTTACCCTCGGCGGAATGGGCTCTTTTTGCAAAAATATCAAGTATCAGCGTTGTTCTGTCAACCACTTTAACATCTGCAAAATCCTCAATATTTCTCACCTGCACAGGGGTAAGTTCTGCATCCGCAATCAGAATATCAATATCATTTATTTTACAAAAATGTGCAATTTCGCTCAGCCTGCCCGAACCCACAAAGGAAGCTGCGGACGGAGCTGCTTTTTTCTGCACCATCATGCCAACAACCTCTGCACCCGCAGTTTTGGCAAGCTCCGAAAGCTCGTTTATGGATGCATCGGCATCAAAATCGCCGGTATCAACGGAAATAAGCAGTGCCCTTTCCGCCTTTTTTTCAAAATTTATTTCTTCCATGCATTATTTATCCTGTTCCAAAATTGCCTGAAGCACTTTATTCGCCATTGCGCCTGCTACCTTAGCACCGTAATTTCCTCTTTCGGCAACAACCACAAAGGCATAGGGATGCTCGCTGTCATCCAGAAAACCGACAAACCATGCCGTGTTATGCTCAGACACATCATCAATTTCAGCCGTTCCTGATTTTGCACATATATTAAGGCCCTTGAAATTGGATTCCCCATACTGTGCCGTAACATTGTTCCGCATCAGCTTCTTAACCGTTGCAGCCGTTTCAGAACTAATCAGCTGAGTTTCATCCGCCTTAAAAGTTATGCCGAGTTTTTTGCCTGCCTGATTGGAAAAGGTATCTATTATATTAAATGAAACTGCTTTTCCGTCATTTGCAATGGCACACATCAGGCGAAGCATGGATGCCGGATTTACCAGCGTTTCACCCTGGCCTATACCTGTCCATCCCACCGTTGTATCCGCCGCATCGCTTTTCAGCGGAAACCTGCCTGCCGTGGATGCAATTTTCCCGCTTACGGTAACAGAAGAGGTTAAGCCGAGCTTTTCAGTGGTTGCCCTGAGTTTATCCGGGCCAAGCTCTATCGTAAGCTCGCCGAAAGCCGAGTTGCAGCTTTTTGCAAGTGCTTCTTCAAAATCCACTTTACCGTGCCTTCCGTTGCAGATAATATTATCTTCTTTTATTCCGTCAACATCCAGTATTCTGTTACAGGTCCAGCTTCTTGTAAGCACATCATTGCCTAAGTTTTCGAGTGCACATATTGTGGATACAATTTTAAAGGTTGAACCCGGCGTATAAAGCCCTGTAAGAAAACGATTCATATATACGCCTTCGTATTTACTATTCGTATTAATATCACGGGGAACATTATTCACATCATAGGTTGGTGCAGAAATCATGCATACAATATCGCCCGTTTTATAATTTACAACGCCGATTGTGCCCTTTCTTCCCTCAAGCGCATTATAGGCAATCTGATTGATTTCGGAATCAATCGTAAGCTTCAGATCATTTCCGCTTCTACTGCTTTCAATTCCATATACACCCGAAACCACATTATAGCCCACAAGCTCGGATTCAAAAACAGACTGCACACCTGTTGAAATAAAACCTCTCATATCTCCCACAGCGTGAAGATTGGCCATTCTTGTTATTTTATTTTCATTATAAACACGGTCGCCGTCCTTGGTTTCCGCAAGCACCGCGCCGTCCCTGTCTCTGACGGAACCGGCAGCAATCAGCTTTCCATCGCTGTAAACATGGCTGTTATAAAACTTCATAACCCATTCATCGCCGTCTTCAATAAGGCTTGCCGTCATAAAAATAAGGCCGCACAGAAAAAGAACAGATAAAATCCAGAGGAAAATGCCCCTTCTTGTAATCATTTTCATTTTTTCTTCACACCCCCAAGATAATTATAGGTGCGCACATCAGAAGCCTTAATAAATGCAAGCACTGCCCAGCAACACATCATGGACGACCCACCCTGGCTTACAAACGGAAGTGTTACACCTGTAAGCGGAAGCACATCCGTGATGCCGAAAATATTAAGTGCCGTCTGGAAAAGCAGCATACCTGCGCCTGCCACTGCGGCAATGGAGTAGAAGGTGGATCTGGAAGCAATCGAATTAATCAGTGCCGAAACAGCTATCGCAACAAAAGTGAGCACAAGAATAACGGCAAAAATAAAGCCCCATTCCTCACAGATAACGCCAAAAATCAAATCCGTTGTTGACGCAAACACATGCCTTGTATTTCCGTTTCCGATTCCAAGGCCCAGAAGGCCGCCCGAAGCGATACCCACCAGCGTTCTGGTTTGCTGATAACCGCTTCCGTTGTAAAAATCAGGTTCCCAGATGTGGCGGTAAACCGAAAACCTTGCGGTTACATAAGATTTGTATTTCACCACAATTCCGGCACCCAGTACGGCGGAAGCAACAGCAAGAATAATGGTTTTTATATCACCCGAGGTCATAAAGGCAATAATCAGAAATGTAATGAAAAACACCAGTGCCGTGCCGAAATCCTTAATTAAAACCAGTGCGCCCACACAGGCAACCGAAAAACCGATATAGGCAAAAATATTTTTACTGGTCTGTATTTTTTCAAGCGTTGCCGCACCTACAAAAACAAATGCAATTTTTACAAATTCAGACGGCTGAAAGGTAATGCCGCCTATGGTTATCCAGTTTCTTGCACCGTTTGTTACCTTTGCAATTGCAAGGTTTACAATCAGAAGCAGTATCGCCCCCACCGCAACAGGCAGGCGCAGCTTCATGCATAAATCCACATTACCGAGTATAAACACCATAAAAATATATATGCATATCCCGGCAAGAATCATAAAATACTGCTTAAGTGCACTCTCCGCATTTACGGAGCCGATAACGGAAAGTCCTGTGCCGCAAAGAAAAAATGCAATAAGCTCAAGTTCAAAATTCCGTCTGTGCATAATGGTATAAAATGCAATCAGATAAATCCATTCCGTTGCTGCAAGCAGTGCTGCAGCTATCATAACCTTGCTTTCAAAGGCTTCGCCGCTGTAAGCAGCAAGAAACGCGGTTACAAGCTGGAAAACAGATATAATCAGAAGCATTGCAAAATTATTTATCGGCTTGATTTTCGGAAGCCTTTTCTGCCCTTTTTTACCCATTTTTCCCACCTCACTTTTCATAGAATACAAACACCTTGTCGCCGAAAGTAATCATATCCTCATCAAATATAAGCTGCGGCTGGTTTATATATCTTCCGTTCAGCTTTGTTCCGTTATGGCTTTCCAAATCGGAGAGCGCCCAGCCCTTTGTTGTAAGATGTATTCTTGCATGCTTTCCCGAAACGGTGTTTGAAAGCAGCTGAATATCGCAGCCATCCTCTCTGCCGATTAAAACATCCTTTTTCTTCAGATAAACGGGTCGGTGGCTTTTTGTGTCCACAAGCACTGCATATGCAACCACTTTTGCCGTTGTGCGTGCCTGATTTCTGATCTGCTTTTTCATTTCGCTTGAAAGTGCCTCCGCACACTGGAATTCAAGCGGAATACTGCCGATTTCGATTACATCGCCGTCATTGAGCGCAGTTTTTCCGTCCACCTTTTTGCCGTTTACCTTGATTCCGTTTTTGGAAAAGGTGTCCGTTATAATCCATTCGCTTCTTTTTTTTGCTATAACCGCATGAAATCTTGAAACTGCCGGAACAGGCAGAACAATATCATTTGCCCTTGACTTTCCGATAGAGGTTTCCCAGTGATTTATATCTATCACTGAACCGTTGTTCTTATCTGTAAGCTGTGCCATTTTGTGAATACGGGGTCTGTTTCTGAACAGTGAAACCACGCACACTGCCACCACAATAACGGCAACAACAGGAAATACATAGCGCATTACCGATGTAAAAACCATAAGTATGTTTTCCAAGCGGAACATCCCTTTCAAATCTGTAAATATTAATAATGTTTTTAATATAGAATATATTTTATACTGCCAAATGTCAAGATTCTATTGAATTTGTTTACATTTCGGTTTATACTCAAAATAGAATTTAAATAAAACAGAAAGGCAGTATGATTATGAGCATAAGCAAATCTTTTTTCGGAAAATTAGAGGACGGCACGGAAATAGACCTTTATACAATAACAAATAAATCCGGCGCTTCCGTTTCGCTTCAAACACTTGGCGGAGGCATACAGGCAATTTGCGTGCCGGACAGAAACGGAAATCTGGCAGACGTTGTTCTGGGCTTTGATGCGCCCAAATATTATATGGACGGCGACCTCGGCTATCAGGGGCTCTTGGTAGGCAGAGTTGCAAACAGAATAAGAGATGCCAAATTTTCGATTGACAGCACGGAATATCACACGCCGAACAATCAGGGCACATGGACGCTTCACGGCGGCGGCCGTTTCAGTTTTACGCCTTGGGAAATTAAAGAAATGTCTGATAACTCTGTAACATTTAAAAAGTTTTCGCCTGATATGGAGGACGGTTTCCCCGGTAATTTTACATTAACAGCCAAATACACCTTTACGGAAGATAATATTTTGCGGCTTGAATACACCGTTTTAAGCGATAAAAAGACAGCAGCAAACCCAACAAACCATGCTTATTTCAATCTTTCGGGAAATCCGGCGGAAACCGTTGAAAACCATTATCTTAAAATCAATGCCGATTTCTTTACGGAAACAGATGAATGCCAGCTTCCCACAGGAAAGCTCGGCGCAGTTCATGGCACAATGATGGACTTTAATGAAATGCATAAAATCGGCGAAAAAATTGATGAACCGTTCCGTGCTATTATTGACGGAATCGGATATGACAATAACTATTGCCTGAATAAACAGCCACGTGATTTTACTGAAGCCGCTGTGCTTTACGATGAAAAAAGCGGCAGGCAACTTTCCGTTTATACGGACCTGCCGGGCATCCAGCTTTACTGCGGCGGATGGCTGGCAAAGGCAGGCAACCCCGGAAAGGAAAACGGCAGCGTTACCTTCAGAAGGGGTGTGGCGCTTGAAACGCAATTTTATCCGGACAGTGTAAACCATCCCGAAGAATTTCCCTTTGAATATGTTATGCCGAACAAAGAATTCAGAACCGTTACCGAATTCCGTTTTTCAGTAAAATAACCGCATAAAAATGGCTTGAATACAGCTTTTGCAACCAATAGTTGCGGAATTGAAAACCAGAATATCGCAAATGAAAAGCAGAGTTTATGGCATTCTTTCCATGCTACTGCTAAAATTTTAGGTGAGGTGATAAGATGAATATTGAAACAGCAAAAAGGCTTTTTGAATACAGAAAAGCCAATGGCTATTCACAGGAGGAGCTTGCCGAAAAGATAGGTGTTTCCAGACAGGCAATATCAAAATGGGAGCGTTCGGAAAGCAGCCCTGACACAGACAATTTAATTGCTTTAGCCAACCTTTACGGCGTTACAATTGATGAATTGCTGAACGGAAGCGAACAGCCGAAAAAAGCGCCTGAGGAACAACCGGCTGAAGAAACCGTTTCACAGGAGAGCGACGATAACTGCAATAATAATGAAAAGGAAGAGCAACCCGAACCTGAAATTCAGTTTGACAACGGTTTCAATATGAATGATGGAAAAGATAAGGTTCATATCGGCTGGGATGGCATTCATGTGGAAAGCAAAAACGGAGATAACGTGCATGTAAGCGGCAGCGGTGTTCATGTGCAGAACAGCGGCCATGTTTATTATGACAGCAAGCAAAAACCCCCGAAAAATCCATGGCTTCATGCTTTGCTTCCGATTTCCGCAGTTATTCTTTATCTGTTTTTGGGATTCACAACGCACAGAGGCTGGGCAGCAGGCTGGATATTATTTTTATTAATTCCTATTATAGAATCGGCTGTTACAGCTTTTAATACAAAAAATCCGTCTCACTTTGCATATCCGGTATTTGTGGCTGCACTGTATCTGACTGGCGGCATGTGCTTCTACGTATGGCATCCCACATGGATTTTATTCATAACTATTCCGATGTATTATCTGATATGCGATGCTTATAAGAAAACACACCCAAACAGATATAACGAAGCAACCGGCACCTATTATTCGCCGGACGGAAATGCCTATCCGGTCAATAACAAATCCAAAAGCTCAAACATAACAGCAATTATTATATCCATAATCTGCGGAATTACAATTGTAGCTGTTGTGGCAATCAGTTGTGTTTTCGGCTTTCTCGGCAAGGGAATGAACTGGCTTGGTGATTTTGTTCCGTCCGTAGTGGATAATGTTATTGAGTTTGACGATTATGAAAACGAAAAATTATATTCCACGGGCAGTGCCGAAGTTCCCGTAAACGGAATATCAAAAATTTCCGTGGACTGGATCAGCAGCGACATACATGTTGAATACTATGGCGGCGAAACCATTTCCATTAAAGAACCTGAACAGAGCAATGCAGACTGGGCGCTCAGATACCGCGTTGACGGAAGCGAGTTGAAAATCAAATTCTGCAAATCTGGATTAAGAAATGTAAATCCGTCAGACAAGGAGCTTACACTGCGCCTTCCCGATGGGCTGAGCCTTGCAGAGCTTGATATAGAAAGCATTTCATCAAATGTGAACGTAAACGGAATCAACGCAGCGGAAATCAGCTTTGACACAGTAAGCGGAAACATTACTGCATCCGGCAGCTTCACGGATATAGACACAAACGGCGTAAGCGGAAATTCTGATATAACAACCTTCGCCGTGCCTGCAGAGGTTGATTCGGACACCGTAAGCGGCGATTTTACATTAACACTTCCAAAGGATATAAACGGATTTACCGTTAAGGCGTCAACGGTTTCGGGCAGTTTCAGAAAAAACGGATTTGACAATATCAGCAGCGTTACCGACAAAAAAGGCAGAAACGGCACATTCACCTATGGCAACGGAAGCACGGAAATTGACTTTGATTCCGTAAGCGGTGATTTTGAAATAAGGGCCGCTGCCTGATTCATAAGCAAAATTTTAAAGCACTTATAGAAAAAATAATCCCTGATAATAAATAAATATAAAAGAATATGCCTCCCTTGTGTAAAGGGAGGCATATTCTTTGCCGAACAGTATAATGGATATCTGAAAATTTTTTATTTGTAATCCCTTTCAGTTTTCTTTGGCTTTATATTCTCCCATCGAAAAATTTTCATTTCTTTCTCCTAAAAACGGTCTGTCTTTTATCAGGTTCTGCAATAAAATCATTTCTCCGGCAGTTAATGTAACACCTTTTCCGTATTTCGTGTGATTTTCATTCCAGCTTCTTATATCATAAACCGGCTCCCTGTCATCCCATGATATATAATTCAGTTCTTTTGTATAACCGTTATTTATATAGGAAACCTTTCCGATATGCTTATAGATTTCAAATTTTTTCATTCTGTTTATCCATCCTTTCAAAAGTTCTGTCATACCCGAAACATTCTCTGAACAGCTTTCTGCCGACATATGTGCGGAACTTATATACCCGGATTCTGTAAAACTCATTCCAATAGCTGAGCATTCTGCAGTAGCTTTTCTGTACGGTTTTTATATTTTCCAAACAAAAACGCTTAAAAGCACTGTTATCTCTACCTTTAAGATTTTCATATACATCTTCTAAAATTTCCATTACATATTCATCACACAGCTTGAATATAAACGGTATAACCCAATAATCAAAATCCAGCTTCAACAGTTCTTTCAAATATTTTTCTCTTATAAACCCATTATTATTTCTGGTATAAATACAATATAAAATCGTTTTCTGTGTATCTGTTAAATGCTTTATCTGCGCGGGATCAACATCACAAAAATACATTCTGTATGGTATACTGATAACATCATTTTCCAGCCTGTATTCCACTTTTTCCTCACTAATACCGATGCTGATATTCCTGTCTGTTTTCTGCGGAATTACTTTCAGCACTTTCTGTAAATCCTTATTGAATTTTTTGGGAAAGGAATTGAAAAACATAAACACACTCCTTAATATATCCTTCATATATAATCATTATAGCACAATGGATTTATAAAAAGCACTGCAATCATACAAAAACAGGAAAGCGACAATGGCTTTCCTGCTGTTTGTTTTATTTTAATTATTCATCCGCTGAAAGCAGCATACGGTCATTATCCAGCTCGCTTCCGCTTGTAATCTTAAATTTTTCAAGAAGATCAGAGGTGGTAAGCTTTTTCTTTTCCTCGCCGCTTACATCATAAATGATTTTTCCGTCATTCATCATAATCAGCCTGTTGCCGATTGCGATGGCATCCTTCATATTATGTGTAATCATAATCGTGGTAAGATTATCTCTTTCAACAATCTTCTGCGTAAGTTCAAGCACTTTATGGGCTGTTTTCGGATCAAGCGCAGCCGTGTGCTCATCCAGAAGAAGAAGCTTTGGCTTTTTCAGCGTCGCCATAAGCAATGTGATAGCCTGACGCTGACCGCCCGAAAGAAGGCCCACCTTGGAAGTAAGTCTGTTTTCAAGGCCGAGATCAAGCGATTTTAAAAGCTCAACATATCCGGCTTTTTCCTTTTTTCTTACACCGGGAAGAAGTGTTCTGAATTTTCCCCTGCGTGATGCGAGCGCAAGATTTTCAAGAATCTGCATATCTGCGGCCGTGCCCGTCATCGGGTCCTGAAAAACTCTTCCAAGGAATTTTGCCCTTTTATATTCTGCAAGCTTTGTTACATTCTGCCCGTCAATCGTAATCGTTCCGCAGTCAACAGGATACACGCCCGCTATCATATTCAGCATGGTGGATTTACCTGCACCGTTTCCGCCGATAACGGTTACAAAATCGCCCTCATTGAGCGTTAAATCTATGCCGTTAAGCGCATGCTTCTCATTAACTGTGCCCGGATTGAAGGTTTTATAAACACCTTTGATTTCAAGCATTTGCCGCACCCCCTGCCTTTTTTATTCTTTTTCCCGCAACCTTGTTTTTCCAGTAAGGAATACCAAGGAACAGTGCAACAACCAATGCTGAGAACAGCTTTAAATCGTTTGCAGGAAGCCCAAGTGAAATAACAAGTGAAATTACAATGTAATAAATAATTCCGCCGATTACTGCGGCAAAAAGCCTTAAAGCAAAATTCTTGAACAATTTGCCGAAAATAACCTCGCCTATAATTACGGCAGCAAGCCCGATTACAATAGCGCCCCTGCCCATATTAATATCGGAGAAGCCCTGGAACTGTGCAAGAAGCGCACCCGAAAGCGCAACGATTCCGTTTGAAATCACAAGGGCAATCACCTTGTTAACATTGGTGTTGATGCCGTTTGCTCGCGCCATATTCTGATTATTGCCCGTTGCCCGTATGGAATGGCCAAGCTCCGTGCCGAAGAACCAGTAAAGCACGGCAATAATGGCAAGCACAAAAGCAAAGCCGACAAATATGGATTTTTCAGGTGTAAGCATACTTACCAGAAAACTCTGATTGTTTGAATAAAGTGCCTGATTTGCCTGCCCCATAATATCCAGATTAACGGAATACAGCGCAAGCTGCGTTAAAATTCCCGCAAGAATCGGCGGAATGCCGAAAATCGTGTGAAAAATGCCTGTGGCAAACCCTGCAACACAGCCTGCGAGAAACGCAAGGGCAAGCGAAAGATAAACATTCATTCCGCCAAGCGAGCACATTGCAAAAACAGCACCGCCTGTGCCGATTGAACCGTCAACCGTTAAGTCCGCAAAATCAAGAATACGGTATGTAATATAAACACCGATTGCCATTATACCCCAGATAATACCCTGTGCAGCCGCACCCGGCAGAGTATCTATAAATCCCGAAAGCATATTGTACCTCCTCTAATTAAAAGAGCGATAAGAACTTCTTACCGCTCTTGCTTTGTTATATTGTAAAACGATTATTGCGCTGTGTCAATAGCAACATAATCATTCGGAACAGTAATTCCGAGTTCCTTGCAAATATCTGCATTATATTTCTTTGTGAATTTAGGTGCATAGGCAATATCCATTTCAGCAGGATTTTTGCCATCTGCAAGAATTTCAGCAGCCATTACGCCGGCCTGATAACCGATATCATAATAGCTGATTGTAAGTGTTACAATGCCGCAGCCCTTAACAATGCCTTCTTCCCCTGCGAAAACAGGCTTCTTTGCAGGCCTTGCAACAGCATCAATAATGCTTGTGTTCTTAGCGGCTGTATTATCGGTTGGCACATAAAGGGCATCATTTTCGCCAACAGCCTTTGTTACGATTGCCTGAATATCATTTGAATCTGCAAAAGGATATTCGGTTGCTTTAATGCCAAGCTCGGCAAGATACTTTGTAATTTCGGTTGCCTGATATTTTGAATTCGGCTCTGCTGAACAGTAAACAATACCCACTGTTTTTGTTTCGGGGCAGATTTCCTTAACCATTGCAGCCTGATCCTTAAGCGGTGCAAGGTCTGATGTGCCGGTAACATTCACCCCTGTTTTTCCCGTAAAATTATCAAGGCCGAGTGCAACGCCGTATTCCGTTACGGAAGTGCCCACAATCGGGATTTCCTTTGTTGCTGTAACTGCGGACTGAACAACAGGTGTTGCATTTGCCATAATCAGATCAACCTTGCCTGAAACATAGCGGTTTACAATTGTTGAGCAGTTTGCGGTTTCGCCCTGTGCCGTGTTGTATTCAAATTCAACATTATCTGCACCCAGCTTTTCCGTTACAGCGGCTTTAAAGCCCTCTGTTGCGGCATCAAGCGCCTCATGTGCTTCCCACTGGGCAATGCCGATTTTGTATTTTCCGCCGGTCTTGCTTTCACCCGAATCGTTTGAAGTGCAGGCTGTAAAGCAGGCAGCAACAGTGATAACAGCAAGGCAAACTGCAATTATTTTTTTAACTGACTTTTTCATTCTGATAATCTCCTTATAAATATGTATTTTCCAACCACTTTAAAGCGTTAAAGCGTATTGATGTTAAAAATATATTATCACAATAATATAAAGCTGTCAAACAAAATACTTTGAATGGCAGCTTTTTTGTATACTTAAACAACTGAACAGTTATTCATTTGTGCAAAATTTCATACAGATTCCCTGCAACGCAGAAAAATTACAACTGATCTGCAATGGAATAAATAAGTGCCTTTGATTTTTCCCAGCCAAGGCAGGGATCAGTTATGGATTTTCCGTAAACGCCGTCCTCTATTTTCTGACAGCCGTCCTCAATATAGGATTCAATCATAAAGCCCTTTACGAAGCTTTGAATATCCCTGCTGTGGCGCATGGAATGTAGCACTTCGTTTACAATTCTGATTTGTTCATTATATTTTTTGCCGCTGTTGGAATGGTTTGCATCCACAATAACGGCAGGATTTTTAAAGCTGCTGCCGGCAGCATACATATTATAAAGGGTAATCAGATCCTCATAATGATAATTCGGGTGGCAAATGCCGTGCTTATCCACACCGCCCCTTAAAATGGCGTGCGCCAGTTCATTTCCTTTTGAATTTACCTCCCAGCCGCGGTAAACAAAGGTGTGGCTGCCCTGTGCGGCTGTTATGGCATTCAGCATAACCCCGTAATCGCCGCTTGTGCCGTTTTTCATACCAATCGGAATGTCCATACCGCTTGCCGTAAGCCTGTGATCCTGATTTTCAACGCTTCTTGCACCCACAGCAACATAGGAAAGCAAATCGCTTAAATACCTGTAATTGGAGGGATAAAGCATTTCATCGGCACAGGTAAGCCCTGTCTGCTCAATGGCCTTGGAATGAAGTGAACGCACGGCAATAATGCCGTCATACATATCCGGCTCGCCATCGGGATTCGGCTGGTGGATGAGCCCCTTATAGCCTGCACCCGTTGTGCGTGGTTTTCCTGTGTAAATTCTCGGAATAAGAATGATTTTATCCTGAACCTCTGCCTGAACATCGGAAAGACGGTTTACATAATCCAGCACGCTTTCCTCCCTGTCTGCCGAGCAGGGACCGATTACAAGCAGCAGCTTATTGTTTTTTCCCTTGAACACATCTGCAATCTCTTTATCTCTTTGCTGTTTGATCTGTGCCGACTTTTCACTGAGCGGATAAAGCTCCTTAACCTCTTTCGGAATCGGCAGCTTGCGGATAAAGTGCATATTTTTCATAGAATTATCTTTCACAATTTCCATTTTGATTCCTCTTGAAATAAATTTTATATTATTTTATTACTTTATATTAGCATTGTCAAATAAAAACTGCCTAAGAATTTAAATTCTTAGGCAGCTTCATTCCGTAAAATATTATACGCTTTAAAAGTACGATATTTTGCTTAATTATTTTTTGATACAAAATACGGATATAACATAATTACTAAAATTGCTTTAAAATATTTCATTGCCTAACCTCCTTGGCTCCGGATTTCACCTTACAAGAAAATTAAACAATATTTTTTATACAATTTCCATTAACCTTGCTTTACATAACGGTTGCACAGTGTAACGCTGTGGTTGCATCTGAATTTATAAAGCGATAAAACTATTTTAGAAATTATCAAGAAGCGATTTATAGAATTCGCAGTAATCGTTTCGCTCCTCTGCCGTAAACGCCATAGCTTCCCTTGGATGGCGGTTCAGCTGACCTGTGAGCATATACTGAATATCATAGCCCCACACAACGCCGCTTGCCTTAAGCGGAAGCATATAATTTTCAATAAAGGTTAATATGCCGTAAAGATTATATTTCGGATTTTTAAGAAAGCCCAGCAGCAGCTCCATTGCACAGTTTCCTGCTCCCCTTCCCATTGCCATTGCTGTTGCATCCAGATAGGAAACGCCGTAAGACATGGTTTCGATTGTATTTGCAAAAGCAAGATTCTGATTATTATGTGCATGAAAGCCGATTGCCTTGTCGTGCTTTTCGCCTGCTTCCAGATATTTTTTAGCAAGGCTGCCGGCATTTTCGGGATAAAGCGAGCCATAGGAATCCACAAGATAAATGACATCCACACTGCTTTCGCCCAGCATTTCAAGTGCATCCTCAAGCTGATCATTGTTTGCCTGGCTTACCGCCATAATATTGCAGGTGGTTTCATAGCCGAGATTATGAAAATATTCAATCATTTCAACTGCAGCAGGAATCTGATGAATATAGCACGCAACACGCACCATATCAATAACAGATTCGGATTTCGGAATAAAATCCTCCTTATAATCACATCTGCCCACATCCGCCATAACAGCAATTTTCATATCCGAAACATTTTCGCCCACGATTTTCCGTATATCCGCTTCATCGCAAAATTTCCATTTACCGAATTTTTCCGTATCAAACAGCTTTTTAGAGGCACGGTAACCGAATTCCATATAATCAACACCGCTTTTGATGTTTGATTTATAAAGTTCTGTTACAAATTCATCCGTAAACTCAAAATTATTGCAAAGACCGCCGTCTCTTATCGTGGCATCCAGCACCTTAACATCCTTGCGCACGGTCATCAGATTACCTTTTCTCTGTGCCATTTTAACATCTCCCAATACTTTATCGCTTTAAAGTCTAAACACTTTAAAGCGGATTAGTGCATATTATAGCAGAGCATATTTCATTTGTCAAGCATAAAAAGCAGGAGAGCAAATGCTCTCCTGTAAATTTGAATTCAACTGTTTATTTGATAACACGGATTCGGATAACACCGTCTATCTTTTTAATATCCTCAACTGCAGCTTCGGAAACCTCTGAATCCGCATCAATAATGCTGTATGCGATTTCACCGCGGTTTTTATCTTCAAAGTTGGCAATGTTGATACCGTCCTTGCTGATGGTATCCGTAATGGTTGCAATCATATTGGGCTGATTTTTATGAATCACCGTAATTCTTGCAACACCGCTTCTTTCCGAAGAAACAGCAGGCATATTCACGGAATTTTTAATATTTCCGTTTTCAAGATAATCAATCAGCTCAAGTGCACCCATGGAAGCACAGTTTTCCTCACTTTCAGGGGTTGAAGCACCAAGATGCGGCAGTGCAATCACACCGTCTATATCAATCAGCTCTGCTGATGGAAAATCCGTTACATAAGCAGCCATTCTGCCGTCCTCAAGTGCAGCAACAACATCTGCGCTGTTTGCAAGATCGCCCCTTGCAAAATTCAGAACTCTTACTGTATCCTTCATTTTATCAATATTTGCCTTACAGATAAGCTCTTTTGTTTCAGGCGTAAGCGGAACATGCACGGTTATATAATCTGCTGCAGGGAAAATTTCATCCAGATCATTATTCACTGCAACCTCTTTATTCAGTGTCTGCGCAGCTTCGGCAGTTAAAAACGGATCATAGCCGATAACTGTCATTCCGAGATCAACCGCAGCATTTGCAACAAGCCTGCCGATTGCGCCAAGGCCGATAACGGCAAGTGTTTTTCCCTTGATTTCCGGACCTGCAAAGGCGGATTTGCCCTTTTCAACGCTTTTGCTTACATTTTCATCATTTTTAATGGTTTTGCACCAGTCAATCGCTTTTGTAATCTTACGGCTTGAAAGAAGAAGCCCGCAGATAACCAGTTCTTTAACTGCATTTGCATTTGCACCCGGCGTGTTAAAAACAACAATGCCCTTATCCGTGCAGTCGGCAACTGGGATATTATTTACGCCTGCACCTGCTCTTGCAATAGCAAGAAGCGACTGCGGCATTTCCATTTCATGCATGGAAGCAGAACGCACCATAATTGCATCGGGACTTTCAACCGTATCGCCGCATGTGTATTTTGCAGTATCAAACTTGGAAATACCCACATTTGATATTTTATTTAAGGTTTTGATATGAAACATTATTTGTTTTCCTCCTCAAACTTTTTCATAAAGGCAACCAACTTTTCAACACCTTCAATCGGCATTGCATTATAAATGGAAGCTCTCATGCCGCCAACACTTCTGTGGCCCTTAAGGTTTACAAAGCCTGCTGCTGTTGCTTCTTTTATAAATTTGGCATTCAGCTCTTCACTGTCCGTTACAAAAGGAACATTCATAAGGGAACGATCCTCCTTAACAACTGTGCCTTTAAACATTTCGCTGCTGTCAAGAAAATCATAAAGCACGGCAGCTTTCTTTTCATTATATCCCTTCAGCTTTTCAAGACCGCCGAAGGTTTCCTTGATCCAGTCAAGCACAAGCTTGCAGATATAAATTGTCCAGCACGGAGGAGTATTATAAAGGGAATCGGCATCTGCCTGCACCTTATAATCCATCATAACCGGGCAGATATCTCTTGCCTTGCCAAGAAGATCTTCACGGATAATGGCAACAACAAGACCTGCCGGCGCAACATTCTTCTGTGCACCGAAATAAACAACGCCGAATTTTGAAATATCAAGCGGCTCTGAAAGCGCACAGGACGAAACATCGGCAATCAGCACCTTATCACCCACGGGCGGGAGCTCTTTATAAACCGTTCCGTAAATCGTGTTGTTCAGGCAGATATAAACATAATCCGCATCCTCTCTGAAATCCTCAGCCTTTGTTTTCGGAATATAGCTGAAGGTTTTATCGGCAGAGGAAGCAACTGCCTTAACATCGCCGTATTTCTGTGCCTCCTGATAAGCCTTTTTCGCCCACTGGCCTGTGATAATATAATCTGCCTTGCCCGAGCCGTTCATAAAATTGAGCGGAATAGCGGAAAACTGAGCAGACGCACCGCCCTGAAGAAATAAAACCTTATAATTATCGGGAATCTGATAAAGCTCTCTCATAAGAGCCTCTGCTTCCTTAATGATTTCATCAAACACTTTTGAACGGTGGCTCATTTCCATAACGGACTGACCCGAACCCTTGTAATCCAGAATTTCTGCTCCTGCCTTTTCCAGAACAGATACAGGAAGTGTTGAAGGACCTGCACTGAAATTATAAACTCTTGCCATAAAAATAACCTCTCTTTCATATAGCTTACTGAAAAGCATATGTCCTATTATAAAGATGTTTAACTTTTTGTCAATGGTTATGGGTTAAGTTTGTAAAATTTAACAACAGATTGATATTTTTTTATCAATCTTTCCAAAAATATCCTTACATTCATAAAACATCCGTAAAGAAACAGCCGCAGGCAAAAGAAACAAGCCTGCGGCCGGATTAAACATCGTTTATCCTATTCTATTCATCTCTGCTGTGCCTGTGCCTCGGAAAGCATACTCTGGAAGCGTGATTTTTTCTGCTTTTTCGGCTTATATGCAGGGGGATTTTTCAGTTTTCTTGTCCACCTATTATTCTTCCCTGTTATTTTATTGATTTCATGAACAGGGCCTGCCATATATTCCGTCATATATTCATCGGCAACAGCCATCATTTTCGGATCGTTTTTCATTTCACCGAGAATGGATACGCCAATGATATCCTGCACCTCATTTGTGCCGTCCTCATAAACCTCGTTGAGCATTTTAAACAGTTTTTTCTGCTCCGCGCTGCTGCCGTTTTTAATAATTTCAAGCACCCTCGGCGTGCCGGTTTCGGCAAAAAAGGTTTCGGGCAGAAAGCTGCCGTATTCCATAATATTACGCTTAATATCATCCTTTAGGTCCGGAAACATTACACCGAAGCGGTTTGCAAGCGAATCCACATCATAGCTTACCATTCCGCTTTTTGCCTGACCTCTTGAAACACCCTTGGGCATTTTTATCTTATCAATATCCACCTTTTTTCTGGAGGCAAAAAGTGTTCTGACCTCATCGGCAATTTCATTTGCTGCCGAACGGCAGGTGCGTTCATCCGCCGCAGAGGCTTCAAAAAGAGATTTTGAAACGGTTTCAAATTTTGTTTCGTCCCCGTTATCCTCAGAAGCGCATTCCAGCGAAAGAATCTGTGCTTCGGCATCATAGGAAAGGCGGTAAATTCCGTTATTTCCCTTAAACGCAAGATTATCCTCTTCTTTTTTGAGCTTTGAAAAACCAAGCTCGTTATTCATATCCGTAAGGTATTTTTCTATAATTTTATAGGCTTCTGTCAGTTCCATAAAACTTCTCTCCCATATTTTGTTTGTTTTCTTAAAAATTATACGACTATTATATCAGCATAAAGTGAATTTGTCATTATATTTTTTGAAATAATAGGATTATTTTTTAAATATACTTTTCTTTATATATTGAATTGACGGATTTAATATGATACAATATTACGAATATTTATGAGGTGAGCCCGTATATGAACAAAAAAACAATCGCAGTTCTTTTCGGCGGCGTTTCATCAGAGCATGATGTAAGCACCGTTTCGGCAAAGGGAATTCTATCAAATATAAATAAAGAGAAATATAATCTTGTGCTGATCGGCATTACCAAAACGGGAGAATGGTTTTTATTTGATGATGATATAAATCTGCTTCCGAATGACGAATGGCTGAAATCATCAAGTCTGAAAAAAGCATTTATCACACCCGATACGGCAATTCACGGCATTGTAACAGAAGACGGAAAACAGATTTATCTGGATGCCGTATTCCCTGTTCTTCACGGGAAAAACGGTGAGGACGGCACCATTCAGGGCCTTTTCCAGCTTGCGCAGATACCCTTTGTGGGATGCGATGCAACCTCCTCCGGCGTATGTATGGATAAGGGCATTACAAACGCCGTGCTGGATGCAGTCGGCATAAAGCAGGCAAAATGGCTTTCCTTTTCTTCCTATGAATACAGAAATAATCCTGAAAAATACATAACGGAAGCGTTTGATAAGCTTTCTTCCCCGATTTTTGTAAAGCCTGCAAATGCGGGTTCATCCGTGGGAATTTCAAAGGCATCAAATGAAACCGAGCTCAAAAAAGGCATAGAAACCGCTTTAAAAGAAGATAAAAAGGTGGTTCTTGAAGAATTTATTGACGGCTTCGAGGTTGAATGCGCCGTGCTCGGAAATGAAGAGCCCGTTGCTGCAGAGGTGGGAGAAATTCTTGCGGCAGCCGAATTTTACGATTTTGATGCAAAATATAACAATCCCGAATCGCAGACGCTGATTCCAGCAAGGCTTCCGGCAGAAAAACGAAATAAAATCAGAGCCGTGGCTCTGAGGGCCTATAAGGCGCTGGGCTGCGAGGGGCTTTCCAGAGTAGATTTCTTTGTAAGACGGAATAACGGAGAAATTCTGCTGAATGAAATAAATACTATTCCGGGGCAGACACCGATTAGTATGTACCCCAAGCTTTTTGAAGCAGTGGGTGTTTCTTACGCAGAGCTTATAGACAGACTGATTGCGCTTGCATTGGCAAGAGGAGGAAAAATCTGATGGATAAACGGCCTATCGGCATATTTGATTCGGGGCTCGGCGGTCTTTCCGCTGTAAAAGCCGTGCTGAAATATCTGCCTGAGGAAAACATCGTATATTTCGGAGATACGCAGCGTGTTCCTTACGGTTCAAGAAGCGAACAGACCATAGAGGCCTTTGCTAAAGAGGATATTGCTTTTCTTGAAAAATTTGACTGCAAGCTGATTATGGCTGCCTGCGGCACGGTTTCATCGGTTGCCGTTCAGGCCACCTCACAGATAAAAGAAAAATTTGTGGGTGTTGTTAAACCCTCCTGTGCTGCAGCCGTTAAAGCTTCAAAAAACGGCAGAATCGGCGTAATGGCAACCGCAGCCTCCATAAACAGCGGTTCCTATACAAAGGAAATTCAGAGATTAAACCCGAATGCCTGTGTTTCCGGCGTATCCTGCCCTGTGCTTGTAACGCTTGTTGAAAACAACTGGATTGATACAGACGATTATATTTCGCGCGAAATTATAAAAAGATATTCTGCGCCGCTGCTTGCAGACGGCGTTGACACAATTATTCTCGGCTGCACGCATTTTCCGCATCTGGCCCCGCTTATCCAGAGCGTAGTAGGCGATAATATAACACTGATAGACAGCGGTTATGAAGCCGTTATGGAAGCAAAACGCATTTTAAGCGAAAACAGAATGTCCAACATAAGCGGAAAAGGCGAAGCAAGATATTTTGTTTCGGACAAAATACAGAATTTTTCTTCCATGGCAAACACACTGCTCGGAATTGATATTTCCGATCAGGTGGAATACAGAAATATTACGGATTAACACTTAGCTTATGGATAAAATACTTTTAAAAATAACAGGAACACAGCTTGTTGACAGGCAGAAGGACCGTATAGAGCTTACAACAACCGGCACAATCCGGGATGACGGCACGGCTTTTGTCATTAGATACACGGAGCAGCAGGAACCGCCCTTTGCACCTGTTAAGGTTACTGTAAGAATTCAGAAGGATGAAAGTGCAGTTGAAATGACGCGTTCCGGCGAATACGGCAGCTGCCTGATGATTGAAAAAGCAAAACGCAATCTGTGCCATTACGGAACACAGGCAGGCAATATGCTTATGGGCATTTACGGCAGGGAAATTGAAGCCAGAATTGAAAGCGGTAGCGGAAGCTTTTTCTTTGCCTATGATATTGATTTTAACGGTGCGGTTGCATCAAAAAACACAGTGGATATGGTATTTACAAAAAATAAAGTTCATTAAATATAGGAGAACAAAAATGTCTTTACTTGTAAAACAGACGCAGAAAGAATTAAGAGAAAGAATTATGGAAGCACTCGGAAGAGCTGTTGCTGACGGAGAACTGCCGGCAGAGCCCATCCCCGATTTTATTATTGAACGCCCGTCAAACAGTGCAAACGGCGATTTTTCAACAAATGCGGCAATGACAGGCGCAAAGGCATTTAAAAAAGCGCCGCGTGCAATCGCTGAAAGCATTGTAGGCCATCTTGATTTGGAAAACACGCTTTTTGACAGAGCTGAAATTGCAGGACCCGGATTTATAAACTTTTTCCTTTCACAGCAGTATTACACAGAAATCCTGAAAGATATTGATGCCAAGGGAGAGGATTACGGCAAATCCGATTTCGGAAAAAGCCAAAAGGTGCTTGTGGAATTTGTTTCTGCAAATCCGACAGGGCCGATGCATATCGGAAATGCAAGAGGCGGTGCAATAGGCGACTGTCTTGCTTCCGTGCTGGATTATGCAGGCTATGATGTAAGCCGTGAATTCTATGTAAACGATGCGGGAAATCAGATTGAAAAATTTGCAACCTCGCTTGAAGTGCGTTATCTGCAATTATATAAGGACGGCATCGAAATGCCGGAGGATGCTTATCACGGCGCAGATATAACGGCACACGCAAAGGCATTTGCCGAGGAATTCGGCGACAGCTATGCCGATGCTGACAGTGCAGAGAGAAGAAAAGCGCTTGTGGATTTTGCACTTCCGAAAAATATAGCGGGACTGGAAAAGGATTTAATGCAATACCGCATAAAATATGACCGCTGGTTCAAGGAAAGCACCCTTCACAATGACGGCTCCGTAACAGAAGTTATAGAAAAGCTCAAGGCACTCGGCGTAACCTATGAGCAGGACGGAGCACTCTGGTTTAAAGCTTCCGAATACGGAAATGATAAGGATATTGTTCTTATCCGTGCCAACGGATTGCCCACCTATATTGTGCCTGATATCGCTTATCATTATAATAAACTGGTAACAAGAGGAAATGATATTGCTGTTGATGTTCTCGGTGCAGACCATCACGGCTATGTTCCGAGAATGAAAGCTGCGCTTACCGCACTCGGCATAGATGCCGGCAGACTGAACTGCGTAATTATGCAGATGGTAAGGCTTGTAAGGGACGGCGAAACCATAAAGCTTTCAAAGCGTTCGGGAAAAGCCATCACACTCACCACTCTGCTGGAGGAAGTACCGATTGATGCCGCAAGATTCTTCTTTAATCTTCGTGAGCCCAATTCGCATTTTGATTTTGACCTTGACCTTGCTGCGCAGGAAACAAGCCAGAATCCTGTTTACTATGTGCAGTATGCCCATGCGCGCATCTGTTCCATACTTAAAAAGGCAGAAAGCAACGGTGTTTCCATCCGCAAGGCAACGGATGAAGAACTTAATCTTCTGAATGCACCCGAAGAACTCGAATTAATCCGCCATCTTTCTGCATTAACAGATGAAATTATCACAGCTGCAAAGGTATATGATCCTGCAAAAATCACACATTATGTGATAACGCTTGCCACGCTGTTCCATAAATTCTATAATGCACAGCGTGTTATGTGTGAGGATGAGGGATTGATGCAGGCAAGATTAAATCTTTGCATAGCTGTCAAAGATACTATAAGAAATATTCTTACAATGCTTAAAATTGATGCACCCGTATCAATGTAATCTAACAAAAAGAGAGGCAAATTATGTCATCATTAAGAAGCAGAATGCTTCACGGAATAGGCAAAAGCGTGTTCCGGTACATTTATAAAAACCCAAAGCAGAATATGCTCAGGCTTGTAAAGCTCGGCAAACGATTTGCCGGAAAAATGTATCCCGAAAGCACCTTTACCGTGCCTATTGACATCATTTCTAACAAAAACAATATATGGCATCAATATCTGTTTAACGGAATAAACGATGTTGACAGGGATTTTCTTCAGCATGCCGCACTTACCTTTGCCATTGATCTCGGCCTTATCGGAACAGCAACCCTGCGTAAAAAAAGAGATGAAATGCACTGCAATATTCCATGGGTGGTTCTGCTGGACCCCACATCAGCCTGCAATTTGAAATGCAAAGGCTGCTGGGCGGCGGAATACGGCTATAAATCGAATCTGACGCTGGATGAAATGAGAAGAATTATTCGTGAATGCAAAGAGCTGGGCACACATTTCTTTATGTATACCGGCGGCGAACCGCTGATCAGAAAAAAAGATCTGATAACACTTGCACTGGAAAATCAGGACTGTATCTTCCTGGCATATACAAACGGCACACTTGTTGACGAGGAATTCTGCCTTGATTTGAGAAAATGCAAAAACTTCGGGCTCGCCCTTTCTGTTGAGGGAACAGAAGAAACCAATGATAACCGCCGGGGAATCGGCGCTTACAAAACTACGCTGGATGCTATGCAGCTTCTGAAAAAACACGGCTGCATATTCGGCACATCCGTGTGCTATACCAGCAAAAACTGTGAAGCCGTAACAAGCGATGCATTTTTTGACAAAATGATTGCGTGCGGCGCAAAATATATGTGGTATTTCCATTATATGCCTGTTGGCAGTGATGCAGACACAGAGCTTTTGCTTTCACCTGAACAGCGCGAGCATGTTTACAGAGCTCTGCGTGAAAAGCGCAACAGCAAAACCGGTAAACCGATTTTTACCGTTGATTTTCAGAATGATGCTGAATTTGTGGGTGGCTGTATAGCAGGCGGAAGAAACTATTTTCATATCAATTCAGAAGGCGATGCCGAACCGTGCGTATTTATTCATTATTCCGATTCCAATATCCGTGAAAAATCCATTCTTGAATGTCTGAAATCTCCGCTTTTTAATGAATACTATAAAGGCCAGCCCTTTAATAAAAATATGCTGCGCCCCTGCCCTATGCTTGAAAATCCGCAGGCGCTGCGCAAAATGGTGGAACGAAGCGGCGCAAAATCAACAAACCTTCTGAAAACAGAAAGCGCCGAGGCACTTTGTGCAAAATGTGATGCCTATGCAAAAGGCTGGGCACCGAAAGCCAAAGAGATATGGGAGGAAAAAGAACGCTTTAAACCCTTTACCCAGTATTACAGAGATACACCCGAAGGAAAGAAAAACTATAATCCCGATAATTATTAAAAAGGACAGGCTGTGCCTGTCCTTTTACTTTTATATTGTATTTTTGCAAAAAGAAAAGCGGATACCGAAGTATCCGCTTAAAAGATATACGGTTTATCAGTTATTGATAAGCTTATCTTCTTCACTGTTCCAGCTGTAAAGCTTGCGAACCTCTTCGCCTACAGCTTCTGATGAATGCTCAGCAGCAAGCTTTCTCATAGCCTTGAAGTGAACCTGACGGCCTGCCGGGCTCATATCAAGCAGGAATTCCTTGGCAAATGTGCCATCCTGAATATCGGAAAGAATCTTTTTCATTGCTTTCTTGGTGTCTTCTGTAATGATCTTCGGACCGGTGATATAATCGCCGTATTCAGCTGTGTTAGAGATGGAATATCTCATTCCTGCAAAGCCGGATTGATAAATAAGATCAACAATCAGCTTCATTTCGTGAATGCATTCAAAATAAGCGTTTCTCGGATCATAGCCTGCTTCGCAGAGCGTTTCAAAGCCTGCCTGCATAAGTGCACAAACACCGCCGCAGAGAACAGCCTGTTCACCAAAAAGGTCTGTTTCCGTCTCGGTTCTGAAAGTGGTTTCAAGAACACCTGCACGAGCACCGCCGATGCCGAGTGCATAAGCAAGCGCCTTGTCAAGAGCATGGCCTGTTGCATCCTGTTCAACAGCAACAAGGCAAGGAACACCTTTTCCTGCCTGGTATTCCGAACGAACCGTATGGCCCGGGCCCTTAGGTGCAATCATAGTTACATCAACAAACTTCGGCGGCTTGATTGTGCCGAAATGAATGTTGAAGCCGTGTGCAAACATAAGCATATTGCCCTCTTCAAGGTTCGGTTCAATCTCATTCTTATAAACATCTGCCTGAAGTTCATCGTTAATAAGAATCATAATAACATCTGCTTTTTTGGCAGCCTCGGCTGTTGTGAAAACTTCAAAGCCCTGTGCCTCTGCCTTTGCCCAGGATTTGCTGCCCTCATACAAACCGATGATAACCTTGCAGCCTGATTCCTTTAAATTAAGTGCATGGGCGTGGCCCTGAGAACCATAGCCGATAACAGCAATTGTTTTATCTGCAAGATAATCAAGGTTACAGTCTGACTGATAGTAAATCTTTGCTTCTGACATAATAAATTCCTCCGTATATTTATTTCGGCGGGTTGTATGACTACCCGTCTGTTTTTTTATTTATTCATATTATATATTGCCTGTTGTCTAATGTCAATATCTAATTGAAAATATTTTTACAGGCGTTCAATGGCGTGAATGATATGCAACTTCATAGCCGTTCTTGCCCCCTCAGGATTTCTTTTTTTAATAAACTCCATAATCAGCCTGTCGTCCTTAAGATTGTCATCGCTCACATCCTGATCCTTTGTAAGAACAACAACGCCTTTTTTGATTGCATTGAAAATAACGGGCATAAACTGCTTCACAAAGGAATTATGCGTTGCATTGGCAATGCTTTCGTGAAATTTTTGTTCCTCAAAGGTTCTGTCCTCACCGCTTAAAATCTTTTTTTCAATTTCTTCGCCGTAATAGCATATGGTTTCAATTTCCTCATCAGTTGCCCGTTCTGCCGCAAGATAAGCACATTCCGGTTCAAACATAAGGCGCATTTCAAACAAATCTTCAAGCCCGGAGGCAATATCATTCAGATTTCCGGAATTTATAATTGTAGTTGAAGTAACAAAGGTTCCTTTTCCTCTTTTGATTTCTACAATTCCGTTTGTTGTAAGAATTTTTACAGCCTCTCTGAGCGTTGAACGACTCACACCGAGCTCACCCGCCAAATCATTTTCATTCGGCAGCTTATCACCCACCGAAAAACGGTTTTCCTCTTCTATCATTTTTAAAATACGCTGTGCAGTGCTGTCTGCAAGCAATGCTGAATGGCTCATATACCCACCTCTTGCTTTCATCATAACATATCCGTATGCATCCTGTCAACAAGTTGTCTGATGTCTTATGACAAAATCCACTATAAATGCATATCTGAACAATTATTTATTGTTTCCCGTCTTGTAAAAACCGTAAAATAGTAGTAATATAATATAAAAATATATTTATTCTAAAATTAAAGAAGTGAAAAATGATGAATACGGCACAGCAATTAAGATTTTATATAGAAGCACTTTGCGTTTATGATTTAAAAAAGGACAGCGTTATCTCCTCTCTGCTTGATCTTCTTCAGAATATCAGCAACGAAAAAGTGCTTGAAAAGCAAAGTGAATTTTTCAGAAAGGTAACAAGCCATAAATCCTTTGCCGATTATGTTTCAAGGCTAATCCTTACTGACGACAATGCCTTCACAAAAGCAGCCGCAAGCGGTAAGGCAGACACACTGCCCGATGCCGTTTTAAACGGTGTAAAAAGTGATCTTGAAAAGCTGGAGGCAATTGCTTTTATTAAACCCGAAGATATTTATAATTCCGTTGAAAACGAAGATTTAAAAAAGGTTCTTAAAACACTTCCTGCATGGGAAACCGGAACGGCTGTTTCTCCGCTCAGAACAAAATGGGCCGAAAATATAAATGTGCTTTTAAAATATCACAGGGAAAACGGATATGGAATGTATTCCAAATATGTTGCCTTCACATGGAGAAATCATTCCCTTTGCCCAATCAGCGGCACTGACCCTGTTTTGCTTTCTGATTTGAAGAATTATGAGACACAGCGCAAAAAAGTTATAGACAATACAGAAAGCTTTGTGAACGGCTACCCCTCCAATAATGTTCTGCTTTACGGCGACAGAGGCACGGGAAAAAGTTCAACCGTGCACGCTGTTCTGAATGAATATGCAAAATACGGATTAAGAATGATTGAAATATCAAAAAGCGATATTCCCGATCTCAATCTTATCAGAGAACTGCTTTCCGAAAGCCCTATGAAGTTCATTATATTCATTGATGATTTGTGCTTTGATTCGCATGATGATTCCTTCGGGGAGCTTAAGGCGGCTCTTGAAGGCAGTCTTTCGGGCAGAAAGCACAACACAATTATATATGCCACTTCAAACAGACGGCATTTGATTAAGGAAAGCTTTTCGGACCGTGAAAACGATATTAACAGAAACGATATTATGCAGGAGCAGCTCAGCCTTTCGGACCGCTTTGGGCTTTCCATAACCTTTATCAATCCTGACAAAAAGGATTATCTTGACATTGTGGATAAAATAGCGGCTGACAGACAGCTGAATGTAAACCCGCAAAAGCTTCACCTTGTTGCCGAACAGTGGGCTTCGCGCAAGGGCGGAAGATCACCGCGCTGTGCAAGGCAGTTTATAGATTTTGTTGAAAGTGCTCAGATGCGCGGAAAAGAATGGTAAACAATTATTTAAAAAATCTTAACAAATTTCACTGTTTGTTTACCGAAATATAAAATTATGAACAAAAACAAATGATATTATTGGTTCAAACCCAATGCAAAGGAGAAAAATTTATGAGTAATAAAATTCTTGTTGTGGACGATGATCTTCATATCTGCGAACTGCTGAAGCTTTATCTTGAAAATGAAAACTACACGGTATATCTTGCAAATGACGGCCAGACTGCCGTAAACACATTTGAAGCCAAATCTCCTGATCTGGTTCTTCTGGATATTATGCTTCCGAAAATGGACGGCTGGCAGGTTTGCCGTGAAATACGCAAAACTTCCTCCGTGCCGATTATTATGCTGAGCGCAAAGGGCGAAACCTTTGACAAGGTGCTCGGGCTTGAGCTCGGCGCAGATGATTATGTAACAAAACCGTTTGAAGCCAAAGAAGTTATGGCAAGAATCAAAGCTGTTCTCCGCCGTGTAAAAGGCGATAATGACAATGCAGGAAATGAAAAGAAAACCGTTGTTTATGACAAGCTTGAGATAAACATCGTTAATTATGAGCTTAAGGTTAACGGTGTTGCTGTTGATACACCACCGAAAGAACTTGAGCTTATTTATCATTTTGCATCAAATCCGAACAGAGTTTACACCAGAGATCAGCTTCTTGACGAGGTATGGGGCTTTGATTACTACGGTGATTCCAGAACTGTGGATGTACATGTAAAACGCCTTCGCGAAAAGCTTGAGGGTGTTTCTGACCAGTGGACTCTGAAAACAGTTTGGGGCGTAGGCTATAAATTTGAAACCAAGGAATAAGTTAAATGTCTGTGAAAAAGAAATTTACTGCCATTAAAAATCACATAACAGATGTTATCGTTGCAAACTCAAATATTTTTACAAAATATTTCGTTTTGTTTGCAGCCATTTTCCTTGTGGTTTTAACCGTGCTTGGTTCATCGCTTTTTATTCTTGTAAACAACTATATTGCAAATGAAAGAACAAATCTTCTGAAAAACAACACCTCTTCCATTTCAAACACAGTTGAAAACGTAATTTCCATAGAGGATATGAATAAAAATTACAGCCTTGAAAAGGAGCTTGTGTGTGAAACACTGGCAACGATTTCACAATCCATAGATGCAGATGTTTTTGTGTGCAATCTGGACGGGGAAATCCTGTTTTGCAGCGAGCGTGCAGGCTCACTGCCCTTTTCAGGCTCAATGCTTCCCTGTTCAAAGCATGATAACCTTAAAATGAACAGCAGCATCATCAAATCCGTTTCCGAAAAAGGCGAAATTGTTGAAACAACACATATTTTAAGCCTGCAGTATTTTGTTGTGGGTAAACCGATTATTGCAGACGGAAAAGCAATCGGGTCTGTTTTTGCGCTTTCCAATTCAGGTGTGCAGACGCTTGTGCTGGAATTTTTAAGAATTTTTATCATTTCTGCGTTTTTCTGCCTTATTCTTGCTTTCATATGTATATACTATTTAACAAAGAAAATGGTTACCCCGCTTCAGCAGATGAGTGCTGCGGCAAAGCAGTTTTCCGTGGGAGATTTCTCTTACAGAGTAAAAACTACCGGCAATGATGAGCTTGCCGCACTCGGCAGAGCCTTCAATGATATGGCAGACGCACTGGATACGCTTGAGGGTTCGCGCAGAAGCTTTGTTTCAAATGTTTCACATGAGCTTAAAACACCGATGACATCAATTGCCGGGTTTATAGACGGCATTCTGGACGGCACAATTCCAAAAAATAAACAGGATTATTATCTTGAAATTGTAAGCACCGAGGTAAGAAGATTATCACGCCTTGTGGTTTCCATGCTCAATATGAGCAAAATCGAAAGCGGCGATCTTGAAATGAAACCGTCCAACTATGATATTTCCGATCAGATTATTCACATACTTTTAACCTTTGAACAAAAAATTGAAAATAAAAATATTGAAATCAGAGGACTTGAAAGTTTTAAACCCACATATATCGTTGCTGACCCTGATATGATTTATCAGGCCATTTATAACCTGTTTGACAATGCGGTTAAATTCACAAACAACGGTGGCTATATTGAAGTAACGCTGAAAGAGCGGAATACAGATATAACCGTTTCTATCAAAAACAGCGGCGAAGGCATTAAGAAAGAAGAACTTTCACGGGTTTTTGAACGCTTTTATAAGGTTGACAAAAGCAGAAGCCTTGATTCAAAGGGTGCAGGCTTAGGCCTTTATATTGTAAGGCTTATGATAGAAATGCACGGCGGACGAATCTTTGCTTCAAGCGACAATGCAAAAACAGCTGAATTCACATTCACAATTCCCAAGCAATTCAGCCCCATATATAAAAAGGAGAAAAAATAACTATGAATGAATTTGAAAACAACAACGATTTCACTTCACCGAATCCGCCTGAGGAAAATGCCTCGGCACAGCCGGCAGCAGAGGAAAACACAACCTATCATTATTCCTACACAAATGCAAATGCAGCAAACGGCAACGCATATTACCATGCACCCGAACAGCAGCAGAATTATTCGCAGTCTGCTCCGTATGCCGAGCCGAATCACACGGCTGCGCCCGCTCCGAAGAAAAAAAGCAAAACCGTAACTGTGTTTATAATCATATTTGTATGCTGTATTGTGCTGGCATTTGCAGGTCTATTATTTTCTGCATTCTCCGATAACAGCAAATCGGAAAAAGATGAAGCGTCAACAGATTCTTCCGTTCAGGTGGAAACAGAAACACAGGCAGATGTTCCGCTTACCAACGCATCCGGCGATTTAACCGTGGCCGGTGTGGCAAAAAATGCTGTTGACTCCTGTGTGGGAATTACCGTTTATACACAAGCGTCGAATTACAGCAACTTTTACGGCTACGGCTCACAGAACAGCAGCGGCGAAAATGTAAAATCAGGTGCCGGTTCAGGTATTCTTATGCTTGAAAGCAACGGAAAAACCTATATTCTTACAAATGCGCATGTTATAAGTGACGGCACAAAATTCACAGTAACGCTCAATAATAAGAAAGAATATGATGCTGAAATGGTCGGCTATGACAGCCAGACAGATATCGGCGTGCTTTCCATAAACGCAACCGGTCTTAAGATTGCAGAATTTGCAGATTCCGATACTACGGTTCAGGGTGAACAGGTGGTTGTTATCGGCTGTCCCGGCGGGCTTGATTTCTTAAACAGCTTATCCAGCGGCTATGTTTCTGCCCTTGCCAGACCAATTAAATCAACCATCGGATATAACACGGAATGTATTCAGATTGATGCATCCATCAACCCGGGAAACAGCGGAGGCGGACTTTTCAATATGCAGGGCCAGGTTATCGGCGTGAATTCCTCTAAAATAGCCGCCACGGAATATGAAGGAATGGGCTTTGCCGTTCCAAGCAATACGGCAGTTGCGACCGCAAACAGCCTGATAAAGGTTGGTTATGTTGAAGGCAGGGCAAAGCTCGGCATAACCTACAAGGCTATCGGCTCCTATTCAAATGCAACAGCAATTGTAAATGCACTCGGCGAGCTTGGCTTTGAGGATGCTGCAGGCACAATGGTTATTAATGAGATAAGCAGCGATTCCGGCCTTGCAGATAAAGGACTGCAGCAGTATGACATGATTGTTGCAGTAAACGGCGAAACGCTTACCTCCGTTGATATTATGACCTCTGTGCTTGCCAAAAGCAAACCGGGTGATACGGTTAAGCTTACAATCGCACGAATCAAAAATAATCAGATTGATACCTTTGAGGTTGAATGTACCTTGGTTGAATCAAAAGGCTAAGCTATATATTTCAAAACCCCGGTCTGTTGACCGGGATTTTTTGTGCCGTTTTCATTTTGCTTTCATATTATAAATTGAAACAACAGGAGGTAAACTATGGCATCCATCAGCTTATGTATGATTGTTAAAAATGAAGAAAAGGTGCTTGCAAGATGCCTTGACAGCGTAAAAAATGCTGTTGACGAAATTATTATTGCCGATACGGGAAGCACGGATAAAACAAAGGAAATTGCTTTTAAATATACAGACAGGGTGTTTGATTTCAGATGGACAGATGATTTTTCAGCCGCACGGAATTTTTCTTTTTCCAAAGCCGAATCAGAATATGTTATGTGGCTTGATGCAGATGATGTTTTAACACCTGAAAACTGCCGCAGGCTTGCAGAGCTTAAAAAGAACCTTGGCAGCACAGATACTGTTATGATGAAATACAGCACAGCCTTTGATGAAAATGGAAATACAACCTTTTCCTATTACAGGGAACGAATTATCCGAAAATCTGCAAACCCGATCTGGAAAGGCAGAGTTCACGAAGCAATAGAGCCAATCGGCAATGTAATTTACAGCAATATAGAAATCCGGCATAAATCCATAAAAACAGAATACAGCACAAGAAATCTTGCTATTTATCAAAAACAGCTTAAGGACGGCGAACCTTTTACTCCTCGGGATAAATTCTATTACGGCAGAGAGCTTTATTATCATAAAAAATACAGCAAAGCTGTTCAAATCTTAAATGAATTTCTGAATGATAAAAACGGCTGGACAGAAAATAAAATTGAAGCGTGCAAAATTCTTTCCTTTTGTTACCGTGAAACAGGAAAGACGGAAAAGGCTGTTGTTATTCTTTTCAGGGCCTTTTTTTATGATAATCCACGCTCAGAAATATGCTGTGCCCTTGGCAATGCATTTATGTTGTGCGACAGATATACACAGGCCATTTATTGGTTTGAGCTTGCACTTACAATTCCGAATTCTGAGAAAAACGGCGGTTTCAGTGATGCCGATTCCCACGGCTATATACCATGCATTCAGCTTTGCGTTTGTTATGATAAGCTGAAAAATTACAGGCTGGCCGAAGAATATAACAGAAGAGCAGGCAAATATCGCCCCGATTCAGCAGCATATCTTCAAAATCTCAGCTATTTTAAAACTCTTCACCAAAGCAATATAATTTGAATAGATTAAATATAGATGTGTATTTTTTCACATCAAAGTTTAAACCAAAATTGATCCAAGGAGTTTAAATTATGAATCTGAACACAAATATTTACAGCGGCAGCAGCTGCAACTGTCAGCGCGACTGTGATTGCTGCGTAAGCCATATTTGTTGCTGCACTCCGGGTCCGACCGGGCCGACTGGACCAACCGGCCCTGCAGGCGGTCCGACAGGCGCAACCGGACCTACAGGACCTACAGGACCTACGGGTGCACCGGGCACAAATGGAGCGATGGGTCCGACTGGACCAACCGGTGCTACAGGTGCAGCCGGAACAAACGGTGCCATGGGACCGACCGGACCTACGGGTGCTACAGGTGCAAATGGAATCACCGGACCAACAGGGTCTACTGGAGCTACAGGTGTAACAGGGAGCACCGGACCTACAGGACCTACAGGACCCACGGG
>CAJUDJ010000004.1 GCA_910584985.1 uncultured Eubacterium sp. | reverse complement strand
AGCAATTCCGCAACAAAATCCGTTGTATCCCACCCGCTGCCGTCTTTGTTCCATATATGCCCGGCACTGCTGCTGCTTGTAATATCAAGCCATGCAACCTCTGTGCCATTCGCATCTTCAATTACAATATCAGGTATTGTGTTTCCGTGCCTGATTTGCGTTCGTACACGGTAGCCGTTTACAAAAAACGAATAATGCACATCTATAAACAGATTTACCATCTCTTCAACAGCACTTCCATATGATGTATACATGGAAAAGCCCGAAATGCCGTTGTTAAGGTAAAAGCCGGCATCCCGAATCCATAAATTCTGCTTTGGTTTGCCCGTATCAAGTGCAGACAGATTATAGGCTCTTTCGGCACAGTCTTCAAGTTCACAATCTATTGCCTGTATTATATGATAAAGCGAATGTCCCGGCGTTTTTTCTATGTTGTCCCTATCTCTGTAAATTTCTATCATAACGCACACTTCCTGTATTTAATTTCTCAATAATCCTTATTCAGAAACCATAAAAAAAGAACTGCCGAATCAATCTCTATATCGTAATCATATGGATTTTCCTTTGCTTCTTTATGTAAATTTAAATGTTTTGCGGAAACAATTTCATAGCTGCACTTTTTCACCTTTTCTGAATTTTCAGTAACTATTTATTTTATAAACCACGTTGTGATTCCTGTTCAGAAAAAAAGAAAAAAGACATCTTACGATGTCTTTTAGTGGTTGCGGGGGTAGGACTCGAACCTACGACCTCCGGGTTATGAGCCCGACGAGCTTCCAACTGCTCTACCCCGCGATATATCTTTTGTGTGTTATTATTATAGCACATTTTCTGCCTTTGTCAAGCATTTTTTTATTGCAATCCGATAACTGCTCAGCGGAATGCAACGAAATGTATATTACACTATTATTTTATAAAAAGCAAGTGTTTTTTGTAATTATTTTCACATAATATTTCTGGTGGTGGATTTTGTGAAAGCAGAATTTGAAAATGCAATTCAGTTTGCCGCTGAAATTGTTGAAAACGGCGGTGAAATCGCAAGGGCCGAGGAAACAGCTGAAAGAATGTGCCGGGCTTTCGGCGCTGAAAACATTAATGTTTTTATTATCCCCTCTTTAATTTCCGTTACAGCAACCATAAACGGTGAAGAAATAACCTCAACACGCAGAATTTATAAAAACGATTTAAACCTTGGTGCACTTGAAGATATAAACAACTGTGCCAGAAAAATCTGCGGTGAAAAAAGCAAAAAAACAACAATAAACTATCACTATAATATTTTATTCACAATAATAAGCGTTATAACGGCAACAGGCGCTTTCTGCATCTATTTCGGCGGCAATGTTTATGATGCTGTTTTTTCAGGACTGGCAGGACTTGTTATAACCTACATCCCTTACAGCCGAAAATCCTTTAATATCTTTTCAAAAACGCTTATCGAAGCCACAATTGCCGGAATTTTATCCTTTCTGCCGTCCCTGATCGGGATCAGCACACATCCGGATAAGATAATGATTGGCACAATTATGCTGCTGATTCCCGGAATGAGCATCGGCGCAGCAATGAAAGATTTAATGAGCGGCAATCTGATTGCCGGAATACTGCAGCTTACTGAAGCTGTTATCATTGCCCTGGCAATAGCGCTTGGCTTTGCCGTATCCCTTATCCTGTTCGGAAGTGAATATCTTGCTTGAAATAACAACCTGTATTATCGGAACCTTTGGCTTTTCCGTGCTTCTTAAAGTATCCAAACAAAAGCTTATTTTTACAACGCTCGGCGGGGCTTTATCCGCCGTTATATCCTATTTTCTGGCTCAAAGCGGAAAGGGCATATTTACCTCCACTTTTTTTGCCATGGCTGCAATATGCATATACAGCGAACTGCTGGCAAGAATCATTAAAACACCTGCCAATGTTATTCTTCTGCCAAGCACAATTCCGCTTCTGCCCGGCGGAAGCCTTTATTACACGCTCAGCTGTCTGATTCACTCAGACAAAGAAAAGTTTGCTCACTATGCAAAAGAAACCATCCTTACCGGAGCAGGTATTGCATTGGGTGCAATTTTGGTTTCCATTCTGATCACTTTTATAATAAAACTGAAACAAAAGTTAAAATCAGCTTAGTGCCTTGTATCATCCTCATAGCATTCGCAGAAACGGGCTGCAAAGGCAGGTTCTTCCCCTGCGGCATAAAGATGTGATAGACTGCCGAATTCCATGCATCTGAAGGAGGCAATTCCTTTTTCACGCTCCTCACTTACAAGCGTGGTTACCGAAGTCGGAAGTGCAACAAAATTATGCCACAGCGGCATAGGAGAGATACCTGTAATATGGCTGATAATAACGGCTTCAACTGCAAAATGACAGAACAAAACAATTGTGTCGTGATTGGGATGAACAGCATCAAAATACCTGCCGTTATGAACATAACCGTGTTTTGCCAGAAGTGCATCCAAACCCTTTGCCACTTTTTTGAATTCCGAACCTGAATTTGAGAATTTCATCAGCGGTGTATCTGTCCATTTCTCATAGGAATAATAGGAATCCACCGCGGTCCAGTAAGACGGCTTTCTGTCCCAACAGGAAACAAGCCTGCCCTTTTCCATAATAACACCTTTAAATTCATGAAGCCATGAAAGCTCCTCTGCTGTTCGGTTCATCTTTCTGAGTGCAGGTTCTGCCGTAGCCTTAGCTCTGCCAAGCGGAGAAATATAAAAGCTTTTTACATCCAGCTTTGAAATTCTTTCTGCAAGAAGCTTTGCTTCCCTTCTGCCTTTTTCGGTTAAACTGTCATTTTCATAATCGGGATCTCCGTGGCGGCATATAATGATTTTCATAAAATATTAATCTCCGTTATTAATCTTTTTAATTTATTTTAACATATTTGATTCTATAAAACAATTATGATACAATAAATTGATGCTTGATATATACAGATATAAAATATATAATATAAGCAACAAAATTATATAGGAGAAAAATTATGAAAGTAAGATTACCGAAACACAGAGAATTTTTAATTAAATTTGAAGATAAATATGAAAAGGCTGATGAAGCATGGGAAGCTTTGAATCAGATTGTAAAGGATTATTCTGTTGATGGAAAATCCATTTATACGGAAACCTTTATTGAGGATAATGAGGATAAGGTTAAAGCCTTGCAGGAAAAATACGAATTCACATACGAAATAATTGAAAAATAAGGCGATAAAATGGAAAAGAAAAAGGTTTATACAGTAGCAACCGCACATCTGGACACCGTCTGGAGATGGAATCTTGCAAAAACCATAGAAGAATACATACCTGACACAATTGCCAAAAATATAGATTTGATTGAGAAATACCCCCATTACAGATTTAATTTTGAGGGGGCATTCCGTTATGCCCTTATTGAGGAATATTATCCAAGGCATTTTGAAATCATCAGAGATTTAATCCGGCAGAACAGATGGTGCGTTTCAGGCTCAGGCTATGAAAACGGAGATGTAAATATTCCCTCGCCCGAAGCACTTTTCAGAAATATTCTGCTTGGAAACAGATATTTTGAAGAAAAATTCGGCAAAAAAAGCACAGATATTTTTCTGCCGGACTGCTTCGGCTTCGGCTATGCACTTCCGGCCGTGATAAAGCATTCCGGCCTAAACGGCTTTACAACCCAGAAACTCAGTTGGGGCTCGGCATACGGTCTGCCGTTTGACATAGGAATCTGGAAAGGTGTTGATGCCTCTGAAATTTTTGCCAGCACGGATGCAAGATCTTACCGCTATAAATTCAGCGATGACATCAGAGGCGATCTTGGAATTATAGATAAAATTGCTTCCAATGCGCAGAAATTCGGCTTTCCGCAGACGCTTAACCTTTACGGCACAGGCGACTGGGGCGGCGCACCGGATGAAGAAAGTGTTAAAGCACTGGAAAAAAGCATTTCCAAAAACAGTGAAAGTGATTTTGAGGTGGTTTCGGCCTCCTCTGATGAAATGTTTTCCGATTTGGAAAAGCTGCCGGAACAGGTAAAAGCCGCTTTCCCAAAATGGGATAATGAGCTTGTTATGACAGCACACGGCGCAGGCGCTTACACTTCCAGAACCATAAGCAAGCGCCTGAATGCACAGAATGAAAACCTTGCAGATACAGCGGAAAAAGCCTGTGTGCTTGCAAATGAAATAAAGGTATACAAATACCCGCAGAAAAGCATCAATGATGCCTGGAAGCGTGTAATCCGCCATCAGTTTCATGATGATATTACAGGCACCTCAAATATGGAGGTTTACAACGAAAGCTGCAACGATTACTTTGTTTCGCTCAGCCAGTTTCAAAATGAATATACAGGCGCTGTCAGTGCAATTGCAAACGAGCTGGACACCGAATGGGTAACGGAATGTGCCGTTATCGTAAACAATCCCTCTGCACAGCCAAGAAAGGATGCCGTTTCCGCACATATCAAACTGAAGCACAACAGCACCTTTGTTAAGGTGGTGGACAAAAGCGGAAAGGAAGTTCCCAGCCAGATCATCAGAAAAAAAGGCAAGGAATTTGACATTGTTTTTCTTGCCGAGGTAAAACCGCTTGGCTATCGGGTTTACGATGTGAAAGCCGCAAACAGCAAATGCGCCTTAAAAACAGATTTGAAAGTAAACGAACATATTCTTGAAAACAGCAGATATCAGGTTGTTTTCAACAGAAACGGCGATATTGCATCCGTTGTAGATAAGAAAAATAAAAGGCAGCTGCTTGATGCACCCATTAAAATGGCACTGATAAGCGACATGGGTTCGCTTTCCTATCCAAGCTGGGAAATCAGAAAAGAAGATATAGATAAAGAGCCGAAATGCTATGCAAACACCCCGCAGTTTGAGGTGGTTGAAAACGGTGCGGCAAGGGTTGCCGTTAAAGTTACACGAGAAGCAGAGCATTCAACCGTTACGCAGCTTGTTTCTCTTGCAAGCGATTCCGAATATATTAAGGTTGAAAATTTTGTTGACTGGAAATCAAGAAGAACTATGCTTAAGGCTGTGTTTCCTTTTTCCTGTTTTAACAGCACGGCATCGTATGATCTTGGCCTCGGCATAATCCAAAGAGGAAACAACAGCGAAAATCTGTATGAAGTTCCCGCACAGAAATGGGCAGATATTACGGACAAAAGCAACGCTTTCGGCATATCTGTTTTTTCAGACTGTAAATACGGTTGGGATAAGCCGAATGACAATACACTGAGATTAACCTGCATTCATACACCGGCAGGTGCTTTTACAAAGGAAACACGGCAGGATTTACAGGATCTCGGCAGAAATATTTTTTCATTCGGGATTTACTGCCACAGCGGCAGTTTTGAAAACGGCACACAGGCACAGAATGAAAGCTTCCAGAAGCCGCTGATTACCTTTCAGACAAGCGCAAGGCGAAAGGGTTCTCTTTCAGATGATTTCTCCTTTGCCAAAATCAATAATAAAAATGTTATTGTACGGGCAATTAAGCTTGCAGAGGATCAGAACGGATTTATTATAAGAGTGAATGAAGCAGCCGGAAAAAGCCATGACGATGTAAAAATCAGTTTCTTTAAAAACATAGAGTCTGCCGAGGAAGTTCTGGCAGATGAACACAAAGTTGATAACGCTGCATTTTCAGAAAATGCACTTTGCTTCAGCATTGCTCCTTATCAGGTTAAATCCTTCCGTATAAAACTTGAACCTTCAGATAAAAAAGGCAGGGAAAGCTTTAAAAAGCTGAATCTTGAATTTAATTCCAAGGGCTTTACGGCAGACAGCAATATGCGCCATGTAATCCTTCAGGGCGGCGGATGCTCCCTTCCCGCCGAACTGTGCCCCGAATCACTTACCGTTGGCGGAATAACCTTCCGAATGCCGGACTGCAATGCACTCTGTGATGTTATGGTGGCAAGAAATCAAACGATTGAAATCCCGAAGGGTTCTTCAAAAATGTATATGCTTGCCGCATCTACCCTTGGCGACCGTGAAGCAAGCTTCTTCGTTGATGAAAAAGAGAAAAAGCTGAATATCTGCTCCTTTAAAGAACCAATCGGCAGATGGGATATGGCAGCATTCAGCCAAACGGCGCTTATTAAAAAAGTAAGCCTTGGAATGGAATTTACGCATACCCATCACCCGGAGGGCAATATTGCAAACGGAAAAGCCTATTTCTATCTTTATGAAATAGATGTAAGGAACGGAAAAACACTTACACTTCCCGAAGACAACAGAATCATAATTCTGGCTATAACAGCAGTAAGAAAATTTTCCAACACTACGCTTGCAGCAAAGCTGATTGATACAACACCGAATCCCGAATACAGATTTGATAAAATTCCGCCGATTGATAAAGTAATTGACAAGGCTGATTTTATTACAATACGGGCGGGAAAAATTCAGGATCAGATAAAAAGCGGAAAAGGAAAAGGCTTCAAGCGCGACAATATTGTTACAAATATTATCCGTTCCTATACAAAATCCGAATGGTAAAATGCATAAAGCACAAAAATCTCTATACAGAAAATGTATAGAGATTTTTTATTTGCTGTAAATTCTGCATTCTTTACAGCAGCCATTTGTTTAAAACTATGTTTAAAACTATGTTAAAATTGTTGAAAACAAATAAAAACCCTTACAAAAAATTGTAAATTTTTTCATATCCGTGTAAAGCCAATCTACTTTCACCACTTAAGATTAAGCGAAAAAATACAAATAAACAAAAATTGTCAATATGCATATATACAAAAAAGGCAGAATACAAGTGCGCATTAAGCACTTATATTCTGCCTTTTCAGCTTATCTTATTTTTTAAAGAAGCTTACAATATCACTGAAGGTATCATCATCATTTTCCGAGAAGCTGCTTGGAGCCGGAGCTTCAATATTTACAGGCGGAGCAACATCAAGATTTGCTGTTGTTGATTTAATCGGTGCGCCCGGCCCTTTATCACCAAAGCGAGTAGCAATAACGGTAATAACCATTTCATCCTCAAGACTTTCATCAAAGTTTGCACCCCAGATGATTTCACAGTCGGGATGAACTGCATTCATAACAATTGTGGAAGCCGCATCAATTTCTTCAAGCCCGATATCTGTTGAAGCGGTAATATTAAGAAGCACGCCGCGTGCACCATCAATAGAAGTATTGAGAAGCGGACTTGATATCGCCTGCTGTGCTGCAATTTCAGCTTTATCCTTGGCCTTGCCGTGGCCCACACCCATATGTGCATAGCCGGCTTCCTTCATAATCTCGGTTACATCGGCAAAGTCAGAGTTTACAAGTCCTGTTGCATTAACAAGGTCTGAAATAGACTGAACACCCTGGCGAAGCACATCATTTGCAATTTCAAAAGCATTCAGAAGTGTAATTCTTTCCTCTGTTACAAATTTAAGGTTTTCATTCGGAATAACCATAAGAGAATCCACATACTGTGCAAGCTCCTTGATACCTTCCTGTGCCTGATCCATACGGCGCTTTCCTTCAAATGCAAACGGAGTTGTAACAACGCCAACCGTAAGAATGCCCATATCTTTTGCAATTTTAGCAACAACAGGTGCAGCGCCTGTACCTGTGCCGCCGCCCATGCCGGCTGTAATAAACACCATTTCTGTTCCTGAAAGAATATCTGTGATTGCTTCACGGCTTTCTTCAGCAGCTTTTGTGCCGATTTCAGGCTTTGCACCCGCACCGCGGCCCTTGGTTGACTTTTCACCGATAAGAATTTTATGTGAAGCAACTGATTTGGTAAGAGCAGGCTTATCGCTGTTGATGGCAATAAACTCAACATCCTGAATATTGCAATGCACCATGCGGTTTACAGCGTTTCCGCCGCCGCCGCCGACACCAACTACTTTTATAGAAACAACTTTTGTATCATCTGTATCAATTTCATATCTTCCCATATTTTAATTCTCCTTATGTATTTTTATCTTCATTTCCTGTAAATTAGCCTATGTTCATATTGTAACAGTATTGTAATCTTTTTGCAATATTTTTTTTGAACTTTTCTAAATATTATTTCTAAACTTTCAACTTATGAAGGATAGCTGTTTGTTTAGTTTGCACAAATCAGCAATTTTTATATATTTTATAAATCTGGCAGTAAGTTTTTTTCTTTACAGCTAATTCTCTGTGAAGTAAATTTGCTTGCCATTTGATATATTGATTCTGCCCTTGATTTCCCCGTTTTTATTTTCAAGTTCCTCACAAGCAGCAAGGCATTTATAAAGCTTGTTTTCAAGATTGCTGCAATCTCCGAGTTCAAGCACAATTCTGTTTTTATAAAGAATATAATTATTATTTTTATCTGCACTGCTTATTTCGGAAATATCACTTAAACCAACTGCTTTCAGTGCATCCGCTATACTTTTAATACAGTTAAGTGCATCGGGATTTTCAAACTCAACGGTGTGCCCTGCGCCCGATGCCGCAAGCAGCACATCTTTAATCATAATTGTATCGACAGAATTTTCCTGTGCGGCATTTTCAAGCACCTTAAGATTATCATCAAGCAGCGTAAATGTGCCGTCTTCATTCGCCACTGCATATGCTGCAACAGCATCCGTTATTTCAATATTCAGCGTTGCCGGAAGCTTTTTTTTGAATGTAACATCATATATATAAGGCAGTGCTTCGGTAAGCAGTTTTCTGCTTTTTTCACTGTCTGTAAGAAACAGGTTATCCCCTGTTCGGATACCGCAAACCTGTTCAATCTGTTCGGCAGTGTAGATTCCGCTGCCTGAAATATTTATACTTGTTATATTGAAAAACATGGTAAGTGACAGCACGATTCCGATAACGGATATTGCCAGCAGAACACAGAATGTGATAATTGCATTTCTTACACTGTTTTTTAATTTTCTTTTTTTATTCTGCCTTTTTCTGATTTCATTTTTCGTATACCGCTTTTCGCTGCTCTGCTTCGCCTGATTTACGGCAGCCTCATCACTGAAATAAGATTTACTTCTCGGCGGTTCCAAATCAAAATCCAGATTCAGCGGAGCAGTTTTTTTTACCGGTTCAGGCTTCCTGCTGTTCTGTTTTTTCGTTTTCTTTTGCTTTTTCATCGCTTATCCTCTTTATGTCTGCACCGATAAGTGCAAAATTATCCTCTATATTTTCATATCCTCTGTTTATATGATAAATATCCCCTATGGTGGACTTTCCTTCAGCAGCAAGTGCAGCAATAACCATGGACGCACCGCCTCTTAAATCCGTGCAGTAAACATTGGCGCCGTAAAGATTTTTTACACCGTTTATAATTGCACTTCTGTCATTTACCGCTATATCTGCACCGAATCGGTTCAGCTCACTGATATGCTTAAACCGACTTTCAAAAATGCTTTCATTGATTACGGTTGTGCCGCTTGCTTTTGTAAGCGCTGCCATAATAACAGATTGGCAATCCGTGGGAAAACCGGGATATGGCATCGTTTTTATCATTCTGACTCTTTTTAATCTTTTCGGCGAAACAACTTTCAGATTGTTTCTGTCAATGTAAAGCTTACATCCCATTTCCATAAAAGCCGGAATTACAGGGCTTAAATGCTGTGAGCGTATATTTTTAATAATCAGCTCATCTGCACAAAGTGCAGCGGCACTCATATAGGTTGCTGCAACCACTCTGTCCGGAATAATGGTGTGGGTGCAGGGATAAAGTCCGTCTACGCCCTCAATTTCAATCGTGCCTTCTCCTGCGCCGAATATTTTTGCGCCGCAGGAATTGAGAAATGCGGCAAGATCTGATATTTCAGGTTCACGCGCCGCATTGATTATGGTTGTTTTCCCCTTTGAAACCGCAGCAGCGATTATAATATTTTCGGTTGCCCCCACACTTGGAAAGGTAAGAATTATCTTTGCGCCGTGGCAATTTGCATTTTTGCAGCAAAGGCAGCTGCCGTTTTCCGTTATCACTGCTCCAAGCTTTCTGAGTGAGCTTAAATGCAGGTCTATAGGCCGTATTCCTATATCACAGCCGCCGGGATAACAGATATAGGCTTCTTTTGTTCTGGAAAGAAGCGAACCCAGAAAAATGATAGAGGATCTCATTTCCCGCATCATTTCCTCAGGTATTGTGTTTTCCGTGATCTCACAGGCATCAACAATCAGCGTGTTGCCTTCTCTTTTCACCTTGGCGCCAAGATATTCAAGTATTTTTACGGATGCATCAACATCGGTAAGATCGGGCACATTATGTATTATACTTACACCTTTTATAAGAAGTGTTGCTGCTAAAATCGGAAGCACAGAATTTTTTGCCCCGTGAACAAAAATTTCACCCTGCAGCTTTTTGCCGCCGTTAATAACTATTTTTTCCAAATATTCCACCTACCGTGCATAGTCTTGATTTTCTTCTTTATACTATGCCGATTTCGGCGGAATGCTAAAAATTATTTTACAAGGCTTAAAATAATGTCTGCAATTTTTTCTCTTGAATTCTGAATTGCCATTGCCGCTGCATTTTTTTCTATTTCGTTAAGTGTATTCTTATCGGAAAGCAGTTCATCAAGAAGTGCTTTCAGCGATTCGGCAGTTAAATCCTTTTCCTGCAGAATTCTTGCCGCATTTCTGTTTACAAGCGCCATTGCATTATGGTACTGATGATTTTCCGCAACATACGGGCTCGGTATAAGAATTGAAGCCTTTCCGAGTGCCTGTATTTCAGAAATTGTTGAAGCGCCTGCTCTTACGATAACCACATCGGCAGCAGCCATGCATATATCCATATTATCAATATATCTTCTTACTTCAACCGTGCCGAGCCTTCCGTTTTCAAAGCCGGCCTGTTCAAACTTTTCAAGAAATTCCGTGCCGTTTGTTCCGATGGAATGAATATAATAACAGTTTTCTTTTTCTGCTTCTTCAACAAGAATATTAAACATGGCATCATTAATCGGTTTTGCACCAAGTGATCCGCCGAAGGAAAGCACAAGCGGCTTGTCCTCCGGTATCCCCAGCTCTGCTCTGGCAAAATCCTTGTCTGCATTGATAATTTCACCGCGCACGGGAAGGCCTGCTACAAGAATTTCTTTTTTTGCTGAAAGATGCTTTGCCGCATCCTCAACCGCAACCATAACCTTGTCTGCTTTCTTTGCAAGTGTTTTGTTTGTTATGCCCGGAAAAGCATTCTGTTCGTGAATACAGGTTGCAATGCCCATATTTGCCGCCTGCTCAATTACAGGGCCGGAAACATATCCGCCGAAGCCAACACAGACATCCGGCTGAAAATCTTTTAAAATTTTACGGCAGGCTGCACTGGATTTTGCAAGGCGCACAACAGTTTTTACATTGTGAACAACAGCCTTCGGCGAAAAAGAACGCCTGAAGCCGCTGATGCTGATGGTTTTGAAATCAAAGCCTGCATTCGGCACAAGCCTTGCTTCCATATGATCTGCTGTGCCCACAAAAAGGATTTCGGCGTCCTTATTCTGTTCTCTGATATAGGACGCCACGGCAAGAGCAGGATTAATATGCCCGGCTGTACCGCCGGCTGCAAAAAGAATTTTCATGTTTATCTAAACCTTTCTCTGATTTGCTTTTCTGGAAACACTGAGCACTACGCCCATTTCAAACAGCAGCATCATAAGCGCCGTGCCGCCGTAACTGAAAAACGGAAGCGAAATGCCGGTGTTCGGAATGGAATCTGTTATAACAAGAATATTAAGCACCGTCTGTATACCCACCTGCGCAGTTATACCCATAACAAGAAATGAACCGAACTTATCCCTTGCCTTCATTGAAATCTGTATTCCTCTGAAAACAAGAAGCGCAAACAGAAGCAGAATAACCAGTGCGCCTATAAAACCGAGTTCTTCACACACAATAGAAAAAATAAAGTCATTCTGCGGTTCAGACACATACATATATTTCTGTTTTGAATTTCCGAGCCCGACTCCGAACAACCCGCCCGAACCGATTGCATAAAGCGAATTATTGATTTGCCATCTTCCCCGAAGCGGTTCAAATTCTTTATCTGTAAATGCCTGAAGCTTTGCCTTTACATAATCGGGCAGAATATCAGGAAACATAAACACAACCAGAACAATGGCTGCAACCGCTATAATGCCCAGCCAGAAAATCCAGCTTTTTGTGCCGCCCGAAAACATGATGGAGGCACCAAGCGCAAACATCAGAATCATACCCGAAACATGATTCTCAAGTGCAACAAGCCCACAATATACACCGATAATTGCAAGAGGAATAAAAATGCCGTAAAGGAATGTGGAAATCTTATTGCTGAACCGGCAGAAATATGCCGAAAGTGCAACAATAAGTGCAAATTTTCCAATTTCAGACGGCTGGAATGTTAAGGGTCCAACCGGAATATAGCGTTTGAAATCCTCACCGCTGCCGGAAGTCTTATTTGTGTGATAAAAAAGAACCACTACCAGCAGAATCAATGCGCCGGCATAAATAAAATGGGCATATTTCTTATATATAGTATAATCTATTTTTGATGCCGCAAGCATAGCAATAACACCGACTACAGCAAATGCTGCCTGCTTTATAAAAAACGAATAGGAATTTTCTCCGTTAAAATACGCTGTTGGATAGGATGCTGAAAGAAGCATTACAAGCCCGATAGCCAAAAGAATCATTACAAGTGCAAAATACGGAACGTCAAATCCACCCAGAACAAACCACTGTGAAAGCTTCGATTTATGAAAGGATTCCCTTGTGTGATCCTCCCTGTCTGCACTTTTCTTTTTGCCAAATCCATTATCAGCAGGTTTCTCGCCATATCGCGGATAGCGAACAGGCGGCGTTAATCTGTCTGCCATAACAGCACCTCTTTATCATAAAAATTAATAACTTACATATCAAGCCCTAAATAAATCAGAGCCACTGCAACTGCACAGCCCAGTGCGTTAATCAGTGAAAACACAGCGCAGATTTTCTTTTCCTTCCAACCGCACATTTCAAAATGATGATGAATCGGTGCCATTTTGAAAACACGCTTTCCATGGGTAAGCTTGAAATATCCGATTTGAATAATATCACTCATTGTTTCACAAACATAAATAATGCCGATTGGAAGAAGCAGAATCGGACATTTAATGCAATAGCCGAGAGCCGCAACCATTCCGCCAAGGAACAGCGAACCTGTATCGCCCATAAAGGTTTTTGCCGGATTCCAGTTCCAGCAAAGAAAGCCGCATACTCCGCCGAGCAGTGCACCGGCAAGAATGCCGAGACCTGCAAATTTCTGGATTACGGCAATTGCAATAAAGGCGATTGCCGCAGTTGCAGTAACAGAAGAGCAAAGGCCGTCTATACCATCCGTAAGATTAACCGAATTAATACAACCGTAAATAATTATGATAGATATAATCCAGAACAGCACAGCTGTAAATGGATTCTGCTCAAAATTTATTGTTCCCATAAACGGAACATACCATACTGTATTATGCGAAATCCATAAGGTGGCAACAAAGGATACGGTTATAATAATCTGACCAAGCGTTTTCTGCTTTGCCGAAAGGCCTTTATTCCGTTTCAGCTTTATTTTAATAAAATCATCAAGAAAGCCTACAATGCCGCTTCCGATCGCAAGAAGCACACTTGCTATCAAAAGGGTGTTTTCCCGGTTGCTTACCATATCCGAAAAATCCGTCTGAAGATTTCCGCCCTTTGAAAGAAAAACCGCAGCCGTAATGATTACGGAAATAACGATTCCGATAATGAACATCCAACCGCCCATATTCGGTGTGCCCTGCTTTGATTTATGCCAGGACGGGCCGATTTCAAGAATCGTCTGCCCGAAGTTAAGCTTTCTGAGCCACGGAATAATTACAAAGCCAAGTGCGGCTGTAACGCCGAAGGCAATAACGGAACTGATTATAATTGCAACTGTCATATTCATTTATGATTCCCACCTTTTATAGATTTCAAAAATAACATCCTCAAGATGCATGCCCCTGCTTGCTTTAAATACAACGGCATCTCCTGTTTCGGCAAGTTCGGCAAGTTTATCTGTCAAAGCTTCTTTGCTGTTATATAAATAAGCTGTTTTAAGATTTTTTGATTTTGCACCGTCTATTATATATTTTGCATCTGTTCCGACACACAAAAGATAATCCACACCGTACTCCGCACACATTTCCCCAACAGAAAAATGAGCAGCCTTCGAATAGCTTCCAAGTTCAAGCATATCTGAAAAAACAGCAATTTTTTTATTTCCCTTTGTTGACACAAGCGTTTGCAAAGCCGCCTTCATAGAATCAGGGGATGCATTATAGCAATCCTCTATCACCGTTATTCCGTTTTTGATAACGCTTTTCTGACGCATACCCTCTGGCACATATGCGCTTAAGGCTTCGGCAGCATCGGCAGCATCCACATCAAAAACATATCCGGCGGCAAATGCCGCAAGTGCATTATAGACATTATGTATTCCGATAACGGGAATTCTAATCTTCTGCTCATTTCCGAAATATCTTACTGTAAAATCAGTAAAACCATTTTCCTCGGTTATATTCACCGCTTTAAAATCCGCTTTGCATTCTATGCCGTAAAAATAAACCTTATGCTTTTCGGATTTAACCTGTGAAAGCAAATCATTGTCGCCGTTCAAAATCAGCGGGGCATTTTCACAAAGTCCGTTCAGTATTTCAAGCTTTGCTTTTAGTATGCCCTCTCTTGAGCCCAGATTTTCTATGTGAGATACCCCTATATTTGTAATGATGGCGGCAGTTGGCTTTGCTGCTGAAGCCAGACGGCTGATTTCGCCGAAATGATTCATTCCCATTTCAATAACAGCTGCCTGTGTATTACGGTCTATCTGAAAAAGCATCTGCGGCAAACCGATTTCATTATTCAAATTACCAAGCGTTTTGATTGTATTATACTTTGCATTCAAAACAAGATAGGTGAATTCCTTGGTAGTTGTTTTGCCCACCGAGCCTGTTAATCCAATAAGATGAAGCTGAAATCTGCTTCTGTAATAGGCGGAAAGATCCAGAATTGCCTTTGCTGTATTTTCAACTTTAATATATGCTCCGTTTATCGGAATATCCTCGCTTATCATAACAGCCGCCGCACCCTTAAGAAGTGCTTCTTCTGCAAACTGATGCGCGTCAAACCGTTCGCCTTTAATGCAGATAAACAGACAGCCGGGTGTTATTTTCCTAGTGTCTATACAAACGGCATTGATTTGGGTTTCTTTGCTATAACTTCCGCCGCAGGCCTGTGCAATTTCGGAAAGCTTTAAAATTTCCATTTTTCATTCACCTCAGATATTCTGCAGGCAGATTTCAGAATAAATCAACTGCATTATTTTTCTAAAATCTCTGCAATAACTTCTCTTTCGTCAAAATGTATTGTTCCGCTCGGCAGAATCTGATAAGTTTCGTGCCCTTTTCCTGCAAGCAGAATAATATCATCGGGTCTTGCGTGCTCCATTGCCCAGCGGATTGCTTCCTTTCTGTTTTCAACCACTTCGTAAGGTGTTGAAACATCCTGCATTCCCGCAAGAATATCCTTTATAATTGCCGAGGGATTTTCAGAACGCGGATTATCTGAGGTTACAACACAGAAATCCGAAAGCTCTGCTGCAATTTTTCCCATTTTCGGGCGTTTTGTTTTATCTCTGTCGCCGCCGCAGCCGAACACGGTTACAACTCTGCCCTTTGCAATTTCACGAAGGGAGGAAATTATATTTTCAAGACCGTCCGGAGAATGCGCATAATCAATAATAACCGTATAATCCGTATCTGTCGGCACAACCTCAATTCTGCCCTTTACGCCTGCCGATTTGGAAATGGCAGAAATTACATCCTTATAATCTATTCCGAGATTCAGGGCAACTGCTGCTGCACAAAGCGAATTATAAACGGAAAACCTACCCGGAATCGGGCAGGTTACCCTGCCGATGAAATCCGATACAAGCTCATATTCCACACCGTTTGATTTGAATTTTACATTTTTTGCACAATAATCTGCATGATTGGTATTGACAGCATAAGAAACGGTTTTGCACGGCAGATTTTCCACAATCTTAAATCCGTTTTCATCATCTGCATTTGTAACGGCAAGATCACAGTTTTCAAAAAGAATACGCTTTGCATTAAAATAATTTTCCCATGTTTTATGATAATCAAGATGATCCTGCGTTAAATTTGTAAATGCACCTATATGAAAACGAAGTCCGTTTACCCGGCCCTGAGCAAGTGCCTGAGAGGAAACCTCCATAACACAATATTCACAGCCGGCATTTACCATGGCTTTGAACAGTCCCTGAAGCTCATAAGGATCGGGTGTTGTATATTTAGCAGGAAAAACCTCCTGCCCGATCATATTCTGAACCGTGCCGATAAGACCAACCTTTTTTCCTGTATTTTCAAGAATCTGTTTTATAAGAAATGTGGTTGTGGTTTTTCCGTTTGTGCCTGTTAATCCGATAAGCTTAAGCTTTTCTGCGGGATTTCCGAAGAAATTGGCACAGATGGTTGAAAATACAGACCGTGTATCATGAACCATCACCTGTGTATCCATTCCCAAATCTCTTTCCGTAACAACAGCAACGGCACCCTTATCAATCATTTCCTGTGCAACTGAATGTCCGTCAAAGCTGTTTCCCTTAACGCATACAAAGAGGCTGCCCTCCTTAACCAGTCTGGAATCCTGCGTTACATCAAGCACTTCTGCATCCGAATATTGCTTTGTAACCGTTATTCCCTTCATTATTTCTGATAATCTCATTCGTGAGCCCCCATATATTTATTTTATAAGAATTAATCAAGAACCGCATGATTTGATTTGAACGATACGGTGATTACTGTTCCGATTGCAACCTCTGAATCCTTTGATTCGCTTTGTTTATATGCAACAACATTTGCACTGGTTGAATCATTTCCTGATATTCTGATGTTCAGATTGTGAGAGGAAGCAACTCTGTTTGCTTCTGATATGGTAAGTCCTGTAAAATCAGGAACTTTAACGGTCTGTTCTTTATTGCTTTCCGTATAAAGAACCACTGTTCCGTTTCTTGGGATTTCGCTGTCTGCCGTTGGCGTCTGCTTGATAACCTTGTTTCCGTTTCCGACAACTCTGCTTTTCAGTTCAAGTCCCGAAAGCTGTGATTTGGCTTCATCAACGCTTTTTCCTGCAACCGCAGGAATCTTAACTGCTTTGTTCTTCAATTCATCTGCAGTATAGGACGGCTCAACGCCAAGCTGCTTCATACATTCTTCAACCACAGAGGCCGCAATCGGTGCGCAGATTGTGCCGCCGCCCAAATCCTGATTCGGTTCATCACATATAATAATCATCGCCACTCTCGGATCATCTGTAGGTGCAATTGCCGAGAAGGAAATAATATATTTTTTTCTTTCATTGTCGCTGTATTCACCGAGTTTTTCGGATGTGCCTGTTTTACCGCCAACCTTATAGCCTGCAACACGCGCATTTCTTCCTGTTCCGTTTTCAACAACATATGTCATCATATCAAGCACTTTTTCAGATGTGTCCTCGCTGATAACCTGCCGCCGCTCTGTTGTCTGCGTTTTGGAAACCGTATTCCCCTTTACATCCTTAATCTCTGAAACCAGATACGGTTTCAGAAGCCTGCCGCCGTTTGCAACAGCAGATAAAGCCGTGCACATCTGAATCGGGCTGACATTATTTGTCTGTCCGAAGGAAGCAGAAGAAAGTTCAACAATTCCGTACTGATTTTCTGTATAAAACTGAGGAGCCGCCTCACCCGGAAGATCTATTCCTGTCCGTTCGGTAAATCCAAAGCCGTCAAAATATTTGAAATAGTTGTGCACGCCAAGCCTCTGGCCGATTGTGATGAAAAACGGATTGCAGGAATTTCCGAGCCCCTGCGTAAGATTCTGTGTGCCGTGGCCTGCATGAATATGGCATTTGATGTTCCAGTCTGCAACCTTTATGGAGCCTGTGCAGGTAAAGGAGGTGTTCAGATTAACCACATTTTCTTCAAGTGCTGCCGCTGCCATAAAGGTTTTATAAACCGAACCGGTTACATAAGTATCCGAAACCGTAAAATTCCTCCATTGCTTCTGCACATATGCGCTTTCCAGCTCTGCCTTTTTATCGGCATCGGTCTCTTTCTTTATTTCTTCAATATATTTATCATAAACAACTGTCCTTGGATTATTGCAGTCATATCCCGGAAGTGAAGCCATTGCAAGCACGGCTCCCGTCTGCACATCCATAACAACACCGTATGTTCCCTTTGCGTCATATTCTTCAAGAATATCCTGAAGCCCCGTTTCAAGCGTGTGCTGAATGGAGCTGTTCAGTGTAAGCACAAGTGAATTGCCGTCCTCTGCCGGAATGGTGGTTTCAAAATCATCGGAAATAGATTTTGAAGCCGCATCTGCCACCGTAATAATCCTGCCGTTTACACCCTGAAGCGCCTCATCGTAATAGGCTTCAATTCCTTCAAGACCCTGATTATCAGAGCCAACAAATCCAAGCACTGGCGAAGCAAGCTTTCCGTAAGGATAATAGCGCCTTGTTGTTTCTTCAAAGCCCAGGCAGTTGCGGAGCTTGTATTTTTTATTATCATCGGCATCCATAAATTCTGCAAGTGCTTTTCTGATTTTGTATTCAACCTTCCGCTCAACAATCACATACTTGCCTTCCTTATGGGTTTTTTCAACAAGCTCATCTCTTTTTTCGCTGTTGTAGCCAAGAACTTCCGTAAGCAGGTCAACAAGAACCGTTCTGTTTTTATCTGTAATTTTTGACGGATCAATAAAAATATTGTAAACCGTTGCAGACTGCGCAAGAACATTTCCCTGACTGTCGTAAATCGTTCCGCGCCTTGCCTCTATTTCTCGATCGGAAAGCTGCTGATTCTGTGCCTTTTCCGAATATTCTTTTCCGTTAAGTATCTGAAAATAAAAAAGGCGGGAAACACCGGCACCTAAAAGAAGTGCAATAACAAGAAACATAACAAACGCCCTTGATGTGCACAGCTTTTTAAATCTATTCATCACATTCCCACCCTTATATATTTTATAATTTATATATTATAATATTAATATTTTAGAGAGTTAAGAAAAATTCCTAACTCTCATTAAATAATACGGAATACTATTCCCGAATATTACAGTTTTAGTTTTCTGCAGGCACAACGGCATCAGCCTCCGCATTCTGCGGCTGCTCACTTAACGCTGTTTCCCTTGCGTTTCTGTATTTTTCCACATCAATATATCTGACCTGGTCAGATGATAATTTAACCATACCAAGCTTATTTACAGCATAATCCTCTATCTGCTCAATGGTTACAAGTGCCTCAAGCTCTGCATTCGTGCATATATTCTGATTTACCTCTCTTGAGAGTTCTGTTTTCATATTGGCTATTTCACGTGTGCATTCATTTTTTACTGCATATGTAAACAGCATTACAAACAGCATTGCGGCAGCAACAGCAAGTACACAAACAATCATAAATGCCTGCTTAAGTGCCAGTTTCTGGCTCTGAATAAGTTCGGCACGGCTTTTTAATCTTTCATTTGTTGTAACCGTAAGCCTTCTTCTGCGCCTTGGAACAGGAGCTTCGGGCATTGTCTGCGGAATGATTTCAGGCGCAGCGGATGAACGCGTTTGGCTGAAGGCACTTACCGCACTTTTTGTTTCAAAATCCATACCGTATGAATAGCGGCGGAAATCTCTTGCATTCGTCATGATTCATTCATCCTTTCTTTCATAATTTTAATACTTTTTAAACGCTCTCAGGCGTGATGACCTTGCCCGCGGATTTTCGGAAAGCTCCGTTTCACCGGGTGCTTTTGATTTAAACGGCAGTTCACCCTTTGGTTTATTGCCGCACACACACACCGGAAATTCTCTGGGGCATATACATCCCTTTACCCATCCGGCAAACTTTTCTTTTACAAGCCTGTCCTCTAAAGAATGAAAAGTAATTACCGCTATAATTCCGCCGGGGTTCAGGCAGTCAAATGCATCATCAAGCGCTTTATCAAGCCTGTCCAGTTCTGCATTGACCTCTATTCGGATTGCCTGAAAGGTTTTCCGGGCAGGATGCCCCTTTTTCAGTTCCTTTGCAGGCATGGAAGCTTTTATAATATCCACAAGCTGAAAGGTAGTTTCAATCGGCTTTTCTTCTCTTGCTTTAACAATATTTTTAGCAATACTTCGGCTGAATTTTTCCTCGCCATACTTCCAAATTATATCTGCAAGGCTTTTTTCATCATAAGAATTAACAACATCAAAAGCAGATATGCCGGATTTGGACATTCTCATATCCAGCGGTGCATTCTGATGAAACGAAAATCCCCTTTCGCCGTTATCCAACTGAAATGAGCTTACGCCAAGATCAAGCAGCATACCGTCTATCTTATCCATATTCAAATCGGCTATCACTTTTTTTATATCGGAAAAATTGCTTTGCACAATGGAAACATTCGGCAGACTGCCAATTCTTTCCCTCAGCACCTGAACAGCATCCGGGTCCTGATCTATTGCAATAAGCCTTTTTGCAGTTTTTGCTATTTCCCTGGAATGACCGCCGCCGCCTGCCGTCCCGTCTGCAATTATTTTGCTTTCATTAAGCTCAAGTGCAGCAATCGCTTCATCAAACAAAACGCTTTTATGAACAAACTGCATTATGAATTCTCCGTTTTATCCGTGCTGTTAACCTTATCCATCAAATCATAAATTCCAAGTGATGAATCAAAGGTCTGCTGCATCTTGTCAAACTCTTCAGCATTCCATATTTCTATTGTTTTTCCATTACCTTCAAATATAACTTCGCTGTCGTTGGAAAGCAGTGCAAGTTCCTTAATACGCTGATTCAATGTAAATCTTCCCTGTGCATCCAGCGAACCCTCCTCGGCATTTCTTAAAAAATCCTTGGAAGTTTCATATTTCTGATTTTCCGTGCCACGCTGCATATTTTCATATGTTTTTTCAAATTCCTCTGTCGGATAAAGCGTTATGCACTTGCAGCCCTTAACGGTAACGGCAACCATATAAAAATCTTTTCCGAGCCTTTCACGCCATTTGGTTGGAACAGAGAGTCTGCCCTTGCTGTCTAATTTATAGTTATCAAGTGTTCCTACAAACAAGTGCACAATCATCTCTCCTTCCTCACATAATGGATTTTTGCCGTTTCTTTTTGGGATTTAATTGAATTTAATGGGATTTTAAAGGATTTATCTCCTTATGTGTTTAATTATAATAGTGTTAACATATATTGTCAAGCATTATTTAATTTGTAACAGAATTGTAACAACCATTGTTTAGCGCCCTATTATATGGTATACTGTTAAATATGGAGGTAAATTATAATGTCTGATTACAAAACTACATGGGGTCAGAAAATCGGATATGGCATAGGTGCCGTTGGATTAGACCTTTCGTACGGATTATTTTATTCCTATCTTTCGTACTATTTATCAAGTGTTTTAGGAATTAAAGAAGCTTTTCTTCTGCTGCTTACCCCTCTTGCCCGAATATGGGACGGTGTAAACGACCCTATAATGGGAACTATTGTAGACAGCACAAAAACAAAAATGGGAAAGTACAGACCGTGGATTTTAATTGGAGCAATATCTAACGCTGTTGTTTTATCCCTTTTATTCACATCCTTCGGAATGAGCGGAACAAAGCTGTATATTTACATAGCAGTTATGTATATTCTTTGGGGAATGACAAATACAACGGCAGATATCCCCTATTGGTCTATGGTTCCAAGCTTTACCAATGACCCAAAAGACAGAAATATGATAGCTACCGTAGCAAGAACTTTCAGCGGACTTGGTCAGGGGCTTATAACCGTTTTAACACCGATTATTCTTCCGAAGCTTTCATCAGGAATGACAACTGCTGACGGTTACAGTGCATCCGGATTTTCAAGATGGGCAATTATTTGCGGCATATGCCTTGTCATCTTCTCTTTTATATGTGTTTTATCAACCAAAGAAAGAAATGTGATTTACAACAAAGAAAAATTCAGCTTTAAGAAGATGTTTAAGGTTATCGCAAAAAATGATCAGCTTGTAGTGTTTATGCTATTTGCAATGATTTCGAATGCCGGCTGGTATTTAACAAGCGGAACTGCGGTTTATTACTTTACTGATGTTTTGGAAAAAAGCACTGCGCAAAGCCTGTTTTCAACAATCGGCGCTGTTGGTTCTGTTTTAGGACTTCTTGTTATTCCTATACTTTCAAAAAAATTATCAAACAGAAGAATATATCAGATTTCACTTATAATGGCAATTTTGGGCTATGTTTTAATGTTTATATTCGGCCCTGTTCTTAAAATAACAATAGCACTTGATTTAAGCTATATAATAGCAAGCATCGGAATTGGCTCTATGTTTGTTGCACAAACGGTGTTCCTTGCAGATATAGTAGACTATGGTGAATACAAAACAGGAAACAGAAATGAAAGCATAACCTTTTCTATGAAAGGCTTTCTTCAGAAAATGGCATACACCATTCAGACGATTTTCCTGTTCGGCGGACTTGGAATTATGAACTATAACAGCCAGATAACAACAGGCAATATTAATTATGCTACAAAAAATGCAATAGGCTTTATCTGCTTCGGAATTCCCCCTGTTCTTATTCTTATCTCGCTTATAATTTTCAGCACAAAATTCAAGCTTCATGGTGAATTACGGCAAAAGGTTCACGATTATATTGCAGAAAAAAGAACAAACAGCGAAAAGGAAGCGTAAAATGAGAATAACCCCGATGGAATCCATCGGGGTTATTTTATTGTTTATCTCTAAAATCGGCTTTGGCAAAAACGCGCTTTAGTAAAAATTAAGCCGGATAAATGAAAGTCGGCATTATAGTTCAGCATCGTATTTTTATAAGTCAGTCTTTCCCTTTCAGGAAAAAGGTGCGATAGATGAGATCATTCATTATAAAACAACTTCACTGTTTCACCTCATTCGTCAACTATGTTGAGATATTCCCCTAAAGTGAAAGGCTTTTCTTAGAATTATTTCTCGCATACACCTTACTTTCCTTTGTTAAATCGGTGGGGTTTATATACAACAGAAAAAATCCTCTGTGCATACACACAGAGGATTTTTTATTTAAACTTAACCAAAGGCCACAATTAACGCTTAAAGCCTCTCTCAGCAAGAGCTTCGTCAGATGCCGGGAAGTGGTTATCATAAAGAATTGTAAGAGCAGCACCGCGGTCTTTAAGAACAGCGATGGAAGCATGTGTAAGATTAATATTTACAACCATGTTATAGTCGGCTTCAACCATTTCGCCTGAAGCAACATCAACCTTAACAACAGCCTTACCTGTTTCATACATTACTTTACAGTTTTCTTCAATCGTGCCGGAAGAAAATGTTACACCAACATCCTGAAGGGTTTTGTCAATTGCACCGAGTGAGTTGAAGAAGTGGCCCTGTGCATCCATACCTTTTTCGCTGAGGTTAACAGAAACAGGAACAAGTGTTAAAGTGATTGTTCCATCACCGTTATCCACAACGCTGCAGGTTGCAACATCTTCCGGTACAACTCTTGAAGTTGCCAATGAATTGCCTTTTGAATCAATATCAGATAATGGATCTCTGCTTGCGCAAGGCGGCAAACCGTTTACATTCGGCTTGAAGATATTGGTAAGAATAGGTCCAACCAAACCATCAACCATTGAGTTTGATTTACCGTCTATAAGCAGGCTTCCTTCTTTAATCTGAAGCTTTTCATCACCAAGGAATTCATAGAATGTCCATGAATCACTGCCTTCAACAGCAGTATGCACCTTGGTTTTTGCCTTTGTCTTATTATAAACTTCGTTGTAGTAATTTACTACATCTGCAGCTTCTTTAAATTCTTTTCCGCCGTATGTTCCGGGTTTAAATTCAATACCTGAAACAGCGTTATCACTTTCACTTTCGGATGAAGCATTAACAGCCTTTGAAAGATTTGCTAATTCCCCTTTAATAGTAAAACCAATGTAAAGTTCTCCAACAATGGCAACTACAAGAAGAATCGCAATTATAACTTTAAATGCTTTTTCGCCCTTACGACCTTTTGAGCGATTTGCTTTTGCAGCTTTTTTTTCGGCTTTTGCAGCCTTTTTTAATTCATTGCTCATATCATTTCTCCTTGTTCATTATTATCTTTGTTTATCTGCGGTTCTTCGGAGGGAGCCTCCGGAGGGTTAGAACCCTCCGGATTTTCCGGGTTTTCTTCGTCATCATCTTTTTTGAATAGCAAGTATAAGAAGAAAATCAAAATCAGAACTATAACAGCAAATACTACCCAGTATACCTTGCCTAACATATCTAAGTTGCCAAGCTTGAATGACTTCTTGTCTGCGTTCTCACTATCGCCATCGCCGCCGATGTCGTAGCCGAAGAGAAGGTTCATAATTCCTTCAATAACGCTGTCAACATCACCATTGGTCAGCAAATTAAGAACCTGAGCAATCATATCAGCTATATCGCCTGATAAGCCAAGACCTTCAAGCAGCTTCTTAATATTATCAAGATTCTGCTGTAATGTTTTAACAATGTAACGAAGAACAGTAATAAATACTGCTGCCTGATCCGCATTAATCTTCTTGCAATCCATCTGCTTTCCGAAGTATGTTCTTGCCGAACGGTAAGTAACAAGATCGCCGAGCCCTGCAAGAATTGCAAGATCAATATCAGGAAGAACAATTCCGAGCGGCTGTCCGTTAATCTTGATGCCGGCAAGTATGCCGTTTACAAGACTGGCAAGATCAACATCACCAAGCATTGAAAGATCAAGATTGAGTGAGTAAATCGGATCAATTTCATGAAGAATATTGGTTACAGGAGCTATAAGATTTTCTGCAATATCCTGAATACCGCCATTGTATACAAAGTATGCAATATTCGGCAGCATCTTGGTTAATGCATCAATCGGTCCGTGCGTTAATTCTTCAACCTTATCCAGTAACGGATTCAGAATATTGGTTAATACCTTATCCGTTGAAGCTTCTTTTGCATACTGTTCAGGTGATACAAGATTGCTCGGATTTACTCCAAGAGCTTCAAGAAGCGGGATAATAGCTGTATTGTAGCCGTTGCCGCCCTTAATCTTGATAGAACCAAGAACAATTAAATCTTCACCGGAAAGAATTACACGGAGAATCGGCTGAACAGGTCTGAGAATTGCGCTTAATGCGTTTACAAAGCCTTCTCTGTTGCCGTCTTTGAAGCCCCAGTTAAGTGAATCAAAGTTTACTTCGCTCCACTTAGCATGTCTGCCGATTTCTCTTGAAGCAGCACCGTAATCCTTAAGGATTGCAGATACACCGCTTGTGGAAACATCAAGGTCTACTACCTTAAGAACCGTGTTAAGATCGATACCGATATTAACCTTCTCAATATTTGTATAAATCAGCTTTGCAAGTGTATTGATGATGCTGTTTGTGTAAACAAGATCACCGAGTACAGATTCAAGTGAAATATTGAGGAACTGTCCGAGGAGACTGGAAATCATTTCATCAAGCTTGCCGATTGCTTCAAAGTATTCAGCTTCACCTAAGTGTTCTGTGTATTCAACTGTTACCTTCTTGATATTCTTGAATGTCCACTGAACATTATCAAAGGTTTCCATCTTAAGAAGAATTGTAACAATAATCTTAGCCAGACCGTCTGCGCCCTGCTTAAGAACATTATTTACAATCTGACCTACTGTGGAATTCTTTCCGCCCACAAGGTCAAAGAGCATACCCTTGTTTGCATCAAGAACCTTGAATACATATCTCAGAATTGTCATCAGTACATCGCCCTGGTTTGCAGCAATTGCGCTTGAACCAAGCTTGCCGCAGCCGCCGAGTACAGCCCAGTCAATATTCGGAACTGTGATGCTGTAGGACTTGTTATTAATCTTAATATTCGTTAAGAAGGTATTAACAAGCGGAATGATTTCATTCTGAAGATTCTTCCAAGATATATTAATATCAAGAACATTCAGTGTGCGTAAGAGTTTGAATACGAAATCAAATATACTGTCATTTGTTACAAGCTTAACAACCGGGCTTACCAGATTTGTAAGCGGATAAATAAGCTCTTCAACAAAGTACTGTAAACCACCCTTGTTCATGAAGTTTGCAATTGCAGGAAGAAGGTTTATAACCTCTTCAATCGGATTTGCAAGAATTTCATCAACTCTGTCAAGGAGAGGATTGATGATATTGAGTAAGAGATTATTTGAATTTCTGAGTGCATCAGCCTTATACTGAGCTGCGCTTACTGTTGATACGCCAAGTACATCAAGAAGAGGCTTGATCGCATTTTCATAACCGTCTGCACCTGTGAATTCAATAATGCCTTCAATATCGAGTGTGCCGCTGTTCAAAAGAACAGCAAGAACATTATTAAACGGACTGAGAATAGTTGCCAATGCATTTGCAAAGCTTCTCTTATCAGTTACATTCCATTTCTGGTTGTAATTAACCTTTGAGAAGTCAACACCAAGCATACTGAAGATCTGTGCAAGATCCTTATTATCCTTAAGTGATTTAAATACATTTGCAAGCGAATTAACAATGCTGTCTGTGTAGATTAATTCCGGAACAAGATCATCAAGTGATTTGTTAAGGAATATCTGAAGTGCATTATTAACTGCTACTGTAAGAATCTGAACTACTTCTTCAAGATCCTTAGCAGTTACGCCGTTCGGATACTTAAGATTTGCAGTTTTGTAATCCTTGTAAAGGAATGACCAATCTGCTTTATGACCGGAAGCATCAAGGTTCTTTAACAGGTCAATGATTGCCTTGATAACTTCGTCATCCTTGCGGCCAAGCAATGTTTCAATATACTGACCGAAGTTCTTGTAATTTCCGCCCAGAAGCTCTTTGAGCATCGGAAGCAGGAATTCTGTCTTGTTAGACTGAACCACATTCCATACATATCTGAGTATAACGATAAGTGCATCTGCCTTATCTGCATTATAATCAAATCCGTTGCCTGTTCCGCAGCCGCCGAGAGCAGCAAGGTCAAGAGCAGGAATGTTGAGCTTGTAGTTCTTACCGTTAATCGGGATATTAATATCAATCTTTCCAATTATATCAAAGATGTAATTCTGGATTGTATCCCATGTAGCCTTTGAAGGAATATAATTCTTAACTGCATCAATATCCTTTACAATATCGAATGCAAAGTCGAATATAGACTGACCCTCTCCTGCTACAAGCGGAACGATAGGAGCAATTATTCTTGTTACAGGATAGATAAGCTCTTCAACAAAGGTCTGAATACCACCCTTGTCAATGAAGTTTACAAGCTGAGGAATAAGTGCAACCACTTCGTCTACAGGATTTGCAAGAATCTCATCTACTCTGTTAAGGAGTGATTTAACAATAGCTTCAACAGTTGCTTTGCCAACAACAATTCTTGATGTATCACAACCAAGTACTGTAAGAAGAGGTTTAATAGCATTTACATAACCATTTTCACCTTCAATAGCTATTGAATTTTCACCAAGAAGATTTTCAGCAACTATAATTGAGCCGCCATTAAGGAGAGCATCAATTACGCCGTTGAATGGTTTAACAAGTTCTGCAAGTGCCTCAGCGAAGCTATTTGCATCTGTTACATTCCATGTCTTATTATAATCTGCTGCATTTAAGGTAATACCTACATAAGCAAGAATATCTGTTACCTGCTTGTTTTCAGCAAGACCCTTAAGTGCGCCTGCGATTGTATTAATTAAGTCAGGAGTGTAAAGCGTACCGGCAACAAGTGCCTGTAATGAATCGTAACCTGTGCTCTTGAGTACCATTGGAAGTACACCATCAAGAACAGCAGAAACTGTATCAATAAGAGTATCAATATCTTCAGGTGTTACACCGTTTGGATATTTAACCTTTGTAGGATTAATTACAGCTTCGATATTTGACCAATCGGCAATATGACCGTTTGACTTAAGTCCGTTGAAGATGTGGATTATTGCTAAAATAATCTCTTCCTTCTTAAGACCAAGAATATTATCTACAATATTCTTAACACTTTCGTTATCGCCAAGAAGATTGTTGATTAACGGACGAACAAGATTGTCTTCATTCTCTTTAACAACATCCCAGATAAATCCGAAGAGTGTTACGAATGTATCAGCCTTATCAGCCTTATCTGTAAGTGTAAATCCGCTACCTGTACCACAACCAGCAAGCTCTGTCAAATCCAATGTTGGAATATTGAGCGGATACTTAACATCATTAATTGTGATTTCTGAAGGAGCAATATTTCTTACAATATCGAAAATGTAATCCTGAAGTGTAGCCCATGTAGCATCAGCAGGAATGTACTTCTTAACAGCGTCAATATTTTTAACAACATCCAATACAATATCAAATACTGAATCGTCTTTATCTGCAAGAAGTGAAACAATCGGAGCTGCAATTCTTGTTACAGGGCTGATAATCTCTTCAACAAATATCTGAATTCCGCCCTGATCAATGAAGTTTGCAATTGCCGGAACAAGAGCAAGTGCCTCATTTACAGGATCAGCAGCAATTTCATCAACTCTTGCAAATACTGATGCAAGAATTGCTTCAAGTGTTGCAGCACCTTCAATAATATTTGATGTGTCACAGCCAAGAACTGTAAGAAGAGGCTTGATTGCATCAACATAAGCATTCTGCCCGCCGATATCTACAATGCCGTAAACATTAAGTATACCTGCATTGAGAATAGCATTAACAACTGTATCAAACGGAGCAAGAACCTTAGCGAGCTCGCGTGCGAAATCTGTGCTGTTATTTATTTCGCCTACTGTAGTCGGAATCTGTGTAAAGTCAATACCAATAACATCTTTAAGAGTCTTATTGATGTCTTTTTCTGTACCGTCTTCATTTACACCTACACCTCTAAGTGCCTTTGCTATGGTTTCAACCAAAGACTTGGTGTAAAGCTTATCATTAACAACATCTGTTAATGAAGCATATCCGTTGCCCTGTGCATCTTTAATAAGACCAGGAACGAGTGCATTAACAATTCCTGAAAGTGTTGAAATGAAGGTTTCTACCTCAGCTTTTCCGTTTTCAGGATAATCAACCTTTGTAGGTGTTACAGCTGCCTCAATCTTTGACCAATCAGCCTTATGAGCTGTATCAGTTTCAAGAGCCTGAACCGTATTAACAAGTGCAACTATTACTTCATCATCTGTGCTGCCAAAGAGATTTGTTAAGTATTTTGCAACCTTACCATAAATTCCATTCTCATCGTCTGCCTTAAGAACATCCTTAAGAAGCGGAGTTATGAAATCTTTTTCGTTTGCTTCAACTACAGCCCATACATATCTGAGAACGGTTACGAGTGAATCAGCACCGTTGCCCTGAATTGTATTGCTTGCTGCTTCAAATGTGCCGCAAGCTGCAAAAGCCTCGAATACATTTACGCCGCGAACCTCTGCCGGAATATCAAGCGGATAAGCAGTTCCGTTGATAACAATACCTGTCATCTGTTTAACAGATTTATCAGCAACATAATTCTTAACTTCGTTCTTGTCAGCATCAGTTGTTACATAATAGAACTTGCCGTAATTTTCATCTGCACTATCGTTGTTCTTAGTTAATGCAATGGTTCTGCCGTCTACAACAGCATAGTTTACATTGATAAGGTTTTCAACGATGGTGAAGATATAATTCTGAACTGTGTTCCACTCAGCTTTAGCAGGAATAATATCCTTAACTGCATCAAGATGCTTAACAATATCAAATGCAATTTCAAAAATATTTGCATTTGACAGGCTGCCGTCCTTATTGCGGTCTGCTGCTAATCTGAGTACAGGGTTAATAATATTTGTAATCGGATGAAGGAGTTCTTCAACTACCTTCTGTATACCGCTCTTATTAATGAAGTTCATAAGAGGAGCAACAAATGCCGTTACTTCATCAATAGGTGCATTAAGAATAACATCTACCCTATTCAGGAGAGCAGTAAGTATTCCGCTGATAGAAGCATTTGCATTGTCAACAACAGTTGTATCGCAGCCGAATGCCTCAAGGAAAGGTTTAATTGCGTTTGCATAGCCCATATCTCCCGGAATGGAAAGAGCACCGTTTGCAATTACAAGGTCTTTACCGTTAAGAAGGAAATCAAGAACAGGAGTGAACGGAGTAAGAAGGTTTGCAAATGCGTTAACAAATGCTTCCTTGCTGTCTATTCCCCATGTAACATTATTCCATTCAACCTTTGCAAAAGATCCTGCCTTACCATATTCGCTAAGAACATTTGTTTCGTTTCCAAAACCGGAAACAATATTCTTAAGAATGGTATCTATGCTGTAATCAATTCCAAGAATAGAAAGAATATTAACAACTGTTTTGTTTTCACAAAGCGGAATTAATAATTTGGCAAGTGCATTCACAATGCTGTCTGTATAAAGCTTTTCAGATACAAATTCACTTAATGAAGCATACGGATTGCCATCTGCATCTTTAAGAAGCATTGGAATTACATTTTTAACTGTATCGGACAATGTAGAAATTACTTCTGCAATATCCTGAGCAGTAGCCTTGGCATTGTTCTTTCCTATAAGCGGATAATCAACATTTACAGAAGTATATCCGTCATAAAGGAAGGACCAGTCAACATTACAGTTGAGATTTCCGAGGTTTGTAAGAATCTCAATAAGAGCTTCAACAAACTGATCGGCAGTTGTTTTATCAAGGAAATTATTAAGATACTGTGAAACAGCTTCATAATTATCCTTAAGTAAATCTTTAACAAGCGATTTAATAAGGTCATCCTTATTCGCCTGAACTACTTCCCAGATATATCTGAGAACAGTTACAAGTGCATCAGAGCTTACTTCATCAGATGAAGTTCTGCCAACCTTACATCCGGCAAGAGCATTGAAGATGTTTACATCCATACCGTCAATGCCTTCAGGAATGTTAAGCGGATAAGCAGTGCCATTAATGGCGAAGCCTGTCATTGTCTTAACATTTCTATCAGAAACATAATTCTGAACTGAATTTCCGTTTGCATCTGTTGTTACATAGAAGAACTTGCCGTAATTTGCATCATCTTTATCGCCGTTCTTTGTCAAAGCAATATTTCTGCCGTCTACAGCAGCATAATTTACCTTGATAAAGCTGTTGATAATTGTGAAGATCTGCGTATGAACATTGCTCCAGCCATAAGCTGTTAAATCAACAACATTAAGTTTAGCAAGAAGTTCAATCGCAAAGTCAAATATGGACTGATCTTCTTCTTCAACAATTAAAGCAAGAATCGGGTTAATAAGATTAATAATCGGGAAAAGAAGTTCTTCAATAAACTTCTGAACACCGCGGTTTGCAACTATGTTTGCAAGACCCGGAATGAAGTCTATTACTCTGCCTACAAGGTTATCATCCTTAACAATAGAATCAAGTTTAGCAAGAACAACCTTGATAATATCCTCAAGAGCCGGCGCATTCTCATCAACAAGCGTAGTATCAAAACCAAGCTCTTTCAGAAGCGGCTGAAGTGCATTCTTATAGCCGTTGGCACCTGTAATTGTAATAACCTGTGCAATATCAACCTGATCTGCACAAAGAAGTGCTGACAGAAGAGAATTAAACGGACTGAGAACTGCTGCAATCGCATGTGCAAAGTTTTCACTGTTGTTATTAATCTTCCAGTCGAATATCCAGTCTACCGTATAAGCCCAGTTCTGTCCTTCAGGCGGAGCAGGAGCATTTTTAATAAGCTCTGCAATGTCGGCATAACCGTAGGTTTCACCGATAAGCTTAACAACGTTTTCTTTTGAAACATCAATTCCTGCAAGTTTAAGAGTGGATTCCATACCGGCTACATTGGAATAAATAAGCTGAGCTAATTTATTAACATTCTGGCTAATATAAATCTTTTCTGTTGTAATTTCGGTAATTGATGTATTCAGTACATTCTCTAAGACACCGGTAACAATTTCCGAAAGAGTTTTAATTGCATTTGTAACATCATCTCTTGTGAAACTGTCGTACTTCACATCAGTTGAAGCAATCTTATCAAAGATATCCCAGCCTTCAGCAAAATGATCGCTGGAATCTGTTGCATTAAGCAGTTCAACCAATGCAGTTGAAATATCTTCAGGTGTATCAGCAACCTTGCCGAGAACTCTGTTGATATATTCACCGAAGGTGTCATAGTTGCTTCCAAGAAGATTCTTAAGAAGCGGAGTGATTAATTCAGGTTCGTTTTCTTCAACCACATCACAGATATACTGGATAAGAGCAAGCAGTGTGTTTGCCTTAACCTCTGCACTTGCTGCTGCCTCAGCAGCCTCAAGTGCTTTCTTTGCTGCTTCAAGAGCAGTTGTATCTGTGCCGGCAGCTTCAACAGCAGCCTTGGCATCATCAATAGCCTTCTGTGTTTCTGCCTTAAGAATCTTGCAGTTTGCAATCTTATCAAACGGACCTTCCGAAGGAATCGTAATCGGATATACAACACCGTTGATTTCAATGCCCAGAATATCCTGAACCTTTCTAACACTGAATTCTTCAGTTTTTTCTACATCCTTGCCATCAGCATCTTTTTCCGTGTATTTGTATTCATAATGCGTAATGACATCGTTTCCATCTGCATCCTTTTCGGTTACAGGAGTTACCTTTACATAGTGGCCATTAAATTCAGCAACGGTTGTTTTAACATTAAGCATATCCAGAACACCGTCAAGAAGTGCTGTTAATTTATCCCATTCATGAACTTTGGACCATAAGTCATCCTGTCCCTTAAGAAGATCTATATCTGCAATTTCTGCTACAAGAGCAATTACAAGATCATAGAATTTTTCAGGTGTTACATCCTTTTCACTGCGAACCTCGCCAAGTACCAATCTGATAACCGGGCTGAGAAGCTTTGTGAACGGATAAAGAAGATTTGTAATGGACTTCTGAAGTCCTCCTTTGCCAAGATACAGGGCAAGTGTCGGAAGTGTTTCAAGAAGTGAGTTTACAGGAGCCTGAAGAATTACATCAGCTCTTGCAAGAATCGGATTAATAATATTATAAAGTATATAATCCTTGTTTCCGCCCTTTGATTCATCTGCCATATCACGGTAAGTCTGACCGTCTATTGCATCAATACCAAGAGCCTCAAGAAGAGGTTTAACTGCATTTGAATAGCCGTATTCACCTCTGAGAACAACATCATCGTGGCCGTCTACACCGGTATGCGGATCATCAAAGATCATCAGATCTTTCTGCTGTAAAAGCACACCTAAGAGTTCAGTGAACGGTGAAAGAACAACAACAAGTGATCTTGTGAAACGATACTGCTTATCAAGTGCCTGATTTCCGTTTAATACTTCATCATTCTTGAACGGACTATCTTTCCATACCTTATCATTGAAGCCTGTTTCGTCTTCTACATACCAAAGCTTAGCAATATCAGGATTCTGAATTGTGATTTCATTGCCGTTTTCATCTGTGGATTTAACGGTCCACGGAATACTGTCGGCAAGCTTTTCATCTTCAGGAACTGCCTGAATTAATGCAGAAAGATCTTTATAACCGTACTTATCAAGCTGTGCGATAATATGCTGTCTGGTTACATCAATATGAAGGATGCTAAGCAGTGCTGCAAGAGTTGGGTTATCACCAAGCGGGAAGATAACGCTTGCAAGCATATGCGGAATGCTGTCCTTATAAAGGTTTGTTGATGTAAAGTTCTCTATATCAATTTCAGGAGCATAAGCAGCAAGTGCATTATGAACCGAATCTCTGAGAGTCTTGATAGCACTTGTTACTTCGCTTACCTCTAAGCCGTTGTAATTTACATCAGCTGGTGTTCCGCTAAGCTCAAGCTTATCTGCCCATTCCTGAGCAATCTTACCAAGATCAGTTTCAAGAGCAGAAGAATTAATTCCCTCAAAAATTCTGATTACTGTAATCAGAATTTCATCTTCCTGTGAGCCGAGAACATTCTGAAGATACGGCTTAAGCTTTGCATAGAGATCCGCATTTTTCAATAAATCATTAATCAATGCCGGGATAAATGCATTGTCATCAAGCCTATAGGTATCTCCGTCCCCTACAAAGGATCCATCACTGTTTTTCTGAATAGAATTTGCATTCAGAATGCTTCTAATGTATCTGAATACGGTTACGAACGCATCGGATGCTCTCTTTGCTGTTTCGGATTCAACCGTGCAGTCCTTTAATTTGGATAAATCGTATTCAGGTATGGTAAGTGTATATTTCTTATCGTTTATTATAATGTTGTTTACATAAAGCTGCTTACCCAGCGTCGTCATGTAAAGCTTATCCTTATTCTTATCATCATAACGAAGGACGTGTGCAACAACATCAAACAGATGCTGATGGATATTATTCCATGTTACAAGGGTTTCGTTTTTGCCATCCTTATCGTGATGATAAATACCCAGGACATTAAAGATAATTGTGAACAAATCATCATCGCTTGCGAGTTTGACAATCGGATCCACCATCTTAAGAATAGGAGCAAGAAGATATTCAACAGCACTCTGAAGATTGCCCTTTCCTGCAAAAGCTTCATCACTGAGGAATGCTCCAAGAGAAGCGATTGTGCCGAAGAGTTCATTACCCGGGTTGCCGATAAGTGAATTAATCTTTGAAAGGATTGGATTTACAATGTTGTAAATTACATAATCCTTATTTCCCGTAACGGTTCTTCCGTCATCAAGAGTACCCCCGTTCGCATAAGCAACGAAATCGTTCTTTGACATCGGATTTGTTCCGAGTGCTTCAAGAAGCGGCTTAACAGCATTTCTGTAACCGCGTGTACCCGTGAGTTCAATTTCGCCGAATATAGTTGATTTGTCGGCATTGAACAATGTGTTGATAATGCTGCTGAACGGAGAAACTGCAACAACAAGAGCTCTTGTAAATCTGTAGTTCGCATCAATATCTGAACCTGACGGATCCATGTTTGGATTCTTAACAGTACTATTATTCCATACGTTGGTAATAAATAGGTCTGCATCTTCAACATACCATTTTTCTGCAAGCTCAGACGGAACCATTACAGGTGTTTTTCCATCCTCTTCAAAGATAAGATTGCCTTTGTCATCTTTATCCTGAACAAACCAATCAAGCGTTGAGAGGCCATCATCCTGTACACCCGGTGTAGTTGATTTCAGCGCTGCTACTTTATCAGCAATCTCAACATATCCGTAATTACGAAGCTTTGTTTCAATACCGTCTATTGACAAATCAACATCAAGAAGCGGCAGGAATGCCTGTGCAATTTTGTTATCAGCTATTGCGCATATTGCCTGTGAAATTGTAGCAACAAGCTTTGTATTGTAAAGAAGATCTACTGACAGATCAGACAATGTGTTGCCCGTTGCAGCAGCAAGTGCGCTCTGTGCAATGCCTGAAATGGTATGAACTACCTTTCCTACATCATCGCGTGTATAAAGCTCATTGTCTGCTATTGTTTCACCGTAATTTTTAACAGGATACTGAACCGGAGATGGCGAAGTTATGCCTGCAAGTTTGCCGGTAAAGTAATTTTCCCATGTTTCGCTTACATCAATATCGCTGGTATCAAGTGCCTTTGTTACAGCAATAAATGCTGAAAGAACATCTTCTGATGTGCGGCTGAGAATGTTGCTGATGTAATCGCCTACAAGCTTGAATGTATCCTCTCCGAGAAGCGGAGCAAGAATATCATCAATAAGTGTGGTGCGTACACCAGGATTCTTTTCAACAACACCCCAGATATAATTCCAGAGAATTACGAAAGCATCTGTTCTTCTCTGTGTTCCAACCGGACCAAGGCTGTTATCCGTTCCCCAAGGAATCGGAGCGCCGAGCCTTGAAAGATTATTAAGAAGAACATTAATATCATCAATCTTAATTGCAGGAAGTTTAACATCGATTGCAGGATGCGTTTCAATTCCATTTTCATTTTTCTGTGCTTCAATAGCAATGGTGATATTATTTATCTCCAGCTTGCCGTCTTTATCAACGGAAAGATAAACCTTGTTGGAATCGTCTTTATCTTCCTTAACGAAACCTGCAACGATATCAAAGATATGTTTATGTGCATTTGACCACTGAAGGTCTGCATCGGTCTTTTCGGCAGGATCAAATATAGCTTTCAGTATCTTTTCGATAATTCTGTCTGTAATGCCTGTGCCTTCAAATCCCATTGCATCAGGTGTTACAAAGGAATCAAATACAACATTAAATAATGAGGACTTATCCTTTGAAAGAACACCTACGATTGTATCAGCAAGATTGCCGATAGGATAGATAAGTTCTTCAACAAGCTTCTGAACGCCGCCTTCTTCTACAAAGAGAGCAAGGTTCGGAACAATATTAAGAAGAGCTCTTACAGGGCCGATCTTTCCTGTGTTTTCATCAGAGCCGCGAAGAATATTATTCAGTCTGGAGAACAGAGGAGCAAGAATATCGCGTGAAAGATGATATCTTCCGTTATCCTTAATATTCTGTGAATACTGTTCAGGTGTTACAAGACCGTTTCTGTCTGCTGAGCAGCCAAGAACCTGAAGAAGCGGATAGATTGCATTTTCATATCCGTTTGAACCTCTGAAGCTTGCAACGCCGCCGATGGTTAATTCGCCGCCGTTAAGAACGAAATCAAGAAGGTCGTTTAACGGATAAAGAATGGTTGAAACTGCCGTAACCAGATTTTCACGCCACTGTTCTTCTCCATCAGCCGGATTTGTCTGGATATTGAAGAACTTGCCTTCAACACACGGAGTCCAGTTGATGTCAGCAAACAGTTTTGCTCTTTCCTTATAAGTACCTGCTACATGTGAAGGATCTGCTGTTTCATCTTCGGCAGTATATGTTTCATAACCGCCTTTTCCATCAGCAATCCAGTAAGTCATTACATGGTCGCCGTTCGGAAGAAGCTTCCAAGTGTAGCCGTCTTCTTCGGTAGCCCAATACTTATTAACAAGTTCTGTTACCGGCTTGCCGTTTTCGAGCTTATCAACAAGCTGACCGTCTTTTTCTTCCTTAACAACTCTTTCTACCCAGTTTACTTTAACGCCGTCAACTTCATAATTTTCGTCAAACGGAGCCAAAACCAAATCTGCTGTTCTTGGATAGCCTGCATCTCTGAGCGCAGTTGCAAGGCTTTCAAGTGTAATATCCTTTACACCGAGAATGCCGAATACACTCTGAACGGCTGCAGAATCGAATACCGGATAGAATGCATTTGCAAGTGTAACTACAAACTGACTGTTGTATAAGTTATCTTCCTGAATACCAATAATTGTGAAGTTAAGGAATGATTCAAGAACACTCATTGCAATATTGGTAATCACATTGATAAGTGCTTTTACATCTTCAGATTCATAACGATCACTTGATATATCTGCATTTGTGTCTATTCTCGGATATTCAACAAGGCCTGTTTCAGGAGTCTTATTAAGAATAGTCGTCCATTCACTGCCTACATGGCGGTCTGAAGAATTAAGACCGTTTACTACGCCGATGATTAAGTCAACAAACTCACCACCGTCATAATTCAGACTGTCTTTACCGAACCAGCCTGCCTCTTTAACGATATAAGGTCTGATAACCTTTGAATAACCGTTTTCAAGAGTGTCTTTAAGCAACGGATCAACAACATTTGTTAATAACGGATCAATCAATGTGTTGAAGTTTGCCTGAACAACTTCATCCCAAACGAATTTAAGAAGTGTTACAAGAACATTCGGCTGAATATCAGTTATGCTGTACTTAACATCAGCTGTATCCGTCTTAGCCCCAACCGGACGTAATGAACCGGATGTTGAATCAACTTCCGTTAAGCCCTGGCAACCTGCCAAATCAGCAAGGAATGCATTAATCTTATCGTTATTTGGAATTGTGATTGAATAAGCAACACCATTGATAAATAAACCGTTTTCGGTTTTATCAATCTTGCTTTCCGGAATAACAACCTCGTCATACTGCTCTTTTCCGTCTTTATCAAGAATAGGCTCATCGTTTGCATTAACCTTCTTAACGCTGATTGTGTAAACATCATTGCCGTCTTCATCCTTAGAAAGCGTTGCAGCATAAACTTTGCCGTTATATTCGGTTGTATAAATAGTTGGGATAAGCGCATTAGCTATTGTTGCAATATTTTTATGAATATTATCCCAAGTAATATTATTCTTTGAAAATACTCCATCAAGAAGAGTAGTATCTAAGATTTCAATAAGAACATCATAAATACTCTTAACCTTTGAAGAATCTCCGCCGAAATCATCCATAATCAGATCAACAACAGGATCAAGAAGTGAAACAATCGGAAGAAGGAGATTTTCAACAGACTTCTGAATGCCGCGAACCTGTATAAAGTTAGCAAGAGTCGGAAGTGTGTTAAGAAGTTCACGCACAGGTCTGTGCATAATTTCGTTAATTCTGTCAATTAACGGATAAACTACATTGTAGATAGCGTAATCCGGATTTGACTGTACATCATTACGATATTTTTCTCTGTGAACAGAATCAACACCGAGTGCATCAAGCAGCGGCTTAATTGCAGATGTATAACCATAAGAGCCCTGAATTTTCACACTGCCGTCTTCGCTGAAATCAACTAACTCATTGGTTGTAAGAACCTGAATGAGCTTGCTGAACGGTGAAAGAACAACTACAAGTGCTCTGGAAAAACGATAGGTTTCATCAAGAGCTGCTTTAAGGTCATTTCCGGTAAGAGAAGCAAATGCAGGATTCTTTATAGAGGAATGATTCCAAACATTGTCAATAAAGAGCTGCGTGTAATCTGCATCCCTGTCATACTTAGATGAAATATACCACTTGGAACCAAAGTTATCACTCGGAACACTGTATTTATTGCCTTCAGCATCTGTTTTTTCAGTGAACCACGGAATATTCGCAAGTTTTCCTTTGTAGCCCTCAATGCTTGTGGCAAGTTCAGTATAGCCATAATCATTGAGCTGCTGAACAATATATGCCTTATTCATTGAAACATTAAGAATATTGAAAATCTTAGAAACTGTTTCATTATCGGCAAGAGAGAATACTCCCTTTGCGATTGTTGAAAGTAATGTATTGTTCAGGAAGTTTTCAACTGCAAAATCGCTTAAGTTATTAACGCCTTCAACATCCTTAAAGAGGATGTCTGTAATTACATTATTAACTGTGCCATAAATGGTTTCAATAGCTCTTGCTACATCTTGCTTTGCAGTTTTTGCAGTATATTCAACCGTTGTAACCTTATCGGCTGTAATCTGAAGCATCGGAAGCCACTTGTTATTAGCATCATCATCAGCATCAAATCCAAGAGCATTATCCAGTGCGTCAGCAACACGGATCAAGGTGATAAGAATATTATCGCCTTCCTTTGAAGTAGGTGTGATAACATTATTAATATAGGTGTCTACTGCTGCATAAGTTTCTGCCGAAAGAGCATTTTTAACAAGCGGCATAATCAAATCAGCAGCATTTGCATCTATTGCACTTCTAATAAATCTGTAGATTGCAACAAAAGCATCAGATCTTCTTGTCAATGCAGCTGCTTCATCTGCTCTTGCAGCAAATGTTGAAGCGCCCTCTGCCTTATTGGAATCAATCCAGCAGTAAGCAAGATACTTTAAGTGCTTATTAATCTCAATATCGTCAATATTAAGATTATAAATTACGCCGTTAATTTCGATGCCGCAGATGTCTTCAACATCCCCCGCAGCAACGATTTTTTCTTTAAATTTAAATGAACCGTCTTCATGCTTTTCATATTCAGGTTCACCATCAGGACCAATTACAGGATTACCGTCTGAATCAGTCTTCGGAATCTTTTCATTGGTAACATAATAGTATTCTGTTCTCTTATCACCCTTATCCTGATCGTCTACAACCTGTCTTGACAGAATCTTAACATACTTGCCGTCAATCTTCTTGTCTAAAACTTTAACTGTAAGAACATTCTTCAGGATTGTCGGAACCTGCTGGTGAAGGTTAGCCCATGTAACGCCTTTGCCAAGGTCAACAAACGAAAGTGCAATAGAGAATATATCTGTTGAATCTTCAAAACCTTCAACAGTTCTTGTTGCAAGTCTGATAATAGGCCCGAACATCTGTGTAATCGGGTAAAGCAATTCTTCAATTGCTCGCTGAAGACCGCCGTTATCAACGAATGCCATAAGACTTGTTAAAATGTCAAGCACACCGTTAATCGGGTCATCCATTATATCGCCAACTCTGGAGATAACAGGATTGATAATGTTGTAAAGAACATAATCAACATTTCCGGCAACGTAATCAGCATCGCCTTCTGTTCCCTTTCCGTTAGCATCAAGAACAAATTGTTCCTTTGTTACAGTATCGCAGCCAAGAACATCAAGAATAGGCTTGATCGCGTTTCTGTATCCACGGGTACCAGTGATTTCGATTGCACCGAAATATTCACCAGTGCCTGCATTGAAGAGTACATTGATTAATCCGCTGAACGGTGAAAGAGCAACTACAAGTGCTCTTGTGAAGCGGTAGCCTGCATTAAGAACAGTTGGATCTTTCAATGAGCCGTCAGCATTATATTCAAACTTGGTGTTGTGGTAATCAGAATGATTCCAAACTTTTTCCATGAATAAGTTGTAATCATTACCATCTTTAACACCGGAATCAACATACCAGTATTTTGCAATGCCTTCTGTAGCAACCAACGGATTTCCGTCAGGACCAAGAATAACTTGGCCGTTAGCATCTGTTTGATAAGTGTCAAACCACTGAAGCTCTGAAAGCTTGCCTTTTGCATCAATTTTCTTCTGAATTTCAGCAGCAAGCTCAACATATCCGTAACGGACAAGCATGTCAACAAGGCCTTTGGCACTTAAGTCAACACCAAACTGCGAAAGAATAGAAGCTACACCCGCATTATCAGCAAGAGAGCAGATAAGCTTGGATATCTGAGCAACTAAACTATCTTTATAAAGAGCATCAATTACAAGCCCTTCAACAGTTGTACCGAGTAATTCAGACAATACTTTCTGAATAATTGTGGTAAGCACTTGAACTACTGTTTCAACATCGCCTTCAGCATACTTTGTGCCTTCTGGCTGACCGGAAGCAAGTTCTTTTGCAGGAATTTTCGGATATTCAATATCGTATTTTGTACTTTCCGTATAATTTGAATATTCAAAGAATTTATCCCATGTTACTTTGGAAATATCTGCATCAGCATCATAGCCTTCTGCAGTATCGGCATAGTGATTGGATGAATCTGTTGTTTCAGTAAACTGAATTAATGCTGCAACAATTTCATTTGCAGAAGCAACCACCTTATCCTTATTGGCAGTTGTGCCGATATTATCAATATTAACGCTAATATTTTCATCAAGAACACTTAAGATAAACGGAGAAGCTGTTCCCCAAGCATTGCCGAGAAGTGCAGCAAGAAGTCCGTTATTACCGGCAAGAGCATCCTTGTTTACCTGAACAATTTTCCAGATATACTGAATAATTGCCATAAAGGAATCTGTGCGCTTCTTAACAGCATTTACACCCATTGGAGCATCATTGCGCCGACCGGGTCCTATGCCTGCAACCCATTCCAGATTAAACATCGGAATATTAAGGGTTAAATCAAGTTCTTGACTGTTAATATTAAGCTTTTTAATAATTACTTCAAGTGCAAGTTCTTTGCCTGACTTATCTTTAATTGCTTTAAGCGAAACATTATTAACCTTTAATAAAGCAATAACTTTTTCAGCAAGTGTAAAGATATTGTTATGCAATGTTGCAAACTTAATTGAAGTATCATCTTTATTGCCAAAGATACTTCCAAGTATGCTTGACAATATATTCTTGTTTTCGGATGAACCGCCGATAAGACCGCTGTTAAACACAATATCAAGAGCAACATCATAGATAAGGCTCTCTTCTTCAAGAATAACAGTTAAAATATTATCTACAAAGTTTCCGATTGGGAAAAGGAGCGAATAAATTAATTTCTGAATACCACCCTGATTTGCAAAATTTGCAAGGTCAGGAATTATATCAAGAATCGCTCTTACAGGTCCAACTGCATCATCACCGGCAATAATTTCATCAAGCTTTTCAAGCAGTGGTGAAAGAATGTCTGCTACAAGTGAAGTTTTATTTTTCGTTGCATGTTCCTTATAAACATTCGGTTCTACAAGACCATGCTTAGCAGTTACACCAAGAAGCTTAAGAAGAGGATAAATTGCATTTCCGTATCCGTCTGCACCAACAAGAGGAGCAACACCTGCAATATTGATAGTTCCGCTGTTGAACATGAAATCTACAAATGTAAGGAACGGATAAAGCACCGTTGAAATAGCATTAACAAGATTGCTGCGAATCTGTGCTATTCTTGCTGCTTTCTCTTCTGCTGTTTCATTTTCAGTCGGTTCAATATTGATGTGGAAAAGTTTTTCCTGAACACAATAATCCCAGTTGATATCGCTTAATTTTTTATCTCTGATTTTATGAATGGTTTGTGCACTGTCAGTGTAAACCCAAGCGCCGTTTTCATCTTTTTCCCAATAAGACATAACATGCTTGCCATTTTCATAAATGTAAGCACCCTTGCTGTCCTTGGCCCAGAATCGGTTTGCCCATTCATACTGTGTGTTATTATTAACAATCACAGGTGTGCCGTCTGCATTGAGCTGAGCAGTATATACCCAGTTGGCATGTGCCGTTGTATCGGTAACTGACGGATCACCCGGATAATCTGCGGAAGTAAGACCTTCAGCATCGTTAATCATTAAATCAACAATGGATGCAACATCGTTATAACCATTTATCGTAAAGAGCATGGAAAGTGCACGCGTATCAAACTTTGTTACATCAATCATGGAAAGAACAGAACCTACTGTTGCATTATCAAACAGAGGATAAATAACCTTTGCAAGAGAAGCAACAATAGAACTGTTATAAAGACCGCTTTGAAGCATTTCAATAAGCTGCAAATCCGTGTAATTGTCAAGAAGAGACATTGCTACATTGGTTAAAACCGTAACAAAATTCTTAACATTTTCAGAATCGTATCCTGTTGGATAAACGATTTGGGACAGAGGAATCTGTCCTTCAGCTGTGCCGGCTATCATAGTAACAATCTGATTAAGTGTGAGGTTATTTTCCTTAAACGGATTAACTTCGCCCTTATACCAGCTGGAATCCATGCCCTTGAACACTTTAATTACAATAGCAAGAATCTTATCGCCGGAGAAGCCTAAGAAATCAACCTTCTCAATAATTGCATCATAAGTTTCTTTGCCAAGTAAATCTGTAAGGATACCTGTAATAACAGTTCCGTTGTTTTTAACAACAACATCTTCCCAGATAAATCTTACAAGCTTAACAAGTGTTCCCGGATCATCGCCTTCAACAGCAATATTGTTGGCGGTCGGATCCATGGATCCGCTTCCGGCCAAATCTTTCCAGTTAATTTCCGGAATTGTAAGCCTGTATTCGTGTGTTTCCTTTTCACCGCTTTCATTTTCAACTTCCAGTTTAATTGACGGAAGCTTCTGATTAACAAGACTTAAAATTCTGTCCTGAAGATTATCCCAGGTAACTTCTTCGTCTGTTGATTCAATTTTAAGCAAATAAGGAATCAATTCGGAAATTGCCCATCTGAAAAAACCCTGATGGTCAAGGTTGCCCTTGCCGTCGGTATTATCAATCTGAGCAAGGTCACATACAGCACCTAAAATATTATTAAACGGTGCAATAATCTGCGAAATAATAATCTGAAGACCATTATTATCAATAAATGCTGCAATACCCGGAATAGCACCAAGTATTTCATTGAGCGGATCATTACAGTATGTTTCTACTGTTCTGAAAATCATATCAATAAGCAGCGATAATGAGTTTGACGGCTGACGGTTGAAATCAGCTGCAGGATATGTATCACAGCCAAGTGCATCCAAAAGAGGCTTAAGTGCATTGGCATAACCGTTTGCACCTTCAACTGTAATTGCATTTGCAACTGTTACCATACCTCTTGTTCCGGCAGAAACACTGCCGCTGCCGCCTGCAAGAAGCACACCGATAACACCGTTAAACGGAGTTAAAACTGCCGTTAAGGCTTTTTTAAACCTGTTGGCATCTGTAATTTTCCAGTCATCCTCATAAGCTCCGCCTGTAGGCTTGTTCGGGTCAATAAGCTCGCCGCAATGAATATCATCGAAAACATTATAGCCTTCACCGATATATGCATCTTTACCTGCAAGCTTTGCTGCAACTTCCCCGAATCCGGCTGCATTAAGCGTTGCTCTTACAGTATCAATTGAAACATCAATTGAATCGGATCTGTGTGTAATATTATACTGCTGGTCTCTGATCTCCACAAACTTAAGAATCATCTGCGCTACATCAGAGCCCAAAAGACCGTAAATTGTATTAAATAAAGTATCAATCAAAGAACTCTTGAAGACGGACTGGTTCAGTAAATCCATAAGAGTCTTTTCTTTTCCTGTTTCTTTATCCGCAAGAAGCTTTGGAATCAGGATATTAACCATTTCAGAAAGATAAGAAATTAAATCTACAACTTCCTGTCTGGTAAATAAAGTAATTGTACTGAAATCAACAAGAGACTGTGTCCAGCTGAATTTGCTCCAGTCATAATCCGCTGCAGAATATGTTCTGATCAGCTTGAATATTGCAGAGCCGAATTCTCTTGCATTTCCGAATTTATCGGTTTTTGATGCAGTGTCGACCACATTGCCGATTAAATCCCTTAAAGGATTCGGCACAGGCTGCCCTGTATCCGGGTCTAATTCCACTTCGCCCACAAGGTCGCACAGAAAATCACCGTTTTCAGTTACGATTGTAGCAAGATAATATACTACAAAAACTAAAACATCAGGTGCATAAGCATCAATATATTTCTGCTGCATGTCATCAGCACTTGTCTTATAAGTGTAATCACCAAGATAAGACAGCTTTGCCCAGTCAAGTGCAGGAAGCTGGAACTTGGAATCTTCACCCATTAAGCCGGTTAAAAGACCTGTTAAGAAATCAGAGTCAATTTTAAATGTATCCGGCTGCTGTAATAAATCACGCCATTTAATGCCAAGTTCAGTTAATGTATATGTAAGTGAATCAACACCCCATGTCAGCTTATCATAAAGCAGCATATAGGCAAGGTTCGGAAGGATTTCAACGATTTTTGAAATCGGCTTGTCGGTAACAAGCTCTTTAGCCCATGTAAGAACCCTGTCGCCGATGGTTTTAACAATTGTATCCCATCTGTTGCTTTCTGAAAGTGTTTTCATGGTAGCAGTGTCAATACCATTAGTATTTACACCCAGAATTTCAAGGAACGGAAGAATTACATTCTTATAACCGTTACTTGGCTTGAATGTGCCTTCCAGCGCAACATTCTGGTCTACCATACCGCCAACTGCCTGAACATGATATTTATAAGTATAGTCAAAGAAAAGTGCAGCGGAGATACGGTCTATCAAAGAAAGCAGACAGCCAATCCACTCAAAGAATTCCTGTGTATCGTCAATCTGCCAGTTAATACCGCTCCAGTCAACTGCTTCCCATACTGTAGAATACGGAAGCAATCCACGAGCAGCAGCAAGAAATCCGGGGTTTGCCTTAATGAGTTCATAATCCCAGACATCTTTAGGGTTGCCGACAAGAAGATAGCCGAAAGGTTTAAGCTTGGCAGTTATAGGACCTAACTTCGCCGATGCATTACCTTGCTGCAAATCATATGCAGAACCAACCAATGTAAGACCGGCGATACCTACATCTATTGTATCCAGCTTAACATCCTTAAGTGCATTCTGAACAAGCGGACCCAGCATACCTAAAATCATATTGGCAATATTATTACCGCTTTTACCGGTCAGTAAGCCTTCTGTTTTGGTTGTACCGTCTTTATTCTGACCGTAATGCTTAATACCATTACTATCTACATAGAATCCCTGAAGCAGAATATCAATAAACTGATCTGCAGTGTAACCGTCAAGCAATTCGTTTCTGAATACATTGCCAACCAGGAAAGCATCCAGATTTGCAATCAGCTGATTAACATCATCTTGGGACAAGTTGTTGTTTTTGTCAACCTGAACATCCTTCATCGGATAAATAAGCTGATAAAGACTGGTATCTTTGTTAAATGACTCATTGCCGGTCAACGGTTCTAACGCCAGATTCAGTCTTCTTGCAATTTCAACAAAAAAGTTTGAGTTTGATGTTGCTTTGTAACGGTCTGCGATTGACGCATAAGCAGAAAGAACTTTATTAACCTGAGACCTTACAGGAATAATACTGAATATATTGAAATTCGTTGGAATTGTAATAGAATCCCATTGAGGCTCATTTGTGAAATAGTCCTTAAACTCTGCCCTTGCAATTTCAAGAAAACGGCGATACATATATTCTTCATATGTTTTAAGAGCAGCCTTATAGATTGTATTTGCATCGCCAATCTTGGAAACAGTAACCTCAGGGTCTGTTATAGAGTAAGGAGGATTTGCGATGTTTTTATAATCAGTGCCTTCAGGCAGGAAATCAACAAACAGGCTTTCAGCTTCATCAAGTGTTCTTCTGATGATTTTTGCTTCCGCATCACTCTTGATTACATAATCGGCTGAAGCGTAAGGCTCAAGAACTTTACCTGTTTCGATATAGGTTTTACCCACCATCGTGTTCCAAAGACTGATAAAACGAATATTATATGTATTGTATCTTGCATTTGCATCGGCAAGCGTTGCTTTAACACTTGCGTTATTCTTAACAGAATCAGGAATATTATTGTAAACCACCAGTGCATCTGCAATAAGCTGTTTTACAATAGCAAGCTCTTTACGGTCCGTAACATTCTTTTCAGAACCGTCAGCGTTGTAAAGTGCATCTTTAACTTTATTTACAGAATCAATATACTGCTGAACCATATACAGATAGAACGCATTCAAATCTGCATTGAAATCATTATAGCTCGTAAAGAAATGAGCAAAGATTTTTTCGTTTGCAGCTTGATCTGTAGTTAAATTATATTTACCTTCAACACAATCCGGAATATTTTTAATGTTGTTCGGATCATTGGGATCTTCCCTCCATGTAACATTCCAGTTGTATTCTTTTGTTTTGTTGGTCGTTTTAATCAGGTTGTACTTGGCTTCCAATTCTTCAACAAGCTTAAGCTGCATGCTTGCGCTGATATTGGAGAAGTTCCTGTTATTAAAATCGTTCCAGTAATTGGTACCATCATCAGCAACAAAAACATTTTTAAAGGCCTTTAACTCGTCTGCATTAACAAGTATAAAGTCAACGCCCTTATCAGCTGCCCAATATTCTACCGCATAGTTCTTACTCCAGCCTCCTAAATTTTTAATTCTATAGTAATACATATACTTTGTGGTAAGAACATCGCTTAAATTATCAATGTTATCACCGTAAGCATTCCAAAGATAATATGCTTCTTTCAAGTTTACTATAGCAACAGTACTGGAATCAGTCGGCCATTGATTGGTGCCTAATTCTTTGCCGCCGGAACCAAGCAGTGCCGCAGTGTAGTAAGGCGGCTTATCATCAATCATCGTATTGTAGTCGCCGCCCATCTTGTTTGCAAGCTGATCGCGTATCTGACTACGAATATTATTGATACCTGCCGTACCGTCCTTGCCGGCTTTTTGGTTTTCAGTTAAACAGTCTGAAAAAACGATTTTCCAGTAATTGCTAACTGCGGAAAGCATTGTGCCGTTGTCATCATCCTCCAGCCACATGCCGTTTGACCAACCGTTTGTGCCCGGTTTATAAGTTGCCAAATTTTGGTTTTGCATCTTTGTACTGAGCTGTTTCGCAGCCGCGTTCTGCGAGCTCTGGTAATTAGAAGCATTACCTGCCGCACCATTGGCGAAAGACTTTGCAACTGCATCCAGATGGTCTGCAGAATCCTTGGTATCATCGTTGGACGGGTGATGAATACTCGTTACCGCATCCTTAAAATATGTATTGGAAGGATGTTCGTTTGCAGCAAACGCAGTGAAACCAACTGTCAGCGAAGACATCAGCATCAAAAATGCCAGGAAAAAGCTTAGTAGCTTTTTAAACCGTTTTGGTTTTCCCATAAATTTTTCTCCTTTCTTTAATGCTCACATAAAAAATTTATGCATATTATGTGAAATTTGCATAGAATTCCACACTTGTGTTTTCATTGTATCACTCATAATAACCAAAGTCAATGAATTTAACAAAAAAAGCTTAACAATTTATTTACAATTTTTTTGGTAATTTTGTTGCCGAAAATTTCCCTTAATATATAACTTCTATAAATTAATTACATTATATAATGGGCTTGTATTACTTTTGAGCAAGTTTTTATCTTTACGGTAATGGCTTTTGTCTTTACAGAGCAAAAACAGCTGTAAAGAACTTATGCTTTACACAATTAAAACGATCGCTTTTGGAATCTTACCGTCTCGTCTGCCAACAAATTTGGAAAGAATCGTTAACAAAAAAGTTAAATAAAAAGCAAAAACCCGGCACAAAGTGCCGGGTTTAAATAAGTTTCATATAAATTAATTGCTGCCGCCGATATTGCGCATAAGGTTCTGGCGGATGCTTCTTACATCCTGAAGTGCTTTATACAAAGCATCATCAATAGCAAGCAGGGTATCCTCTGCATAATTATTAACCGCATTGACAGAATCTTTTTTATTCTTCTGTGCAGCAGCAAGCATATCATTTGCCTGTGCAGTGGCATTGCCCAGAATTTCACTTGCGCGTGCCTGAGCATCACGGATATTGGCTTCGCCCTCTTCTCTTGCCCTTGCAAGAATTTCAGCAGCTTCAGCCTGAGCCGTCTGTGTAATCTGATCGCGTGCAACAAGCTCTCTTGCCTGTGCTTCTGCTTCAGCAACAATTGCCTTTGCATCCTTCTGTGCTTCATCAAGAATTGTGTTTCTTGAATCAATAATTGCCTTTGCCTGCTTTGTTTCATGAGGGGTATTCAATCGGATATCCTCAATAATCGTTTTTATCTTTTCAACATCAACCAGGCTTTTCTTTGTCATCGGCATAGAGGTGGCGTCATCAAGCACATCCTCTAAATCTTCAAGCAAAATATCTGTATTCGTCATCAGCTTTTTTCTCCTTTGCATCTTTTTACAACATCATTTAAAATCATTTCGGGAACAAAACGGGAAATATCCCCGTTCAGGCTGCAAACTTCTTTAACCATGCTTGAGGAAAGAAACATATTTTTTCCTTTTGCGGCAAGAAACACGGTTTCCGCCTGCGGCAAAAGACTTTTATTTGTAAGTGCCTGCTGAAATTCATAATCAAAATCAGACATGGCACGCAGCCCCTTAACAATAGCCACGGCATTCTTTTCCTTAACATAATCAACAAGAAGTCCGCCGTATGTATCCACCTCTATATCCTCTCTGTTAAAGCAGCGTTTAATTAAATTCACACGCTCTTCAACGGAAAAAAGAGATTTTTTACTGCTGTTTGCCATAACAACAACAATAACCTTATCAAAAAGCGCTGCCGCACGCTCAATAATATCAATATGGCCAAGCGTTACAGGATCAAAGCTGCCGGGACAAACGGCAATTTTCATAATTAAATATCCTTTCGGTAAATAGTAATTTTTGTTTTACCGTAAATTCTTTCTTTATCAATCGAAAAATCGCCGAATTTCTGCGGTAACATTTCCTCTTTCGAGGTTTCACAAACAATAATTCCCTGATCACTCATGGAATGAACCAGATAAGGCATGCATTTTTCTATAAGCCCTTTATGATAAGGCGGATCAAGAAAAGCAATATCAAAACTGTTTTTGCGCAGGGAATAAGCGGCGGCATCACATATTACAACCTGAGAAACGGCTGAAAAGCCGCAATGCACAAGATTGCTTTTTACTATATTCTCCGCCCTTTTATTATTTTCAACAAAGGTGCAGTGTGCTGCCCCTCTGGACAATGCCTCTATTCCGAGTTGCCCCGACCCTGCAAATAAATCAAGCACCCTTTTCTCTTCAATTTCAAATTGAATCATACTGAAAAGGGCTTCCTTAACACTTTCAGCCGTAGGCCTTGTAACATCATCGCCGGAAAGCGTTTCAAGCTTTCTTCCTCTGGCAGAGCCTGTAATCACTCTCATCATAAGACTTGTCCTTAACTGTGCAAAAATAGAATTGCACATTTTTTTACATAAACATTATACATTCAAGGCATTGTTTCGTCAAGTTTATTATTACTATTTTTACATATTGTGATAAAACTCAAATATTTTTTGTGCATTATTGCTATTTATTGACGAACATTTTTGTAATTCTTCCACAGAACTTTCTTTGATTTTAGAAATGGTTTTAAAATGCTTCAGAAGTGCTTTTGCCTTTGCCTCCCCAATTCCCTCAATACTGAGCAAACTGGAAGAAAGCGTTGTTTTTTTATGCTTCTTATGGTGATAGGAAATTGCAAAACGGTGCACCTCTTCCTGAATATCGGAAACAAGTGTAAAGGCACTTCGGTGGGAATTAATTTCAATCTCACCGCCGTCAAATGCGATGGCTCTGGTGCGGTGCTTATTATCCTTAACCATTCCGAAAACAGGCACATTTATACCCATCTCAGCCACAACAGGCAAAACAGCATTCACCTGCGGCTGGCCGCCGTCCAGCAAAATTAAATCGGGCAGAATTTTAAAGGTGCTGCCCTCTTCATCATTATAATAATGATTGAAGCGGCGTGTTAAAACCTCATTCATTGAGCCCACATCATTCTGACCGTCAAACCCTTTTATTGAAAAGCGCTTATAAGCGCTTTTCATCGGCCTGCCATTATGGAAAACAACCATTCCGGCAACATTATCTGCGCCGAAGGTGTGGGAAATATCATAGCTTTCTATAAATTCGGGTGGCTTGGAAAGCCCGAGCAGTTTTGCAAGCTCTTCAAGTGCGGCAAATTCCCTGCCAAGCCTGCCCTCACTCTGTGCAAGATGTTCGTTTGCATTCTGTATGCACATTTTCAGAATGGAAAGATGTTCACCCTTCTGCGGATGAATAAATTCCGTTTTCTTTCCCCTGCGGTTTTCAAGGAACTGCAAAAGCAGATTTTCATCCTCAATATCGCCGTCCACAGCTATTCGTGCCGGAATACGGCTGCGCATTGCATAATACCGTTCAATCAGCTCAAATCTTGCGGTTGGAAGATCGTCAACAGAATCAATCAGCCAGAATTCCGTATCCGTCAGCCTGCCGTTTTCAAACCGGATAACCTCAAAGCAGGCTTTTTTCTTTCCGTTTACAAGAACAAACACATCCTCCTCGGGCACATTGATGGAAACAACCTTCTGCTTTTCATCCAGATTTTTTATAGCCTTTATTCTGTCCCTGAGTTTTGCAGCTTCTTCAAACTGAAGATTTTCGGAAAACTGCTGCATCTGCTTTGTCATTTCCCGAACGGCCGCCTGGCTGCCGCCCTTCAGAAACGCAACTGCATCCTTAACATTATTTACATATTCTTCCCTTGTTATTCTTGCAGCGCAGGGAGAGGAGCAAAGCCCCATAAATCCGTTCAGGCATGGCCTTGATTTGCCGTAATCACGAGGAAACTGCTTGCTGCACCTCGGCAGCTTAAAGATTTTCAGCGTTTCCTCCACAGCATTTTTTACTGAAAAGTTTGATATATACGGACCTACATATTCCGCACCGTCATCCGCCATGCGCTTACACTCGGAAATCCGCGGAAATTCGCCCTTTGTTATCTTTATATAGTTATATCCCTTATCATCCTTAAGAAGAATGTTATATTTTGGCATATGCTGTTTGATAAGCGAACACTCAAGCACAAGCGCTTCAAATTCAGTATCCACAATAATGTAATCAAAATCATCCACATTTTCAACCATTCTGATTACCTTTAAGGAATGATTTGTGTGTGCACCGAAATAGGAGGAAACACGGTTTTTCAGCTTTTTTGCCTTGCCCACATAGATAATTTTTTTATCCTTATTCTTCATAATATAAACACCGGGCTGAAGCGGCAGCGCCATTGCCTTCTGGCGAAGCTCCTTTTCCGTCATACCAAACACCTCCCTTTAAAAAATAAAGGTACAGATTTCTCTGTACCGCAAAAGAATATGAACTGTTTAATTAATCTGCAAAACCGCTTTTTACAAGAGCAACAAGACCCTCAACAGCGTTTTCTTCATCAGAACCGTCTGCAATAATGCGAATATCCGTTCCGCCCATAATTCCAAGAGAAAGAACACCTAAAAGAGATTTTGCATTTACTCTTCTTTCTTCCTTTTCAACCCAGATGGATGATTTAAATTCATTTGCCTTCTGAATAAAAAATGTTGCCGGACGGGCATGAAGACCAACCTGATTCTCTACTTTAACATCTTTAACAAACATAATTAAGACCTCTCATCGTTGTTAATATAAACTCAAATTCTTTTAATAGTATTTGTTTACTACACATATTATATCACTAAAGTTCTTTAGGTCAACAAATTGAATAAAAGTTCGTAGGCTTTATAGATTAAACACAAAATATTGTGGGCGTATTTGTGCAAAATACACATAAATTTTTTGTCATTTTAAATCGGATAAATATTTTTTATCTGCTTCTGAGAGACTGGCATTTTCAAGCATATCAGGTCTTCTTTCAAGCGTACGCCTAAGCGACTGTTGCCTTCGCCACTGATCCACATTGGCATGATGCCCTGTTAAAAGCACATCCGGCACGGTTCTGCCCCGCCACTCATACGGGCGTGTATACTGGGGATATTCCAGAAGAGAGCTGAAATGGCTTTCTTCTTCAAAGCATTCGTCATCCGAAAGTACACCCGGCAACATTCTGGACACTGCATCAGCAAGAATCAGAGCAGGAAGCTCGCCGCCCGTAAGCACATAATCCCCAACAGAGATTTCCTCAGGCTGAAGTTCTTCAATTACTCTTTCATCTATACCCTCGTAATGGCCGCACAGAAGCGCAATATTCTCCATTGCGGCAAGCTCACGCACTCTTTGCTGTGTCAGTGTTTTTCCCTGTGGTGTAAGATAAATCAGATGCGGCTTCGTGCCAAGCTTTTCACATATGGCAGAATAACAGTCATACACCGGCTCCACCTGCATAATCATACCCATGCCGCCGCCGTACGGCGTATCATCCACTCTGCGGTGTTTGTCCTTTGTATATTCCCTTATATCCGTGCATTCAATTTCAACTTTCCCGGCTTTTCTTGCCCTTCCGATGATGCTTTCATTCAGATAGGCATTGCACATTTCGGGAAAAAGTGTAAGTATATCAATCCTCATCAAAAAGCCCTTTCATAGGAATAATTTTTATCATTCGCGCATCGGTATTAATTTCGTGAACAATATCGGGAATCACGGGAATATAGCTGTGCTTTCCCTGATTTACAACATCCAGAATATCCGAAGCGCCGTGATTCAGCACATCCGCCACTGTTCCGTATTCCGCTTCATTTTCGGCATCCACAACGCTGCAGCCGATTAAATCTGCCACATAATTTGCATTTTCATCAATTTCAGCATCATCACGGTTGCAGAAAAGCACCCTGTTTTTATACTTTTCCGCCAAATCAATGGAATTGATTTCAGCAAACTTAACAATCGCATGGTTTTTCTGCGGCCTTGCAGAAAGAAGCGTTAAGCCGTTTATTCCGTTTTCATCCAAATAAAGCATATTAAACTGTTTTAAATAGTCAATATCATCACACCACATTTCAAGCTTTAATTCGCCCTTTATGCCGTGAGTGTTTACAATTTTTCCGATTTCAAGATATTGTTTCATAAAATCACCGCTGATTATCTCATCCTTTTATACGCTTTTTATCAACACAAAAATGCCCTTGCATATGCAAGAGCACTTTTAATTTTTCAATCAATCTATCTCAACTGAAATTTTTGCATCATTTCTTGTTGCTGCCGCACGCATAACAACACGGATAGCCTTCGCTATTCTGCCCTGCTTTCCGATTACTCTGCCCATATCGTCTTCCGAAACATGAAGATGATAAACGGTTACGCCCTCTTCGTTTGGTTCGTCAACATCAACAGAAACTGCATCGGGATTATCAACCAATCCCTTTGTTATGGATATTAACAAATCTTTCAAAGAAACACCTCCTGTTTAACCTTTGAATAAAAGATTAAAGAATGCCTTCTTTTTTAAGAATGTCCTTAACGGTATCTGTTGGCTGTGCACCGTTAGCAATCCACTTCTTAGCCTTCTCGGCATCAATATTGATTTCAGCCGGATCAACCATTGTGTTGTATGTTCCGATCTCCTCAATAAATCTTCCGTCTCTCGGGAATCTTGAATCTGCTACTACTACACGATAGAAAGGTGCTTTCTTTGCACCCATTCTGCGAAGTCTGATTTTTACTGCCATTATGAATTACCTCCAAATTATATTAAAAATAAAAATATTACTAAACCAATTATGAAATATTGAATTGGGTTAATACAAATTAAAAGCCAAACGGATTATTGCTGCCCTTTCCCGTCATGCCCATCATTTTCTGTGCCATTTCAGGATTCTGCTGCATAATGCGGCGCATTTTCTTGCTTACTCTTGGGCCGCCCCTGCCGCCAAACTGGCTCATCATTTTTTTCATCTGCTTAAACTGGGCAAGAAGCTTGTTTACATCCTCAACACCCATGCCGCAGCCTGCCGCAATTCTGCGCTTTCTGGACGGATTAATGATATCCGGATGGGCTCTTTCCTGAAAAGTCATTGAATAAATGATAGACTTAAAGCGTTTGAAAGCATCCTCATCAATATCGGAATCCTTTATCTTGTTTCCGATTCCCGGAATCATTTTAATAGTATCCTTTATGCTGCCCATTCTTTCAAGCTGAGCAAACTGATCCAGCAGATCATTCAAATCAAATTTGTTTTTTGCAAGCTTTTTTTCAAGCTCAGCCGCTTTCTTTTCATCCAGGCTCTGCTCTGCCCTTTCAATAAAGGAAAGCACATCGCCCATTCCGAGAATTCTGGAAGCCATTCTGTCAGGATGGAAGCTTTCCAGATCACCAAGCTTTTCGCCTGTGCCCACAAATTTAATTGGTTTTCCGGTTACAGCCCTTACGGAAAGTGCTGCACCGCCTCTTGTATCACCGTCAAGCTTTGTAAGAATAACACCGTCTATTCCAAGCGTTTCATTAAAGCTTTTGGCAACATTAACAGCATCCTGACCCGTCATTGCATCAATTACAAGCAATATTTCATTCGGATGAACTGTCGTTCGGATATTCTGAAGCTCCTGCATAAGCTCTTCATCAATATGCAGACGGCCTGCCGTATCCAAAAACACATAATCGTGGCCGTAATCCTTTGCATATTTAACAGCTTCTTCAGCGATTTTAACAGGATTCTCCGTTCCCATTTCAAAAACAGGAACGCCAACCTGCCCGCCTACAACCTGAAGTTGTTTAATTGCAGCCGGCCTGTAAATATCGCAGGCAACAAGCATTGGCCGGTGGCCCTCATTTTTCAGCTTAAGCGCCAACTTTGCGCAGTGCGTGGTTTTACCGGAACCCTGAAGCCCACACATCATAACAACAGTCGGCGGTCGGTTTGCGATTGCAAGGCGGCTTTCCGTGCCGCCCATAAGTGCTGTTAATTCTTCATTAACAATTTTAATAACCATCTGCCCCGGCGTTAATGATTCCATAACATCTTCACCAACGGCACGGTCTGTTACATTTTTTGTAAAATCCTTGGCAACCTTATAGTTTACATCCGCCTCAAGCAAGGCAAGACGAACCTCTCTCATTGCCTCTTTAACATCTGCCTCGGTCAATTTGCCCTTGGCACGAAGTTTTTTAAAGGAATTTTCAAGCCTTTCTGAAAGACCTTCAAAAGCCAAAAGCAATCAACCCCTTTGTATATTATTGTTCACCGAGCATATCGGCGAGTGTTTTTATCTTTGCAGCATTATATGATATTTCTTTTGAAAGCGTATGATTTAAATTATAATCATTAATTGCATCCGCACATTCCCTGATTTCGGCAAGGCCCTGTTTAACTTCATTAAAACGCTTTGCAAGACCAAGGCGGTTTTCCATATCAAAAAGCTGGTTTTCTGCTCTTTTAATTGCATCACGAACACCCTGACGGGTTATCCCCTCGTTTTCTGCAATTTCTGAAAGGGACAAATCTTCATCATAATAATAGATGAGAAAATCGTGCTGTTTTTTTGTCAACATTTCACCATAGAAATCAAGCAGAAATGATATTTCCAAATTCTTTGCCACTATTATCCCCCTCTGCAGCATAATGTGTAAAGCTTAAGTCTTTACAGCAACTGATATTATACATAAGCGGAAAACATAAGTCAAGCATAAAAGCAATAATTTTTCAAATAAAATTTTCATAAAAAGTATTGACACAAAATGTTGACAATATCATGCAAGACAATACAAAATGCATACTCATTTCTTCCTGTTTTCACCGTTCAGTTTTTTAAATATTTTAATAAGCACGAAAATTGCAGCCGCCGCAAGAATAATTTCAGCTGCTGTTTGGGCATACGCAAGCCCGTAAAGCGGAAACAGATAATTCAGCAGAAGAATAAACGGTATTTCAAGCAGTATCTTTCTTAAAACAGCAAAAACAAGCGATTTGCCGCCCATTCCGCATGCCTGAAATACGCCTACTGCTATAAAATCCATGCATAAAAACGGCAGGGAAAGGCACATACCCTTCAAAAACTGCGAACCGTATGCCACAATGGCTTCGTTTTTCATAAATATGGAAATCAGCGGTGCTGATCCGAAATAAAACCCCACCGTTATAACTGCAAGAAAGCCGAGCGCATATGTGCTGAGAAAAGAGAGGGATTTTTTTATTCGGTCCGTATTTCCGCTTGCATAATTATAGCCGATAAGCGGCATAACACCCTGTGAGCTTCCAAGCGCAATCTGCATGGGCACCATATTGATTTTCTGGGCAATGCCCATAGCGGCAACAGCCTCTGCGCCGAATGAAGAAGTAAAGTTATTCAGCACCGTCATACCCGTAACATTCAGCAGATTCTGAACAGCGGCAGGAATGCCGACTGCAAATACACCAAAAACAATAGGCTTTCTGAATGAGAATTTTTTAGGATTGATGCATACACAGGTGCTTTTTCTTTTCACAAAAAGAAGCACAAAGAAATATATGCAGGCAGCACAGTTTGAAATAAAGGTGGCACAGCCTGCTCCTGCTGCACCCATATCAAGTCCCCACGGAAGCACAAAAATCGGATCAAGCAGCATATTCAGAATACAACCGCTCATCGTGCCGAGGCTTGCGTGAAGCGATGCACCCTCTGAGCGCACAAGATATGCAAGCACAACATTTAAAATTGCCGGCACAGCACCGAAGCTTACCGTCCATTTCAGATATTCCGCCGTTGCCGCAGCAGTTTCACTGTTTGCCCCAAGCATTGCAAGAAATCTGCTGCTTAGCAATGTGTAAACAGCCGAAAATAAAATTCCGCTGAAAACAGAGCAGTAAAAACCGAATACAGAGCTTCGGTACACCGTTTCATAATCCTTTTTTCCAAGCGCCCTGCTCATCATGCTTGAACTGCCGACACCGAAAAGATTGTTTACTGCATTAAAGGCAAGCAGCAGCGGTGCTGCAAGTGTTACAGCCGCATTTTCTATTGAATTATTCAGCATACCCACAAAATAAGTGTCTGCCAGGTTATAGATAACCATCACAAGAGAACTCAAAACAGTCGGAACAGCCAGTTTCACAACAGCTTTTTTTACAGGTGTGCTTTCAAACAAATCATTTTTCTGTATATCTTCCATAATTTAAACCGTTATACTATTTCAGCAAAGCAATAGTAACTCCGTTTTCACCTTCTCCGTAAACTCCAAGGCGGAATTCCTTAATATTGGGGTGTGATTTCAGCTCTTCCTGCACAGCGCTTCTGAGTGCACCTGTGCCTTTACCGTGAATAATTCTGATTTCAGAAATATTATTCAGCACACATTTATCAATAAACAAATTCAGATTTCCCACTGCCTCATCGGCAAGCTGACCTCTTAAATCAATCTCGGTTTTCACATCCGCATCTGCTCTTGAGGTTGTTCTGTAAAGATTCGCCGTGTGTTTCACCGGGGCTTTCTTCTTTTTTTCCGTAAGCATTAAATCAGCCATTTTAACGCGTGTTTTCAGTATACCGGACTGCACCAGAATTCTGTTCTTTCCAACCTCCAGTACCTCGCCTTCTCCTATACCTCTGATAATCACGCTGTCGCCCTTAACCACTGCTCTCGGCAGCTTATAATCCTCATCCCAGTTATCCGCAATTTCACGGGGATTCACAATATCTTCCATTTCACCAAGGCGGTTCTTGATTTCACGCCTTGTTTTTCTTGCGATTTCAGTTGCATTTGAGGAGGAAGCTTCCTTTTTAAGCCTTTCAAGCTGAAGCAGAAAATCCGAGCTCTGCCGCTTTGCCGCATTGATTATCTTTTCGGCTTCACGCTTAACCTTTTCCATTTCATTTGCTTTAAGCTGTTCAATTTTATCTTTTTCAGACTGCGCCTTTGCTTTCATTCTATCTGCCGCTTCTGTTGCTTTCTGTGCTTTTTCCTTTTCCTGCTCCAGTTCCATTCTGGTATCTTCAAGCTTTTGAAGCACAGCCTCAAAAGAACGGTTATCAGAGCCGACAATTCCCCTTGCCGCATCCACAACAGCCTTTTCCATACCAAGATGCTCTGATATGGCAAAGGCGTTTGACCGGCCGGGAACACCGATTAAAAGCCTGTATGTAGGCCTGAGGGTTTCCACATCAAATTCACAGCAGCCGTTCACAACACCGTCTGTTTCAAGGGCATAGGATTTCAGCTCTGCATAATGCGTGGTTGCCGCAATTACTGCACCCTTTGTGCGCAGATTTTCAATAATGGCAACCGCAAGCGCAGCACCTTCAACAGGGTCTGTGCCTGCACCAAGCTCATCAATAAGCACAAGCGAATGACTGTCCGCCTGCTGCATAATGGAAATTATATTTACCATATGTGAAGAAAAGGTTGAAAGATTCTGCTGAATGCTCTGCTCATCTCCAACATCAACAAGCACATTCTTGAATACAGAAATGCGTGAACGGTCCGCAGCAGGAATCAGCATGCCGCACATCGTCATAAGCGTCAGCAGTCCTATTGTCTTAATGGAAACGGTTTTTCCGCCTGTGTTCGGGCCCGTAATAACAAGGGTATCAAACTTTTCACCAAGATAAATATTTGTGGGCACTACGGTTTTAGGGTTAAGCAGCGGATGGCGTGCTTTTTTCAGCTCTATAATTCCGTCATCATTCAGAATAGGCTTCGTTGCTTTCATTTTATAGGCAAGATGTGCCTTTGCAAAAATCAGATTCAACATAACTGCACTGCTGTAAGAATGCTTAATGCTTTCTGCGAAGGAGCCTGCTTCGGCAGACAATTCAAAAAGAATACGCTGAATTTCTTCCCGTTCCCTGCCCTCAAGCATCTTAATATCATTATTTGCTTCAACAACAGAAACGGGTTCAATAAAAACAGTTGCACCCGATGCTGACGAATCATGCACCAGCCCCTGCACATTGCTTCTGCATTCTGCCTTTACAGGCACAACATATCTGCCGTTGCGCTGAGTAACAATCGGCTCCTGAAGAAATTTCAGATAATGTGCACTGTGAATAATGGAATCCAATTTTTCACGCACCGAATTGGATTTTGAGCGTATTTTTCTTCGGATTTCATAAAGTTCCTCCGAAGCCTTGTCCGAAATCTCATCCTCGCCGATAATAACGGTAAAAATTTTTGTTTCCAGATATTTATTTACTGTAATTCCTTCAAAAAAGAAATCCAGATTTGTTTTGACACCCGAACAATGCCCATACCATTCATAAAGCGCACGCAGCGCACGCAGTGTTTCTCCGATTCTGAGAAGCTCTGCCGTATTCAGAGCGCCGCCTGCCGCCGCCCGCTGAAGCGGATTATTCACATTGCATAATCCCGAAAAAGAAGGCGCACCGAAGCGTGCCAGCAGTGAAAAAGCATCCTCCGTCTGCGACAGAAGCATTTCTACCTCGTTTATGTCGTCAGTTGGCATAAGACCAAGTGCCAGTTCACGGGCATCCGCACAGGTGGCCTCGTTTGCAAGCATTTCAAGAACACTGTTCAGTTCAAGTGATTTATAGTGTTTTTTCATCCCTGTAATCCTTTATAAAATTCAAGTGCAGACAGCTTGCGCTGAATGCGTGATAATGTATATTTTTCCGAAATATCCGCCAGCAGCTTCATATTTTCATCACTTAACGAAAAGCTGAAAATTCTGGAGGGCTCAGTAAGACAGATAAACCTTACAGCCGTTATAACATTTTTAGGCAGGGGAACAGCACCTGCCTTCGGGCAGCTTTCACAGTATATTTTCCCCTCCAAGATGTCGAAATACATTGTTTTCGTTTCATATGTACCGCAGCTGTCGCAGGCAAGCACAGACGGCATATAGCCGCCAAGACACATTGCCCGAAATTCAAAAACAGACTTTATCTGGTTCAGCGCTTTTCCGCCTCTGCAAAGCAGGTGAAGCGAATTGAGCGTAAGGCGCAGAAGCTCCGCTTCGGGTTCCTCCTCTGCACTCATTTCATAAGCCAGCTGGACAAAATACTGGGCAAGCGTAAGCCTGTCTATATCCTGCCTTAAACCGAAAAACACCTCAATCGGCACGGCATCGTCCACCACAAAAGCATCCTTTGATCTGTAAAGGCTGAAATCACAGTAGGAAAAAAGGGTTGTGGCGGAATTCAGCCTGCTTTTCAGCTGCTTTGCCCTGCGCACAAAAGCTTTAACCAAACCGAAATCAGCAGTAAGGAGAGTAACTAAACGGTCACTCTCCCCAATTGTCTGTTCTTTTATAACTAAGCCCTTTGTTGTTCTCCGTATCATTTTCCGCTTTAAATCCCTGTTCGTTCTGTTTATATTTCAGATAATCAAATATATTTCCCGTTTGGGTGAAATGCACCCAGTTTTCATCAAGCATATAGCCACCGCCGTTCAAAGTGTATATTTTAGTTTATCCTATGGCGGTGTATATAATTTGTGCCATTTTAATCCAATCCGAAATTATGGATTAAGCCTTCCTTATTTCTCCAGTTTTCTTTCACTTTCACCCATGTGTGCAAATTAACCTTGATATCAAAAAAAGCTTCAAGATCCTGCCTTGCAAAGGTGGATATCTTTTTCAGCATAGCACCGTTTTTTCCAATAAGCATCCCCTTATGCGTATCTCTTTCACAATAGATAGTTGCCTCAATATCAAGAATTTCCTTATCCCTGCGCTCACGCATTTTTTCAATCGAAACGGCAATTCCGTGGGGAATTTCTTTATCCATCAGGCGCAAAATTTTTTCACGGATCATTTCTGCCGCCAGCACCCTTTCAGGCTGATCGGTAAGTGTGTCATCCGGGAAAAAATGAGGGCTTTCAACACAAAGTGCCTGCATTTCCTCAATCAGTTCATCAACACCATCACCCTCTGAAGCCGAAACAGGCACAACAGCAGTAAAATCAAACAGCTTTGTAAGATAAAGAATTCTCGAAAGCAAATCCTTTTTATCCTTAACCATATCAATTTTGTTGATGGCAAGAATAACGGGAAGCCGTTCCTGAGAAAACTTTTGAATCAGCTCCAGTTCCTTTTCATTCAGCTCACCGCTCGGTTCAACAACAAAAACAACTGCATCCGTGCCGCCTATGCTGTCGCCCACGGCATGATTCATATATTCTCCGAGCTTGTTGTGCGGTTTATGAAAACCGGGTGTATCCGTAAACACCAGCTGCGTTTCGCCAAGTGTCAGCACACCCATAATTTTTGTCCGTGTTGTCTGCGGTTTGGATGAAACAATAGCCACCTTTGCACCGAGCATCCGGTTTAAAAGCGATGATTTACCCACATTCGGTTTGCCCACAATGGCAATAAAAGCCGTTTTTGTCATCATTCATCTCCCATATAATAGCTGTTATCCCTTTTCCAGCCAATGCGTGTAAGCACGGTTTCTTCCTTTTCACGCATTCTTACCTCTTCCATACCACCTGATTCATGATCATAGCCAAGCAGATGAAGCATGGAATGCACCGTCAGAAAGCCGATTTCACGCTGAAGCGGATGATTGTAAAGCTTAGCCTGTTCAACCGCTTTTTCCATGGATATCACGATATCGCCGAGCATCTTGGCGCCTGTATCCAGATTTATATCATATTCGCCGTTTTCTCCAAGAGGAAAAGAAAGCACATCTGTTTCCTTGTCTATATTGCGGTATGTACGGTTCAGCCCGTGAATCTGTTCATTGTTCACAAAACGAACAGACACTTCCGCAGAGCCTTCAAAGCCTTCCAGCTCCAGCACTGCATGACAACAGCGGCGGATTAAAAGCCGTATTCCCGTAGGCACCTTAACCTCTTTCTGATCATTGGAGATTATAACTTTTACCGATTTCATCATTTTTTCTCTCCGTTCTCATATTTTTCATACGCTTTTATGATATCCTGCACCAGCTTATGGCGCACAACATCTTTCTGCGTAAATCTGCAGATTTCAATATCATCAACATCTTTAAGAATCCGAATCACTCTTTTCAGCCCTGATTTTTTACCGTCAGGCAGGTCTATCTGCGTTATATCACCCGTTACTACCATTTTGGAATTGAAACCGAGCCTTGTTAAAAACATTTTCATCTGTTCGGGTGTTGTATTCTGGGCTTCGTCAAGAATGATAAAGCTGTCGTCAAGTGTTCTGCCGCGCATATAGGCAAGCGGGGCAACCTCTATTGCGCCCCGTTCCTGATAGCGCTGGAAATTTTCACCGCCGAGCATATCAAAAAGCGCATCATAAAGCGGCCTTAAATACGGATCCACCTTGCTTTGCAGATCCCCGGGCAGAAAGCCGAGCTTTTCACCGGCTTCAACAGCAGGCCTTGTTAAAATGATTTTATTTACCTCTTTGGCTCGGAAAGCCGTTACCGCCATTGCAACCGCAAGATAGGTTTTTCCCGTTCCGGCAGGGCCGATACCGAAAGTAATTGTATTATTACCAATCGCTTCGCAGTATTTTTTCTGCCCAAGCGTTTTGGGCTTTATCGGCCTGCCCTTTGCCGAAATACAAATAGAATCGCCCGAAATGGCAGAAATTTTATCTTCATTTCCCTCATTAACCAAAGACAGGGCATAGCGCACATTCTGTTCGGAAAGCGTTTCGCCTTTATTAATAAGCGTAAGCAGGCTGTTCAGTGCTCTTACAGCCTTTGAAACATTTTCGGCCTCGCCAACCACTTTTAAATCATTTCCGCGGCTGATAACCGAAACATTATATTCTTTTTCTATTAATTTTACATTTTCATCAAATGAGCCAAACAGGCTTACTGCCTGCTCTATGGCATCAAAGCTGATTGTTTCTTCTGTCATCCGTTTATCTCTGCCTTAATTAGTTCTATTCTTCTGTCCTCTGTTTTTAAAACCGTGAATGTTATATTCTCAAACTGCACTGACACAGGATTTTCCTCTTTTCCGGTGGGCAGATAGCCAAGCTGATTGATAATAAAGCCCGCAACGGTATCATAATCGCCCTCGGGAATGGAAACCTCCAGCACCTCGCTTACATCGTCAATATCCGTTGCACCGTCAAAGGTATAGGTGTGCTCGTCAATCTGCTCAACTTCTTCCTCTTCATCATCATATTCATCCTGAATATTTCCAACAATGCTTTCAAGAATATCCTCCATTGTAACAAGGCCTGCCGTGCCACCGTATTCATCCACAACAACGGCAAGCTGTATTCTTGTTTCCGTCATTTTTGCAAAAAGCTTTCCGCAGGCAATCGTTTCGGGAACAAAAAGAGGCGTTCTGATATAATCCTTCAGATTTTCATCCGCAGATATTTTTGTGCCGATAAATTTAAGCAAATCCTTAACATAAATGATGCCCACAATACTATCAAGATCCTCATCATAAACAGGAATTCTTGAAAAGCCTTCTTTAATCGCCAGCGATGCCACATCAGCCAGCGATGCGCCGCATTCCACTGCTTCAATATCTGTTCTGTGGGTCATAATATCCCCTGCGTTCAGATCATCAAATTCAAAAATGTTGTTAATCATTTTTCTTTGGGAGTCCTCAAGCTCACCCACATTTTCATCCTCATCAACAAGCTGTTTGATTTCCTCTTCTGTTGAATTATTTTTCCTGCCGAATAGTTTTAATAGATTTCCTGCCATAAAGGCACAGCCCTCCGTAAATAAAAATATTAATTATTATATACTTTTTAAAATTATTTGTAAAGAGGGCAGTTTTATGTTATACTTTAAATAACTAAAAATTACGAGGATTTTATGTTGACGATAAAAGAAAAAGATGTATGGCTTCAGCTGGCAGAAAGCCCTAAGCCTGTTGTGGTTTACGGAATGGGAAACGGTGCCGAAAAAATCATTTCCGTTTTGAAAGAATACGGAATAACGGTTTCAGATATATTTGCAAGTGATGAATTTGTCAGGGGACATTCATTTTTAGGATATAAGGTGCTGAAATACAGCGATATCTGTGAAAAATATGAAGATTTCAATATCGTTTTAGCTTTTGCAACACACCTTCCCGATATGCTTGAAAAAATCAGAAAAATCAATTCGGAGCATACCGTTTACGCACCTGATGTGCCGGTTGCCGGAAACGGCATATTTACAAGAGAATTTTTTGAAAAAAACAGGGAAAAATTTGAATTTGTTTACGGAAAGCTTGCCGATGCTAAAAGCAGGTGTGTGTTTGAAAACATCATAAATTTCAAAATCAGCGGTAAAGTTGAATACCTTTACGTAAGCACGGAAGCGGATAAAGCCGTCATTTACAGAGATATTCTGAAGCTGACAGATCGTGAAACCATTGTGGATATGGGCGCTTATGACGGCGATACAATCCGTGAATTTACTGCATATACAAACGGAAAATACGAACACATTTATGCGCTTGAGCCTGATGAAAAAAATTTTAAAAAGCTTGTTAGAAATACGCAAAATATGCAAGGCATAAGCCTTTACAATATGGGTGCATGGAATAAACAGGACATACTTACATTCTCAAAAAAAGCAGGAAGAAATTCTAAGCTTTCTGCAAGCGGCACACCTATAAGGGTTACCGATATAGACAGCCTGATTGATGACAGAATAACGCTTCTGAAGATGGATATTGAGGGCGCGGAGCTGCACGCAATCGAGGGCTGCAGAAATATCATAGAAAAATATACTCCGAAGCTTTATATCTGCGCCTATCACAGAAATGAGGACATGTTTTCACTGCCGATAAAAATTCTTGAATACAATCCGAATTACAAAATATATTTCAGGCATTCGCCGTATATTCCTGCTTGGGAAAGCAATTTTTACTGCACACTTTAAAGGAGAATCAAATGGAATTTATCACTGAACTTTATAAAGAAAACAGTTTTATAATCAATATTGTTTCAGGCTTCTTGATTTTTCTTGTGTTTTTTGCACTGAGAAATAAATTTTCGTCACTTATTCTAAGCCTTTTCGGCAAAATACTTTATTCAAAAAATCCCGAAAGAAAAAAACGCTTTAAAGAAAATTTGAAAAAGCCCCTTTCTGTATTCTTTCTGATTCTTGGTTTATATATCGGTATTTCCGTAAATTATCAGCATGAAAAAATCACCGATGCCTTTAAAATAGCAATGATTATAATTGTGTGCTGGAGCGTTCTTTGCTATATTTCAGATAATCTTTATGCTGCTTTTTCATCAAAAGGAAATCCTGTAAGCAACGGTGTGGCCGTTAAATTCATTTCAAATCTTCTTAAGGTTATTGTCGTATGCATTGCCGTTGTTATGGTTCTTGCTGAGCTTGGCTACAATATAAACGGCCTGATAACAGGGCTTGGTGTGGGCGGACTTGCCGTTTCCCTGTCAGCACAGGATACACTGAAAAATCTGATTTCCGGATTTGTTATTCTGTTTGACAAACCGTTTGATGTAGGCGATTTAATTGAAACATCCGATTTCAAGGGAATTGTTGAGGATATTACAATGCGTTCTACAAGAATACGCAAGCTGGATGATTCCGTGCTCATTGTGCCGAACTCTGCAATCGCAGACGCTTCTGTTTCAAATTATGCAAGGCTTACCAAAAAGCTTGTTGAATTCAATATCGGCATTTTGTATTCTGCCTCTAATAATATTATCAAAAAATGTGAAGAAGATATAAAAAATTATCTTACTGGCTGCGAGCTTACAGATAAAGACACCATCCGTGTGTTCTTTGAAGGCTACGGTGATTCGGCAATAAATATTAAAATCAGATGCTATGTAAACACAACCGATATTAATATATATAATGATTTTCTTGAAACGCTTAATTTTGAAATTAAAAGCATTGTTGAAAAAAACAACACCGATTTTGCCTATCCCACCAGAAGCATTATTCTGGAAAACAATAAATAACAGGAGACAATGGTGCTATGTTCAATTTTATTTACGGAATAATCATTTTATTTGCAACCTTTGCCGGCGCATTTGTCGGCCTTGGCGGCGGGGTTATTATCAAACCGCTACTGGATTTGGTTGGTCATGACACAGTTGATGTTGTCAATTTTTTATCCTCCTGTGCTGTTTTCAGCATGAGTATAAGTGCAACTGCCAGGCATATACAAGCAAAAACAAAAATAAATTTCAAATTTATATTCACACTTTCTGCCGGTGCAGTAGCAGGTGGAATATGCGGTTCTTTCTTATTTGATTATCTGCTGACGATTACGGATAACACGGCGCTGAAGCGTATACAAGGAATAATTCTGGGCATTCTACTTGTTCTTTCCGTTATTTACATAAATCTGAAAAAGCGAAAAAGCTTTACTGTCAAAAATCCGGCAGGCATTATTTTTTCAGGTTTTGCACTTGGGCTTACAGCCTCTTTTCTGGGTGTGGGCGGCGGACCGATAAATGTGGCTTTTCTTGTTCTGTTTTTTTCAATGACAATGAAGGAGGCTGCTGTTTACAGCGTTGGCATAATCTTTTTCAGCCAGCTTTCCAAGCTGATAACCATTGCCGCTGCCGGCAGCATTCCCGAATTCAGTTTCATAACACTGGCAGTGGCAGTAATCTGTGCCGTTTGCGGCGGAATCATCGGCGCTGCTGCAAACAAAAAATGCAATGAAAAAACGATAAAAATTATATTCACAATCCTTGTTGCAGCTGTTGCTGCAGTTAATTTCTGCAATGCTATTTTATAAAAGAGGTATTTTATATGAAAAGAAAAAACATTATTTTCTATTTTTCCGATCAGCAAAGATGGGACACTGTAAATGAAACCGTTACACCAAATCTGATGCAGCTTGCTTCAGAGGGTGTTATGTTTGAAAACAACTTTACCTGCCAACCCGTCTGCGGCCCGGCAAGGGCTTGTCTGCAATCCGGTGTATATGCAACGCAGGTTGGCTGCTGCTGGAACGGTATAGCCCTTCCGAAGAATATTACACCGCTTGCCGAATACTTTAATAATGCAGGATATCAGACGGCATATATAGGCAAATGGCATCTTGCATCAGACCGTTACCCCGGCATAGGCGTGCACTGTGAAAAAACAGCAATTCCGAAGGACAGGCAGGGAAAATATCAGTACTGGCGTGCGGCAGACTGTCTTGAATTCACCTCTCACGGCTATGACGGATATGTTTTTGACGGCGATGGCAATCAGATAGATTTCAAAGGCTACCGTGCGGACTGTATTAATGATTTTGCACTTGAATATCTGGACATCTGTGATAAGGAAAAACCGTTCTTTATGTTTATAAGCCAGCTTGAACCCCACCATCAAAACGACAGGCACTGCTATGAGGGATTCAAAGAGACTGTTGATCATTATAAGGATTATCCGATTCCGGATGATCTGACATTTTTGAAGGGCGATTACAGGGAAATGTATCCTGATTACATTTCGGCAATCAACCGACTGGATTATAATGTGGGCAGGCTAATTGACAAACTTAAAGCACTTGGCATTTATGACGATACAATCCTGATTTACACAAGCGACCACGGCAGTCATTTTAAAACACGAAACCTTGAATACAAGCGCAGCTGCCATGAAAGTGCAAGCCGTACACCGCTTATTATTAAAGGAGGTGGCTTTGAGGGCGGCAGAATTGAAAAACGCCTTTCAAGCTTAATTGACCTTCCGCCCACCATCCTTTCCATGGCCGGAATAGATATACCAAAGCATTATATGGGCTTTGATTTAACAAAGCAGATTGACAATCCTGAACGGAAGCGTGATTGTGTATTTATGCAGATCAGCGAAAGCCAGTGCGGCAGAGCCGTAAGAACAAACCGTTTCAAATATTCCGTTCGTGATTTAAAGCCTATGGGCTATACACACGGAAAAAGCAAGGTTTATTTTGAAGATTATCTTTATGATTTGGAAAAAGATCCGATTGAAAAGCACAATCTTATTAAAAAACCGAAATACGCTCACATAAGGCAGGAAATGAAATATCTTCTTATTGAACAGATGGTAAATGCAGGCGAGGAACGCCCCGTTATTCTGCCGGCAATCCGTGCAAGAAAGAAGTAAAACACAACTGAATATATAAAACACGGCACAGGATTACCTGTGCCGTGTTTTATTTTAGTAAGATGTTTATTCGTTGCTATCAGCCTGCTGTGCATGCTTTTCAACAAGTGCATCCAGAATTTTTGTATGCTCCTGATCCGTTAAAGCATATTTCAGCGTTGGCAATGCTGAAAGCAGCATACCGATGGCAGGCGGAATGGAAATCAGCATAAACATAACTGTTGCATATTTTCCGCCGTTATATGTAATGAAGCTTTCACCATTTCTCAGCGCTTCATTCATAACCTCTATATTTTTATCCGAAAAGCTTACCGCGCCGTATGCAAAAGACTGAATCAGTGCTGCTATACCGCCGGAAAGCTTTGTGATAAAGCTCTGCCCCGAAAAGAACACACCGTCTGGTCTGATTCCGTTATGATATTCCTCATAATCCACACAATCCGCAATCATAACGGACTGCATTACATTTATGCCGCCCATTCCTGCACTTGCAAGGAAAAGAAGCACACCTGTAACGATAACCCAACCTATCGGCGTTACATCGCCGCCTGCTATTTTGAAAACAGCAAACATAAGGAAAAACGGAACTGCGCCGCCAACAGAGAAGAAATTGTAAATTTTCTTATTTTCAAATTTCTTAACCAACATAGGCGTGATTGCCATAGAAATAAACTGACCTGCAAAAATTCCCACAGCAATAATTGCAATGTTCAGAAGCATCATAACATTCAGCCCATTTTCTCCGAACAGATTCATAAAATCGCCGTTTGCAAAATAGTAAGTTACAAAAGACATGGCAATCAGCATTAACAGCTGAATGGGGCTTCTTAAAATACCTGAAATAAGAATCTGTCTGAACGGTTTGCACTGCCACATAAGCTTGAAGTTTTCCTTCATCGTGTAGCGTTTTTCAGAGGTTTTCACCCTTTCCTTCGTGCCGATACCGGCAAATTCAAACATAATTGTACTGATAACCGTTAAAAGAATAACGGTGATGATAAAACCGTATTTATTTGCTTTATTGACATCTCCCACTTTATCTGCAAGCATGCCTGCTGCAACCTGAGCAATCTGCACAACAAGCACACCGATGCCGCCCACGCCTGCTGCAATTCTTGCAAGGCCGAGAAGCTTTGAACGGTCATTTTCATCTTCGGACATCAGAGAAGTAAGCCCCCAGAGCGGAATATCCCCCGCCGTGTAAAGCATGCCCCAAAGGATATAGGAAATGGCGGCCCACGCAACAATCATGATTTTGCCTGCCTGTGTCTGTGCCTCTGCATAGTTTCCGTTTACAAAGGTCAGTATCGTAATAATTCCGATAATAACGGGAGAAAAAATAAGGTAAGGCCTGCATTTTCCCCATTTTGTTTTTGTTTTATCCACAACCGTTCCCATCATCGGATCATTGATTGCATCCCATACACGGGCAACGGCAACAATCCATCCGATTGCGATAACAGGAATATAAAGAACATACTGCAAATAGTAGCCCACAAGACCGGTGGCAATAATATTGTAAATCATATTCTGGCCAAACATACCTGCAAGATACATATTGCGTTCTTTTGTAGTATAAGTCTGTTTCATAATTTATCCCCTAAAAACAATATTGTAATAAAAAAGCACACAGCGGTTTATCACTGTGTGCCGGATACAAATCAAATCATAAATCTGCGGATAACGCTTTCCATATCATTATAATTCATAATTCTCGGAACAGGATAACCAGGATTGCCCTCCTTAAGTGCTCTGCCTATCAGGGTTGGCAAATCCTCTTCCTTAATCATATCAAAGCCTGTCGGAATATTCATATCTGCATTCAACTTTCTGATGGCAGCTATAAATTTATCCGATTTATCAGCTTCGCTGCTTCCTTCAATTCCGACAATATCAGCAAGCTTTGCAAGCTGCGAATGAACGGAAGAACCATACCATTCAAGCACATAGGGCAGAATAACTGCATTGGCAAGCCCATGCGGTGTGCCGTAAAGCCCGCCCAAATTATGGGCAATTGCGTGAACATAGCCAACATAAGCTCTTGTAAAGGCGCAGCCTGCCCAGTAAGAACCTTTAAGCATATTTTCCCTTGCTTCATAATTCTTTCCGTTTTTATAAGCTTCCTCAACATTGTCAAAAATAAGCTTTGTGGCCTTTTCAGCCTGCATTCTGGTTTGCTTTGTGTTGCTTCTGCCGATATAGGCCTCCACAGCGTGCGTAAGCGCATCCATACCTGTGGTCGATGTAATATGGGGTGGCAGACCTACGGTAAGTTCCGGGTCAAGCACAGCATATTTCGGACGAAGACAGATATCATTAATTGCGTTCTTCTCATGTGTTTCGGGATCGGTTACAACAGCAGCAACCGTTGTTTCAGAGCCTGTGCCGGCAGTTGTGGGAACTGCAAAAAACGGCGGCAGCTTTTTAAGTACTTTAAGATATCCTCTCATTTTGCGGACTGTCTGATTCGGTTTAACAACTCTTGCTGCGGCTGCTTTTGCACAGTCCATAGGAGAGCCGCCGCCAAATGCAACAAAGCCCTGGCAGCCGTTTTTGATATACATTTCACGCGCTGCTTCAATGTTCGGAATGGTTGGGTTCGGCTGAACTTCATCATAAACAACAAATTCTATTCCTACCTGAGAAAACTTTTCAAACATAGGATCAAGAAGATGAAGCCCCATAAGGCCTTTATCCGTAACAACAAGCACCTTGCTGATACCCTTGCTTTTAATGAATTCCGGCAGCTTTAAAATAGAGCCCTTGCCTTCAAGCAGTTGTGGTTCAGACCAGTCAAGAAAATTCATGGCAACCTTAAAGGCTGTCTGATACATTCTGTAATAGCATTTCTTTAATTCCCAAAGCATCATAAATCCTCCTTTATAAAAATATTTCCTGTATATTTTACTAAAATTTTCACAAATTTGCAATAGATTTAAATAAGATATTCACAATTTATGAGAAATATGTTATACTTTTTTTGCAAAATAATAAAAACGAGGTGTTTTTATGAGCAATAAGCAGATTTTATTCTGCGGAAACCATCCCCACTATCTGAAAAAAGAGCTTACCGCTGAAAGCAACAAGGCAAACGGTGGAATTGCATTCCGTATTCCCAGCCTGATTAATGCAGGCGGAACACTTGTTGCCGCAATAGACAGAGCTTCAACCGGAGCTGACTGGGGATATATTGAAATCGCAGTTCGCAGAAGCGAGGACGGAGGAAAAACATGGAGCGACCTGCAGACGATTGTTAAACCCCCTGCAAGAGAAACAAAAATTGTTGACGACTGCTATGCTTCCGGCTTTTTTATTGACCCCTGTATGGCAATGGCGCCAAACGGCGACATTGTTATGATTGTTGATTTCTGGCCCGAGTGCAAAGGACTTCATATGCGCCGCATTCTGGATAAGCACAAGGCACCCTATGCCGAAATTAACGGAAAACAGCTTTCTATTATATATGATAAAAACAAAAATCCGTTTTATATTGATGAAAACGGTACAGTGCTTGACAGTGTAAAGGATGTAACCTCCTACACTGTTAAGGGGCTTGGCAATCTTTACAACGGCGATGAATACATAGGAAATATTTTTCTGAACGGACCTGAAGGGGCAAATGAAGCAGAAGTTGAACTTACCTTCGGTGCACCGCTCAGAGCTCCGAAAAGAAATTATGTTTATATGCTCAGAAGCAGTGATAAAGGAAAAACATGGAGTGAGCCAAAAGACATCACCCATATGTTCCTCAGAAGAAGCGATGGCACATTTCTCGGCGTTGCCCCGGGTGTCGGCCTAACAACAAAAGCAGGCAGAATATTAATGCCGCTTTATGTTGACAGGAAATCCACGGTAACAATTTACAGCGATGACAACGGAGAAACATGGCACAGATCTGATGAACAGCCATATTCAAAAAATATTGATGAATGGCAGATGATTGAAGCGCCTGACGGAATTGTTCTTGGATTCGGCAGGCAGAAAAGGCCCGGAAAAACACCTGTTACCATTTCAAAAGACGGCGGTGTTACATGGAAAAAGAGCAGGAAAACAAACCTTCTTGCCGTAAAATGCCAGAAAAGCGTTTTAGCAATCGGAAACTATGTTTTCAGCACGCACACCGGCCCCAAAGCACGCGCTGACGGAGAACTTTCCGTTGGAAAATTTGTTAAGGAAAACGGCTCCTTTACAAAGATTGACTGGTTTAAAACTATCCGAATCCGTAATGGCTTTTTTGCATATTCCTGTCTTGCTCAAATTGATGAATATACAATTGGTGTTATGTATGAAGCCGAACCAAGCAGTTATCTTGTATATGAAGATTTCAAAATTGATGAGCTTGTAAAATAGAATAAGCACTTTGATAATTCCGTTCACATTCTGAACGGAATTATTTTTATTCATAAAAAATTCATAAAGTGTGCAATTTGCATACATAAGTATTCATAACAATGCATAAATTATACTATAATTTGTATATACTGGTTGTTCAGTATACAAACTAATGCAAATAATTAAAGGAGAATTCATTATGGAAAACAACAATTTTGAACAGCAGACCAATCAGGCTCCGGTTACCGAAAATCCACAGCCTCAGTATCAGCAGCCTTATCCTTATCCTCCACAGGTTAATCCCAATGATAAGAAAAGCACCGGTCTGAATATTCTTTCTTTTTTCATTCCGCTTGTAGGCTTAATCCTTTATCTTACACAAAAGGATCAGACACCGATTAAAGCAAAGGCATGCGGAAAAGCAGCACTCATCGGCTTCATTGTAGGAATTGTATTTTCGATTATCTATGTGGTTTTCATTTTTGCTCTTGCAGGCAGCATGGCTGCAGGCGGCTTAATGTAAATAATACATAAAACAAAATATAACTATTGCAAAATCCGAATTTATGCGTTATAATATTGCCATCATAAACACAATGACGAAGAAAAGTAGCTTTTACAAGTCATTCAGAGAGCAAAACCTTTGGCTGTGAGTTTTGTATGGCAGATAAAAGCGAAGTTCCCTTCCGAGTGGCTGTGCTGAAAATTACAGTAGGTGCAGACGGCGTGAGTTCCGTTACAGACTTGAAGAGTGTTTGCTCAGACTGATGCAAAAATTAGGGTGGTACCGCAGGTTATTATGACTTGTCCCTTGTTGATAGGGGCAAGTCTTTTTTTGTCCCAAAATTAAAGAAAGGATAAATGTTATGAAAACGCAACTTGAAAAAATCAGACAGGCTGCCAAGGATGCACTTGATTCTTTTGAAACCCAAGAGCAGATTGAGGAAGCAAGAATCAAATATCTTGGCAAAAAAGGTGAACTTACAGCCATTTTAAAACAGATGGGTAAATTATCAGCTGAAGAAAGGCCGGTAATCGGTCAGCTTGCCAATGAAATCAGAGCCGATATTGAAGAAAAAATCACTTTAAAGGCAAAAGAGCTTAAGGAAAAGGAGATTCAGCACGAAATCAACGCAATGCCTGCATTTGACATTTCACTTCCGCCGGATCTGGAAAGAGGCTCTTATCATCCGATTACGCTTGTTCAGCGCGACTGTGAGCGTATTTTCAAATCCATGGGCTTTCATGTTGAGGATTACAGCGAGGTTGTAAGTGATTATGAGTGCTTTGAAGCCGTAAACATTCCAAAGCATCATCCGGCAAGAGATATGCAGGACACCTATTATCTTGAAAACGGCCAGCTTCTGAAATCACATACCTCTGCCGCACAGAATGCAATTTATAAAAAATACAAGGATGATCTTATAAATAACGGTGTTCCGATTAAAGCTATTTTTCCGGGCAGATGCTTCAGAAATGAAGCAACGGATGCCTGCCATGAAAACACCTTTTTCCAGATGGAAGGCGTTATGGTAGATAAAAACATTTCCATTTCCAATCTGATTTACTTTATGAAATCCATGCTTTCAGAGGTGTTCAAAAAGGATGTTAAGGTTCGTCTGCGCCCGGGCTTTTTCCCGTTCGTTGAACCGGGCTTTGAGCTGGATATCAGCTGTCTTATCTGCGGTGGAGAGGGCTGCCCTTCCTGCAAAAACAGCGGCTGGCTTGAACTTTGCCCCTGTGGAATGATTCATCCCGAAGTGCTCAGAATGGGCGGCATTGATCCCGAGGAATACACAGGCTTTGCTTTCGGGCTGGGATTAACAAGGCTTGCCATGATGAAATACGGCGTTAAGGACATCCGCGATTTAAACAGCGGAAACCTGAAAGCACTTTCACAGTTTACAGACGATGAATAAAGAACGAATTAGGAAAGGAAGAATGAATTATGTTTTTATCAATGAACTGGATTTCTGATTTTGTGGATTTCACCGGGCTTGACAAGGTTAAGCTGATTAATCAGTTTTCACTTTCAACTGCAGAGGTTGAAAACGAAATATTTTTCAAAGGAAGCAGCATAAGCGGAATTGTTGTTGCCGAAATCAAGTCCGTGCTTCCCCACCCCGATTCAAAAAAACTGCATCTTTTAAAGGTTGATGCCGGCGATGCCGAGCTTACGGATGTTGTTTGCGGCGCACCGAATGTAAAAGAGGGAATGAAAACCGCTTTCGCAAAGGTTGGCGCAAAAATCGGCGATATTGAAATTACGCCCAGAAAGCTTGCCGGCTATACCTCAAACGGAATGTGTTGTTCAGAAAAGGAAATCGGCATAAGTGATGATAATTCGGGCATTATGGAAATAAGCGATAATGCCGAAAACGGAACGGATTTAAAAGAGCTTTATGAAATTGAAGACATTATTTTTGAAGTGGACAACAAATCGCTTACCAACCGGCCTGACCTTTGGGGGCATTACGGCATCGCCCGTGAATTTGCAGCACTTGCCGGCAGACCGTTAAAGCCGATTGATACGGCTGATTTATCCGTTTACAGCAGCCTGCCGCAGCTTGATATAAAAATTGAGGACACGGCATGCCAACGCTATTCGGGGCTTCAGGTTGAAAACATCAGCCGCACGGTAAGCCCTGTCAATATGAGAATCCGCCTTTTTTACTGCGGCATGAGAGCCATTAATTTTCTTGCCGATTTAACAAACTATCTGATGCTTGAAATGGGCCAGCCGATGCATGCATTTGATTCACGCAGGGTTGAAAAAATCAGAATCAAAGAATTTGACAGCCCGTTTGATTTCCAAACACTGGACGGCGTTGAACGGCATATAGACGAAAACACTCTTATGATCTGCAACGGCAGCACCCCTGTTGCAATCGCAGGCATTATGGGCGGGCTTGACAGTGAAATTGTAGACGATACAACCAGGCTTACACTGGAATCGGCAACCTTTGATGCTGTTGCAATCCGCAAGGCAAGTGTGCGTCTGGGCCACAGAACAGATGCTTCCATGCGATATGAAAAAAGCCTTGACCCCGAAATGACGGTTACTGCGATTGCCAGATTTGTTAAACTTCTGTTTGAGGCAGACGGCAATGCAAAAGTAGTTTCCTCACTGACAGATGAATATGCTTATAAATATGATATGGTTAAGCTTGATTTCGATAAAAAGTTTGTAGACAAATACACGGGAATCGAAATAAACAATGAAACCATTATAAACACACTGACCTCGCTTGGCTTTAAAGTAAGCCTTGATGGCAACCATTTCAGCGTGGAGGTGCCAAGCTGGAGAGCAACAAAGGATATTACACTTAAGGCGGATATTATTGAGGAAATCACAAGAATTTACGGCTATGATAATTTTGATATTCACACAGCAAGCGCTCCGCTTTATCCTGTTCGGGCACACGATGAAAAAACGGTTGAAGATAAATTAAAGGATATTCTGGTTAAACGCTTTTCTCTGCATGAGCTGCATTCTTATGTGTGGGCATATTATGATGAAATGAAGGAGCTTGGCATTGAGATTGAAAACAATATAAAGCTTGTAAATGCAACAAATCCGAATATAGAAACCATACGAAAATCCATTATTCCAACCCAGATATGCCAGCTTAAGGTAAACACGGGATTTGCCCCGGATTTCGGAATCTTTGAAATCGGAAGAGTGATTGACGGCGTGGATGAAAACAATCTCTGCATTGAGAAGAAAATGCTTGCGATTACGCTTTTCAGCAAAACAAAAACTGCACAGGAGCTTTATTTTGAACTTCGTGATATGCTTGCCGTTGCTGCAGACGATATTAAGCACAGACCGTTAAGCTATAAAACGGCTGAAGCTTCACATTCCTATCAGCATCCGAAAAATCTCAACACCGTTATATGCGGCGGAGAGGAAATTGGCGAAATCGGCGTTCTTCACCCACTTATTCTTAAGAAAATAGATAAAAAAGCAAATGTTGTTTATGCTGAAATAGATGTGAAAACGCTTGCCGAAATTGAAGATGCCGGCATTTCCTATGAAGAGGTTTCAAAATACCCTGAAATAGATGTTGACCTTTCCTTTGTTTCAGATACATTTGAGCCGATTGCAAAAGCAATTGAGGATGCAAAATGCAGCCTTATCAAAAAAACAAAGGTTGTGGACACTTACTGTGATGAAAATTCAAAATCAATCACTGTAAGAATAACCTTTGCGCATGCAGAAAGAACGCTTACAAGAGAAGAGGTTATGAAGGTTGCAGATAAAATAATCCTTACGCTTAAAGAAGCAAAAATTGCGCTGCGTTCATAATTTTAAAAAAAGATATTGTAATTGCGGAAAATTTTGTATATAATGATTTATATAGTGTTTATCACTAATCTTGTTCGGAGGTGACTTTACTTGACTGATAAAACAATGACCTTTAAAATAGGTGATGACCGTGAAGAAATTATGAAGGATTATCTTACACAGGTATTCGATGCTTTAAAAGAAAAGGGCTATAATCCTATTAACCAAATTGTGGGATATATTCTTTCAGAGGATCCAACCTATATCACAACACATAACAATGCAAGAAGTCTTATCAGAAAAATAGACAGGGATGAACTTTTGGCTGAACTGGTAAAGTCTTACCTCAACAACTAAATTTATAATAAAGGAGGGTTTTCTTTGGCAGAAGCAAAAGATACATTTCTTACCTACAAAGGAAAGCCTTTGGTCCGAAACGGAAAAACTGTTTACTATGGAAACATGTCTGATCCGTTTGTTGTTTGCTTAACCATTCAGAGCAATAAGGATTTTAAGGATATTTCACTTTCCGAAAAAGTGCTTATCCAGCTTATCAGCACAGATCCTGAAGTAGTAAACCCAAAGGAAAAAATCATTAAAAAAAGTGAAAAGACAGGTCTTTTCACAGCGCTTGATTTGGGCGCAGTATGGCTTGAAAGAGCATTAAAAAAATAACTCAATACATTTTTGCCGCCGGGTAAAAATGTAAACGCCGAAATTTCTATCGTTAGGCCTTTGAAGATAGAAACCTTCGGCGTTTTTTATTTTGATAAGGAGTAAAGATGAAACAGAATTCCGTTATGAATCATTTTTTTAAATACGCGCTGTTCGGCGTGCTTGGTTCTCTTGGTGTTTCCTGCTATATTCTGGCAGATACTTTTTTTATATCCAAGGGGCTGGGTGCAGACGGACTTGCGGCACTTAATATTGCAATTCCGGCTTACAGTTTGATTTACGGCACGGGACTTATGCTGGGCATTGGCGGCGCAACAAGATTTTCCGTATGCCAAAGCAGCAAAAAGACAGACGAAATAAACAAAATATATACAAATACAATTTATACTGCCGCTGCTCTTTCCTTTTTCTTTTTCCTTTCGGAATTGTTTCTGCCGCATCGTCTTGCTTCTTTTTTAGGAGCAAACAGTGATATACTTGAAACAACGGCAACCTACCTCAGATGGCTGCTGCTCTTTTCCCCTGCCTTTATTTTTAACAATATCTTTCTTTGCTTCATACGCAATGATCATTCACCCCGGCTTCCTACTGTTGCCATGATAACAGGCAATCTTGCCAATATAATTCTGGATTATATTTTTATTTTCCCTATGAATATGAGAATGTTTGGTGCGGTTTTTGCAACGGGCCTTTCCCCTGTTATCAGCATTTTGTGTATGCTTGTGCATTGGATAAAAAAGAGGAATTCCTTTCACCTGATAAAAACGAAATTGGATTTCAAAATCATCGGTCAGGAAACTGTTTTGGGACTTCCGTCCTTAATCATTCAGCTTTCTTCGGGCATCGTTATCATTATTTTTAATATCCTGATTTTAGATTTGCAGGGAAATACAGGTGTTGCTGCTTACGGCGTAATTGCAAATATATCCCTTGTTACCACTTCGGTTTACACAGGTATTTCACAGGGTACACAGCCGCTTATCAGCAGTTTTTTCGGAGAAAAAAATGCCCAAAGCGTTAAATCGGTCTTAAAATATTCATGCCTGTCCGCCCTTCTGATTTCCGTTTTTATATATTTAATAATATATATTTGGGCCGATCCGATAACAGGCATATTTAACAGTGAACAAAACAGCATGCTGCAATCCATTTCCGTTCGGGGATTAAAGCTTTATTTTCTGTCTCTTCTTCCATCGGGAATCAACATTATTCTCGCCTCTTATTTTTCCTCTGTTGAAAGGTCCCTGCCCTCTAACATAATAACGATTTTAAAAGGCTTTGCTTTGATTCTTCCGCTTGTATATATTCTTTCCTTTTTGTTCGGAATGACAGGAATCTGGCTTGCCTGTCCCATTGCAGAATTTATAACAGCTTTTATCGGATGCTTTATTTACAGAAAAACAGGCAGTGTTTAAACACTGCCTGTTTTTTGCTGAGGTGCGGTAACACAGAATTGATTTTTCAGTGAAATGCCGTAAAAAATCTTAGAATACAGATTTTTAACGCAGTTACAACCGAAAAAAATACTTTATTCTTATATTAAATCCTTTATATATTTATCCTTTTTCCATGTATTCTTTTTGCCAAACTTTACATTTACAAATTCAACATTTTCCGCATGCCTTATAAACAAAGCATAGGATGGAAGATTTCTGAATCGGTTTGCTTCGGGATATTCCCCTGCATATTCAGGAATAAACAGCCTTTTGTCTTTTGAATCGGGAATCTGCGAAAATACAAGATATATATTTTTCAGCAGAACATTCTTTACTCTTTTAGTTTTTCCCTTTTGCTTGAAACCACAAATTATAATCGGAATTTCAACCTCTTTTGCATAAAGATTTTCAACCGTAATACCGCTGATTTCACTTTTCATATCAAACGCATTTTTATCGGCAATACTGCCTCCTGCTGTCTTTTTCCCGAATTCAATCGCTCTTGCACTGTTTTCATTCACCTTTGCTGCCCTGTTTCTGTTGCCGAGCCTTATAAACAGCGGACAGGAACAGCGTTCAGCCTCTATGTTCCGGATTGTAACATTACGCAATCTTGTTCCGTCTACTGCCTCAAGCGAAACAGCAGAACCGGTGCCCGGATAAAGATCCGTCATAAACAGCCGACAGTTTTCTATCAGAATATTGCTTATATTATGTGTTGTTTCCGTTCCCACCTTAATAGCGTTTGTTCGCGAAATGATTTCGCAATCACGAACCGTAACATTCTTCATTTCGCCGGTGCAGCCCTCCCAGAGGGCATTTTTTATACAGATGCCGTCATCCGCAGTTGAAACAAAGCAATGCTCTATAAGCACATTGCTTGAACCCACTATATCAAACCCGTCTGCATTGGCAACATTACGATTATTGTTAATAACAAAATCTTTTATTTCCACATGATTGCATTTATCCATTCTGAAAGTCCAGTAAGCACTGTTTTCAATAATGAAATTATAGGCTTTAATATGTTTGCAGTTTACAAGCACAATCGGCCCGCCGTACTTGCTCTGGTGTGCAAAGCGAAGCTGTTTTCTGTATTCCTGCCGCATTTCCACAACATCAATATAATCGGCAGGCTCAGTGATATTCTTATCATAAACAGGCTTTCTTCCGAACAGATGCCCATTGCCCTTAATTTTTCCGCCGCCTGTTATAGTAATATTTTCAAGCCCCTCGCCATAAACAAGTGCCTTATTCTGATAACCGCTTCCTGTTTTATTTGCAGAAATGGATGCTCCTCTTTCAATAAACAGCGTTACATTTGATTTCAGGAAAACGGTTGTTGCAGTGTAATTTCCCCCTGCAATCAAAACCGTTCCGCCGATTTTGGATGCCGCCTCCAGTGCCATATTTATATAAGGCGCATTATCAAAATTCTCATCATCTTCAACAGCACCGAAAAAACGGATATCAAAAACATATTTACAGGGTTGCCCCATATCACAAATATAATCCTCCTCGGGATAATAAGAGGAAAAATCATACTTTCTGATTTCTGTGTAAGGCGCTCCTGTCATTACTCTTGTATCTTTCAGAAATAAAAGTGTATTCAGTTTGTCCAATACGGTTCGTTTTGCTTTCGCCATAAGAATACTCCTGTTAATCCATTTTTGAAAGTGCTTTAATAACCTCACCCGCCATCATCAGCCCGGCAACAGACGGCACAAAGGAAACTGATGCAGGCGGCACATTTCTGCACCTTGGCTCTTCCGTTGAATATACAACCTTAAGGCGGTTAATTCCCCTTTTGCGCAGCTCCGTTCGCATTTTTTTCGCAAGCGGGCAATAAGATGTTTTTGAAATATCGCTGATTTTCAGTTTATCCGGCTCCAGCTTGTTTCCTGTTCCCATGGCCGAAATCATATTCACATTTGCTTTAACAGCCTGCTCTGCAAGATAAAGCTTTGATCCAACCGAATCTATTGCATCGATAATATAATCATACTGCGTTAAATCAATATTGCTGTTTTCATCGTAAAATGCTTTCATTACCGTAACTTTGCATAAGGGATTAATATCCTCTATTCTCTTTTTTGCAACAAGCACCTTGTCTTTTCCGATTGTGGAATGAAGCGCAATAAGCTGCCTGTTTATATTTGTAACATCAACCGTGTCATGGTCTACCAGCGTTATGCTGCCCACACCTGCTCTTGCAACCGCCTCAGCCGCATAAGAGCCCACACCGCCGATTCCGAATATGATAACGGCAGAAGCCGCCAGTTTTTCCGTTCCGGCTTCACCAAGCAGCCCCACCTGGCGTGAAAATGAATGATTCATAAAAACATCCCTGTCTGAAAATTTCATTAGTATTTACATAGATAATACCGCAATCCGGTTGCTTCGTCAATCGTTTAAAGGGAATCCTTTTATATTCCGATTAAAATTGAACAAAGCAAAAGCAGAGTGGAAAACCACTCTGCTCGGTTTTACAACACAAAATTGACTCCTGTATTCTATGGTTGTGGTTTTCTCATAGAATTCTCCCATTTTGAGTTACCCATCAGTCTATCAATTACATGATGTCTATCCCATGCTGCAGCTATTTCCAAACCCTTACATTCTTCATAGGTACAATCACTTATTACACCTTTATAATATAATGAACCTTTACCATTAGCAGAACTACACATTGCGGGGGAGACCAAGCATCTTCTTCATTTACAAATGCTCGTTTTCCAACAACTTTCCACTTGCCATCTGTTAATAAATCTTTATATACACCAATGAAACACTGATATTCTTCCGTATTAGGAAGTTCATTATAACTATAAGCACGAGTGCTGTATATAGCTAATGTATATTCTTTATACAATCTTCCATAAGCATTTGTTCCATCTGGAAGAGGAATCTCATAAACATTTCTTATTTTTATTCTATGTTCCATTTTACTTTAACACTCCAAACTCATCTTTTGATGAAGATATAGACAATCACGGAACAGTTCCGTAATTTTTATAATCATCGCAGTCGCTGTCTATATCCGTTAGACTGTTGTCGTTACGGATTCAGAATCATCCTTATTATCATCATAATGCTTTATGATGAATTGGTCAAGCACAGCACAGTCATAATTAACACTTGATGGTTAGAAAAACAAAAAGCAAACCCAATAGCCTAAAGCAATCATATTAATGGCATTTTAAAACATATAACAGCATTTTTATGCATTTATGTTATATATTATTTAATTTCGGTTAAATTCCGTCTTATCTGTCTTATTCTGTTTAAACTTTCCTTACTTATGTTAAGGAGGTTTTAATATGAAAAACATAATTATTGATGACAGAATGCGGGCTCTTGGCGTTACAAAAAATTACAAAGGCTATAACCAGTTAAAACGCTCTGTTGAACTTGGACTTGAGGATGAGGACAGACGGTATAATGTTTCAAAAAGGCTTTATAACCTTGTTGCACAATCCTTTGGCTGTTCCTGTTGCTCTGTTTACAGAAATATCAAAACCATATCGGAAAATATATGGAAATACAATTATACTACACTTTGCATGATTGCAGGATATAAAATAACGAATCAAATCACTGCAACGGATCTGGTTTCCATTCTTGTTGCAAACATTCAGCGTTCACAATACAGAAATGCTTCGTAACTGAATTTACCCTGCTTTACAGTCCGAACTACGCAAAACGGCACAAACAGTAAAAAACACCTGACGCAGAAGAATAAAAATGTTACACAGGAAACGGACTTCGTTTTTTTACGAAGTCCGTTTTGTTTTTGTTTGAATTTCGGAAACAGTTTGTATCTTTTATTCAACCTCAACACAAATGCATTTCGGAATTTCATTATTGATTTTTCTGCCGATGCAGACTGTAAGGCATTTTTCATTCTGCGAAAAAGACAGACTGCTCTTTTCATCACTGCCCATAAAAGAGATTTTTTTGATTTTATATTTTATTCCGCCTTCATTGGCTTTACGAAGCGATTTAATTTTTATCTTTTCAGGAATGACTTTGCCCATCGGGAAAACATAAATCTTCCCTGCGCCTGCCGTAAAACAGAAATCCTTTGAAGAGAATTTCTTATTTTCCTTAAAAGAGCCGTTTTTACTTTTTCTGCCCTCAAAGCTGCAAACCTCAAACGGATATGAACCGTAAACGGCACTGCCGTTCTGTTCCATCCACTTACCGATTTCAAGCAAAACAGATTTTTCCTCTTCACATATTCTGCCGTTTGCCATAGGGCCAACATTCAGCATATAACAGCCGTTTTTGGAGAAAACCTCTATCATATTTCTGATGATTTCACCGGATGTTTTAAATTTGTTTCCCTCTGTATAACCCCAGGAATTTTTGGCAATCGCCGTGTCGTTCTGCCACAGTTCGCGTGAAACACCGTTAATCTGCCCGCGTTCAACATCAAACACCCCACAGCCGTCAAACAACGCACCCCATTTATAGAAAACGCAAACCTCTTTTCCCCATTCCAAACCGCGATTATAGTAATAGGCAAGAAACTTTTTTAAATAGGGTCGGAATTCATCATTATGCACCCACCAATCAAAATATACGGCAATCGGTTTATTCCTGTCTATCATTTCACAGGCGGTTGCAAGCCATTCCTTAAGAAAATCTTCCGAAGCGGTAATCTGGTCATAATATCTTTCTTCATTATTGCTTTCCGGAAGATATGCAGGTCCGTATAAATCGGAATACTGATTCTGTGCAACCTCTGATTCAGGGAAAAACCGCCTTGCACCGTTAAAAAACCAAAAATGCTCTGCTCTGTGATTGCTTATCATAAAACCAAGTCCGGCCTTATCACAGGCAGAGTGCAGCTCTGCTATATAATCCCTGCCGTTGAGTGCCATCATATTCCAACGATTCAGGATGCTTTCATACATTTTTATACCATCGTGATGCTCACCCACAGGCATAATATATTTTGCGCCGCTTTTTTTGAATATATCAGCCCATTCATCTGCATCAAATTCCTGTGGTTTGAAATTCTCTATAAAATTGCGGTATTCAAAATTTCTGCCATATGTTTTATTGTGATGAATACTTACAGGATGTGCTTTTCTGTACATAAGACGCGGATACCATTCATTAAAATATGCCGGAACGGAATATACGCCCCAATGTATAAAAATGCCAAATCTTCCCTCACGATACCAGGACGGAATCTTAAACTGCGATAAGCTTTCCCAGTTATCCTTAAATTTTCCGGCCTCAATAACACCATTTATTTTTTCAAGATATTCCTCTATTTTATTCATATTTTTACTCCCCCCTTGCAAAAACAAATATTTTACATCTTTGATTGTAAAGTAAGTGCAAATGAAAGTAAATATACAAAAGCGAACAAAGCATATAGAAATCAGATAGAATATTCATCGGCAGAAACCGTTTTAACAACCTTTCTGTTTATAAAACAAATCCTGCCTTTCGGCGGGATTTTATGTTACCAGTTATTTACATATCTGTTTAAAGCGTTTTCAATGCCGCAGGCAACGGAATTCGGATTGTCCATTGTTTTATCGCACGCAACACGGAAAACCATAACACCGCCTGCACCGCTGAACAGTGCATAGGCTGTTTTATCTCCGGCAAGTGCTGGAGAACAGAAGGTGCCCTCATAAATCTGGCCCGAATCCTCAACTGTGTAATACTTGCTGTTCCAGTAGTTGGCCTCTTCAAGATCACGCCAGACAGCCCAATAAGGCGTGTTGTTTACCGGCCTGCCGTATGCGGCAATTCCGATATTGATTTTGCTTAAATCACAACCGTTATCCACAAAATCCTTCAAACCCTCCTCTGCCTGCTGCAGAGAACTTTGGTATCCGTCCGTATCATTGCCATCATAGGCCATAAACTGAATCTGATCTATACAGTCAAAGGTTTCCTTGGAAAGACCGAGCTGGCCAGCTGAAAGCGCTGTTGATATTATAGAGGTTTCTTTAACCGCTTTTAAATCTTTGCTGAGTTTCTGAATGAAGTTGTCATAGTTTTTCCAATCATCCGCACTTGCAGGATATTCCCAGTCTATATCCACACCGTCAATATCATATTTCTGTGCAAAGGCCGTTATCTGATCTGCAACGGATTCCCAGTGGCTGGCCATATATGTATTAACACCGTTGTGTCCATCGCCCCATGCACCGTCTGCCAGAGCCGTTACAATCAGCTTAACCTGATGATCCGGATTTGAACGGTTTGCAATAATTTCTTTAAGTGCAGCAATTTCAGCGGCAAATTTCTCTTCGCCTGCCTCACCGAAATGCATAATGCCGTTTTCATCCCAGTGAACAGCGGCAAATACAATTACCGTGCTGTAAACATCATAAAATCTTGCATAGTTCTTAACATAATCCTCACCCTTTGCAAGAATTTCGGTGGGAACATCACCGTCAAGTCTCTGATATGCCGTAACCTCAAAATCCTCGGCACTGCGTGCAGATTCGTTATAAAGCTTTACGGATTTAATTTTAACAGGTGTGTTCTCATCCCTGAATTTATCAATGGAAAGACGGATACGGTCTGTTTTAACGGTATCAAAGCTGCAAAGGCGCATAGCCTGAATTTTTTCGCTCTGATAACAGGTTATCCATTCATCATTCACAAATGCCTGCAAACGGAAATACTGCGCCTGATTGCCAGCCTCTTCAATCACAGCTGTATTGATTTCAGACATCTGTGCAAGTTCAATTTCCACATAGCTGTTATTTGCATCCGCAAACCCCTCGGCAGGTCTGCGTGCAGGTGCCTGTGCTGTCCAGCAGGCACTGCTGTCCGAAAGCAGATTTTCTGCATCCGGCTCTTCATCCTTTTTCAGGCTCTCGAAAACGATTTTAGCACCGTGCATCATGTTTTCCGATTTCAGGCTGAGCGGCAGAAGATCCGTTTTATCTGCCGCAGCATCTGAAATGCCTGCAATACAGGAAACAGAAATAACCATTGCGCTTACAACTGCGCCCGAAACAAGTGCCTGAATGGCTTTCTTTCTGCCATCGCAGAATACCAGCACAAGTCCGATGCCAAGTGCAAGGCAAAGATAAATCAAATCTGCCGACATAGCGCCAAAGCCGCTTGCAAACCCGGAAAGGAGGATGCCGCTGTCAAGCCGGAACACAAGCACAAACGAATAAATAAAAGTAATTACCGAAAGCAGAGAAAAAACAGTGTGAATCATATTGATTACTGTTTTTCCTTTGATTTTATCTCTTTTATCCCCTGCAAAAGCAGAAAAGAGAAGATAAAGAAAGGTTACGCCAATGCAGATGGAAATAATACCAAGCAAAGTCGGCACAAATTTATCACCAAGCGGATAAAGAGCTGCAATCCAGCTGTAAGCCCATGTGGCACTGTGAAGGAATATAAAGGAACATACCGAAAAAATAAAAAACAGATATGCCATTCCCCTTGCGTGCAGAAATTTTGAAACTTTTTTAATAAAACTCATAATATCCCCCTTTTGTATGAATTATACACAATGTAACATAAACATTTACAATTTTCAATATTGCAGGCAAAATTCCCACAGCATATACTTGCAAAGAAAAACACAAAATGTTAGGATTAAAATAAAGTATGCCCGTATAATGAAAACACACAGAAAGGAGATGCTGTTTATGGATTGGGCAAGCGGCATTCAGCGTTCCATTGATTACATTGAAAACCATTTAACCGAAGAACTGGATTACAAAGAAATTGCAAAGCATTCTGCTGCATCGGTTTTTTATTTTCAAAAGGTTTTCAATATACTGTGCGGCTATTCACTCGGCGAATATATAAGATTCAGAAGGCTGACTCTTGCCGGCACCGAGCTGGCCTCAAAAAACACCCGGGTAATAGACACTGCACTGAAATACGGTTATAATTCCCCTGAAAGCTTTACGCGCGCTTTTAAAGAATTTCATGGAATAACCCCTGCTGAAGCAAAAAGAAACGGACCTGCCCTCAAAACATTTTCACGCCTGTCTGTGCATTTAATATTGAAAGGCGGTAGTATAATGAACTACAGATTAATTGAAAAGAAAGCATTCACAGTTCTTGAAAAGGTTGAAACACAGGATATTGACGACAGTAAAAATAAAAACACAATTCCTGATTTCTGGGAACGATCCCATCATGACGGAACGGTTGAAACGCTTCTGAAATCCACTTATGACAAATCCTTTATTTTCGGAATCTGCTACGGCAACACACAAACCGATAAAAAAACCTTTGATTATTCCATAGCAGCTTTATATAAAAAAGATGCAGAAATTCCCGCAGGCTTCAGACTAAATGAAATTCCTGCAAGAAGCTGGCTTGTGTTTGAATGCATAGGTCCTATGCCTGAAGCCATGCAGGAAGCCTGGCACAAAATCATTGCAGAAGTTTTTCCGTCAGCCGATTATGAGCCAACCTATGAAATGGATATTGAAGCATACCCGGCAATGGCTATGAATGCAGCGGATTACAGAAGCGAAATCTGGATTCCAATCAGAAAAAGCAAATAAGTAAATCATAAAAAAATGCGGCATATGCCGCATTTTTTTATTCCCTTTTCAGCTGTTTATTCATTTTTTTCACATTCTGTTTTCCGACAGTAAACTGCACAATCCATACAACAACAAAAATCAGAGCAAAAACTGCAAAATAGGAAAAGAAGCCTGCCACGCTGTGTTCCATCCAATAGGTTAAATAAGCAATCGGCATCATAATTACGGATATAACAGAAAAATAAATTCCTGTCTGTTTAACAATGCTCCAGTTTTCCTTCTGCCATATAAGAGAAGCGGCGGAAAATCCGGCGCCAAGCAATGCACACAAAGCTGTCTGAAACATGACTGCATTTATCTCACTTCCCATAACCGCTTTTAATTCCGGCACACAGGGCGAATAATATCCGTTTGCCCATATCAATGAAATCAGGATGGAAATTATATATCCGATTACAATACCGATAACCATTCCCGAAAGAATGCGTGAAGTTATTTTCTTCTTCATCTTAATCACCTCATAAACCCAATATTTTTTTAATCTTGGAAACATAACGCCTTGAAACATAGGCAGTTTCTCCGTTTTTAAACCGCACGCATATTGTGCCTGTAAAACTGCAGTCAAAATGCCTGACTTTTCTGATATTAATAATTTCAGAATTGGAAATGCGCACAAACATCTCTTTATTCAATTTTTCTTCCGCCTCATAAAGACGCATACGCAAAATATATTCCCCGTTGTCCGTTACGGCAAACACCTTGCCGCTTCCCGCATATATTCTGATTAAATCAGCTTCTTCAAGAATTTCAATTCCGCCATCCCTGCTGCCTGTGATAATCTGCGGCGTATCCGCTGAAAGCTTTTTCATAATTTCATGAACCTCTTCTGTAACAGAAGCCGTTAAAATAATAATTTTCGGTTCACTGTATGAAGGGTCCGTTTTTAATTCAACCTGCATTCCCGCACCTCCCGTTTCGCTTATTATTATATAAATAGCCGTACTTAATAACAATAAAAATTCCACAATCGGCTGTGTTTAAAGCATAACCGGCTGAAAATCCCTTTCCGGCTGCGGATATATAACCGAAAAAAATTAACAGATGCAATAAAATTACAGGGGCCGTTAAACAATCGGCCCCCTTTTACAAATTTTTGGAGAAAACCGTGTATCAATCACGGTTCTCATATCAAACGATGCATTATGAATGATATGCATAAGCTGTCTTACAGCCGCCTTTCCCATTTTCCGTTCATTCTGAAGAATACTTATCCTGTTTTTATTCTGCGGCATATTGCCGCTTTTATCGAAATAAATCATTTCAAAATCGTCTGAAAAGCACTTTCCTGCTCTTTCGGCTGCAAGTGCACACAGTTCACCTGCACCGCTTTCAGCCGCAATAATGGAATTGATTTCTTTATCCTGCAAAACTTTTGCAATTCTTTCAATATCCCGTTCCTTGTTCTCTGCCGAATAATCAACCGGCGTTATCAGATCCGTAATAAAATTATCAGCGGACAATAATGCCCCGTTATAAACATATGCCTGTCTGAACCCTTCATATCTTTCGGTTAATGTGGAGGTATTCTGCGGGGAGGCAGAAACAAAAAGCACCTTTTTATCACCTTTTTTCAAAAAATAATCAGCAGCTCTGAAAGATGCGCCGAAATTATCGGAGGTAACAGACGGAATCAACAGACCCTTTGCATATCTGTCCACCGAAACCAGCGGAAACCCCTTAATGGAAAGCTCTATAAGGTTTTTTGTAAATTCCCCGTGGCAGTTCTGGATAATAATTCCGCTTACATTCAGCTCCATCAGCTCGGAAAGCACACAGCGCTCTGTTTTATGATTATCCCTGCTGATTTTCAGAACAACGCTGTAGCCGTTTTCGGCAGCACACCGCTCAATGCTTTTAACCAAATCAACACCGAAGGACTGGTTGAAATCACACAGCACAAGCCCGATTATTCTGCTTGTCTGCTTTTTTACATTCTTGACAAGCATAGTGCCCTTTCCGACCACACGCACAATCAGCCCGTCTGAAGCAAGCATTTCATAAGCGTGCTTAACCGTTATTCTGCTTGCGCCGTATTTTTTCTGAAGTGAAAGCTCGGTCGGAAGAAGCTTTCCGTTATCATACCTTCCGTCTGAAATCTATGCTTTTAAATCCTCATAGATTTTACAGTATAATTTCAAAACGAACCCCGCCTTAAATATATCATTTATGTTTAAATGATATATCATTACCCTTGAATTGTCAACAAACAAGAAGCAATATTTTTGGTTATTCAAAGAATTGAAAATCATACACGCTTATTATACAATATAGAATGTAAATATTTATAAAAAGGGGTATTTTTATGCAGACACAAAGTTCAATTTCAGATGTAAATATACGGCATCTGAAACTTAAGGAATGGATACTCTATTTAATGGCAGTATTCTTTTACACAAATATGACGGGTATGATTGGCTCCTACAGAAGCGCTTATCTTGTTAATGTATTAAGGCTGCAGGAGGGGCAGACCGCTCTTTTCAATACGCTTACAAGCGTTATTCCGTTTATACTTAATTTCTTAATAGCAATGTATATAGACGGCAGAAAAACAGGTAAGAGCGGAAAATTCAGACCGCTTGCGCTGCTTGTGGCAGTGCCGCTGGGCATTCTTTTGGTGCTCACCTTCTGGACCCCCCCTTCCCTTACGGGAACGCTTCTTATGGTTTATATTGTTACTGTTGCAGTTGCATGGGCAGTTTGCTGCGGCTTCGGTGAAACCATCAATATGGTATCCTTTGTAATGACGCCGAATATGAAGGAACGCGATGATGTCATTTCCTTTAAAAGCATTGCTTCGGCAATCGGAAATTCCGCGCCGCTTGTTATCATTCTTGTAATCGGTCTTATCTGGAAAAACGAAGGCACACAGTATATCATCGGCGCAGGGCTTTGCGGCGTTGTGGGCGTTATTACAATTCTGCTTGGTATGAGCGCTGTTAAGGAACGCACCTCCTACAATAATGAAAAGAAAAATCCGATTGCCGGCTTTGGCGATGTAATCAAAAACAAATATGCCTGGGCTATAATTATTTCGGAATTTCTGAAAAGCTTCCGCAATATTTCCACATTTATGGGCGTTTTCCTTGCAGCAGCACTTCTTGGCAGCACCTCCAAATTCCTGCTTTTCGGTCTGCCGACAGGTATAGGAACTGCAGTAGGCATGCTTGTTATCAATTTCCTGCTTAAAAAATTCAATTCAAAAGTTCTGTATATCGCAAGCGGCATTTATTCCATTATTGCAAATGCAGCTGCCTTTGCTATTGGATATATTTACTTTAAAAATCCAAGCCCCGTGCTTCAGATTGTATTCATTGTTTTCCTGTTTCTTATCGGTTTACAGTTCGGCGCATCCAACCTTCTGCCGAATATGTTCAAGGCAGATGTGCTTGAGGATATTGAGCTTAAAACAGGAAAAAGGCTTGACGCAACGCTTCCCACAGTTATCGGCATCGGCACACTGATCAGCGGAACAATTGCAAGCACACTTGCACCGCTTGTGCTTTACGGCAGCAATTCCATCATCGGCTACATTCAGCCTACGGACGCAGTGCCGGAGCCTGCACAAAGCCTGAAAACAAAAATTCTGCTGCTGTTCTTCTACACGATTGTTCACGGAATTATGATGTTCCTTGCCGGCGTGCCGTTCTTCTTCTACAAATTAACAGGCAAAACAAAAGAGGATATGCACAACGCAGTTATTGCACAGCGTGAAAAACAAATAGGAAACAACAGTGAGAACGCATAATGCCATGAGTGAATATAAAAAAAGCAATACGGCAGCGGACCGGATTCACTTTCTGAACACAGCCGCTTCCGATGCCATTCTTATAGAAAGCTGCGGAAAATTTGCATTGATTGACTGCGCAGAGGATAATGACTGCAAAAAGGTTGGCGAAAATGACCGTTCCCTGGGCATTCTTCTGGAAAAAGACGGCACAAGAATTTTTCTTGCAGGTGATATTGATAATTTCAGCGGTGATGAAAAAAGGCTTGCACCGCAGATTGGCAAAATCAATCTGCTGAAGGTGGGGCATCACAGCTATGCAGGCTCAACATCCGTTTGCTGGCTCAAAACCCTGAAGCCCGACACCTGCATCATTACAAACCGCCATAAGGGCGCAGATAAAAAAACTTGTTTTAAAATAAAACTTATTGCCCGTTCCGATATTTTTGTTACGGGAACGGAAAACGGTGTAATTGCCGAAGTTCACAAAAACGGCAGAATTGATTATTTCAGCAACATTCATAAATAATGAGGTATGATTATGAAGCTACCGGCATATCCGCTGATAACGGTTGATCCGTTTTTCAGCATATGGTCCAAATCAGATAAGCTGTATGACAGTGATACAGCACTTTGGTGCGGGCTGAAAAAGAGGATGAAAGGCACAATTCAGATTGACGGAAAAAATTATCGTTTTATGGGATTGGGAGATGAATACATTATTCCGCAAACCGCACTTGAAATTACGCCTTACATAACCGTCTATACATTTGAAAATGCAGATTTTACACTTAAGGTAAAATTCTGGACACCGCTTTTGTTCGACAATCTTTATGATTTATCACTCCCCTGCTCCTTCATTGAATACAAGATTCAGTTCGGCGATGATAAAAAGCATCAGGTTTCTGTTTCTTTGTCTATGCACGAGGAATTCTGCTATAACATCAGAAAAAGCACGGCAAAGGAAATCGTTTCGCTTCCCTGCGGAAAAGCGGCAAAAATGGGCAGAACAACACAAAAGCCTATTTATAAAAGCGGCGATGCCGTTGCTGCCGACTGGGGTTATTTTTACATTTTCGGCGGAAATCCCTGTATAAATAAAAATTCGATTTCCGCAGTGCAGCATGCAGAAATAAAAGGAAAAAGTTCCCTGTTTCACATTGTGGCTTTTGACGACATTTATTCAATAGAATATATGGGTGTGAAATATAAAGGACTGTGGACGGAAAAACATAAATCAATCGAGGCAGCCATACAGTACTGCCTAAAAAACAAAAAAGATTTATACGGCAGAATCAAGAAGCAGAATAAAATGGTTTTAAACGATGCAGAGGAATTCGGAAAGGATTACTGCAGTATACTTACCACTGCTGCACGGCAGGTGCTGGCAGCACATAAGCTGTTCAGAAGTTGTAAAGGAGATTTGCTTTACTTTTCAAAAGAGTGCAATTCAAACGGATGCATAAACACCGTGGATGTAACTTATCCGGCAATTCCGATGTTTCTGCTTTACCGGCCCGAACTTGTTCGGGCAATGCTTACGGGCATATTTGAATTTGCAGGCACTGCAGCATGGAAAAACCGCTTTGCGCCCCATGATATAGGGCAATATCCGATTGCAAACGGGCAGGTTTACGGACTGAACAGGCTGTATTACCACAGAAAAAAAGAGCTCTACAAAATCAAAAAGAATGTTCTGAATCCGGCGTGTCATATGCCCATTGAGGAATGCGGCAATATGCTGATTACAGCCTATGCTTATTATCGGATTACAAACGACAGCACACAGTTGAAGGAATATTACCGTCTGCTGAAAAAATGGGCTGATTACCTGACCGACTGCGGCGTGGTGCTTGAAAATCAGCTTTGCACAGATGATTTTGCAGGCCACAGCGAAAAAAATGTTAATCTTGCCATAAAAAGCATAATGGGAATTGCCTGCTTTTCCAAAATAAGCGAGGCTCTCGGAATAAAAACAGATTGCTTTGAAATCGCAAAGCACAATGCAGAAAAACTGATAAGCCTTTCCGAAACAAAAGGCGGCTATTTAAGCTTTTCCATCGGAAATGAAAACAGCTGGAGCCTGAAATATAATCTGGTTTGGGACATTCTGTTTGGCTTTGATTTATTCGGAAATGAACTATATAAAAATGAAATCAGCCAATATAAAAAGATGATGAATCCATACGGAACGCCGCTGGATTACAGAAAAGATTTTACCAAAACAGACTGGATGCTGTGGGCCTCATGCCTGGACAGCACAACAGAAACAACAAAATCATTTTCAGAATGTATTGTGAAATATCTTGAAGCAACAAACGATAAAAACTGCTTTACCGATTGGTATGACACTGTTAAGGCTTCGGAGTGCGGCTTCAATCACCGCTCTGTGCAGGCCGGATTATGGATGCCTGTTTTGAAAAACAGGCTGATGAAATAAGGGGAATCATGAAAAATTTTAACTTTTTAGTGCTTACAGACACACACTTTTTTAAGAATTCACTTGGTGCCTGCGGAAAAGAATATGATGAATTTATGCGTTTTGAGCAGAAATGTTTTGCAGAAACCGAAGCAATCAACAACGCTGTATTTGACTGGCTTGGAAAAACAGAGCTTGCCGACACCATTCTGATTGCGGGCGATTTATCCTTTAACGGAGAAACTGAAAGCCATCTTGGCTTTATAGAACTTCTGAAAAAGCTGAAAACCGGCGGAAAACGGATTTTCACCATTACAGCAGACCATGATTTTAAAAGCGATGATGACGAGGCTTTCGCCTTTACAGAGGAAGGGCGCTATGCACCGAAAGCGGCAAAAAGGGATGATCTGTTCGATTTGTATTATGAATTCGGATTTAAGGATGCAATCGCTGTGGATAAAAAACATCTTTCCTATGTTGCCCAGCTTTGCGAGGGTATCCGCCTGCTGGCGCTGAATAACGATGGCGACTGCAGGGATTTCAAAACCTATGATGACGAACAGATAGAATGGATAAAGGCACAGACTGCAAAGGCAAGGCAGGATAACCAGATGATGATTGCCATGAACCATTATCCGCTTCTGCCCGGCCAGCCGATTTTTTCAGTTGTGCCTGCTGCCGTGCAGAAAAATGCAGGCGATATATCCTCTATGCTTGCCGATGAAGGTGTGCATCTTGTGTTCACAGGCCATATGCATAATCAAAGCATTAATGAAAAAGTAACGCAAAAAGGCAGTAAATTTTATGATGTATGCACAGGCTCCATCATTGCAAGCCCCTCTGTTATGCGGCTTATTACGGTTGAAAGCAGAAAGAAAGTTAAAATTGAAACGATAAACTGCCCTGATTTTGAATGGAACACAAACGGCAGAAGCTGCATAAAATATCTGGATGATTTGTTTGACAGTATGATTTTGAATATGCTGGATGATATGCGCAGCAATCCCGAACGGATGCTTGGAAAATTCGGTGCAGGTGATAAGAAAAATCTGTTTCCGGTTGTGAGAAGAACAGGAAATGCACTGAATAAGCTAACCGTTGGGAAAACGGCAAGCCTGCTTTGCATTAAATGCGATGCTTCTATAAAACAAATGCTGCTTAAAGATTATATCGCAGAGCTTGTCAGAAACCTATTCAGCGGAAATCAGAAATTTACAGAGGGCACACCGAAAGGCGATGTTCTTCTGCGTTTTCTGAAACGGTTTAATTTTATACTGAAAAGACTGAATATTAAAAATACAGACGGCATACGGGTTGACTTATTTGATATTCTGAAAAATTCGGCAGGAAATTACGGCATTGACGATTATAATGCCGAACTGATACTTGAAGATTAACGAAAAAACAGAACGGAACATCCGATGATGTTCCGTTCTGTTTTTATAAAATACCCAAGGTGGTTAAATATGATTTAAAAAATCCAGCAATTCTTTTTTAACTTTCTCATAATACACAATAAGATTTACTGTTTCTTTAACCTGTTCGATACCCAGCTTCTGCTCGTCTCTGTCTGCGCATTCTATAAAAAGCGCCCGCTTAATATTATATTCCAGCCATTCCAGTCTGCCGATATTGCTGTAATAGAGAGCTTCCCAGTTCAGGTCATACGCCAAATCGGATTCCCGCAGATATGCCCTGAAAAATGCACCAAGCAGATTATAATTGATTTTGCAATGCGGATAACCGCACCAGCAAAGCGCAAGCTGAAACATTTCAGTATAGGGATTCCCGTAATTCAGACATTCCAAATCTATAATAAACGGCTTATGATTTTCCCATAAAACATTTTTACTGTCCATATCTCCGTTACTGATGCAGGAAACTTCGGGAAGCTGTTTGAATGCCTGATTTCCGTTTTTAGCAGAGCTGTAAAGCAGTTCTCTGTTTCCGGTAAGCAGGGCTGTTATCTCAGTGCAATCCTTTTTTGATTTTTCTATATAAAAATCCCAGTCTATAACTACTTCCTGCTTTTTGGAATATTCCGCCCTGCATTCTATATTATGTATCTGTGCCAGCGTTTTTCCCATAACTGCACAGTGCTTTTCTTTAATCTTTCCTGCTTTCAGAGATTTGCCGTTCACCCAGTTAAAAACATAAAAATACTGATTATGGATGCACTGCATTTTCTTATGATTAAATTCCAGCGCAGGAATAACGGAGATGCCGCTTTGCTGAAGCTTTCGTTCCAGTTCTTCGGCAAGCCTGTAATTCTCAAAAGCATCTTCACGCTGCATAATCATAGGATTTAAAAGCTTAATCGCATATTGTCTGCCGTTATCTGTTTTTATGCGATACATTTTGTGCATATAGCCGCCGGAAACTTTTTTCGGCTTTCCCTTTACCTTTCCGAGCATCAGACTGCTGCATACAGTTTGAAAAAAATCAGAATTCATTCTTTTATATCGTTCTGTATCTTGGCAGCGGTAAGCGTATTCTGCATCAGCATGGAAATTGTCATCGGGCCTACGCCGCCCGGAACGGGTGTAATATAAGCACATTTATCCTTAACGGTTTCAAAATCAACATCGCCGCAGAGCTTCCCGTTTTCATCCCTGTTCATTCCCACATCAATTACAACTGCGTCCTCTTTCACCATATCCGCCGTAACAAATTTAGCCTTGCCGATGGCTGCCACAAGAATATCAGCACCTGCCGTTATTTCAGAAAGATTTTGTGTTTTGGAATGGGTGATTTCTACGGTTGCATTTTCGTGCAGCAAAAGCATTGCCATGGGTTTGCCCACAATATTGCTTCTGCCGATTACCACTGCCTTTTTACCGCACACCTCCACACCAGTGGAATGGATAAGTTCCATAACACCGGCAGGTGTGCAGGGCAGAAAATTATAATCGCCAATCATAATCGCCCCGACATTTACCGGATGAAAAGCATCCACATCCTTAATCGGGTTGATAAGATTAATCACTTCTTTATCGTCAAGATGATTCGGGAGCGGAAGCTGGCACAGAATACCGTTTATATCCCTGCGTTCATTCAGTTCCTGAACAAGTGCATTCAGCTCTTCCTGGGAAGTAGTTTCCGGCAATGCAAACTTTTCGCTGTAAAAGCCAACCTCTTCGCATGCTTTTTCCTTATTTCTTACATAAACCTTCGAAGCAGGATCCTCCCCAACAATGATAACGGCCAGACCCGGCACAACACCCTTGTCCTTAAGCTGTGCTGTTTCCTCCGCAACTCTTGCACGGACTTCCGCAGAAACTGCTTTTCCGTCAATAATACGCATTTATTTTCCTCCTTTTTTCACTTTAAAAAATTCTGTTTCAGATGGCACAGAATTTCCTTTCGCATAAATATATTCTGCCGCAACAGGTGCATTTGCAAGCACAAACGGCAACGGCGGCGGATTGATAAGATATTTTCTGCTGAGTGTTCCCTTTTTCAGCTTAACAAGCATAACGGTAAGCCATACAGAAAACAATACAACGATAACAGCAGAAAGCAGCTGGCTTACACGGATTGTTGTGTTTGCAATATAAAGGCTGTCTGTTCTTAAGCCCTCAACCACCATGCGTTCCAATCCATAAAAAATTCCGTAAAGAAGAAATATTTCACCCTTGAATTTTCTGAATCTGGTTACAATAATATGCAGCACTACAAAAAGGGCAAGACACCATATGCTTTCATAAAGAAATGTGGGGTGAACCGCCTTTTCCGGGTCAACCTCCATTCCTTTCAGAAGAAGATCGGACTGTTCCGTCTGAAGTGTTTCCTTGATTTTCAGAGACCACATACGGAATACTGCCGTGTCCGTATTTGTTCCGAACGCTTCCTGATTAAAGAAATTGCCCCATCTGCCGATACCCTGTCCGATTAAAAGACCCAAAGCGCCTAAATCAAGCAGATTCTGAAAATTGATTTTACCGATTTTGCAGCCGATTGCCGCACCGATAAGTGCGCCGATGATTCCGCCGTAGATTGCAATTCCGCCGTTCCAGATTGCTATAATTTCGCCGGGATGCGCACTGTAATAATCCCATTGAAAAACAACGTAGTATGCTCTGGCACAGATAATTCCGAAAACCGTTCCCCAAAGCAGAACATCCGTCATTCCGTCAAGGCTCATTTTCCATTTATATG
>CAJUDJ010000003.1 GCA_910584985.1 uncultured Eubacterium sp. | reverse complement strand
GCCGTCATCATCCATAAGCGGGGCAGATGTATGAAATTGCCGTCTATCTCACCGTTATCCGATCTGGCAATGCACTGTGCATACCTGTGCTTTATATGCGTAGACCACAGCATCAGCAATTCACCGCCTGATGTTCTGAACAAAAACGGTCCATCTGTAATATAATGCTCGCCATTCGGCTTTTTATCCATATAATAAGGCGAAGAACCGCTGAAAAGCGTAACAGGCTCGCCTTCGGATTCGCTTAAATCAGAATTCAGCTTTAGAAAGCAAATCGTTCCGTCCACAATCTGCGTATGCTCATGGCAGAAAACGAGATAGGGTTCGTTCCGGCTGTTCATATACAATGTACCGTCCAGGCATTCCCATGCTTCAGGCGTAATTGCTTTTTTGCTATGCGGCCGAAACGGACCAAGCGGAGAATCAGCAATCATAGAAAAAGTTCCTCTTAAGCCGTTTTCCTTTGTAAAAGTGGCAAACATATAATATTTGCCGTTATATTTGTGCACCTCAGGTGCCCAGTTTACCTGCTTATTATAGCCGAATTTTTTAGAGTTAAAGCATTCCTGCGGGCAGCTCCAGTCAATAAGATTATCGGAAGTATAAACATCAAAGCCACCTGTTTTTTTACCGAAATGCTTTGCCCTTGTTCCATACAGATAATATATACCGTTTTCATAAAGCACAAACGGATCTCGGATATTAATATCACACAGCTTTAACGGTGCGCCGCAGGTGTTAAACCTCAGTTTTTTTTTACGGCAAAATGAAGAACAGCTGTAAGCACCTGCAGAGCAAGTGAAATAAAGAAACCGTAAAGCACCGTGCCGCCTGTTGCAGCTGCGGCTATGCCAAGTCCTGCAAAAACAACGATTTCTGTAACCGAAAAAACGATATTCCGCTTGAATCCGTTTTTTGTGTATGAAAACAAGGAAACCACAAGCTGAATGAGTGCAAAAGCAACAACTGCTGCCATTGCCGCAAAGCAAAGCATAAGTGCTGTTTCAGAAAAAACTGCACCTGAATCTGAAATGATTTGTTTTATTATGGATATAAGTGTTATCTTACCGTTTACATTAAAGGACGGAAGCAGAAGCGCCGCAACGGGCAGAAAAAAGGACACAAGCCTTGCGATTGCAACAAAAGAACCTATTGAGGAAGTTTTTATTCCGCCTGTAACCTTTTCTACCGCTGCCCATTCCTGTTGCGCAAGCACAGCATCCTGTTTCAAGCGGTTATCAAAATCATAATACATCAAATTGGCATTACAGTGCGGGCAGTTCTGTTTAAAATAAAATACGCCTATTTTTTTATTGCATTTCGGACAATTACTCATTTTTTGCTGCCTCCTGTGATACTTCTTTTGAAAGATTTTCTCTTCTGATTTTCAGATCAGCTCTGATCTGTGCAAGCTTTTCACCCTTTAAATCATAAAACAGATAAGGAATAACGGAAAGCATGCCCAGAATATGCGGCACCAGAATATAAAGTGCCCAGATCCATAAATCCGTGTTTGCGCCCTTAACAGCCTCTGTTCCGTTTGCAGTAGCAACAAAGGTAAGACCGATTAAAGGCAGCAGCGCCGTTCCCACCGATGTGGAAACCGAACCTGTGAGCTTGCCGAGGAAGGTTAAAACAGAAAAGCTTACGCCTTCGTTTCTTTCGCCTGTTTTCCATTCCATATAATCAACCGTGTCACCGATCATTTCGGTTGGGATAACCATATTGATTGTATTGAAAAAGCTGAACACAAAATTCTGAAGCATAAGAAGAACGGAAACCACCGGCACATTTGTTTTGAAAAATTTAAGTCCCAGAACAAACACAAGCACAGCGGTTATAAGACGGCAGCTTAAATTCAGAATAACAATCTGCCTGTTGTCAAATTTCTTTTTCAGCTTCGGAATCAAAAGATAGGTAAGAAAGCCGAAAATCGTGCCCGGCAGATTAATCCATAAAACCGCAGAGTTCAGATTAAGCACTTCGGAATAATAATAGGTCTGGAAAACACTTGCAAGACCGCCGAGCGTTCCAATTAAATTTCCGCAGATTATCAGCATAAGCGGCTTGTTTTTGAAAAGCACTTTGAAGCCGTCAATAACAGACGGCTCTTTTACCGTCTGCACAACTCTTTCCTTTGTTTTCCAGCCTGCAAGCGAAAACAACGCCATACCAAAGGTGCCTGCAATGATGGCAAGAATCAGGAAATCCTGTGAAAGTGTCAGCTTCCACTTGCCGCTGTTGCTCAGGTCCATCATTACAACAAGGAATGTGGTTGAAAGCCCACCGACAATACCAGAAATAAACCTTGCAGAGGATATCGCCCTTGTTCTGTCATTCGGATTCGGTGAAATCGCCGTACTCATACTCCAGAACGGAACATCGCCGAGTGTGTAGAAAAATTCCCATATAAAATAGGAAATATACATATAAACAATTTTGATTGTGGTTGATTTTGCGTCTGCAAGAATTTCAGGACCTGCAAACAGCATTATCGTTGTGATTGCAAGCGGCAGCGGAACAAGAATAAGATAGGGACGAAGCTTGCCGTAGCGTGTTCTTGTTTTATCAATGATGCTTCCCATAAGGGGATCGTTTACCGCATCCCATATACCGAGAAATAAAATCATTGTGGACACTGCACCGGCGGGAACACCGAACACTTTTGTGAAGAAAAGGGAAAGATACCCCCCTGCCACAAGATTATAGCCGAAAACCTGCCCCGCATTTGCAAAACCATAGGCAAGATTTTCCTTTACGCCTACATAGCGTATTTCTTTTTCTTCTGAATTAGCCATACTACCCCTCCAAAGCTTTATACAACTAATTATATATAAAATTCGGTAAATAAACTATTAACAAAATGTATAAAAAGAAAGAGTATTGTTTATGAACAATGCTCAATAACTTTATTTTCTAAGCACCTCTTCAGGCGATTCAATCTCATTTGCTATTGTGTGCTCTGTAAGCTCTGATAAAAGTCTGATTTTATTATTTATCATATTCCGCATACAGTTGGGCACATGCTCGCCATGTGCTCTGTGAATGGCAACGCATTCCTTACAGTTTCCGTGATAACGGCATGCCTTTTTGCATGGACAATGGTCTTTTTCAGCATATTCCGCACGGAATTCAGCAGCAAATTCCTCCTGAAGTTCCAATCCTTTCCGGCGGTTTCCTTTATGAAATTCTACCATCGCAGCAAGTTGTTTTTCATTTCCCTCAATAATCATCTTCTGTTCTCCCGCAATTTAAATCAAATTAAAAACATATTCATAATATATATGAACTGCAAATCTGTTAAACTGTAATCAAAATTCACCGTTAAACATTTTTGCTTTTTCAGAATACTGCTTTGCATTTTCGGTTATAAGCCGAACCGCTTTTTCATCAAGAATTTTAACTGCTCTTGCCGGCACACCGATAACCAGAGCATTATCCGGAAATTCCTTATGCTCTGTAACAAGTGCCCCAGCGCCAACAATGCAGTTTTTTCCTATTTTTGCTCCATTAAGTATTGTGGAATTCATACCAATAAGGCAATTATCCCCGATTGTACAACCGTGAACAACCGCATTGTGCCCGATTGTAACATTGTTTCCGATTATAACAGGATAACCCGCCGAGCAGTGAACCGTGCAGTTATCCTGCACATTGCTGTTCTCACCTACTGTAATTTTTTCACTATCTGCCCTTACAACTGCACAAAACCATACGGAAGAGCCTTTTTTCAGCACAGCATCGCCGATAACAACCGCATTTTCGGCTACAAATGCCGCATGCTTTATATCAGGCATTTTTCCAAGAAACGTTTTAATCATTTTTAATCACCCTGTTCAGTCTTTTTACTATAATATTTGAAAGTATACCGATCAGCACGCCTGTCAGCACACCGCTTATCATAAGAACAGGCAGATAATATACAATCTGCGCCGTTTTCATAACAAATGCAGCAGCAATGATCTGACCTATATTATGAAATACGCCGCCTGCGGCTGAAACACCGATAACAGAAAATTTATCTGTTTTTTTCAGCAGTGCCATAACGGCAAAGGATAAAAGCCCGCCGACAAGGCTGAACAGCATTGCCGAAACACCGCTGAAGGTTAATCCGGAAAGAAGAATTCGGATGCATGCAATTGAAAAGGCATAACCCTTCGGGAAAAGATAGAGCGCTGCTGTAACAACAAGATTTGCAAGCCCTAATTTTATGCCCGGAATCCCGATATTTATAGGAATAAAACTTTCTAAATAAGAAAAAACAAAAGCCAGTGCCGTCATCAGCCCGAACAATGCGGTTTTCCATGCTTTACTGCTCATTCTGCCACACCATCCACTTCGTTTTCCTGTTCTGCATGCACCGTTATCAGCACCTGATTCGGTAGGCACACAATTGTTTCATTGTTTTTGCTTATACTTTTATGATGAACACAAATTTCATCGGGGCAGTCTGCCGAAATCATGCTTACTCTGCCGTCTGAAATTTCCAGAATATTTGTAATTCTGTTATCTGTTTCAATTTCATACACCATATCCGCATCAAGCGGAAGCTCGGCAACTGTAAAGCCATTCACCTTTACATTTATATATGCACCGTTCTTGCTGAAAAAGCTGATGCATAAAAATAAAACTGCCGCTAAAAGAACAGCTGCTGCAATCAGCACAATATCCCATTTTTTTATAACGCTTTTTTTCATTGTTTCTGCACCGTATAACGATTAAAATCTGAAGAATAAAATGGATTTCCGCTTTTATCAATCCAGATTGCTTCCGTATTTTCCATATGGTTTACCAGCACTGTTCCTTCTTCAATACTCATATTGAAAAGTGCGGTTGAAAGCATATCCGCATAGGCAGAATTATCTGTTATAACAGAAACAGAGCTGACAAATTTGGCAGGCATCCATGTTTCGGGATCAATAATATGGCAGTATTTTTTTCCGTTTACGGAATAAAACCGCTGATAATCCCCGCTTGTTACCACGCTTTCACCGTTTTTAACAAACACCTGTGCCGCATACTCAGATGTGTTATCAGGTTTTTCAATTCCGATAACAAACGGGCTGCCGCCCTCTTTTAATCCGATTGTTTTTATATTTCCGCCAAGCGAAAGAATTGCTGACTTCCAGAAATTATTTTCACAGATGTATTCGGCAATTCTGTCCGCTGCAAAACCCTTAGCTATTGCACCGGCATCAATTTTCATTTCGGAGTCCTTAAAATAAACCGTACTGTTTTCTTCATCAAGCACCAGATTATTTATATCTGTATGAAGTGCCGCCTGCTGCAAAAGTCCCTTGTCCGGAAGTTTTGCTTCCTGCGGATTTTCCTTTGCATTTTCACGTTCTCCGTGCCAGAGCGAAAGCACCGCCCCCATACAGATATTAACCTTTCCGCCGCTTATTTCATAAGCTTCTTTTCCGAATAAAAGCAAATCCATAATCTTTTTATCCACCTGAACAGGTGCTTTGAACGCATTTTCATTCACATATTTCAGATTAACCACACCGCTGTAATCTTTATAAATATCATAAAGCTGTGCATAGCTTTCAAGCTCATCATAAAACAGCTGATAATGTGCTTCAAATTCTTTTTCGGAATTATCATATGCCGTTACGGAGGATACCGTGTCAAACAAATCAAGAAAGGTTTTTGTAAACTTTTTTTCTCGAATCGGCACCGAGCATGAAGAAAAAACAAACAAAAAAATAAGGGAGAGAAATAATGATAAAAACTTTTTCACAATTTCATCTCCCTTTTCTTTATTCAAAAATCCGTATTACCTTAGTGGGACATTTTTCGGCACATAAACCGCAACCCACACATTTTGCATAATCAATTTTAGCAATATTATTCACAACCATAACTGCACCCTCAGGGCAGTTGCGCTGGCACATACCGCAGGCGATACAGCCTGCCTCACAGTTTACGCGGACAATTTTGCCCTTTTGCTTATTTGTGCACTGCACACGGTATTTTGAATCATACGGCACAAATTCAATCAGCCCCTTCGGGCAGGCTTTTATACATTTTCCGCAGGCAACGCATAGCTCGCTTTCAACAACAGCCTTTCCGTTTACGATTCGGATAGCCTTGTTATCGCAAACATGCACACATTCGCCGTATCCAAGGCAGCCGTAAGCGCAGGTTCTTGTGCCTTCACCCGGTGCAACATTTACGGATTTACAGCTTTTTGTGCCGAAATAATTATAGGTGGGCTTTCTTTTATCACAAGTGCCCGAGCACATAACAAATGCCGTTTGCCTTATGTATTCGCCGGCTTCGGCGCCCATAATCTTTGCAATGCTTTCTGCTCCTGTTTTTCCGGCAGGCGGGCAGGCATTTACGGGTGCTTCGCCTTTTACAATTGCTTTTGCAAGCGCATCACAGCCTGCAAAACCACAGGCACCGCAGTTATTGCCTGCAAGGCATTCCCTTACCTGTGTTTCTCTTTCATCCACATCAACATGAAAGATTTTTTCGGCAATGCTTAAAAGAACTGCAATTACAATTCCCACAGCTGCCACAACAGCAGTTGAAATTAAAATATTTTTCATATCCATAACGGCACCCTCCTATGCAAGCACATTGAAGCCGTAAAAGGCAATCGCCATAAGGCAGGCTGTTAAAAGAACGGCAGGCGTTCCCCTGAATGCCTTCGGTATATCGTTGTTTTCCGTTTTTTCGCGTATGCCTGCCAGAATGATGATGGCAACGGCAAAGCCTATTGAAGTGCCGATGCCTGAAACAAGCGCAGTTATAAAATTATTTCCCTCCTGCACATTGGTAAGCGCAACACCAAGCACTGCACAGTTTGTTGTTATAAGCGGAAGATAAACACCGAGCGACTGATGCAGCTTCGGCACAAATTTTTTCAGAAACAGCTCTATAAGCTGAACAAGCGCCGCAATTACAAGAATGAATATAATAGTATTCAGAAAAGTTATATTCAGCTTTTCAATTACAAAGGTGTAAAGCAGATTTGTAACAGCGCTTGCAATGGTAATTACAAATATAACGGCACCGCCCATGCCTGCTGCGGTTTTAACATTTTTGGAAACACCGAGAAACGGGCAGATGCCGAGGAACTGGCTTAAAACAACATTATTGATAAGTGCGGTTGTAAGAAGAACCAGAAATAAAGTTTTAACCATTATTTTTTTCCTCCTTATCCATTTCCTTGCAGAGAGATTTGCAATTTGCGCAATCTCCGCCGCACATCGTTTCTGCCTTTACATGGCGGTTTGCCCCTTTAACACCCAGCTTATTCTGAAGCGCACATAAAAATGCAAGCACAAGAAATGCACCGGGAGCAAGAACAAAAATGGAAATGCCCTCATAGCTTTTGGGCATAATCTGAAAATCGAACACAGTGCCTGCACCGATAAGTTCACGCACAATACCGATTGCCGTAAGACCGACCGTAAAGCCGAGCCCCATTCCGATACCATCAAAAACAGAAGGAATGATTTTATTTTTGGAAGCATAGCTTTCCGCTCTGCCGAGGATAATACAGTTTACAACAATAAGCGGAATATAAATTCCGAGTGAATCGTAAAGCGAGGTTACATAGGCATGCAGCAGCATTTGCACAATGGTTACAAATGAAGCAACAATTACAATGTATGCCGGCATTCTTACGCCGTTCGGGATAACCTTTCGCAGCAGGGAAATCATAAGGTTGCTCATTACAAGCACAACCGTTGTTGCAAGCCCCATTCCAAGTCCGTTCATTGCGGATGTGGTAACTGCAAGTGTGGGGCACATACCAAGCATAAGCACAAAGGTGGGGTTTTCTTTGATAATTCCGTTATGAAGTCTTTCCAAAGCAATTTTCATGATTAACCCTCCTTCAGCATTTTATTATAGAAATCAAGCGCACAGTTTACCGCTTCCGTAACGGCATTTGTTGTAACCGTTGCACCGCTGATTGCATCGATCTGCGTATTGTCTGAAGCACCTGTTTTTGTATAGGAAATACCATGTGCCGATTTACCCGCAAACTGAGAGGTAAAGAAATCCTCCGTGCACTTTGCACCAAGGCCTGCCGTTTCACTGTTTGCAAGAACGGAAAAACCCGTTATTTCTTCCGTTACAGAGGAAATGCCCACGGCAATCCGAATATCACCGCCGTAGCCGCTCGGAGAGGTGGCAGACATCACATAGCCGATGCTGTTTCCGTTTTTATCCTTTGCTTCAAGCACGTCATCCACGCTGCAATATGTATTTTCAGCCTGAAATCTCATCATCAGTGCCTCTGCATCTTCCACAGTATCGAACTGTACATCTGCAAAAACAGTCTGATAAGCCTCGCTTCTTGCCTTTTCCTCTGCAAGTGCGATAGGCTCTTTCGTTATTTCATTTACTGCCGAAAGAGCAAAGCCGGCAACAAGTGTGATTGCAAGCAGCGCAAGGCAATTTTTCAAAAATCCTGATTTCATCAACTACACCTGCTCTTTCTTTTTCATTCCGAATGCCTTCGGCACAGAAATTTTTTCAATAAGCGGCACACAGAGATTGCCTATAATAATGGCATAGGAAACACCCTCTGCACTTGAACCGATTACACGGAAAATTGCCGTCAATAAGCCCAAAAGCAATGCATATATAATCTGGCCGCCCTTTGTAATGGGGCTTGTTGTGTAATCCGTTGCCATAAATACAGCGCCTGCTGCAAGCCCGCCTGTTAAAAGCTGACCAGCCATATAATTAAGACTTGGCACTCCGCTTCCAAGATTAAACAGGAAGATAAACAGCAGTGCCGAACCTATGTAAATTGCAGGTATTCTGATGGAAATGACTTTTCGTGCAAGAAGATAAATAAAACCTATCAGAATGGCAGCAACCGAAACTTCGCCGATACAGCCGTTGTGAAGTCCAAGGAACATATCCGGCAGATCAACGCTTTCACCTGCTTTAAGCGCGGCAAGCGGTGTTGCGGAAGACACACCGTCAACCGCAAAATCCGTCATTCTGGATGCAAAAGAAATCAGCAGGAAGCATCTTGCTCCGAGGGCAGGGTTCATAATATTCTGCCCGATTCCGCCAAACAGCATTTTAATGACAACAATTGCAAATACGCCGCCGATTGCAGGAATCCACCATGCAACTGTGGGGGGCATATTGAGTGCAATAATAAGCCCTGTTACAACGGCGCTTAAATCAAACACCGTTAAAGGCTTTTTAATAATCAGCTCGAAAATAATTTCCGAAAGCACACAGCTTGCAACCGAAGAAAGAATGATAATCAGAGCATTCCAGCCGAAATGCCACACGCCGAACGCCAGTGCAGGCGTAAGTGCGATACACACATCCGCCATTATTTTTGTTGTTGAACTTTTATCCCTGATATGAGGGGAAACCGAAACATTATACATATGCAACCCTCCTTATTTTGCAGTTTTTGTTGCCCTTACGGCAATTTTGGCAAGCTTGAATGTCTGCGTCAGCGGCCGTTTGGCAGGGCACACATAGGTGCAGCAGCCGCATTCAATACATTCCATGCCGTTCAGTGTTTCAAACCGTTCATAATTTTCTGCCTTTGCTGCCTGCGCCATAAGCTGTGGCACAAGATTTTCAGGGCAGACACCCACACATCTGCCGCAGTGTATGCAGGCAGTTGTTTTCATTTTTGCAACATCATCGCTTGTAATTGCAAGCACGGACGAGGACGTTTTTATCACAGGGAAATCCAGCCCGGGCATTGCCATACCCATCATAGGTCCGCCGGATATAAGCTTAACCGCATTCTCCTTCAGTCCGCCGCACTGTTCCATAACATAGGAAAAGAAAACACCGAGCGGCACTTCTGCATTGCAGGGGGACTGCACGCCGTCTCCTGTTATCGTAACAACCTTGCTTATCAGCGGAATATTTCTGCAAACCGCGTTATAAATCGCATAAACAGTTGCCGCATTTATCACAACCACACCTGCATCGGCAGGAAGCATATGCGAATTGATTTTTCTTCCTGTAACAGAAGCAATCAGCCGCCTTTCACCGCCCTGCGGATAGCGTGTTTTCAGCCGCATTGTGCTGATTTTATCATATGCACTGCACTTTTCTTCAAACACATGAATGGCTTCGGGCTTATTGTCCTCTATTGCAATAACAGCTCTCGCATGCGCAAACAAACGAAGAATAACGGAAACGCCTGCTAAAATCTGCTCTGCTCTTTCCAGCATAATTCTGTAATCGGATGTTAAATACGGCTCACATTCCGCACCGTTCACAATGATATAATCAATGCTGTCTTTATTCTTGGGCGAAAGCTTAACGCCTGTTGGAAAGCCTGCTCCACCAAGGCCCACAATGCCGCTTTCGGAAATAATGTTCACAATTTCCTCTTCCGATAACGCATCCGGATTTCTGCTTTCACCAAAGCCCTGCACACATTCATCTTCAAAATCATTTTCAACCGTGATTGCAAGCGAGGGCGTGCCGCTGATCATATGGCATTCCTCTATCGCCTTAACCGTTCCCGAAACAGAGCTGTAAACGGGGCTTGAAATGAAAGACGCCGCCTCGGCAATCTTCATTCCTTTCAGCACTCTGTCGCCCACCTTTACAACAGGCTTTGCAGGTGCACCGATATGCTGACTCATTGGAAAAACCATAATTTTATCCGCATTAATGCTTTTTATCTCCATATTCTGCGAATACGACTTGCCTTCAAACGGGTGAACCCCTGATTTAAAAGAACTTTTTTTCATATAATTACAGCCCTTTCTGCCGAAGAAAAATCATTTTCCACAGCAAATCAAAAATTTTTACAGGTTTTATATATAATTATTATATTAACATATCTTTTTTCTTTTTTCAATAATCCATTTAAAGGATTTTATCTGACATTTTATATCCATATCCGAGTGCCGGATTGACAAACAGACAGAATTATTTTACAATTTTTCAGTTGAACAGTAAGGGGGAAATTCGTGTGAAAAATCACACGAACAAATTATGAGATGGCTGAGCTCCGCTCTATGAAAAATATAGGAAAATCAACGGATAAAAAGCTGAAAGCAGTTGACATCAGCTGTGCGGAAGCCAACTGCTTTCAGCTTGGCAGCAAAGAATCCTATTTCATGCTGAAGCTCCGCAAATCCCGAAGTCTGCACTGTGCATTTATATGCATTGCAGGGAGCAATTGATGATATTGAATTCAAGCATTTATCAGAACCTGTTAAGCAGGATTTGAAAAGCTTCAGCAATAAATTGTAATACTACACTAATTGATAATTGAAGAATGCGGCGTTTCATAATGAAACGCCGCATTCTTTATTCAGTTTCAGAAATCGAATTCATCAAGCAGTTTGTCTATTTCGCTTTCACCGAATATTCTTATGCTGTTTTCATCCAACAAATCTGCAGTAACTCCGTTTCCGCTTGTAAGAGTGCCTGAAAATGAGCCGTCATATATCTTTCCGAAACCGCAGGAAGGACTTCTTTCCTTAAGTAAGGCATAACCACAGTTGTTTTCATTGGCAATATAAAGAGATTTTTCAGCACCGTCCCCATATTCCTTTGTATAATCCTCTCCGTTTTTTGAAACAACTCTGCCGTTTATGATTTCATTGGGAACTCTTGGAATCGGCAGACCGCCGAAGCATTCGGGGCAAATCGGGATCAGATTGAAATATGCAGAAAGCCCTGCAACATCTTCACAATAATTATTTCCGCCGTTATACTTGCAGTTTTCGCCTAAAAGGCAGGCTGAAACCAACAGCTTGGGTTTTAATGGTTCAAAAATGAATTTTTCGATTGCTGCAGCAATTCCATCCTGTGCATTTGAAAGTGTTTCATATTTTGCCGCACGCTTACACTCCTCAGAAGCATTGGCCATTGCAATTCCACAGCCGGAGAACTGCAGCATTTCTATATCATTATCGGCATCTCCAAAAGACATTATTTCATCAGGCGTAAAGTTAATTGCTTTACAAAGATTGTCCAATGCCGCACCCTTGTTTACGCCCTTTGCCGTCATTTCAATATCGCCGGATACGGGAGAGGTGTAATCAATACCGCTTACAGCAAGCAGCTTTCTTTTGATTTCATCATAAAATTCTCCGCCGAAATAAAAAAGATTGATTTTTTCAATATCATTCTTTTCGGCATATTCACTTAGACTGGCGTGATTTTTAATATTTTCCAGATAGAAATCAAGAAATTCCTGCGGCAGATCTTTATTTTTAAAATATTTTCCCTTATCCGCCTGGGAATGAATACAGCCACCGGCATACAGTTCATAATAAACAGGATAACTTTCAAGAACAGCAACAAGCCTGCTGACAGTTTCAGAGGGGATAGCACTAGTGTAAACGTTTTCACCTTTACATCTGTCAAACACAGAAGCACCGTTTGAATAGATAACATAATCAATAAAAGGCACCTGTTCAAGAACATTTCCGATAACCGAAAGCGTGCGCCCGGTTGCAATGGCGGTTTTGATGCCCAAATGATGTGCTTTTAACAGGGCTTTTTTCGTTTTTTCGGTTACAGTGATATGATCGGACGACATAAGTGTGCCATCCAGATCCATTGCGATTAATTTAACTGCCACTTTGCGTTCTCCTTTATAATACAAATCAGGGAAGCATATGCTTCCCTTTTTTCTTTAGATCTGATGCCTTCTTTTTACCTTTATTCTTTCCATTGCTCTGGAGATATTCGCTCTGGAAACACTGTATTCAAGTCTGCTCTGCTTCTGGCGCATTTCTTCTTCAGCCCGGATTATTGCTTCTTCTGCACGCCTTGCATCTATTTCCTCCGGCAGCTCTGCCGAAACACAGACAAGAATTGCCTCGTTATCCAAAAATTCAGCAAATCCATCCCCCACAAAGGCTTCTATAATTTTACCGTTTTCGGTTTTGATTTTCATTTCACCGCTTTCAATCGGAACAACGGTATTTTCATGATTTGCAAGAAAACCCATCTGCCCGCCGTCAATGTAAGGAATGGTAAGGCTCTGGCATTCACCGTCATAAAAAACCTTATTGGAAGCAATAATTTTCAGATTAAAAGTTTTCAAAGCATACTCCTTTGCTTTTATTTCATACCTTTTGCTTTTTCAAGCACATCCTCTATTGTGCCTGCATTAAAGAATGCAGCTTCCGGCACATCATCCACTTCACCGTCTATAATCGCCTTAAAGCCTTTAACGGTTTCTGAAACAGGAACATAAACACCCCTGAGCCCTGTAAACATTTCGGCAACATGAAACGGCTGTGATAAAAACTTCTCAATTTTTCTTGCACGGTAAACTGTTGTTTTATCCTCTTCGGAAAGCTCTTCCATGCCGAGAATGGCAATAATATCCTGAAGCTCTTTATATTTTTGAAGATATTCCTGCACACGCCTTGCAACCTGATAATGCTCTTCGCCAACCGTTTCTGCCTCAAGTATACGGCTGTTGGATTCAAGAGGGTCAACAGCGGGATAAATGCCCTTTTCTGCTATCTTTCTTGAAAGCACGGTTGTTGCATCAAGATGAGCAAAGGTAGTTGCAGGGGCAGGGTCCGTTAAATCGTCTGCCGGCACATAGACTGCCTGAACAGATGTTATGGAACCGCTTTTTGTTGAAGCAATCCGTTCCTGCAGCTCGCCCATTTCTGTTGCCAGCGTGGGCTGATAGCCGACCGCGGAGGGAATTCTGCCGAGCAGTGCCGAAACCTCAGAGCCTGCCTGCACAAAACGGAATATATTATCTATAAACAGCAACACATCCTGATGTTCTTCATCACGAAAATATTCTGCCATTGTAAGCCCTGTTTCGGCAACACGCATACGCGCACCGGGCGGTTCATTCATCTGGCCGAAAACAAGTGCTGTTTTATTGATAACACCGGATTCCTTCATTTCATTCCAGAGATCGTTTCCCTCTCTTGAACGCTCACCTACGCCGGTAAAAATGGAATAGCCTCCGTGAACATTGGCAACATTTGTAATAAGCTCCTGAATCAGAACGGTTTTCCCGACTCCTGCTCCGCCGAACAGACCGATTTTTCCGCCCTTGACATACGGTGTTAAAAGATCAATAACCTTAATTCCCGTTTCAAGAATTTCAACTGCCGAGGACTGATCCTCAAAACGCGGCGGTTTTCTGTGGATTTCCCAATGCTCTGCATGATCAAGATTTTCAAGCCCGTCAATTGTTTCACCCACAACATTAAAAAGCCTGCCAAGGCATTTTCTGCCGACAGGCACGGAAATTGCTCCGCCCTTGGCAGTAACCTCCATATCTTTATAAAGGCCCTCGGAAGCGGAAAGCATAACGCACCTTACGGTTTTATTGCCAATATGCTGCGAAACCTCCATAACAAGCCGTTTTCCGTTTACGGTTACATAAAGCGCATCCTTAAGTCTTGGAAGCATACCGTCAAACTCAACATCAACAACAGGCCCCATTACCTGAACGATTTTACCTTTATTCATTTAGGATTTCCTCCTAACCAAAACCGCACACAGCGGTTAAACTGTTTTATTCTTCTGTGCCTTTGAGCCGGCAATAACCTCTGTAATTTCCTGCGTTATTGCGGCCTGCCTTGCACGGTTATACTGAATGCCGAGTCGCTTAATCATATCCGATGCGGCATCCGTTGCCGTCTGCATCGCCATCATTCTTGAATTATGCTCACTGCAATAGGATTCTATCAAAGCGCCGTAAATAAAACCGGCAACATAATTCGGAACAATTTTGTCAAACACGGTCTGCACATCCGGCATAAAATCCGCATGCTCATAATAATTATTCTTATCTTTGATTTCAATATGTTCTTCTTTCAGCGGAAGCAGCTTCTGAAACACAGGTTCAACCGTTATGGAATTAATCATTCTGGTAAAAATTACAAATACTTCATCAATTTTTTCATCCAGAAAAAGCTCTGTCAGCTTTTCGGCAATATGCCGAGCACGGTTCATAGAAGGGTTCTGCGCAGTATAATTGAAATGAATATCAATCGGAATGCTTTTTCTTTCAAAATAATGCCTGCCTACCTGTCCGACAACGAAAAGCATATCATCCTCTTCGTTAAGTGAAAGCTCCTCGGCCATTTTGATAACATTGTGATTATAAGCACCGGCAAGTCCCTTGTCTGCCGTGATAACCAGATAGCCGATTCTTCTGTCTTTTCCTTTTTTTTCTTCACGCTGATCGAAAAACTTACTTCCAACCTCCGGGGCAAAATTAAGTATTTTAGCAAGACTCTCCTGAATTGCATAGAAATAAGGTTCCGTGTTCTGCAAATCCCGCCTTGCTTTCTGAAGCTTGGAGGAAGAAACCATATACATTGCACTTGTAATCTTTCTTGTATCCTTAATGGATTTTATTCTGCCCTGAATTTCCCTTGCGTTCGCCATTATCTGCCTTTCTGAAAGCTATCAGCAGCTGCAAGGATTTTTTCCTTAAGTGCATTATCCAGCACCTTTTTATCCTCAATTTCGCTGATAATATCAAAATAAGAGTTTTCAAAATATGCAAGCAGTTCTGCCTGATATTTTTTTATATCATTTACAGGAACACCAACAAATTTTTTCCCTGCTGCGGCAACCAGAGTTATAACCTGCAGGGCAAGTGAAAGCGGCTTTCCGAGCGGCTGCTTGAGCAGCTCCATTAAGCCCCTGCCGTACGCAAGTGCCGCTTTTGTTTCTTCATCAAGATCTGATGAAAACTGCGTAAATACTTCCATCTCACGGTACTGTGCCAGATCAACACGAAGCGAACCGGCAGCGCTTTTCATTGCCTTTGTCTGTGCCGCACCGCCTACACGGGATACGGAAAGGCCGACATTGACAGCCGGACGCTGACCGCTGAAAAACAAATCGCTTTCAAGGAAAATCTGTCCGTCCGTTATGGAAATCACATTTGTGGGTATATAAGCCGATACATCGCCGGCCTGCGTTTCAATAATCGGCAGTGCGGTTATAGAACCGCCGCCAAGTGCATCCGAAAGCCTTGAGGAGCGCTCAAGCAGCCTGGAATGCAGATAGAATACATCACCGGGATACGCCTCTCTTCCCGGTGAACGCTCCAGCAGAAGCGAAAGCGCACGGTAAGCCACGGCGTGCTTGCTTAAGTCATCATAAACAATCAGGCAATCCCTGCCCTTATACATAAAGTACTCCGCAATTGCCGTTGCAGAATACGGTGATATATACTGAAGCGATGCTGAATCGGATGCAGTAGAGCAAACAACAACCGTGTATTCCATTGCACCACCCTTTTCAAGGGTATTCACAAGCTTGGCAACTGTTGATGCCTTCTGCCCGATTGCATTGTAGATGCAAATACAGTTTTTCCCCTTCTGATTCAGAATGGTATCCACGGCAACAGAAGTTTTTCCCGTCTGCCTGTCGCCGATAATCAGCTCTCGCTGTCCTCTGCCGATTGGAAACATGGAATCAATGGCAAGAATGCCCGTTTCCATCGGCTGCGATACGGATTTCCGTTCCACAATAGACGGTGCTGCGTTTTCAACCAGCCTGTATTCCCCGGCAGGTATTTCTCCCTTTCCGTCTATTGCCTCGCCAAGCGCATTAACAATTCTGCCTATAAATGCATCGCCAACGGGAACACCCGCATTTTTATGCGTTCGGCGCACTCGTGTGCCCTCGTGAATTTCACTGTCCGGTCCGAAAAGAATGCAGCCAACGGAGGAACGCTTGATATCCTGCACCATTCCTTTTATGCCGCAGTCAAAAATCACGATTTCACCGTACATAACATGGTCAAGCCCGTGTATTACCGCAATTCCGTCCCCAACTCTGATTACTGTGCCCACCTCTTCGCTTGAGGTTTCAAAATCATAATCCCTGATTTCGCTTCGCAGGATGGAGATAATTCCATTTGCATCCACAGAAGATGATTTTCTTGCATCATCAACCAGTTTTTCCTTAATTCTGCTGATTTTGCTTTTTAAGCTTCTGTCAAACTGCTTATTGCCTATCTGAATAATAAATCCGCCTATAAGGCTTTCATCTTTCACGATTTCAATTTTAGCAGAACCAGCATCTTCCTCTTTACAGATAAATTCTTCAATACCCCGAAGCTGCTTTTCATCCGGCTCATTAACACAGATGAGTGTTGCTCTGGCAACTCTGTTTTTCCTATCCAACACAGCCGTATAGGCACCTAAAACCTCTTTGATTTTATCTGCATGGCACTGCTCGGAAAGGGCAGTAATAACACCCTTAACCGAAGCAGAAAAGATTTCACTTACAACCCTTCTTTTTTCCTGCGGTGAAACAGACGGGCTGTTTAATATCTGAAGCAGTTCCTCAGAGGAAAACAGAATCTTCTTTGCCTTTTCAAGCTCTGCCGTGCTTACTTCATTGGAAAGCAGCACATTTACATAATCATCAATTCTGAGACTCATTTTCTTCACTGCCTTCATTCAAAAATTCATCAAAAATACTGCTGTCTGTTTCCGGCGAAACATTTGCACCCAAAACTTTCACTGCAGCGTCTATAGCAATGCCTGCAATGTTTTCTCTTGCAGTGCGCATTTCGTTTTCAACAGCCGCATCTGCCTGCCTTTTAGCTGCTGCTTTCAGATTTTCGGCATCTGCCTCTGCCCTGTTCATAATCTTATCATATTCTGCACGGGCAGATTCCTTTGCCCTGTTTATAATCTGATTTGATTCTGCATTGATATTTTCTATTTTTTCTTCATACTGTGTTTTCAGTTCCTGTGCCTGCTCATTTGCATGTTCGGCATCACTGAACTGATTTTCAATCATCTCTTTACGCTTATTCAAAACATTCATAATCGGTTTGAACAGAAATTTTCTCATAAGTAAAAAGAAAACAACTAGATTTATAAGCGTAAAAAGAAAATTCCAGTTAAACTTAAGCATAACTGATTTTTCCTTTCAACCTGAATAAATTAACCAATAAAGAAAATGATAAGTATGCTGACCACAAGGCCGTAAACTGCCGTTGCCTCTGCAAGTGCACAGCCAAGAAGAAGCGAGGTTCTTATATCGCCTGCTGCTTCAGGCTGGCGTGCGATTGCCTCAACTGCCTTACCTGTTGCAATACCGATGCCTATACCTGCACCTAAGCCTGCCAATACAGCTACTGCTGCTCCGATTGCTACTCCCATAATTCTGTCTCCTTTATTTCAAAATAATCTGTTTATTTTTATTCAACAGCTTCTTTTACATACATTGCTGTTAAAAATACAAAAATATACGCCTGCAAAAATCCGTCAAACAAATCAAAATACAGGCTGAATGCCACAGGCACGCCAAGCTTCAGGAACACAACGCTCTTTATGAGTTCCATAATAATGAATGCACCAAGAACATTTCCGAACAGACGCATACAAAGAGAAAGTGGCTTTATGATAAGCTCCAGAAGATTAATCGGTGCAACAATCGCAACAGGCTGTGCAAAAGCCTTTATATGCTTTTTAAGCCCTTTTTCCCTGATTCCTGCAAATTCAACAAGAAGAATGCTTGTGATTGCCATTGCCGCCGTTACCTGAAGGCTTTTTGTGGGCGGCTTGAAGCCGAATATGCCAACCATATTGGAAGCGCCTGTAAAAATCGCCATGCTCATCAGCCAAGGCATATACTTTATGCCTTCTTTGCCTAATATTTTACTGAAGAAACTGATCAGCTTATCCATACAAACCTCAAGAACAAGCTGGCGCTTTGATATTTTTCCGCTTACTTTCAGATTTCTTGTAAGCAGTGCAGATGCAATTACAAGCACAGCCATAATAATCCATGAAACCACCGTGCCCTCGTCAACTGCAACATGAATAAACGGGATTTCAAAAACCGTTTCTATTTCAAGCTGCTCCAAAAGCTCGCTTTTTATATCCATTGTAACTGGTGAAAACAAACTGAATGCCAACAGGCTTCACCGCCTTTCATAAGCTGCATTTTACTATTATGCGTCTTTAAATTCAAAAGTAATTGTATCACTGCTTTTTTCTATTTTCAAGTTAAAAAACCACTATAAATAAGGTGTTTTTAATATAAATATTATTCAAATTGCCTAATATTATCTGAAAGCGGTTTTCTGTAAATTCAGCACTTTACATATGCGTTTAATTCGTTTATAATATAGTAGGATTTATAATATAGTAGGATTTATAATATGCCAAAGGAGACATTTTTATGGCAAAGGATCAGAAAAAAATGGTGGATGACATTACATCCATGGATGAGGATTTTGCAAAATGGTATACTGATATATGCAAAAAAGCAGAGCTTGTTGAATACACAAGCGTTAAGGGCTGCATGGTTATAAGACCTTACGGATATGCCATATGGGAAAATATTCAGAAAATTCTTGATAAAATGTTTAAGGATACAGACCACGAAAATGTTTGTATGCCGATGTTTATACCGGAAAGTCTGCTTCAGAAGGAGAAAGACCATGTTGAGGGATTTGCACCTGAATGCGCATGGGTAACAATAGGCGGAAGTGAAAAGCTTGAGGAGCGGCTCTGTGTAAGGCCCACATCGGAAACGCTGTTCTGCGAGCATTTCAAAAATGTGGTGCATTCCTACCGTGATCTGCCGAAGCTTTACAACCAATGGGTTTCCGTTGTAAGATGGGAAAAAACAACAAGACCGTTTCTGCGTTCCCGCGAATTTCTGTGGCAGGAGGGGCACACGCTTCACGCAACTGCCGAGGAAGCAATCGAAGAAACAGAAAAAATGCTGAATGTTTACACGGAATTCTGCCAGAAACACCTTGCCATTCCCGTTGTGCAGGGTATGAAAACCGAAAGCGATAAATTTGCAGGCGCAGAGCGTACATACTGCATTGAAGCACTGATGCATGACGGAAAGGCGCTTCAGGCAGGCACATCACATTATTTCGGAAACGGCTTTGCAAAAGCATTTGAAATACAGTATTCAGATAAGGAAAACAAGCTTGTTTATCCGCATCAGACCTCATGGGGCATGACAACCCGCTTAATCGGCGCCATTATTATGACGCACGGCGATAATAATGGGCTTGTGCTTCCGCCGGCTGTTGCACCAATTCAGGTTATTGTTGTGCCTGTTGCACAGCATAAAGAAGGCGTGCTGGATAAAGCAAATGAGGTTTGCAGCAGATTAAAGAAAATCTGCCGTGCAAAAATAGACGATTCCAATAACAGCCCCGGCTGGAAGTTTGCAGAATACGAAATGAAGGGCGTGCCGATTCGGCTTGAAATCGGCCCGAAGGACATTGAAAACAATCAATGTGTTATCGTAACACGCCACAACAGGGAAAAAACCTTTGTTTCACTTGACGAACTGGAAACCGTAATTCCGCAAAAGCTGGAAGAGGTTAGAAACGGCATTTACAATGCTGCGCTTGAAAACAGGGAACGCAGAACCTATGTGTGCAGAACGCTGGATGAAATCACAAAAGCGCTTGATGAAAACGGCGATGGCTTTGTAAAGGCAATGTGGTGCGGATGCGAAGAATGCGAAGATAAGGTTAAAGAGCTTACAGGCGTTGGTTCACGCTGCATTCCGCTTGAGCAGGAACAGCTTGCAGACACCTGTGTGTGCTGCGGCAAACCGGCAAAGCATATGCTTTACTGGGGCAAGGCTTATTAATAACAAATTATTTGAAAGAAGGATTATTTTATGGCAGTTTTGGTAACAGGCGGTGCAGGCTATATCGGCAGCCACACCTGCGTTGAGCTTCTGAATGCAGGCGTTGATGTGGTTATTGTTGATAATTTCTGCAACTGCAAGAAATCGAGCATTGAAAGAATAAAGGCACTTACAGACAGGGCTTTTACCTATTATGAATGCGACATCCGCGACCATGACGGAATGGACAAAATTTTCAAGGCTGAAAACATTGATTCCGTTATTCATTTTGCAGGCCTAAAGGCAGTTGGCGAAAGCGTTTACAAGCCGCTTGAATATTTTGACAATAATGTAAACGGCACGCTTGTACTGCTTGATGTTATGCGCAGTAACGGCTGTAAAAGAATTGTTTTCTCCTCATCTGCAACGGTTTATGGAATGGATAATATTTCTCCGCTTACAGAGGATATGAAGGTTGGCGGCGTAACCAACCCATACGGCAGAACCAAATTTATGATTGAGGAAATTATGCGTGATTTATATGTTTCCGACAACGAATGGTCCATCTGCCTGCTTCGCTACTTCAATCCGATCGGTGCACACAAAAGCGGCACTATGGGCGAAGATCCGAACGGAATACCGAACAATCTGATGCCGTATATCACACAGGTTGCCATCGGCAAGCGTGAATTCCTGAATGTTTGGGGCGATGATTATGACACGCATGACGGCACAGGTGTAAGAGATTATATTCATGTTGTGGACCTGGCACTCGGTCATGTAAAGGCAGTCGAAAAAATCAGCGATGCCACAGGACTTTATATTTATAACCTCGGCACAGGCAAGGGCTACAGCGTGCTGGATGTTGTAAAAGCATTTGAAAAGGCATCCGGTGCAAAGGTGCCTTACAAAATCGGCCCGCGCCGTGCAGGCGATATTGCAACCTGCTATTCAGACCCTGCAAAGGCATTAAAAGAACTTGGCTGGAAAGCAAAAAGAGATATTGAAGAAATGTGCGAAGACAGCTGGCGCTGGCAGAGCCAGAATCCGAATGGCTATCCGGACTGATTGTGTAAAAATTATTGAATTTAAAGCCTTTTATGTTTTCTTAACCAAGGAAGCATAAAAGGCTTTCCCTTTCAGAAAGGAACACGGTACTGCAGTTTTTATCCGATCAAGCCTTCTCCTTTCAGGCGAAGGGAAACCGCTTGCACTGAATGAGGTTAAAATCTGTTGTAAAACCATCCCCTCATCCGTCAACCTTGTTGACAGCCTTCCCCTTTCGGGGAAGGCTGAATTTTACATATGCACAAAAAACAGCCGTTCAATGAACGGTTGTTTGCTTATTTACTTAATACGGATTAAAATTCATTTCTTTCCGCACTGGGCTGTGCAAATAAAACATTCCTTCTTAAATGCGTTTTGGATTCTGTCCATCTGCACCAATTATGCTGCTGATTATTTTAGACATATTTCATATAGTTCCTTTCTGTTTAAATTTGTTCAGACACTTGAAATATACCCAATTTACCGTATAATAGATTTACGGCATTTGGGTATATCCCTTATGTTTGTGCTTCTATGGGTTTACTGTGTATTTAGCGATGGACAGTAAACTCTTTTATTTTTTTCATCTGATCATATAATAAGTCGATTCCCTTTTCAATAAATTCCGTTCTGGAAATATTCAAATAATCAGATAACGCATACGGTTTATCTGATGTATCTTCCGTAATACGCAGCTGCAAACAGATATTTTTTTGACTTACCCATTTTAGGCTGTCAATCTGTTCGTTGGCTCATTTTCTCACCTCACTTATGCCATTGCAAAAATCAATACTATAAATAAATGTTTTCTGAAAAACAGTAAATAAAAGGCTCCCTTGTGTAAAGAGAGCCTTTTGCGATATATTAAATTACTGTAACCAACCAAGCTTCAAACCGAAAACGGTTAAAAGCACAATATCCAAAACAAACATAACCAGCGAAATGATGCCTGCAAGCACGGCCTTTTTATTTCTTGCCTGTGTTTCTTTACTGAGCTTTGCTTTTTTATGTTTCATTACAAGCGGTGCGGCAATACCGATTGCCCCGAATGCAGGACAGATTCCGATTGTGCAGATGCCGATAATTGCGGTTGTAAAAGCAAGCTTTGAAATTTTATCCAGCACATTTTCATTGTTTTCCATCATTGTAATCCTCCGTTTGAACAATTCCGTATTTTATATTGATTCTGTTTATTTTTTTAATAAATTCTTCCCCGAACAGGAAAAGAAAAACTGCCGTTGCACCGCCGAAGATTGCCGAAAACGGAAGCCCTGCCGCATAAACAGCCGCAGCGGAAGCAAGTGTGAAATGATCTGCAAGAAAAATAACCGAGCTTGTATCGGCAATTACACCATAGAGCACAAAAGTCAGGAAAAAGCCAACAATGGCAAGAAGCCATCTGTTCGGCTTTATTTTTTTGAATATAAACCCTGCCGCAAAGCCAACAAGCCCGAGCGCCGCCATCTGAAACGGTGTGTGTATTCCCTGGCCGAAAATAAAATTTGAAATAAAGGCTGAAAAAGCCCCGATAACATAGCCCCTTTCAGCACCGAGGCACACGGCTGCCGCAATAACAACTGCACCGATTGGCTTGAACTGCGGAACAAGATAAAAAACAGCTCTTGAAATAACCGCAAGCGAAATCAAAACAGCAATCAGCGCCAGCTCACGGGCAGACGGCAGGGATTTTTCGTAGCTTAATAAAAACGGCAAAATGGAAAAGATAAGAATAACCGCTGCCGTAAGATAAAAAGAAGTGGTTTGTGAAAAAAAGATTTGCCACAAAACCGTTATAACAACTGCAAGGATTGCTGCGGAAAAGGAAAAAATCCGAAATGCCTTTCTGCTCATTCTGCCACCTCAATTTCCTTTGCCGAAACGGCTTTTCCGCCTGTAAGCTTTGCAATTGAAGTAGTATAAATATCAAGAGCGGAAAAAACTTCTTTTACAGGTGCAGAAGCAGCAATTTTTCCGTTAAACAGAAATGCGGCATTATCCGCATACCTTGCGGCAAATTCCAGATCGTGCGTTGCAAACACAATCGTTTTTCCTTCATCGGCAAGCGTTCTCAGCATTTCAGCAAAACAGGCGGCAAACGGTGCATCAACGCTTTTTGTGGGCTCATCAAGTAAAAGCACATCGCACTGCACAGTCATCATTTTTGCAAGTGCAAGCCGCTGTGCTTCGCCGCCGCTTAAATCAAAGGGATTTTTCTGTGCCAGCTTTTCCAGATTGAACCGTTCAAGCAATTTCATATCGCCGATTTCCTGAAAAACAGTATCTTTCAGAAAAAGCGTGTGAACATTCTGGGGCATATAGGCTGCTTTTCCCTTTGTTTTTATTTTTCCGCCATAGCTTTTCAGCACACCGCAAAGGCATTTCAGCAAGGTAGTTTTTCCGCTGCCGTTTGCGCCGATTACTGCATTGATTTTTCCGTGTTCAGCTTCGTAATCAAGCTTATAAAACACATCCGGCAGCTTTCTTTCATATGTAAAGCACAGTCCCTTTACAACTAATGAAGCATCCATTTTACAGCTTGGCACACAAGCTTTATATCTCAGCGCTGAAACAGCCCGTTTTGCAGAAACAAAATCAATGGGATTGCCCTGAAACACCTGCGTATACTGCGGCAGAGCAAGCTTCATTTCGTGATTTTCTTCAACCAGAAAGTGGGCTGCATCTGCAGGCGGACCGCAAAAAATAATACTTCCTTTTTCCATAACGGCGATTTTATCCGCTATCGGCAGAATATGCTCTGTTCTGTGGCTGCTGATCAGAACGGTGGTGCCCTGCTCCCTGTTCAGCCTTGCGGCAATCTGTATAAATTCATCTGCGGCAATCGGATCAAGCTGGGAAACCGGCTCGTCCAGAATCAGCAAATCAGTTTTGGCGGCAAACACGGCGGCAAGAGAAACAATCTGCTTGCTGCCGCCCGAAAGGCTTGCTGTTTTTTGATTAAATATAGCTCCGAGATTAAAATAACTTGCTGTTTCCGCCAATTTAAGTGCTGTTTCCTTTTTGCTTCTGCCAAGGTTCTGCGGTGCAAAAGCAAGCTCGCCCTGAACGGTATCCATAACAATATTGCTTTCAACATTCTGATTTACAAAGCCGATATTATCTGTTTTTATGTGGATTTCACCGCTGATTTCCCCATGCGGCGCAATTTCCTTTTTCAAAAGCCGGAGCATAGTGGATTTTCCGCTGCCCGATTTTCCGATAAGCAGGCAGATTTCGCCCTCATTCACCGATAAATCAACACCGTTCAGCGCACGGCTTTCGCACTGCGGATAAGAAAATTTTAAATTTTTGATTTCAACAAAAGCCATTTTGCTTCCTCCGTTAAATCAACAGCTGTTGGAAAAACCGAAAACACACCGAATAATGCCAGAATAGCCAGATTGTGGTTTTGAATATGAATACCCGGGTTCAAAAGGATATAGGGATAATCGCTTACACTGAAAGCAATTATCAGAATTACGACTGTTATCATAAAAAATGCTGCTGCCGCATCTGAAAATCGGAATGCAAAGGCAGAATAAAAGCCTCTTTTTTTCTTTTTTCCAAAACCTCTTGCCCGCATGGAATCAGCTGTTTCAATGCTTTTTTCAAGGCTGATGGAAATTAAAGCCGAAAATCGGTTTACGGCATCTCGTAATCCTTTTTCTGCAATCCCCATACCTTTATTTGATGTTTTTATTTCTTCAGCCGTTTGTGCCATCAGCGGAAGAAACCGCAGAATCATAGAAAAAAGAAGGGCTGTGTTCGGTGCAATACCGCCGAACAGTGCCATAAACTTATCACTTGTAATTACCCGGTTATAGCAGAAAAACCAAAGCATAACAGCCCCAATCATAATCCCTGTGAGCAAGCCTGACAAAAATCCCTCCTGCGTAAAGTTAATTCCCTTTACGACAAAAAGTATATGTTTTCCGTATCTGACAAACAGCATATTGAAAAAAGCAGCAAACAGAACAATCGGAATAATATATTTCATAAAAAAAACCACGGCTTTTCTTCCCTGCAGTTTAACCGAATATAAGAATGCACCGAAAAGAGAAAGTGCTGTAAAAAAGGAATTTGTAAAAAGAATGGTAACGGTAATTACACCTGCAAAAAAGGAGAAACAGACAAATGGGTGAAATTTAGAAAATCTATCCATATGCGTTCCTCCGTTTTAACTATTTTATCCTTACATCCTGCTTTGTTTTAAAGCGATAGCCGTACTGATCCAGCACATGCATTTTATTCAGTGCCACCATTGCGCCCTTTGCAACGCAAAGCTCTGCCCTTGGGGCAACGGTTACATCCAGATTTAGTGCCTGTGAAAACATTTTATCGAGCCCATACAGCTCCGAGCTGCCGCCTGTTAAGATTACCTCATCCGAAGTAATATCCGCCATAAGCTGGGGAGAGGTTCTTTCAAACAACGCAATCGCTGAATTTGCAAGCTGTTCAAAAAGCGGCTTTAAACATACATAGAGCTCGTTTCCCGTTATTTCAGCCACACCGGGCAAGCCGGTTACCATATCCCTGCCCTTAACCTGCATGGCCACATCTTCCTCTCTCGGCACAGCACAGGCAATATTCTTCTTAACCTCCTCAGCTGTGCGTTTTCCGATCAGAATTCCGTATTTGTCATGCAGATATTTGGTAATTTCCGCATCAAAATGATCCCCGGCAATGCGCAATGTTTCCATCTGGTTCATACAGCCCTGACTGACAACTGCCATATCAGTTGTTCCTCCGCCAACATCAATCACAAACACACCGGACGGCAGCAAAGGGTCAACTCCTGCTCCGAAAGCAGCACAAAGCGCCTCCTCAACAAGGCAGACCGATCTTGCCCCTGCCGTAATAATTACCGACACAAGGGTTCGTTTTTCAACATCCGTGCTCAGTGCCGAAATGGAAGCAACAACCCTTGGCTTAAACAGACTTTTTCCGATAACCTTGTCTATAAAAAACTTAACCATCTGCTGTGCAATCGAATAATTGGTTACAGCTCCGTTTATAACAGGCTGAATCACCGTAATTCCATCAGGCTCTCTGCCCTCAAGATAATAAGCCCGCCTGCCTGCATATATAATTTTTTCTGTTTCCGTGTCATAGGCAACATAGGATGGCTCGTTTACAACAACCCCTTTTCCGGGAACTGTGATAACGATGGAGCTTGAACCTAAATCTATACCTAAATCATAACCAAACATACTGTCATTCCTTAAATATAATATAAATAAATGTTACTGCAAGAATGGATTATTGTCAACCGTTAAAAAATAACCAAGTGCGCTGTAACGCCTGCTTTTTTTATCATTTTCCACCATTGCACGAACCGAATTTTCATTTCCAGTTAAAACAATAAGACTTTTGGCCCTTGTAAGCGCAGTATAGAAAAGATTTCTGTAAGCCAGTTTTGGCGGTGTTGCAATAACCGGCATTACAACTGACTCAAATTCAGATCCCTGACTTTTATGCACCGTCATGGCATAGGCCAGTTCCAATTCTCTTGCGCTTTCCAGCGAATACATCGCTTCCCTGTCATCAAACCGTACATTCAGAATGTCATTGGCTTTATCAATCTTTGTAAGTATTCCGATATCACCGTTAAACACGCCTGTTCCATTGTCGCCTGACCTGAACCAAGGCACATCGTAGTTATTTTTTATCTGCATAACCCTGTCGCCCTCACGCAGCACATAACCGTTATGCTTTATTTCCGCCTTTCCTTTCCGTGCAGGATTCAGACGCTGCTGCAGCAGAAAATTCAGATTTTCCGTGCCCACATCGCCCTTTCTGCTGGGGCAAAGCACTTGAATATCCGAAAAAACATCATAACCGTAGCCGGCAGGAATACGGCGTGTAACAAGCTCAACAATTTTTCTTGCCGCCTGATAGGGTGAATACTCCTTAAGCAGAAAGAAGTCCGAATGAATATCGTTGTGCGACATATCGGGCATATCGCCCTTTACAACCTTATGTGCATTCGTAACAATAAGGCTTTCCATTGCCTGCCTGAAAATCTTTTCAAGCTGAACAACGGGAATCATTCCGCTTTCGGTTAAATCCTTAAGCACATTCCCTGCACCGACAGGCGGAAGCTGATCCTTATCACCAACCATAATGAGCCTTGCGCTCATGGGAAGTGCTTCCAGAAAACTGTCAAACAGTTTTATATCCACCATGGAAAGTTCATCTATAATCACAGCATCCACATCCAGCTTGTTTTTCCTGTTATAAACAAAACTGGGTTCATCAGCTCCGTCCTTATATTCAACCTCAAGCAGGCGGTGAATGGTTTTTGCTTCGCAGCCTGTTAATTCCGTCATTCTTTTTGCGGCTCTCCCGGTGGGCGCAGCAAGGGCAACATTCAGCCCCTTATTCTTCATTAAGGCGATAATGCCTTTAACCGTTGTTGTTTTACCCGTACCCGGTCCGCCTGTTAAAATCAGCAGGCCCTGATTTACGGCAATTTCAATAGCTGCTCTCTGCCGGTCATCAAATTCTATGCCGTTTGATTGTTCAAACGCATAGATTTCACCCGGTAGAATTTGCACCTGCCTTGGCGGATAATTCACCATCATCTTTATTCTGTCTGCAACGGCTGTTTCCGCTTCATAAATTTCAGGAAGAAAAAGAAATTCTCTGCCGCTAAGCTCAGCAGAAAAAAGCTGTTGGCTCAAAATTGCATTATCTATTGCAATTTCTGCGGTATCTTCACTGCATTCCAGATAATTCACAGCTGTTTTCAGAACAGCGCTTCTTGGCAGACAGGTATGACCGTTATCCAGATTATGGCGCACGGCATAAACAATGCAGGCCTGGCATCGGTAGTCAAATAAATCCGGCGAATGAAGCGATTCAGCAATTTCCTCTGCCCTTTCAAAGGAATAGCCGAAATCACCGACAAAAGCATACGGATTGTCTGAAAGAACATCAAATGCTGCAGAATGATAAACTTTATATGCCTTAAATGCTTCGCTCTGTGTTAAGCCAATGCCCGTAAGATTACGCATAACCTCTCTTGAAGCAAACTGTGCCTTGAATTCCTGCTGGATTTTTCTCGCCTTCGGTTTGCTTATACCTTTAACAGATGAAAGGCGGTCCACATCATTTTCTATAACCTCAAAAGCATCCGTGCCGAAGGCTTCCACAATCTTAACAGCCGTGGATTCACGCACACCCTTTATAATTCCGCTTGCAAGATAGCGCAGAATGCCCGCCGCATCCGCAGGCAGCGTCTGCTCTACAAGGCTTGCCTTAAACTGTGTTCCATAGGTTGAGTGATTCACCCATTCGCCAAGCAGCTTAACCTCTTCGCCTTCAAAAAGCTGCGGGAAATTACCCACAACGGTTATTGCATCCCCATTGCTGGAAATATCCATAACCGTGTAGCCGTTTTCCTCGTTGAAATAAGTTATTTCTTCAACGGTTCCTGTTAAATTTTCAAGTTCTTTCACCATAAAATCACCCGAAAATATCGATTGTGTCATAATGCGTAAACTATTATATCAAAAAATGCAGGTAACAGCAATATAAAATCATATTTCATATACCGAAAGCAAAAAAAGAGCAGTCTTCCGACTGCTCCATTTTTTGTTATTCAATCACAAATTACTCGTTGATAGCTGTAACAACGCCTGAACCTACTGTTCTGCCGCCTTCACGGATAGCGAAGCGAAGACCTTCTTCAATAGCGATAGGAGTGATAAGTTCAACATTCATTGTAACATTATCGCCAGGCATACACATCTCTGTGCCTTCCGGAAGAGTGATAACACCTGTAACATCTGTTGTTCTGAAATAGAACTGAGGACGGTAGTTGTTGAAGAAAGGAGTGTGACGGCCGCCTTCATCCTTGCTTAATACATATACCTGACCTGCAAACTTTGTGTGTGGGTTGATTGAGCCCGGCTTAGCAAGAACCTGACCACGCTCAATATCAGATCTCTGAACACCGCGAAGAAGACAACCGATGTTATCTCCTGCCTCTGCATAATCAAGAAGCTTACGGAACATTTCGATACCTGTGCAAACAGTCTTGTCGATTTCATCCTTAAGACCAACGATTTCGATTTCTTCACCCATCTTAAGCTGACCACGCTCTACACGGCCTGTAGCAACAGTACCGCGGCCTGTGATTGTGAATACATCTTCAACAGGCATAAGGAAAGGAAGGTCTGCCTTACGGTCAGGAGTCGGGATATAGCTGTCAACAGCATCCATGAGTTCCTGAATGCAAGCGCAAGCAGGATCATCGTTTGAAGCAGCTTCAAGAGCCTTAAGAGCTGAACCCTTGATGATAGGAGTATCATCACCCGGGAATTCATACTCATCAAGAGTTTCACGGATTTCCATTTCAACAAGTTCAAGGAGCTCTTCATCGTCTACCTGGTCAACCTTGTTCATGAATACAACAATGTAAGGTACACCAACCTGACGAGCAAGAAGAAGATGCTCTTTTGTCTGAGCCATAGGACCGTCTGTTGAAGCGATTACAAGGATAGCGCCGTCCATCTGAGCAGCACCTGTAATCATGTTCTTGATATAGTCAGCATGTCCGGGACAGTCAACATGTGCATAGTGGCGTGCATCTGTTTCATACTCAACATGAGCGGTGTTGATTGTGATACCACGCTCTCTCTCTTCAGGAGCCTTATCAATGTCTGCATAATCTTCAAACTTTGCATAACCTTTGTTAGCAAGGTACTTTGTGATAGCTGCTGTAAGAGTTGTCTTACCATGGTCAACATGACCGATTGTACCAATGTTTACATGTGGTTTGGTACGGTTAAATTTTTCTTTAGCCATTTGGGATTTCCTCCTTAAAATTTACAATAGTAAAATTGTCAATGATATTTTAACAAAGCAAACACAAAATATCAAGTGTTTTTCATAATTTTATAGACAATTAGTCTTTTTTCGCTCTTGCAGATATAATTCCTTCTGAAATTGACTTCGGAACCTGCTCATAGCCATCCGGTTCCATTGTATACTGACCGCGGCCCTGTGTTTTGGAGCGAAGGTCGTTTACATAACCGAACATTTCTGAAAGCGGAACACGGGAATTAATCTGTTTAGCGCCTGTTCTGTCTTCCATACCCTGAATCTGTCCGCGGCGTGAGTTAAGATCGCCGATAACATCGCCCATGTATTCTTCAGGAACGATAACCGTAACCTTCATCATAGGTTCAAGAATGGCAGGGTTTGCTTTTTTGGCAGCATCCTTGAATGCCATAGAACCGGCAATCTTGAATGCCATTTCAGAAGAGTCAACCTCGTGGTATGATCCATCATAAAGTTCAACTTTGATATCAACCATCTGGTAACCGGCAAGAACACCGCTCTTCATTGCACCCTGAATACCTGCATCAACAGCAGGGATATATTCCTTCGGGATAGCACCGCCGACAACGGAATTGACAAATTCATAGCCTTTGCCGATGCCGTTTTCATCAAGATTGGGCGACATACGGATTTTAACATGACCGTACTGACCCGAACCGCCTGACTGACGCTTATATTTTGTGTCAGACATAGATTCCTGCTGAATGGTTTCTTTGTAAGCAACCTGAGGTGCACCTACATTTGCTTCAACCTTAAATTCACGAAGCAAACGATCTACAATAATTTCAAGATGAAGTTCACCCATACCTGCAATAATGGTCTGGCCGGTTTCTTCATCGGTATAAGCCTTAAAGGTCGGGTCTTCTTCTGCAAGCTTTGCAAGTGCAATACCCATCTTTTCCTGGCCAGCCTTTGTTTTCGGCTCAATGGCAACACGGATAACAGGCTCCGGGAAATTCATGGATTCAAGAATGATCGGGTTATCCTCATCGCAGAGGGTATCACCTGTTGTTGTATTCTTAAGACCAACGGCAGCAGCAATATCGCCTGCATAAACAGCATCAATATCTTCCCTGTGGTTTGAATGCATTTGAAGAATACGGCCCATTCTTTCTCTGTGACCCTTGACAGAGTTGAAAACCTGTGTGCCGGAATTAAGAGAACCGGAATAAACACGGAAGAAGCAGATTTTACCAACGAACGGATCTGTTGCAATCTTGAAAGCAAGTGCAGAGAACGGCTCGTTATCTGATGAATGACGGTATTCCTCTTCATCTGTGTCCGGATTAACGCCCTTGATGGATTCTACATCTGTAGGAGCAGGCATATAATCCACAATTGCGTCAAGCAGAGGCTGAACACCCTTGTTTCTGTAAGATGTTCCGCATGTAATCGGAACCATATTACCATCGCAGGTAGCTTTTCTGATTGTCTTCTTAAGCTCGGCAATCGTAAGCTCTTCACCCTCAAAATATTTTTCCATAAGTGCCTCATCCTGCTCTGCAACAGCTTCAATGAGTGCTTCATGGTATTTGTTTGCAAGCTCCACCATATCTTCCGGGATAGGTTCATGGCGAACATCATTTCCCATATCGTCATAATAGATTTCAGCATCCATATTGATAAGGTCTACAATACCTCTGAAGGTATCTTCTGCACCGATAGGAAGCTGAATCGGAACTGCATTGCATTTAAATCTTTCTTTAACCATGTTAAGAACATTATAGAAATCTGCGCCCATAATGTCCATTTTATTAACATAGATCATACGCGGAACACGGTAATCATCTGCCTGACGCCATACGGTTTCAGACTGAGGCTCAACGCCGCCTTTTGCGCACAGAACGGTAACAGAACCGTCAAGCACACGAAGGGAACGCTGAACTTCTACTGTGAAGTCAACGTGTCCGGGTGTATCAATAATATTGATTCTATGATCCTTCCAAAAGCATGTTGTGGCAGCAGAAGTAATGGTAATACCTCTTTCCTGCTCCTGCTCCATCCAGTCCATAGTGGCAGCACCATCGTGGGTTTCACCGATTTTATGCGTTTTACCTGTGTAATAAAGGATACGCTCGGTTGTAGTGGTTTTACCAGCATCGATATGCGCCATAATACCAATATTTCTTGTCATTTCAAGAGATACTTTTCTTGGCATAATATCCTCCTAAGAATTTCAAACGGATTAATATCTGAAATGGGCAAATGCTTTGTTTGCTTCTGCCATCTTGTGTGTATCATCACACTTCTTAACTGCGCCGCCTGTTTTATTAACAGCGTCCATAATTTCAGCAGCAAGGCGTTCCTTCATGGTTCTTTCCGAACGCTGACGGGAATATGCTGTTATCCAGCGTAATCCGAGTGTCTGGCGTCTTTCAGCGCGAACCTCAAGCGGAACCTGGTAAGTTGCACCGCCGATACGGCGAGCCTTTACCTCAAGTACAGGCATAACATTTTCCATAGCAGCCTGGAAGGTTTCTAATGGATCATTACCTGTTTTTTCATTAATGATGTCGAATGCGCCGTAAACAATTTTCTGCGCAACACCTTTCTTACCATCATACATAATGTTGTTGATAAGACGGGTTACAAGCTTTGAATTGTAAAGCGGATCCGGCAATACATCACGCTTAGCGATTTGGCCTCTTCTTGGCATCTTTCGCTTCCCTCCTTCATATTTATGAGTTCATAGGTACTCGAGTTTTCCCGTGGAGTCAACAAGTAGGTCATACCGCATATTGAATAAGGTATAAACTATTGTTTTTCCATAAGAAGTTACATTTTCGGCTTACTTCTTAGCAGCCTTCGGTCTTTTAGCACCGTACTTAGAACGGCTCTGCATTCTTCCGTTTACGCCCTGTGTGTCAAGTGTTCCGCGGATGATGTGATAACGCACACCGGGAAGGTCCTTTACACGGCCGCCGCGAACCATAACAACAGAGTGTTCCTGAAGATTGTGGCCAACACCCGGAATGTAAGCAGAAACTTCCATACCGTTTGTTAAACGAACACGGGCAATTTTACGAAGAGCTGAATTCGGCTTCTTCGGTGTTGCTGTTTTAACAGCAGTGCAAACGCCGCGCTTCTGAGGAGAATTGTTATCGTTCATAACATTCTTCTTTGTGTTGAGACTCTTTAAAAGAGCCGGTGCTTTAGCCTTTTTTTCAAGAGACTTGCGTCCTGTTCTTACTAATTGATTAAAGGTAGGCAATAGTTTATCTCCTTTCTGTAAAATTTTTCTGCATAAAATATACGCATAAATAACAGTTTAAATCTTAGTTAAGCTGTTATTTAAACGCACATTTCGGGGCAGGCAGAACACCTGCCCCAATATTATGTGCATTTTACCAAATAAATTACCTTTTATTTAGTTAATCTGACAGTTTTTTTACTTGCCGAGCATATATTATATCACTCTGCTGTGGTACTTGTCAACAGCTTTTGTAATTGTTCAAGATTCATAATCTCTTCCGCACCTTCGGCAGAGAAATAGCTTGGAACAATGTCCACATCACGAAATACCTCCATACCTGTGCCGGCAGGAACAAGCTTACCGATAATAACATTTTCCTTAAGACCGATAAGCGGATCGCTCTTGCCGCGGATGGCTGCATCTGTGAGCACTCTTGTGGTTTCCTGGAAGGAAGCAGCTGAAAGAAAGGAATCTGTTGCAAGAGAAGCTTTTGTGATACCCATAAGAATCGGAATATAGGTTGCTTTCTTAAGATTAACCTCGCCTGCTGCAATTCTTTTATCAATTGCCTCGTTTGCCTCATCAACAGATGAAACGTCAACCATTGTGCCGGAAACAAGGTCTGTATCGCCTGCTTCATCAACCGTGCATTTCTTAAGCATCTGGCGAACAATTACCTCAATATGCTTGTCGTTTACATCAACGCCCTGTGTACGGTAAGCAAACTGAACCTCACGGATAAGATAGTTATAAACAGCCTCCTCACCGAGAATAGCCAGAACATCATGTGGATTCTTTGAACCGTAGGTAAGCTCCTGTCCTTTTTCAACATGAGCACCCTCAACAATATCCTCATGAAGTCTGAAACCATAAGGAATAAGATATTTTCTTTCATCCAGTGTTTCGGGGTCCGTAACAACAACATGATTGGATTTTTTGATTTCCTCAAATCTGACTGTGCCGGCAATTTCGGAAAGAATTGCATACTGCTTCGGCTTTCTGGCTTCAAACAGCTCTTCAACACGGGGCAGACCCTGTGTAATATCCTCTCCGCCTGCGATACCACCGGTGTGGAAGGTTCTCATGGTAAGCTGCGTGCCGGGTTCACCGATAGACTGTGCAGCAATAATACCAACTGCTTCACCAACCTGAACCGGCTCATTAAAGGCAAGGTTGGAGCCGTAGCACTTGCGACATACGCCGTGATGAGATTTACAGGTGATAAGAGAACGGATTTTAACCTCTGTAATTCCTGCCTTAACAATCTTATCGGCAATTTCATTCGTCATCATTTCATCGGCAGCGGCAAGCACTTCACCTGTTTCCGGATGAAGAACAGCTTCAAGCGGGAAACGGCCCACAAGGCGTTCATGAAGGGATTCAAGCTCACGGTTTCCGTCCATAATGGCTTTAACGATAATGCCCTCATGGCAGCCGCAGTCGTCATCACGGATAATAACATCCTGTGATACATCAACAAGACGGCGGGTAAGATAACCTGAGTCTGCTGTACGGAGTGCTGTATCTGTAAGACCTTTACGCGCGCCTCGTGAAGAAATGAAATATTCAAGAATATTAAGACCTTCACGGTAATTTGCACGGATAGGAATTTCAATTGTTTTACCGGCTGTATTTGCGATAAGACCGCGCATACCTGCAAGCTGACGAAGCTGTGCCGTGCTACCACGGGCACCGGAATCAACCATCATATGAATCGGATTGTGTGTTCCGTCAAAGTTTGAGGTAAGCTCTCTTGTAACCTTATTTGTGCAGTCTTCCCATGCCTTAATTACAGCAGAGGAGCGTTCTTCATTGGTGATAAGACCGTAGTTATAGTTGAGCGTAATCTCATCAACCTGCTTTTCAGCTTCCTCAAGGAAGCCTTTTTTCGTATCGGGAATCAATGCATCGCAAACAGCAACCGTTGTGCCGGATACGGTGGAATATTTATAGCCCTGTGCCTTGATTGCATCGAGTGCAACAGAAGCAACGGAAACACCGTGAACGGAAATAAGCCTGTCTGCAATCTGACCGAGCTGTTTCTTCTTAACAACGAAGCCGATTTCAAGCTCAAATTCATTTTCAGGATTGGAACGGTCTACAAAGCCCAGATCCTGCGGAATCGGATTATTAAAGATGATTCTTCCGATTGTTGTTTTGATGATTGCGGATTTAACGCCGTCTTCCGTTTCCTTGGTTATACGGATCTTTGCAGGTGAATGCATACCGAGAGAGCCCTCCTGATATGCCATCATGGCTTCGTCCTTATCTCTGTAAATGCTGAAGGAACGATAAATGCCGAATTCTTCGGAAAGAACACTGTCCTTACAATCGCAAAGAATTTCGGAATCAGAAAGCTTTCCGTCTGTTAAGCGCTTAACCTCTTCAAAAGAGATTGCATCTGTTCTTTCCTCATTTCTGAAGAATTCCGGCTGGCCCGGCTCACCCTCTTTAATCATTGTCAGATAATAGGAACCGATAACCATATCCTGTGTGGGAACAGCAACAGGTTTACCGTCTGACGGTTTAAGAAGATTGTTTGCAGCAAGCATAAGCATGCGGGCTTCTGCCTGCGCTTCGGCAGAAAGCGGAACATGAACAGCCATCTGGTCGCCGTCAAAGTCCGCATTAAATGCAGTACAAGCAAGCGGATGAAGCTTAATGGCGCGGCCCTCAACAAGCACAGGCTCAAATGCCTGAATACCAAGACGGTGAAGTGTGGGCGCACGGTTCAGCATAACAGGATGATCACGGATTACAACCTCAAGAGCATCCCATACTGCCGGCTCATCGGCACGCTCAACCTTTTTTCTTGCAGATTTAATATTTGATGCAGCGCCTGTGGCAACAAGACGCTTCATAACAAACGGCTTGAAAAGCTCAATTGCCATTTCCTTCGGAAGACCGCACTGATGCATTTTAAGCTCAGGACCTACAACGATAACGGAACGGCCGGAATAGTCAACACGCTTTCCGAGAAGATTCTGACGGAAACGGCCCTGCTTACCCTTAAGCATATCGGAAAGAGATTTCAGCGGACGGTTGTTTGGCCCTGTAACTGGCCTGCCGCGGCGGCCGTTATCAATCAGCGCATCAACAGCTTCCTGAAGCATTCTCTTTTCATTTCTTACAATAATATCAGGTGCGCCAAGCTCAAGCAGTTTTTTAAGACGGTTGTTTCGGTTAATAACTCTTCTGTAAAGGTCGTTCAAATCGGATGTTGCAAATCTGCCGCCGTCAAGCTGAACCATAGGACGGATATCGGGCGGAATTACAGGAATTACATCCATAATCATCCATTCCAGCTTATTGCCGCTCTTGCAGAATGCATCAACAACATCAAGCCTTTTCAGAATGCGAACTCTTTTCTGCCCTGTTGCATCCTCAAGCTCTGCCGTAAGCTCTTCTCTGAGCTGCTCAACATCAATATCCTGAAGAAGCTTTTTGATAGCCTCGGCACCCATGCCTGCTTCAAAATCATCTTCATATCTTTCACGCATTTCCGCATATTCTTTTTCATTCAGAATCTGCATCTTTTCAAGCGGTGTATCGCCCGGATCGGTTACGATATAAAGTGCAAAATAAAGCACCTTTTCAAGATAACGCGGGCTTATATCCAGAACAAGACCCAAACGGCTCGGAATACCCTTGAAATACCAGATATGGGAAACAGGCGCTGCAAGCTCAATGTGGCCCATACGTTCACGGCGAACCTTTGCCTTTGTGATTTCAACACCGCAGCGTTCACAGATTTTACCCTTGTAGCGAACTCTTTTGTATTTTCCGCAATGGCATTCCCAGTCCTTCATCGGTCCGAAAATTCTTTCGCAGAAAAGTCCGTCCCGTTCCGGTTTAAGAGTTCTATAATTTATTGTTTCCGGTTTTGTTACTTCGCCGTAAGACCATGCTCTGATCTGTTCGGGAGAAGCAAGACCGATTTTTATTGAACTGAATTGATTTTCATTTTCCATCTGGAAGCACTCCTTTATATATAATGTAATGTGGATAGTTAATCAGATTCGGGAATTATTCATTTTCATCCGAATAATCGTCTTTAAAATCTATATACATAGATTCCCCTGCGCTCTGATCTGCTTCCTCATCCTCACCCTCGGCATTTTGGAAGGTGAAGCCTTCGCTTACCTCGCCGTAATCATTCACCTGGGTAAAGGCTTTATCGTCTATAGGCTGAATTCCTGTGCCATCATCAATATCCTGCTTCAGTTCAACCTCGTTGCCGTCCCTGTCATAAAGACGGGTATCCAGTCCAAGTGCCTGAAGCTCTTTGAAGAGAACCTTAAAGGATTCCGGTGTGCCGGCAGTAGGAATATTTTCACCCTTAACAATTGCTTCATAAGTTTTCACTCTGCCCACAACATCATCAGACTTAACCGTTATAATTTCCTGAAGCGTATAGGCAGCGCCGTATGCCTCAAGTGCCCAAACCTCCATTTCACCGAAACGCTGGCCGCCGAACTGTGCTTTACCGCCGAGTGGCTGCTGTGTTACAAGGCTGTAAGGACCTGTGGAACGGGCATGAATCTTATCGTCTACAAGGTGGTGCAGTTTAAGATAATACATATATCCCACTGTAATCGGGTTATCAAATTTTTCACCTGTGCGTCCATCAGTAAGGATGGTTTTGCCGTCCTCTCTGAGGCCTGCAAGCTTAAGGCATTCACGGATGTCATCCTCGTGCGCACCGTCAAATACCGGTGTGCACATTTTCCAGCCGAGTGCCATTGCCGCATAGCCGAGATGAACCTCAAGCACCTGACCGATATTCATACGGGAAGGTACGCCGAGCGGGTTAAGCACAATATCAAGCGGGCGTCCGTCCGGAAGGAACGGCATATCCTCCTGCGGAAGAACACGGGATACAACACCCTTGTTTCCGTGGCGGCCTGCCATTTTATCGCCTACCTGAATTTTTCTCTTCTGGGCAATATATACTCTTACTACTTTATTTACACCCGGATTGAGCTCGTCGCTGTTTGCACGGGTAAACACTTTAACATCAACAACAATACCGTATTCACCGTGGGGAACACGCATGGAAGTATCTCTTACTTCCCTTGCCTTTTCACCGAAAATGGCACGGAGCAGTCTTTCCTCTGCCGTAAGCTCGGTTTCGCCCTTCGGCGTAACCTTACCAACAAGAATGGAGCTGCTGTGCACCTCAGCGCCGATACGGATAATACCGTCCTCATCAAGGTCTTTCAGTGCATCCTCGCCCACATTCGGAATATCCCTTGTGATTTCCTCAGGGCCGAGCTTTGTATCACGGGCTTCAACCTCGTGCTCTTCAATATGAATGGATGTGTAAACATCATCACGAACCATTTTTTCATTGATAAGAACAGCATCCTCGTAGTTATAGCCCTCCCAGGTCATAAAGCCGATCAGTGCATTCTTGCCAAGCGAAATTTCGCCGTTGCTGGTTGCAGGGCCGTCCGCAATAACCTGACCGTCCTCAACCGTCTGATGCAGGGAAACAATCGGGCGCTGATTGATACATGTGCCCTGGTTTGAACCGCTGAACTTAACAAGCTCGTATCGGTCAATATCACCGCTGTTTGTTTTGATTTCAACTGTATCTGCGTCAACAGATGTAACGATTCCGCCGCGTTTTGCAGCCACAACAACACCCGAGTCATAGGCAGCCTTATATTCCATGCCGGTTCCGACAACAGGAGCCTGTGTTTTAAGAAGCGGCACAGCCTGGCGCTGCATGTTTGCACCCATAAGTGCACGGTTTGCATCATCATTTTCAAGGAACGGAATCATAGCCGTTGCAACGGAAACTACCATTTTCGGCGATACATCCATATAATCAACCCTATCGGGTTCACAGGTCATAAATTCATCCTTGTAACGGCAGGTAACACGCTTGTTTGCAAATCTGCCGTTTTCATCAAGCGGTTCATTTGCCTGTGCCACAACAAAGTTATCCTCAACATCGGCAGTCATATAAACAACCTCTGATGTTACAACGCCTGTTTCTTTATCTACCTTGCGATAAGGTGCTTCAATGAAGCCGTATTCATTCAGGCGGCTGTAGCACGCAAGATAAGAGATAAGACCGATGTTCGGACCTTCGGGCGTTTCAATCGGACACATTCTTCCGTAATGTGTGTAATGAACATCTCGAACCTCAAAGCCGGCACGATCACGGGAAAGACCGCCGGGGCCGAGTGCCGAAAGCCTTCTTTTATGCGTAAGCTCAGCAAGCGGGTTATTCTGGTCCATAAACTGCGAAAGCGGTGAAGAACCGAAAAATTCTCTGATTGCAGCAACAACCGGGCGGATATTAATGAGCGCCTGCGGCGTAATGCTTTCTTCATCATCCTGTGCCTGAAGTGTCATGCGCTCGCGTATAACACGCTCCATACGGGTAAAACCGATTCGGAACTGATTCTGAAGCAGTTCGCCCACTGCGCGGATACGGCGGTTGCCGAGATGGTCTATATCATCCGTAACACCAACACCGTATGCAAGATTTATAAGATAAGAAACGGTTGCAAAAATATCGTCTGTCGTAATATGCTTCGGCACAAGATCATCCTGATAAAGTTTCAGCTCTTCCTTAAGCTTTTCTTCATCATCACCGCATCTTTCAAGAATTTCGGAAAGCACTCTGTAAGAAACCTTTTCCGTAATTCCGAAAGGCTTGCAGTCAAAATCAACATATTTTTTAATATCAACCATACCGTTTGATACGATTTTTATTTCCTTGCCTTCCACATCAACAAATGCATTCATAACGCCTGCATTTTCAATTTCAAGTGCTTTTTCCTCTGAAATCATCTCGCCTGCATCAGCAAGAAATTCACCCTGCGGGGAAATAACCGGCTGTGTAAGCTTCTGGCCTGCAAGTCTGTCGCTTATAGCAAGCTTTTTGTTATACTTGTAGCGGCCAACCTTTGATAAGTCATACCTGTGTGCATCGAAAAACAGGCCGTCAAGATGTGCCTGTGCGGTTTCCAGCGTGGGCGGCTCGCCCGGGCGGAGCTTCTTGTATACCTCAAGAAGTGCTTCCTCCTGATTTTTGGTAATATCTTTTTCGATGGTTGCTTCAATTCTTTCGTCATCGCCGAAGAATTCACGGATTTCAGCATCACTGCCAAGACCGAGTGCACGAAGAAAAGTTGTGATAAAAATTTTGCGGTTTTTATCAATTCTTACATAGAAAAGATCATTGGCATCCGTTTCATATTCAAGCCATGCACCGCGGTTCGGAATTACAGTATTTGTAAATAATTCCTTACCTGTTTTATCGTGCTCCATATTGTAATAAACGCCGGGAGAACGGACAAGCTGGGAAACAATGCACCTTTCGGCACCGTTAATAACAAAAGTGCCTGCATCCGTCATCAGCGGGAAATCACCCATGAAAATGATATTTTCCTTAACCTCGCCGGTTTCCTTGTTCTGAAGGCGGGCTCTTACTTTAAGCGGTTTTGCATAAGTAACATCACGCGCCTTGCACTGGGCAATTGTGTATTTCGGATCTTCATCCATAGTGTAGTCAATAAAATCAAGCACTAGATTTCCGGAATAATCGGTTATTGAACCAATATCGCGGAATACCTCTTCAAGCCCTTCATCGAGAAACCATTGGTAAGATTCCTTCTGCACTTCAATCAGATTAGGCATGGGCATAACCTCATTGATTTTTGCAAAGCTTTTTCGTGTGGTTGTACCAAGCTGGACATCCTTCACATTTACCATACCGGTAATCACTCCGTTTCTTTATGTTTTACTGAAAAATGAATATTTTGCGGCAAAAACCGACTGAAAAACACACGGTTTTCGGCTTTGGAAATAAGCAGTTATTTACTAAAAACACAAATTAATCCATTTTAGCGTGGATTTATCATAATATCTAACTTGAAATAAGTCAAGAAAAATATGAATTTATTTTCAAAAAGCCGCAAAGTTTTTGTTATGCTGTTCCGTGTGTTTCATTTTTTCTCGTGTTTTTTTACCTCTAATTCAGCTTGTTTACAATTTATGCCTTTTCAAAAAAAACATATTGTGATATGATAAGTCTAAGTCTAAATGAAACAATAAACACTTTAATTAACGGTGATGAATTATGAAAAAAACAATCCGTCTTTTAATCTGCTTTCTTCTGCTGGCAGCTGTATTTTCGGGATGCGGTGCGTCAAAAGAAAACCTGAATCTGGTTTATCCCTTCGGCGGGAATGTGAACAGCTATGATCCGCAGATTGCAGCAACGGCAGATGAATTTCTTATCGCAGAAAACTGCTTTGAAGGGCTTGTGCGCAGCGATGACAGCGGCAATATTCTGCCCGGCTGTGCAGAATCATGGGATATAACAGATGCAGGATTAAAATATACCTTTCATTTATACCGCGGGCTGAAATGGCATATTTTCAAATCGGTTGAAGAGCGTATGGGTGAATATTATAACCCCGAGCTTACGGCATTTGATTTTGTATTCGCTTTACAAAGAGCTGCCGATCCGCTTACGGAAAGCCCGCTTTATTCCACCATTTCCAATATTGAAAATGCACCCGAGGTTCATGCCGGCTGGCTGGATACATCACAGCTCGCTGTTAAGGCGATAGATAACTATACACTTGAAATATGGCTTTCTGCACCTGATGCTTCTTTTCTGCAAACGCTTTCAACGGCAGTTGCCATGCCCTGCAATGAAGAATTTTTCAGAAAAACAAACGGCAGATACGGACTTGGTCTTCAATATACAATGTTTAACGGCCCGTTCAGAGTAACGGACGAGCTTGACAGTTCCTATATTCTCAGAAGCAGCTGCGGCGAGAACGGTGCATATCAGGGGCCGAATAAAACCGGCGTATCCAATATCACCCTGAAAATTGTTGACGAGGATGAAAGCCTTGTGGAAAAGCTCAAAAGCGGTTATTATGATGCCGCATACATAAGAGGCTATGAAAGTGCCGAAATCGGCAAAAAAAGCGGCATAAGCCTTACGCCTTACAGCAACACCACTTGGGCATTTGTGCTGAATGCCAACAAAGGAATTTTATCGGCAGCAAGTGCACGGCACGCAGTATCTCTTGCACTGTCCGATATAGATTTTGAAAACTATCCCTATCTTACAAAAGCAAAAAGTCTGATTCCCCCCTCCTGCACCATAGGAACAGGCTCATATACCGAAGCCATTCACGATATTACGGAAGCAAACAATGCCGAAAAGGCTGTGGAGCTATGGAAGCAGGCGGTTGAGGCAACCTCCGAATATAATATTGAGCTTACCGTAATTGCACCCGAAAATATGCAGAATACAGCAAAACAGTTTCTGCAGGGAATACAAAGCAGCATCGGCTCCATTTCCAACGCAGAGGAAGACAGAAAGATTTCCTTTACGCTTACCCTTGAAACCAAAACAGAAAAAGAAATAAAAGAGGCTGTGAAATCCGGGAATTATGATATTGCCTTTTATCCGCTTACGGCAACGGCTGCAAGCCCCGTATCCTTCCTTCAGTCCTTTAAAGATACTGAAACAGCAGGCTTTGATGACGCAAAATTTTCAGCTGCACTGCAGAAAGCACAGTCTTCAAACAGCACTGAAGACTGCCTTGCCTGTGAAAAAAGGCTTATGGAAACCTATTGCTATATACCGCTTTGCTATGAATCGCGCTATTATGCTTCTGCAAAAGGCATAAGCGGCATTCAGTTTCATCCGGGTTCGGGCAGAGTGAATTTCACCAAAACGGTAATGAATTCAGCAACATCAATATTGACAGAAAGAATAATTTGATTATAATTATAATAGATTAAAGTATTAATTTTATATAACAGGAGAATATGATTATGAATGTACTTATTTATGACAATGAAGAACAGATTGGAATTGCAGCGGGAAACTATATGTGCGGCCAGGTGCTTCAGAAGCCAGATTCCGTTCTTGGCCTTGCAACAGGCTCAACACCGCTTAAACCTTATAAACAGATGATAGAGCTTTATAAGAACGGTGCAATTGATTTTTCAAAGGTAACCACTTTCAACCTTGACGAATATGTTCAGCTTGATGTAAACGATAAAAACTCATACCATTCCTTTATGCATGAAAATCTTTTTAATCATATAAATATTCCCGAAGAAAATATAAACTTTCTGAACGGAAATGCAGAAAACCTTGAACAGGAATGCATAAATTACGAAAGCAAAATTAAAAAAGCCGGCGGAATTGATATTCAGCTTCTCGGAATCGGATCAAACGGCCATATTGCTTTTAATGAGCCGAGCGACTGCTTCCAGCGCTGGAGTCATGTGGTTGAACTTAAGGAAAGCACCGTGCAGGACAACAGCCGTTTCTTCAAATCCATAGAAGAAGTACCCACAAAGGCAGTTACAATGGGCATCGGTTCCATTATGCAGGCAAAGAAAATTCTGATTATTGCACTTGGCCAAAACAAAGCAAAGGCAATAAAGCAGCTTATAGACGGCAATGTTACACCGCTGTGCCCCGCATCTGTTTTACAGTTCCATACAGATGTAACCCTTATGCTTGACAGGGATGCTGCTTCCCTTATTTAACGAAAGGTTTTGATATTATGGCAAAAAAAAACAAGAATAAAAATATAATCAATGCAATTATTTTTATTGTTCTTCTTATAATAGCAGTTGTGGTTTTCCTGTCTGCAAGGGGCTATTTCGGCAATAAAGAGGAAACAAAGCCACAGGTGTCTGTTTCCGATTCTGTCAGCAACAGCAACAGCAATACGGCAGGCAATAATGAAACCACGGCAGAAAACAGCACTTCTGAGCCTGTTTCGGAATCGCATTCTGCTGCTTCAGGCAGCGATGACGGCGATTATAACCCTGCTCTCCCTTTAACCATTGAAGATGCTTTTGACCTGCTTAAGCAAAAGTACGGCAATGACAGCAGAATAAATATGTCATCGGCAAGCGGCAAACAGCATAACTTCACGGTAATCAAAAACGGTGAATTATATGCAACAGTAAAGGTTAATCTTTCCACAGGCGAAGCAGAGGAAACCATTTCAGCAACGGATAAGGTATCCACCTTCAGGCTTGTATAATCAAAGAACAGGAGAATTCAGATGCCAGAAAAAGATAAATTTTATATTACCACCCCCATATACTATCCTTCGGGAAATCCGCATATCGGCCACTGCTACACAACCGTTGCATGCGATTCCATTGCAAGATACAGGCGTTTGCAGGGCAAAGAGGTTATGTTCCTTACAGGCACTGACGAACACGGCCTTAAGATTGAACAGAAGGCGGCAGAAAAAGGTATTTCCCCGAAGGAATATGTTGACGAAATCGTTGAAACATTCAAAAAGCTTTGGGGCTATATGAATATCAGCTATGACAGATATATCCGCACAACAGACGATTATCACATTGAAACCGTGCAGAAAATCTTTAAAGCACTTTATGACAAGGGATATATTTATAAGGGAAAATACACGGGAAAATACTGCACGCCTTGCGAAAGCTTCTGGACGGAAAGTCAGCTGGCAGACGGCAAATGCCCTGACTGCGGCAGAGATGTTGTTGATGCATCCGAAGAAGCATATTTCCTGAAAATGGCACCCTTTGCCGAAAGAATAGAAACACTTTTAACACAAACCGATTATCTTCAGCCCAAAACAAGAGCCGTTGAGCTTGTAAACAATTTCATCAAGCCCGGTTTGGAGGACCTGTGCGTTTCAAGAACCTCGTTTACATGGGGAATACCCGTAAGCTTTGATGAAAAGCATGTGGTTTATGTATGGGTGGATGCACTTTCCAACTATATCAGTGCGCTTGGCTATCTGAATGAAGCATACAGTGATTATGACAAATTCTGGCCTGCCGATGTGCATATGGTTGCAAAGGATATCATGCGCTTCCATGCCATTGTATGGCCGGCTATTCTTATGGCGCTTGAGCTGCCTCTGCCGAAGCATCTGGCAGTTCACGGCTGGATTACCTTTAACGGTCAGAAAATGTCAAAATCCATCGGCAATGTGGTTGACCCGTTTGTGCTTGGCGAAAGATACGGCTGTGATGCAATCAGATACCATATTTTAAGGGAAATGGCTCTTGGTGCAGACAGCTCCTTTTCAAATGAAATTATGATAAACCGCATTAATTCAGACCTTGCAAACGATCTTGGAAATCTGGTTTCCAGAACAGTGGCAATGGTTGAAAAATATTTCGGCGGTGTTCTTCCGGCAGAACGGCAAGAAGACGAAATTGATAAATCCCTTATTGAAATGATTACCGCACTTCGTGATAAAACAGATAAATTTATTGACGAAACACAGCTGAATAATGCACTTGCCGAAATTTTCAAAGTCATTTCCAGAGCAAACAAATATATTGATGAAACTACTCCATGGATTTTAGGAAAAGATGAAAGCAAAAAAGCTCGTCTTGCATCCGTGCTTTATAATCTTTTGGAAGCAATCCGTGTAAGCACAACATTGCTCTCCTGCTTTATGCCGTCTACCATGCCGAAAGTGTGGGAGCAGATCGGTGCAGACGAAAACCTTATCACCTATGAAAACGCAGGAAAATTCGGCGTTCTTCCGCTTAACGTTTCCGTAAAGAAAGGTGCTGCCCTTTTCCCGAGAATTGATGTTGAAAAGGAAATTGAAGAACTGAATGCCCTTATACAAAAGCAGATAGATGAAGCAAACGCTTCAAAAAAGGAAGAACCCGTGCAGCTGCCTGAAATCGTTTTTGACGATTTCGCAAAGGTTGAACTTCGTGTGGCAAAAATACTGGAATGTGAACCAGTTAAAAAGGCTAAAAAGCTTCTTAAACTTCAGGTGGATGATGGCACATCAGAACCAAGGCAGATTGTTTCGGGCATTTCTCAGTATTATAAACCGGAGGATTTAATCGGAAAATCCGTTATAATCGTTGCAAATCTGAAACCTGCTAAACTCTGCGGTGAAATGAGCTATGGCATGCTTCTTGCCGGCGACACGGCAGACGGCGGTGTAAGCGTTGCATTTGTGGACGGAATTGAACCGGGAACAAAACTCAGATAATGTATAACAATATTTTTGACACGCACAGCCATTATGATGACGAACAGTTTGATACTGACAGATATGCACTGCTTGACACGCTTCACAAAAATGGCGTTTGCAATATCATAAGCTGCGGCTGTGATTTTGAAACTATAAAAACAAATCAAATGCTTGCCGATAAATACGACTTCTTTTATTTTGCAGCAGGCTTCCATCCCGAATGCCTTGAAGGCATTGATCTATCCGCTGCTATTGCGGAAATCAAAAAAGCTGCGGCAGATAAAAATTGTGTAGCTATCGGTGAAATCGGGCTGGATTATCACTGGATGAGCAGCAGCCGTGAAAAACAGCGTGAATTTTTTACTGCACAGATTGAAACGGCAAAAGTGCTCGATCTTCCCGTTATTGTGCACGACCGCGAAGCCCATGGTGATACGCTTGAAATTCTGAAAGCCACAAAGCCGCAGGGCGTTGTGCACTGCTTTTCAGGTTCAAAGGAAATGGCGCAGGAAATTATCCGTCTTGGAATGTATATCGGTTTAAACGGCGTTGTTACCTTTAAAAATGCAAGAAAAAGCTTAGAGGTTGTAAACACAATACCGCTTGACCGCCTTGTGCTGGAAACGGACTGCCCTTACCTTGCCCCCGAACCCAAACGGGGCAGACGAAATGATTCATCACTGATTCCTTTTATTGCCGAGCGTATCGGAAAAGAACTTGGAATATCGCCACAGAAGCTTCTTGATATTACAGCAGATAATGCAAAAAGATTATACAATTTATAATTACCATTATCGGTTCTATAAGAAACAACAAAGGAGCAGCAGTTTAAATAAACTGCTGCTCCTTCTGTTATGTAATTTAATTTATATCTTCCTTGGAATTCAGGTATTTCGCAACATCCGTTCTGTCCTCACTTGAAATACTGCGGAATTTTTTAATTGCCATAATTTCAAAATCGGAAAGCGCGCCAAGATTATTGCTTACAACATTATATTCCTTTCTTCTCTGGCGGACGGTGATGTTTTTCCGTTCGTCCATATAATTTCCGGGCTCTGCATCGGATGCAGCGGCACTGCCCTTTCTGCCCATAAGAAAATCAACGGAAACATTATAATAATCTGCTATTTTTATATATACTTCTGCTTTAGGAAGAATAACGGTTTCATATTTTCTGTAATTCTGATAATCTATTCCCAGTTCTTCAGCGGCCTGCTTTGCATTAAAGCCCTTAGCAAGCCTTAAATCAATAATTTTTTCGGCAAATTCTGTTCTTTTTGTTTTTTCTTTCATCACAAAACACCCGCCCTGTGATTATTATACATAAAAAAACATCTTTCGTCAATTTAAGATTAAATTTTACCAACCAAAAGTCGAACAAAATAAGGTTTAAATCAGCAAATTTTTACTGATACATCGTTAAATTTTCCTTGAATACGGCAGTATATGATGAAAATTATGCCTTGTCTGACCAAAAATTTGAATGATTTAAACTGCAGTGTACCTAAAACAATCCATATTTTTATGCATAGCATCATTTCTTTGACGTGGGTATACTGCCCGGTATAGTAAGGCACAAAAACGCAGGAATACTTTTATTTTTAACAATGAGTAAGGGTGGATCACCCAATTTTAACCACGGTTTGAATTACTACTTTTTGCCTACCTATTTCATCCTCGGTGCAGGCGGCGGAAGATAGTCGTCATCCTCACGGCGGCCAGTGTAATCGCGGCCGTATCTGCTTTTTCTTCCGTTATTGCCGCTGTTTCTGCCGCTGCCGTCAGGATGCCTTTGCTTTTTCATTTTTCTTTTTTTAAGATTATTAACCACCAGAATCATATAAACAGCAACAAAAAGGATTACTGCAATCAGCACAATTTTAACAATTGTTAAAGAAAAGAAACCCTTAACGGCATTCATAATGGTAAGAAAAGTGGAAAGCTCAATATCCTGTGCAGCAACAAGATCAATCTGCACAACCGTTTCATCACCGAACACAACATTTGCCTTGCATACGGCATCCCCTTTTTTTACAGGAGCCGAGATTTCCTCCGGCTTATCAATCACCTCAATAATCGCAGTTGATTTATCAAAGCTGGATTTTACGATTGCATTTATTTTTTTATCTGCAACAAGCTGAACTGTATCTGCATTCTTTCCGTTTTTAACAGCAACCTCGGAAACAATTTCCCCCTCTTCAAAGATTGTGCTGAACTTAAGCGTATTAAATGCCCATTTAAACAGCGAGGCAGCATCTATAAAAGAGCATTTTTCATCATATCCGTCCTTATTGTAATCTATAACAGGCGCACCCAGAACAATAGCAAGATAATTATATCCGTCCTTGCTTGCTTTTGTGATAACGCAATAGCCTGCATCTGTTGTTGAACCTGTTTTAATGCCCTGGGCATAAGGATAATAATAGGAAATATAACCCGGCTGAAGCATAAGATTCGTGTGATAATACATCATAGAATTATATTCATATTTCACGGTTGTTGCAATCTTCATAAAGGTGTCATTCTGCATTGCATCCAGTGAAATTTTCAGCAGATCGTTTGCTGTGGTATATTGCTCTGTATCCGGCAAACCGTCAGGATTTGTAAAATTTGTAGCTTCACAGCCAAGTGATTTTGCATATTCGTTCATCATAACAACAAAATTTTCACGGCTGCCGGCAACATATTCCGCCAGAACTTCAGTGGCATCACAGGCAGAATGAACCAGCGTCAAATAAAGCAGCTGCTCAACACTCAGCACTTCACCCACCTTAAGCCCTGCAACCTGCGCACCCGTTCCGAGCAAAACATCATATGCTTCCTTAGACATAGCAGTTGTAAGCCCCAGATTATCAATTTTATTCAGTGTTACCATTGCCGTAACAATTTTTGTAAGGGATGCCGGATACATTCTTTCATCCGGATTCTTCTGTGCAACAACAGGATAGGAATTATCATCCAGATTAACAAGAAGATAAGATTTTGAATAAAGCTCCACATCCGGCTCATAAACCGCAGCATAAGCCGAAAAGGATGAAAACAGAAGAACAAAGATCAAAGAAAAAGAAAGAATTGTTTTAACAGTTTTTTTCATACACTTGACACCTTTAATAATTAAATATATTATATAAGAGAAAAACAAACAGTTTTGTTTTTATATTCAGATTAAACTTTCAGCAATAGTTTAACACTTTTATCGACTAAATAAAAGTGGAAATTGTAAATTTTTCAGGTGAATATTCATGATTTATATTACCGGCGATACCCACGGAGACATTTCCGTTTTTAAAAATCCCGCTTTGAAAAAACTGGGAGAAAAGGATTATCTTATCGTTTGCGGCGATTTCGGATTTTTATGGAATTCCGAAAACGAGGAAGAAAAGAAAAACCTTGAAATACTAAAAAACAAAAAATACACTATCTGCTTTGTAGACGGCGCACATGAAAACTTTGATATGCTCAATGCCTATACACCTTACAGATGGAAGGGCGGAAACGCACATAAAATTGCAAAGAATATCTTTCATCTGATGCGCGGCGAAATTTTTACACTTAACGATAAAACCTTTTTTGTTATGGGCGGCGGCGAAAGCGAGGACCGCAATATGAGAAAAGAGGGCGTTTCCTGGTGGAAAGAGGAAATGCCGAATGAAGAGGAAATAAAAAATGCCTGCGACAATCTGAAGGATGCCGAATATAAGGTAAATTATATTTTAACCTACGAAGCGCCTGCCATCGCAAAGGATTTCATTAAGCTGCACACAAACAGTGTTGTTCAGCTTACTCCGCTGAACACCTATCTTCAGGAGCTGATGAAGGATGTGGATTATTATCACTGGTATTTCGGTTCTCTGCACACGGATTTGCCCATCAGCAAAAAAATGACTGCCGTGTTTACTAAAATTCACGAAATTAAATAATATTTCAAATCCGGCAGCCTGCCATCCCAAACGGGCTGCCATTTTGTAACTGTTTTGTTTCTTGATTGCCGATAACAATAGATAGTATAATTGAAGTAATGAATATACTAAATATTCGGTTTAATCAAAATAAAAAGGGCAGGTAATATTATGAAGAAAAAAATTGTTTTTACGCTTTCGGTTATGTTGATTCTTGCATTGTTTTCCGGCTGTTCAAAAACAGAATTTTCTGCTTTTGATCCTCCTACAGACAATAATATAAGAATTGTTTCATTCAACTGCGCTGCTCCCTGGGGGAACTTTATCAAAGGAACAGGCTCTTCTGCAAGAGTTAAAAAATTTGCTTTATATATGAATGCCGTTAAACCCGATTCCATCGGCACACAGGAAATGAATCAGGACTGGCTTGACGAGCTTGCCTCTTTGCTGGGAGATTATGATTCCTACGGCGTAATCCGCGGCGGTGATGACAGTGAAAGGAAATCCGAAATGAACGCGGTTTTCTGGCTTAAGGATAAATACACAGCCGAAAAGAAGGATACCTTCTGGCTTTCCAAAACACCCGATGAAGAAAGCAGATATGAAGGTGCAGGCTGCCACAGAGTGTGCACATGGGTTCTTCTTACAAATAAACAGACAGGCGAACAGTATATTCATATGAATACCCACCTCGACAATGCAAGCGAGGAGGCTGCAAATTACGGCGCGGAGGTTATTACATCAAAAATTGATGAGCTTCGTTCCCTTTACGGTGTGCCGATTGTTTTATCCGGAGATTTTAATGAATTTGAAGGAATGCCTGCTTATAACACAGTTGCAGAGCTATTACAGGAAACAAGGCTTGCTGCCGCCAAAACAGAAACAAAAACCACTTATCAGGGCTGGGGCGATGTAAACACGGGAAAACCGATTGATTTCATCTTTACAGACAACGATATTCCGGTTTCACAATACAAAGTACTGGACGACACATCAAACGGATATGTGAGCGACCATAACGGAATTATGGCTGATATTTCATTTGCTGAATAATAAAATAAAAAGTACGGAATATTAAAATCCGTACTTTTTTTCTGCAATCTTTTTTAACAGTTTTCCAATATAAAAAAGGACAATCGGAAGTAGCATTGAAAAAATCATATCTGCAATACCAATATATTTATCATAATTATTATCTGAAAAAATCCTTGTAAACGGTTTATAAAATGAATAAAATACATTTAATAGAGATATAATTGATAATTCACCGGGCAGCATAATTTCACTGTTCATATAAATTATGTACGAAACAGAAGAAATAAAAAACTGAAATTCCAATAAAATAAACCCGATAAGGGACTCTTTAAATCTTACCCGAAAACCAAGTTTAACAAAAAGCACTGAAAATAGAAAGAAAAAACAAGCCATAAAAAACAAGATAAAAAATAACTGCACTGCAAAAATAATCCAGCAAGATGGATAATCAATGAAATTAGATAAATGAGTATCGGATAAAAATTATTTTTCATATTATCACCTCAAGCAAATTGTAATATATATTGCAGTTCATTTTAAATGCACCTATGATGGAATTTATCTGCGGAAAAGAGAATATCATATAAAAACAAAAAGGCCTCGGATTTCTCCGAGGCTTTTAAATGTGATATTCTGTAAATTATTCGCCGAAATATCTTTTAAGAAGACCTGCAAAGGCTTTTCCGTGTCTAGCCTCATCCCTTGCCATCTCGTGAACAGAATCATGAATAGCATCAAGGCCATCTGCCTTAGCGAGCTTAGCAAGCTCTGTTTTACCCATGGTTGCGCCGTTTTCAGCTGCAACACGCATTTCAAGATTCTTCTTTGTGGAATCTGTTACAACTTCGCCAAGCATTTCTGCAAATCTTGCAGCATGGTCTGCTTCTTCATAAGCAGCCTTTTCCCAGTACATACCGATTTCAGGATAACCTTCTCTGAAAGCAACTCTTGACATAGCAAGATACATACCAACCTCGCTGCACTCACCGTTGAAGTTATCACGAAGACCCTGAACGATTTCATCTGAAACGCCTTCTGTAATGCCAACAACATGCTCTGCTGCCCATGCAAGCTCGCCTTCGTTTTCACGAACTGCCATCTTTGCCTTGCAAACCGGGCAGATCTCAATTGGTTCATCACTTTCATATCCGCATACCGGACAGTAATACTTTTTTGCCATAATTAATTGCTCCTTATTAAAAAATTTTTTATTTATTTTTACAGCAAGGACAAATGCCGCTGTAATATACATCTTTCTGCTTTACCGAAAACCCGCTCAGACCGCTTACCTGCGGCTGGTCTGTTTCAAAATCATATATTTTCTTACATACACCGCAGTAAAAATGCCCATGAAGCTTTGTATCTGCATCATAGCGGATCCTTTCGCCGTCTATCATAACGGGAATAATAAAGCCTGCCTTTTCAAGTGCTTTCAGCGCATTATAAACTGTTGTTTTTGAAAACGCAGGATACTGTTTTTTTACATTTGCATAAACTGCAATCACATCGGGGTGATTTCGGTTTTCAAACACATAATCATAAACTGCGATTCTCTGAGGCGTGGCACGAAAATTTTTTTCCTTAAACAAGGAAACAATATCTTCTGTTTTCATAAATGCACCGCCTTAAATTTATTGTAATCATAATTAGATTGTAATTATTACAATCTAATTATACCATACTTAAATCAAATGTCAACAGAATTTTTTAAAATTTTAAAAATAATCTGCAATTTTATAATCTATCTCTGAAGCATTCTTCTCCGTATATTCATCGGTGCTTCCGTAAACCACTTTAAAAGTGCCTCTGGCTTCATCTATATCAAAATCAAAAATATTATCGTCTGTTGTATTTTTAAAAATCAGAATATCGTCTTTTCCGTTAAATCTTCCGCCGTCCGCAAGCTTATAAATGCCGTTCTCTTTCATATAATAAACCGAACCATTATAGCTCTGAAGCGTGGATTCAAAACATAAATAAAACTGTGTGGCTGTTTTCCAGCAGGCATTAATCGTTCTTACAATTTTGATTTCACAGCTTGTATTACTTACAAATTCAATTCTGTCTATCGAAAATTTAACATCCCTAACTGCGTTCACATTTTTATCACTATATCCGTAATCATGAAACCAGCTGCCGTCTGAATACCGCATAAGCGAACCGAATCCGCGCCAGAAAAATTCATCATATAATTCGGAAACCGCCGTTCCGGCAATATTAGTTCCGTTTATTTCCCAGTCATCCGCCTGATGATTGCCGCTATACAGCATTTTTTCGGAGCACATAAAATAATCATAGCATCCAAAACCCGAAACAGGATCTGTTGAAAGATACATTTCGGAAAATACGGGATCATCCCATGTGCAGTCAACAAAATAATAACATCCGTCCAGAAGCACCATATTCCATGCATGCTCCAGTGCTTCACTTGAAACAACATAGGTTTTATATCCAAGCTTATTTGCAATGGCGCTGAACGCTTCGGCATAGCCCATGCACATGGAATCCTTCAGTACCAATGCGCCGTAAATATTATTGTTTTTTAAATTACCTTCATCGTAAGTGATATTGTCAACAATATAATCATGCACATAAATTAATTTTTCAATATCAGTTTTAAACGCAGCTGCTTTCTGAGCCACATCGTTTATAACCTTATCAATTTCTGCATTGTTCTTCAAAACCTCTTCGGATGACATAATATAGGAAGGGCATATTTTTCTTACATATTTGCCGTCCTCATAATAAGTGTAACCGTTTTCAACATAATAGTATCCGTTGTTTACACATAAATATTCCACAATTGCATTCAGCTCTTCAACCGAAACTTTATAGGAATATATATCTATTTCTTCACTGTGTTTTGCAAAGCCTTTTTTCAGTTCGGCAACAACATCATTATATTTAAAGGCGATTTCATCAAAATTCTTAACGCTTTCAAATTTTCTGTTTTCATATCTTTCCACGGTAACCGTGGCTTCGTTTGAAGAAAATAATACTTTTTCATTGAGTTCGGTACTGTCTATAATATAGTATAAGCCAAATATAAACAATACTGCCAAAAGCAGTGATATAATCTTTTTCATCATTTACCGCCTTAAAAGTTTTTGCCGCCGCAAGGCTGATTTTATTATACAGTATTTATCTCCGTTTCACAATATTTATCTCAAATTTCAGCAATCAGAATTGAATGCTGCTGTGCCGGATTGTCAATAAGCCGTCCCCTGTAATCATATCTTGAACCATGACAGGGACAATCCCATGTTTTTGTGGTCTTATTCCATTGCAGACAGCATTTCAAATGCGGGCATTTCAGCGAAACAATGTAAAGCTTTCCATCTTTACACCTGTATGCACCTGCTTTTTCTCCTTTATAATTTATAATTTCGGCAGTTTCTGCTTTAACATCTCTTGCTGAAAGAGATGTTTTTTTCAAATGAGCTGAAAACCCTTTAACAGTTTCGGCTGTGTTGGTGCAGATATTCCCGGCACAGGCAAAAACACTGAAACGGCAGGGAGAAAAAATGCTGTTTTCATAAACATTACCTGTGCATATCATATCCGAAATTCTGTGTGCACCTGCCATAGCGGCTGTCATTCCCCATTTATTAAAACCTGTGGAAACATAAATATGATCATTGCCGCGGATAAATCTTCCGATATACGGCAGGCCGTCAAGTGTGATGCAATCCTGTGCAGACCAGCGGTTTTCTGCCTTGAAATCCGGAAACAGCATCCTGCCTTTTTTCTCAATAAGCGTAAAAGGATTGCCTTTTTCCGTTTTTCCTGTTCTGTGGGCTCCTGCTCCGATAATTATGCTGTCTTTATAGGTACGAAAGGAAAATCCCTTTACAGCATCAATATACATTGCGCTGAGTTTTCCGTTCCATTTTGATGAAACGGCATAGCTTCTTTCCTGATTCATTTTAAGAAAATACAACCCGGGAAAATTTATAAACGGAAAATGGCAGGCAATAACAATATTTTCGGAAGTTATATTCCCTTTATCGGTAAAAACGGTGTTATTTTCGATTTTTACTGCTTTCGTATTTTCATAAATTTTCAGATTTTCACTGATTGCCGCCAGAAATGCAAGCGGATTAAACTGTGCCTGATTTCTGAACACAAGCGCAGATTTAACAGGAAACGGCAGTTCAATTTGATTTGTCATATAGCAGTCGATGCCCGCTGCTTTTGCCGCATCATATTCCTTCTCAATTATTTTTTTGCTTTCAAGTGCATAAAGCACTGCATTTTTTCTTTCAAAACCGCATTCAATATGCTTATTTTGTATGATTCTTTCATATTCGCTGATTGCCTGCTGATTCGCACGGGCATATTCCTCAGCCGCCTTGGCACCGTAACCGGAAAGGATTTTGCTGTAAATGATACTGTGCTGGCTTGTTATTTTCGCCGTTGTATTTTTCGTCTGACCGTTGCAGATTCTTTCAGCTTCAATTACAGCTGCATCTATTCCTCTTTCCTTTAATTTATAAGCAGTTAAAAGCCCTGCTATTCCTCCGCCGATTACAACGGTATTTACACTTATATCCCCTTTTAAGGCATTATATTTTTTTTGAGAAACACTTTCACTCCACAATGATTTCATATCTTCACCCCGAAATTAGAATTTACATAAAACAAGGTTTTAATCACTTCTAATTTAATTATTGATAAATTTTACAAAATACTTTATAATGTAAATGTGTGAATCACAATTCAGAATTTAAGGGGTAAAATTCTATGGAAAAATATGTTAAAACCAGGGAATGGATGGCTTATGCTGTTGGTGCTCTCGGTCAGGGAATGGTTTATGCCATAATGAGCTCTTACATTTCCGACTTTTATTTAAGCGTTTTGAAGCTGACTCCTGTTTTTGTTTTGCTTCTTATGCTTCTTGCAAGAATATGGGATGCGGTAAATGACCCTATTATGGGCTATATTGTTGACAGAAGCAATTTTAAAAACGGAAAAATGCGGCCATATCTTATTTTTACACCGATTCCGATTGCCATTCTGACTGTTTTGCTGTTTTTTGCGCCAAATCTTTCAGGCTGGCAGCTTATGGTTTACGCTGCTGTTACTTATATTGCATGGGGAATGATTTATACTGCATCCGACGTGCCGTTCTGGAGTCTTCCGAATGTTATGACGCCGAATCCCGATGAACGCGGAAATATCATCAGCAATGCCAGAACTGCAAACGGAATCGGCTCTGCCGTGCCGATGGCAATCTTTATGGTGCTCGGTTTTATTCTTCCGAAATTCAACCTTTCGGGAACAGAACTTGAAAAAACAAAATATATGACAATTGCACTGATCTGTGCCATTTTAGGAAATCTTCTTTTTGTAAGAGTTTACTTTAAAACAAAAGAGCGTGTAAATATTCCCGCTCCGCCGAAAAAAACAAAAGGCGAACCCGGTGCTTTAAAACTGATATTCACCTGTAAGCCGCTTATCCTTACTGCACTTATGGGTATTTTATCATCTGCAAGATATATGTATCAGGCAGGAGCAGTGCATGTTGCAAGATACAGTTTTTATATCGGAAAGGATTTAACAGGATTAAGTGCTTCTGAGCAGGAAACGGCACTTCAATCCAACATAAGCCTTGTTTCAACCGTTTTTGCGGTTGCAACAGCAGCAGGCATGTTTGGCGCAATGCTGGTTATGCCGCTTCTGTTTAAAAAATTCAATTATAAGCAGATTGTAATTTTCACTTCCATTATCGGATTTGCCGCTTCCATGGCAATCTGGTTTATCGGATATGAACATTTCTGGGCATGTGTTCCGTTTCTTGTGCTTTCCTGCATTCCGTGCGGCGCAATCAATATCTGCGCCTTTGCAATGGTTGGCGACTGCCTTGATTATATGGAATGGAAAACAGGCAGAAGGCTTACAGGTATGGGCAGTGCCATTCAGAGTTTTGTTACCAAGCTGGGCAACGCCATTTCAACCTCTTTTATTGTTTTGATGTATATTATTGTTAATTTGGATGTTGCAAGTATCAATGCAAATGTTACCGCCAACCCGCTTGAAATGAGCAGCACCGTAAGAACAGGTATGTTCAGCCTTGTTTCCATCATTCCGGGAATATCGCTTCTGATATGCATACTTCCGATTTTCTTCTATGACCTTGTGGGCGAAAAAAAGAAAAAAATAACAAAAGAGCTTGAAGCACAGAGAAAAGAAAAAGGCATTATAATTGAATAAAATTAAGGACAGCTTAAAAGCTGTCCTTTTTTATACCGTATTTACTGCTGTTTGTATTCCTCAAGGCATATGCCCTGCTGCTTTATATACTGCGCAATATCATATCCCACATATCTGTAATGCCACGGTTCAAAATCAATGCCTGTAACACTTACCTTATCTTCAGGATATCTGAGAATAAAGCCATAATCATAACAATGCTCCATCATCCATTTCTGGCATTCGGATTTCAGCTGGCTGTTATCCAGATTCTGATTTTCAACCGTTACAATATCAAGTGCAAGCCCGGTTTCATGTTCGCTTGTGCCGGGAATGGCAATCCATTTTTCCGTATCCTTAATTGCTTCTTTTTCAGACATTCCCTGATTCATCATTCTCTGCACCCGGTTATCAAACAGCTGCTGCTGATAAGAGGTGGTTCTGTAAGATGAGCATATCAGCGGATTATATCCCTTTGCCCTTGCATCATCCATCATTTTCTGAAGAGAATCATATGCCCTTCTGTCTACCTGATGGCCATTTTTAAGCTGCACAAGATCCACCTTCCAGTCGTCCGGAATCGGATTTTTTGCATTCACAAGAACATCAACCTTTGAAGCGGACTGTGCAGGCTTTGATACTGACGGCTTTTTTGTTTCAGTCTGTGCCGTAGTATCAGATGAAGCAGACTCTGTTGTATTTTCAGACGAAGAAGAATATTCTTCTGAAGAAGACAATGCAGAATCCGAACTGCTGTTCTGTTCTGTTTTGCTGTCCTTTGTAACAGCAACAATAATAACCACTGCTATAACCAACACAATTGCCAGAATGGAAACAAGCTGTATAATCTTCTTTTTATCCATTTATAAAACCTCTAATTTATTAATCTTTATCATTATTACCAATAAAGTTTATTATAAACCAAAATAAATAAAATTCAACAATATCTAACAAAAATTTTTAACGACAGTTCTGAACAAACACATCAAATAATTTCTGCTGTTTTTCATTTTTCCTGCTCATATGCTCCGGATGCCACTGAACACCCATGCAGAAAGGGTAATTCGCAAGCTCAAGTGCTTCAACATAGCCATCTGTACTTCTGGCAGAAACAATCAGACCTTTTCCCACTTTATCTATTGCCTGGTGGTGCATACTGTTTACCTTTTCACAATCGGATTGAAATATATCAAAAAGCTTTGTATTTTTCTCAACTGCAACGGAATGAATGCTGCCGGCACGCGAAAGAAAATCCATATGCCTGCATTGCTGCTTATCCTTTATATCCTGAAGCAAAGTGCCTCCGAAAGAAACATTTAAAATCTGAATACCCCTGCATATTGCAAAAACAGGCTTTTTTTCATTCAAAAAGGCTTTCAGCATTTCAGGCTCGGCTGCATCTCTTAACCAATTCGGACTGCCGCATTTTTCCTCAGCCTTCTGCCCGTAAAGTGCAGGATTTACATCCGCTCCGCCAGGAAGCAGCATTGCATCACAGCGCAGCGCCTCCTCAACAGCCTTTTCCGTATCGTTAAGCTCTATCCATTTTACATCCGCACCACTTCGCTTAAGGCTTTGTGTATACTTGCTTTTCATATATTTCCTGAACAAATCGTTTCCCATTTGGGGAATAGCAACAACAGACATAGAAACCCCCTTAAAATATAAACAAATTATAAACTAATCCTATCAAAAATAATTGACATTGTCAATGCTGTGTGATAGTATAAAATTATGATAAGGCAAAGGCGTTTTCCATCCGCCTTTGCCTGAATTTTGTTAGGGGTGAATATTATGAAATACGATTTTACAAGTATTCCCGATCGTTCAAGCTGCGGCTCTCAAAAATGGAATGCAGTAAAAGATGCTTCTGTTGAAAATGTTCCGCTGTCTGTTGCGGATATGGAATTTTACACTGCACCGCCTATTAAAGAGGCAATCAAAAAACTGGCAGACACTGCCATTCTCGGCTATACAAATGCAACGGATGAATATTATGAAGCGGTTTGCGGTTGGATGAAAAGAAGGCATGGCTTTGATGTTAAAAAGGAATGGATAATCAATACACCCGGTGTGGTTGATGCGCTTGCCGTGCTTGTGGATGCAGTAACAAAGCCCGGTGATTCCGTAATTATTCTTACACCTGTTTATTATCCTTTTGATATTGCCGTTATAGCAAAAAGCCGCCGTATTATTTACAGCAAATTAATTAATAACAACGGCAGATATGAAATAGACTATGCCGATCTTGAAAGAAAAGCTGCCCGCAAAGAAGCAAAGGCGCTTCTTTTCTGTAATCCGCACAATCCTGTAGGAAGAGTATGGACGAAAAATGAGCTTCTTAAGGTTGCTAACATATGCTGCAACAACAATGTATTTATCATTGATGACGAAATACACCATGATTTAATCATGCCCGGCTTTGAGCACACGGTTATGGCAACCGTAAGCGAGCGTGTCAAAAACAGCATTGCCGTTTGCACGGCACCAAGTAAAACCTTTAATTTGGCAGGGCTTCAGTGTTCAAATATAATTATTCCGAATTCAAAAATAAGGTTAAAGGCAACCGCCTGCAGCCTGCTTAACATGCAGATGGGGCTGAACATTTTTGCCTACACGGCATGCATTGCCGCCTATAATGAATGCGAGGAATGGCTTGAAGAGCTGATAACCGTTATTCAGGGAAATGCAGAATATATTGAAAGCTTTATGGCTGAAAATTTCCCTGAAATAAAAATTTCGCAGTTAGAAGGGACTTATCTTCTGTGGCTTGATATGAGAGGCCTTGGAATGACCCACCGCGAGATGAAAGCAATGCTGGAAAACGCCGGGATTTATCTTGATAACGGCGAGGTTTTCGGCACAGAAGGCAGAGGGTTTCAGCGTATTAACCTTGCCTGTGCAAGAGAAACACTTGAAAGAGCTATGGAGCGTTTCCGCCACGCCGTTTATGCACAGAAGGCAAAATGGTCCAAGGATGGTGTACCGTATCATAAAACCCTTAAAAAAGGCGATAAGATTGAGGGCTTTGTTTATAACTCCCCGTCAAAGCACAATGCAAACCTGAAAAATGTAATTCAGAAAAACACACTGATTGTTTTTTCAAGATATTATGAATGCGAAATCTGCCAGAAAACGCTGGCACTTATAAAAGCAGCTTATCCGGCACTTAAGCTTATGGGCATTGATGTTAAATTTGTAATGCAGTCTGATGTGAAAACATTGAAGCAGGCAGAAAACAAATATCCGTTTGAACTGATTTCCGATCCCGATGCCGTGCTTTATGACCGATACAACATCTTTGAAGCAGACGGCCTTGCAGGAATGGTTGCAGGCGATAAGCTGTTTGAAAAAATGATTGGAAAAGATATAAAAAAACTGCTTGATTCCGATATGCTTGCAAATCTTGCCGTTTCACCGCTTGACAATGCAGAAAAAGAATCCGGCCCAAGGCAGATGCAGCTTTCCGCTTTCATAGGTGTAAACCGAAATATGCAGGTTATTTATTCGCATTATTTCAGAACGGTTGCTGATTTTCCGAATATTAAAGAAATGATTAAAGCATTAAGATGATAAAAAGGAGATATTGGAATGTCTGATAAAAAAATTACAGCAGGTAAAAAGAAACTGGGTGTTGCCGAGCTGATGTGCTACGGAATAGGCAACTGTATTGGTTCGGGTATATTTGTTTCAATGGGCAGCGGCATCGGTTTTACAGGAAGATCTATTCCGCTTGCGCTGATCATCGCCTGCGTTGTTGTGCTTTTTGCCTATGCTTACAAAACAATGATGTCCGGCATGTTTGTGCTTCCCGGCGGAAATTACAGCCAGCAGGCACTTTTGCAGCCGCCGATTCTGATTGGCGTTTCCGCAATCTCAACAATATTTACAGGGCTTGCTTTTGCCATGTATGCCCTTTCCATTGTTGAATATGCCGCAACGGTGTTCCCGGCAATTCTTCCTTACGGAAAATGGATTGCCGTTGCAATTATAACGATATTCTTTTTAACCACCTTTTTCGGCGGAAAATTCATGGGCAAATTCAACCTGATTATGGTTGCCGTGCTGATAACATCCTTGCTTGTTTATGTTATTGTGGGGATTCCGCAAACTGATTTTTCAACCGCCAATCCGTTTTCCGAAGGATATTTCGGCGGCGGTGCAACCGGATTTATTATGGCCATTGCCATGATGAGCTTTGCCTGTCAGGGCGCTACCATGCCGATTGCAATGACAGCTGATGCAAAAAACCCTAAAAGAAGTCTGCCCAAAGCAATTATTCTTGCTTCCGTTGCTGTTATGGTGGTTTACTGCTTGATTGGAATTGTTTCGGCAGGCGTGCTTCCCGTGGAACAGGTTGCGGATAAAAGCCTTGGCGTTGTTGCCAAGCAGATTTTCCCGCATGCTGTTTTCGTTGTATTTATAATCGGCGGTGCATGCTTCGCTATCGCAACCTCCCTTTACGGCGCAATCGCAAGTGTTCAGCATCCGATGATGGCAACGATTGAGGATGGCTGGCTTCCCGCCTTTCTCGGAAAGAAAAACAAAAAGGGCTATCCCTGGGTAATGATGCTGATTATGTATATCATTGCCGTTGTTCCCGTATTTGTTGATATCGGGCTTCAGGACCTTATATCGCTTATGATGATACCTGTTATGATATTAAATCTGATAAACAACATTCTGATGTTCCGCCTTGTGAAAAAATATCCGCAGGCATGGAAGCAAAGCTTTTTCCATATGCCAAAATGGGCATTTGTGATAACAATGACAATTGCAATCTTATGTGATCTGCTGATCAGCGTTGCCCTGTTCACAACAATGAAAGCCGGCGATCAGTATCTGATTATCATTATGGTGGCCGTACTGTTTGCATACAGCTTTTACAGGCTGAAAACAGGCAAGGTTAATCTGAAAGAAATTGAGCTTGCACGGGCTGAAGCCGAAAAGGCTGCCGAAGAAAGCATTTCTGCATAACAGAAAAGAATATGAAATGCCGCAGCACAAGATATGCTGCGGCATTATTTATCGTTTTTATATATGCCTGAAAGGCATAATAATCCTTTCATTTTAAGTATTTGCTATTTTTCTGCTACACCCGTATAATAAAATCAGACAGGGCAAATCTGCCTATTTAATATGGAGGAAATACTTATGAAAAAGAATTTTAATTTTAATAATCCAACAAATCTTATTTTTGGTGCAGGCACAATCTATGAGCTCGGAAAACAGAAAATGCCCGGAAAAAAGGCGCTTCTTTTGATGTCAAAAGGAAAGTCCGCCAGAATCTGCGGTGCATACGATATTGTAATCAGCCAACTTGCACAGGCCGGTGCGGAAGTTGCAGAGTTTGCAGAAATTATGGAAAACCCTGTTAAAGCCATTATTATGGAAGCGGCAGCCTTTGCAAAGGAAAACGGCTGCGATTTCATTGTTGCCCTTGGCGGCGGTGCTGTTTTAGATTCGGCCATTGCCGTTTCCGCTATGGCAACCAATCCCGGTGATTTATGGGATTATGTAAACGGCGGAACAGGAAAGGGACAACCACTTGAAAATGCAGGACTGCCGATTGTTACCATCGCCACATCATCGGGCACAGGTTCTGAAATCAACTGCTGGGGCGTAATTTCAAATCCCGAAACAAAGGAGAAAATCGGCTTCGGTTATCCGGAATTGGTTCCTGTTTTATCAATCGTTGATCCTGAACTTATGAAAACTGTGCCGCCGAAATACACAGCTTAGCAGGGCTTTGACGCACTTTTCCATAACACAGAGGTTATGATATCAAACGGTGTGAATATTTTAAGTGAAACCCTTGCGCTTTCAGCTATTCAAAATATTGCCGAATATCTTCCGAAAGCGGTTGCAGACGGAAAGGATTTGAGAGCAAGAGAAGCCGTTGCCTACGGCAGCACTATAGCAGGCATAACTATGCAGCTTACAAACACCACAGCACAGCATTCCATGGAGCACGCCATGAGTGCTTATCACCCGAATCTGCCCCACGGCGCAGGGCTTATTATGATTTCAAAAGCATTTGCAGAATTCTTTATAGAAAGGCATGCCTGCGATGAACAATTCATAAAAATGGCAAAGGCCATGGGCATACCGAATGCAGATAAACCGCAGGATTTTATAACGGCACTTGTAAAGCTTCAGAAAGCATGCGGCGTTGCTGATTTAAAAATGAGTGATTACGGCTTTGATAAATCTGAAAGTATGACACTTGCCGTAAATGCAAAGGAAACCATGGGCGGTTTATTCCTTTCAAACCCCTGCCCTATGTCCGATGCGGAATGTGCAGAAATTTTTGAAAAATCATATCGTTAAAATAAAGGAGTAAACAAATTGAAAAAACTAAGCAGCATGTTTTTAACAGTACTTATAATACTGATGTTTTCCGCCTGCAGCACAGCAGAACAGCAGAATAAAACCGAAAACACTTCCAAAAATCCGGAAATCATAACAGAGCAGACGGAATCCGGCGCAGGCAGCAGCGAACAACAGAAAATACTGGTTGTGTATTTTTCCGCAACAGGAACAACAGAAAAAATTTCGCAAACGATTTCAAGTGCACTGAAAGCAGATATTTATGAAATCATTCCCGAACAGCCTTATACAGATGCTGACCTTGCATATAACACAGACTGCAGGGCAAGCAGGGAACAGAATGATTCTGCCGCACGCCCTGCAATATCAGGAAAAATCACCAATTTTGATGAATACGGCACAATCATATTAGGCTACCCGATATGGCACGGACAGGCACCGAGAATTATAAACACTTTTCTTGAAAGCTACAATTTTTCCAATAAAACCATAATTCCGTTCTGCACCTCACACTCAAGCGGATTAGGCTCAAGCGATACGAAACTGCATGGGCTTTGCTCTGAAAAAACGAACTGGATAAACGGAAAAGCCTTTTATGCAAATACGGCGGAAAGTGAAATTCAGCAGTGGCTGAAAGATATAAATATAAACAAATGAGGTGATAAGCATAAAAAAGATTTTGTTATTGCTGATTGCGCTTATCATAACCGCAACTTTTGCCGCCTGTAATCAAAAAAGCACCGGCGAAACTGAAAGGAATACAACAGAAAAAACAGGCATCACATCCGGCAATGAATATGATAATCTGTATCCGCAGCATATACCATACGGCACGGGAATCGGTGCAATGCCGGGCCGTGTTGTATGGGCACACAATCCAGATTCTGTTGAATGGAACGGAAACGGCTATTGGTGGAATCCCGTTCATTTTGATGAGTCTGTTATGCTGAAAATGGTTAATGACAGTATTTCTTCTCTTGGCGGAAAAAGCACTGCCAAAGACGGCTGGTTTTCTCTTTTCAGCGCACATAATGCGGATAAAGGAATTGACGGTGCATATCAGCAAGGCCAGAAAATCGCCATTAAGGCAAATATAAACGGTTCTGGTGTTTTTGACGATGATACCTCAGGTGAAACCCAGATGAGCTATACCAATCCTGTTCTTCTGAAAGCTCTGCTGCGCTCTCTTGTGGAAGAAGCAGGCGTTGCCCCAAATAATATAACCGTTTATGATGTATCCAGACTATTTCCTGATTATATGGTTGAAATGTGCACACAGGGAAATCTGAACGGAATAAATTTTGTGGGCAGAAACAACGGCACGGCAGATGAAAACGCACCGATAAACTGGTCTTACAAATTCAGCGGCAAAGTCAATTATCTGCCAACCTGTGTAACAGACGCCGATTATCTGATTAACCTTGCGAATTTAAAGGGGCACAGCTATGGCATAACCCTCTGCGGCAAAAACCATTTCGGCTCCTTCATCAACGGCAATGCCATGCGGCCGCCCGAGGGCGCAAATCTTCATCAATGGCTTACAAAAGGTGAAATGGGAATCTACAGCCCGCTTGTGGATTTAATGGCAAATGCCGATTTGGGCGGCAAAACCGTGCTTTATATGCTGGACGCCGTTATATGTGCGCCAAGTGAGGGCGCATCCATCACTGCCGATAATTCAAAATGGCAGCAGGCACCATTTAATCAGGATTACACATCAAGCATATTCGTTTCGCAGGATCCGGTTGCCATTGATTCCGTTGGCGCTGATTTTCTTGCAAATGAACCAACTGTTTCTGATAATAACAGTGCTGTTAAAAATGCAGCCAATGAAAACTACCTTCACGAAGCAGGCTTGGTTTCAAATGCTCCGTCCGGCACAGTTTATACGGACAATCACGGAAATACAGTTTCAAATCTTGGCGTGCATGAGCATTGGAATAATTCTGCCGATAAACAGTACAGCCGCAATCTCGGAAAAGATGAAGGCATTGAGCTTATAAAAATAAAATAAACAAAGGCATCTCGCTTGAGATGCCTTTGTTATATTAATTCTATTCCTTTTAAAACCCCATTGGTGCTTATGCCGTTAACATTATATTCAAGTTCATTTAATTCTAACGGAAGCGGTTCACCCCCGTTCAGCTTAATCATTTTATAATTCATTTTCAGCCGTTCGGTATACTTTAATATGGACTGTTTAACAGAGGGCTTAGCTATTTTTCTGCATATTCAAGTATATTGGCAAGATTTCCGAATTCATTCAGAAGCAGTACGGCGGTTTTCACACCTATTTTTTCTGAACCTTTTATATGATCGGCAGAATCCCCCACCAGCGATTTGAAATCAGCCAAAAAAAAGCACTGTCAAATGAGGAAATGATTACCTGCATATCGTTTCTATATTTTAAAGCATAACCTGCAATCCAATCGTCTGCCTCGCAGTTTACTGTTTCGGCATGCTTTATTCCCACAAAACCAAGCGTGCCCTGAATTGCTTTTCCCTGTTCATTCACAATTCTTGCAGGCATACCGAAAAACATCTGAAACAAAAGATTGTTCCCATCCACAAGCAACAGCTTTTTCATAAACGCTCCTTTATTTCCACACCTCACGGAAAACCCGCAGAGCATTATTATAAAACATATCCTCAAGCTCGCTTTGCGAAAGCCCGCCCTTCATCAGCGCATCTGCCAGTGCAGGCATATCGGCAGGTGTGGCAATTTCGAGTTTGCCGCTGATTCCGTCAAAATCAGAGCCAAGCGCAAGCACACTGCTGCCTGCAATTTTTCGGATATGCAGGATATGACGCACCATATCTTCGGCAAGACTTCTTTTATCCTTTCTTCCGCTCAGAAAATCGGGCGCAAAATTCAGCCCAGTAATTCCGCCCTTATCGGCAAGAGCCTTCAGCATAGCATCGGTTAAATTTCTTGTATGATTGGTCATTGCTCTGCTGTTTGAATGCGTGGCAATAATCGGCTGTTTGCTGTGTTTTATGCAATCCCAAAAACCGCCGTCAGACAAATGGGAAACATCAATAACCATACCCATCTCATTCATTTTTTCTATCATTTCAAAACCAAACGGCTTAAGCCCCTTGTTCATAATATCAGCTTTCTTGGAATTGGGATAAGCCACTGTGTTTTCATGATTCCAGGTAAGGCTTGCGATACGGACACCGCGGTTATAAGCAATATCCAGCTTATCGGCATCCCTGCCGATTACGCCAAGATCCTCAATCGTAAAAACAACACCTGTTTTGCCGTTTTCCGTGCACAAAGCAATATCATCAGCCTTTGTAACCTCCATCAGCATATCGCTGTGCTGTTTAAGCAGCATATCTTTTTTATCGGCAATGCGGTTAAACCGTTTCCATACCAGATTATCTTTAAAGGGCTTGGGAAAAAATCCCGTGGGAACAAAAGCAGAAAAGCACTGTACGGCGGTTTCACCCTGCTGCATTGCATCAAGCGTTACCATCCGTTTATTTTTTTCAAGATTTTCCTTCGGATAATGAAGCATAGTAACCGTGTCCGCATGCAAATCAATATATTTCATAAATCATTTCCTCAAAATCACATAATTCTGTCCAATTCTAAATCACAGCCTGCATATTTTTTTATTTTCGGCTTTTGAATAATCGTTCCGTTTCCAACAACGATATACGGTTTGGAAAGTGCTCTGAAATCCGAAAGAGGATTCTGCTCCGTTATCAGAATATCGGCACATTTTCCAACCTCAATGCTGCCCGTTATATGATCTATTCCGGCAATCCTTGCATTTTTCAGTGTGGCGGTATGCAATGCAAATTCAGCCGAAACACCCGCTGCTTTTCTGAAAAAATGCAGTTCCCGCCACATATTATAATGCGTTGTATACGGGCATCCTGTATCTGTGCCAAGCCCTACGGGTATTCCGTTTTCAAGCGCTGTTTTTACACCGGAAATCATATTTTCATAAACAACATTTGAATTATACTGCACAGTTTCATCTATTCCAAGAAGCTCCATATCAAATTTCGCCATAGGAACAGCCGGTGAAATTGTGCATATAACAGCGGCATTATGTCTGCGCAGCACTTCAACCTCCTCACGGTCAAGCACAGAACCGTGCTCGATAGTATCCACACCGTTCATAACAGCTACACGCACACCCTCAGGACCTTCTGCATGTGCCGCAACAGAAAGCCCGAGCCTGTGTGCCTCATCACAGCAGGCTTTCACAATTTCAGGCGGCATTTTCAATACACCGGGACTGCCCTTAACCTCAGCATCCAGCACGCCGCCTGTTATCATAAGTTTTATCAAATCTGCTCCGCCTGCAGCAAGTGTGCGAACAAGTTCAACCGCTTCCTTTTCAGTTGTAACCGCATGGGCAACGGAGCCATCCATATGCCCGCCCGGAACACCGACTGCAAAATTTGAAGCAAGTATTCTGGGACCGATCGCTTTTCCCTGTAAAATTTTGTCCCTCAATATACTGTCCAGATTAGCAAGACCGCCAACCGTTCGGATTGTAGTAACACCTGACATCAGCTCTGTTCTGGCATAACCCTCGCAAAGCTTAAGTACAAATGCCTGTGTTAAACGGTTTTTCAGTGCAAAGGCAGAAAGCTTTTTTGCATCCATCGGCTTCTTTTTCGGCTTTCCGCCTGCCGGAAGATGCACATGCAGATTAATCAGCCCCGGCATCAGATATCTGCCGTTCAAATCAATAACCCTGTCGTTTTGTTCAGGCAATACAGTTCCGATATGGGTAATTTTATCATCTGTTACAGCAATGTCAATATTCGGAATCGGCTGCATATGCTCCGTTCCGTCAAGCAGAAATCCGTTTTTAAACACCGTTCTCATAAACTTCACCTCTTGCTTCATTATATTACAAATGTACCGATTGTTCAACAAAAATCAAAACTGCCGCTGGAAAGATTTAATCAAAAACAGTAAAAGCAGGGTGCGCTGACCCTGCTTCTCAAAACAATCAGTTGGCTAAATCAATATCGCCGCCGAATGCACTGTCATCCATAATATACTGCTCAAAGCCTTCATTCTGATAAACCTTAACATAATCAATCAGGAAATCATCGTTATCCGCATTGTTATGGCTGAAAGCGCCTATGTTCTGCCCATGGGGGCCCCATTCATCACCTGCGTCAATCTCAACTGTAAGCCTTAAAAACTCCTTAACCCTTGAAACATCACTGTCGTCTGTTGCCCAGGTTGCAACACCGTCTATATAGAAAACATAGTATTCGGGAGTCCATTTCAGTGCAAAGGTGTGGTAACCGTCATAAAGATTCTGCTGCAAATCGGATTTGTAATCGGATACCTTGCCGTCCTCACCGTAACCGTCCCACAAAAGGGCATGCCCCATACGCGAACCTTCGCTGTTTATAAAAGCACTTTCATAAACATCAATTTCCGTGCCGTCCTTACCCTCGTTTCCCACCTTTCTCATATTGGAAGACTGAAGCCAGAAGGCGGACCATAAACCCTTTGAATTCGGGAATTTAACTCTGCATTCAAAATAGCCGAAAGCCTGTGAAAACAGCATTTCATCATTTGTGCCCTTATTGCTGTTGTTATCACCAACGATTTTTCTTGTTTCAATACCCGAGGTAAACCTTGCAGCAGACGGACAGCCGCCATCGCAGGAATGGCTTTCTTCATAGCGTGAATGAATTATGGCATTGGAATCCTTAACTTCCACCATATTCGGACACCAGTAACAAGCCTGTTCGGGCTTTTTCGGATCATTGCTTTCCCAGCGCACAGCATGGGGTGATGTTGTCCATATTTCTCGGCGACCGCTGTATTTTTCACCAAAGGTTATATTTTCATTCAGCTGCGTTCCGTTAAAATCATCCTCAAAAACAAGATACCAGCCATCGCTGTTCAGCACCGGCACGGACAAATCATATTTTTCATTTGTTTTCCAGCTTTCATCCTGCGGCTTTTCTTTTGTTTTGGAGCAGGCGGAGAATGAAACTGCAAAAATACACACAGAAACAAGCAGCACTGCTTTAAAAATTCTTTTTCTCATAACTGTTCTCCTATCTTAATACACAAAGCACGCTTTCGCTCTCTGCGCCCCATGAATCAATTGCCGTAATTTCAACATATTTTGCATCCTGCGGATAGTTGGCAGGCAGCCTTAATTCCACTGTTCCCGCCATATGATCAAGGCCAACCACAAAGTCGCTGAAATAAAGCAAATCTGTTATCGGGCTTGCTGTTCCGTCCTCGCTTACAATATCACCATTTTGGTTATACAAAACAGGTGCGCCGCTGTAATCTGTTTCATCAAATCTGATATATTTATTGCTTTCATCCTTAAAACAGATTCTGTAGGAATGAACAAAATCATCATCACTTGCTGCCGCGAAGGAAATGCTTTTATGCATTTTATCCTCAGCATCAACAATATCCTTTATATATGCCTCTTTTATATCCGGCATTACAGGCGGCAGATTACTGTCTGCCCTTTTATCAGAATACACAGTAAGGCTCTTCTTTTTTCCGAAAGGTGCTGAAAGTATCCATGGCTCTTTAAGTGCAGCACCGGTATTGGCTTCAAGACGGTTTACGGTTACCTTATCCTTTTCAATTTCCATATAAAGGCATGCAGGCACATCATCCGCAATGGAATCACCGCAAGCATCCTTTGGCACAGAGCCATTGAATTTGCCCGGCTCAAGCTCTATATAATCAAGGCTTTGAGTGGTAAAAGCAGTAAAGCTGCTCTGCCAGATGGAGCGTTCATCAAGAATGGAATAATGCGAATGGCCGGAAATCGAAATTACCTGGCTGTAATCCTTTAAAACATCCGCAATATCCTTATTTCCCCATTCATCAGAGCCGTATACCGTGTTCATGGGATTCAGATGGGTTATAACAAATATCGGCTTGTTCGGATCATCAGCAACAGCCTTATCAAGCTCATCCCTTACCCACTGTGTATTTGTGTTACATTTATCATAGCTGCCGTTTGATGAACTCCAGCAGATAAAATGGTAGCCGTTTATAATTTTGTGGCTGTACGGAAGCTCACCCGTATATTTTGTAAACCTTTTCTGCATTGTGGCAGGCGTGGGAATTTCCCAGCATTCAACAAAATTTGAAAGCCAGTAATCATGATTTCCGAGTATGTAAAGCGGAATCGGCTTTTCATCTTTTCCCATTACATTATCATATATTTCCTTAAAGGTTTTCCATGCCTTTTTTGAACCGATATCGGTGAAATCGCCGCCGATAATAAGCGCATCTATCCCCTTGTTTTTAAGCATGGTAAGCGTTTGCTCAAAGGATGCATACTGATGCGTTGTTTTATCATCCGTATCCGGAAGCTGCAGATCACTTATAACAGCCACTTGAAGCGGACCGCCGTTTGTTTCAACAGTATAGGTTTTTGTTTCATCATATTTTTTTGAATATCCGAAATGAATGCCAAGCCCTGTGCCGATAACAGCAAGCACCAGCACGGCACACAATACGATAACAAGCGTTTTTTTCATAAATAATTACCCCCTTAAGTAAATAATCATACCCTTGCGTTTTCCAAGAGAAAAGCTTTTATATATATTGATTTTTCTTTTTCTGCTTTTGCCGAATTTTATTTTGGATGCTTCTGAAATTTCAAAACCAAGAAGTGCCGGATACATTTTAAGATTGAATTTTTCCTTTTTGCCCGAAAAATTATAAAGACATAAAAGAGCGGCATTTTCTTTCAGATAGACGGTTGAAAGCACATTTTCATTATCGGTTCTGATCGGATTTTCACTGTGCCAATAACCGAGCATTCTGCTTTCCGTTATTCCGAAATCATCCCAGACTTTATACATCTGTGTTGCATTTGTATAGCCCCAGCCGAAGCGGTTGTTCATTCCGTAAAGCATACCCTCGTATAAATCGCCGCCGTCCTGAAGCATCTGTCCCGTAACGCCGTAAGGTATTCCCGAAACCTCGGCAAGCATATATTCAGGCGAATACTTTTTATAGAAGAAGCCTTCGCCAAGCCAAATACTGTCCAGAAACGGAAGAAGCTCTGCATACAGATTCAGGCAGCTGACATCGCCTGCGCGCGGTTCTTCATGATTCCACATATGCATATCAATCAGCCCGTCTGTTTTCTCAAGCACCTTTCTTGCACGCTCAAGCGTTGTTCTGTCCAGCGAAGTATCGTCTATATAAATACCCTTTATGCCCACATTGTCAACAAGCCAGTTCAGACCTTCTACATAATAATTATCAAGCCTTGTATCCGGCTTAACAATAAAGGAAATATCATGGTCATTTTTATATTTGCCCTTTTTGTATTTCACAAACCAGCCGGGAATAATATCCTCGCCGAAATTATCCACAAGCCACTGCGGCTTTTCTTTCTGCCACGAATGACTTACGCCCTTTTTGCGCAGAATAATTTCATCGCCAAGTGCTTTATATACAAAGGTTTCCGCCATATGATTGCTGTGCTCACGCTCGGTATAATAAAGCTTTATTCCGATTCCTCTGTCCTTTGCATATTTTACCGCTTTCTGCAGCCTGTCTACCTCATAAAACGGATAATTTATAAACGGCATAATCATATTTCCCTGATGGAAAGTTACATAATTCAGCCCGTTTTTCTTAGCCCTGTCAATTTCTCTGTATTCATCCTCAAGCTTATTGCTGTGGGAATATCTTACCGTGAAAGCCTTTTTATAATCAATCGGTTTAAACGGCGTAACACTCATTTCAAAAATAAATCTTCTGGCTTCACCCTTTTTGAAGCTGAATGCACCCGTAAATGCACTAATTTCCGTGTATTCTTCGCAGGTGTTTACTTGTATTCCGCCCCTGCCGTTGTTATCCCATGTGGATGCAGGAATCTTAAGCGGAAGGTTTTTATAGAAAATATTGATAAGCGGCCTGATATAATCCTCTGCCATAAATTTAACGCGGATACCGCTGTTTACACAGCCGATAAAAATGCAGTCCTGCTGCTTGTCATCATCCCATTTAAAGGAAAGATTTTCAGCCTTCGAAGCCCTGTGCCCAAGCCCGTGCATAAGGGTGCTGCAATCCTTGTTTATGTAAAAATGCACGGAAACATCATCGGAATTAAAATCCTCTTCGGGAAGAATTTCAACTGTGTATTCCATCTGCCCGTCATACCGTAAAACAGAAGAAACAACTGATTTGAATTTATCATTTTCAGAAATGGTTTGGGTTTCAATTCTGTTTCCGAACAGCTGTTTTTTTGTTTTTCCGTCTGCTAATGTTCTGCCGCAAATCAGAAATTCCGTTTCCTTAAAAAAGAGAGATTTCTGCGGTTCTTCGCAAAGCTGAATTGCTTCATCAAATCTGGATTCCACACAAAACGGCAGACCATTTTTACCGATTTGAATATCCCTGCCCAGAATCATATATTTATTATCCATTACGGCAGGTGATGAATATGGGCGGACAACCGTTTCATCCTGCACCAAATCGGAATTGAGCCACTTAAGCCTTGAAAGACGCCACAAATCATTATATCCGCTGTTTTCAACAGGGCTTGTATTGATTCTGAAAACAACTTCAAATGATCTGCTTTCCTTTTCAGTTATGATATGGATTTCCGCTGTTTCCTCTCTTGTGCCAAGCTTATCTGCTTCCACCGTGAAAAAAAGCGGCTGAATACGATTTGACCTGATCTGAACAGGCTGCTTCTTGCTGTTTGCGTATTTATCCACCGTATCTGTATTTATGCAGGATATTTTAACCGAACCGGTTGCAGTTATATCCGTTATAACATCATCGCAATCACTCAACATTGCAATCTGAAGCACAAAAACCTCATTCTGCGACATCGTTGCCGTTACACGCTCTCGAATTTCCTCCGCTTCACGGAGAATGGTTAAATCCTCAAAATGAATTATTTTATCTGTTCTGTCAAATAAATAAAGCTTCATAATTGCACCCTTTCCCTTTTGCTTAAACTGTATCATAATTTTAATTGCAATTAAATTCAAAATACAGTATAATAAATATAAAAATCGGAAATGTGGTTAAATTTATGTATCAAAGTGAATCCTTTTATTTAAGCCGATCTGACAAGTTGATTCCCTTTACACCAAGTGTAACAAGTGCATATAAAATACTTGCCGACAACAGCTATCTTCATATCTGCACCGAAGAGGAAAAGGAGCTTCATTCATCTGAAACAACAGCTTTTATCAGGTGCATATCCGGGCAGGGGAAAATTTATCTTCAGAATAAAAGCATCCTGCTGAAAGAAAACGAATTTATATTTGTAAAATTTCATGATTTGATAAAATATAAAAGCCTTTCAACACTATGGGCATACAGATGGGTGAATTGCTTATCCCAAAGTTTAAGCAGCTTTGAGCTGAACCGTATTTACGAATCGCTGAAAAGTGAAAATGAAGAAAAGGCCTTTGACAATTTCATTTCAGCAGGTAATCTGACTGAAAATGCAGGATATATAAACGCTCTGTTCTTAAATTATTTTTATATAATTACGGAAGAAAATAAAAGAGAAAAAGCAAAGCTGCTGTCAGAGCAGAGTAATAAGCTGATTGATGATATCTGTGCATTTATCATGCAGAAGCTTTATGAAAAATTATCGGTAAGCGATGTTTCGTTTTTTTTCGGAATAACACCGCGGCGACTTCATCAGATTTTTTCAAAGGAGCTTGGCATTTCACCGAAGCAGTATATTATAAAAAAGAAAATGGAAGAGGGTTACCGCCTGCTGGTTCAGACATCAGCGCCTGTAAATCAGATTGCCGAAATGCTTTATTTCAGTTCTTCCTATCACTTCACAAACGAATTTAAAAAAACCTTCGGTCAGACACCTACTGCTGTAAGAGCTATGGAAGTTGACAAGTAATTATACTTTACATATAAAAAGAGCCTGTTTGCAGCAAACAGGCTCTTTTTGCTATTCAAATACACACAAATTAAAATCAAATTCAGCATTTAATGAATCTGTTTTATATAGTACACCGTTATAGAGGATTTCAATTCCGCTTTCATCAGCCTTTACATCAAAACATTTTGAAAAAAGGCGAATTCCCTTAAGCTTTATAACAGGGAGTTCTGCACAAAGCTGGGGCTTTATTCTTAACCTGCATATGCCCGTTGCCTTAAGCCCGAAAAGACCTTCGGTTACAATTCTGGCAAACAGCAGGCTTTCCGCCGCAAGATGTGCCATATTTCCCTCGGGGTATGCCTCAAACGGATAGGGGCAATGTGAACCGAGCAATCTGTTTTTACAGTAATTCAGCGTTTCAGCAAAGCCTTTTTCTGCTCTGCCGGAAAGAAAAACACCGCGCAGTGCAAACAGCAGTGATCTGTCCCATGTTGTATCGTTTGCCGAGGTTGATTTCAACAGTCCGTTTATATAAAGCCCCGGCGAAAACAGTGCCCGAACCGTTTCCTCTGCTCTGTCAAATATTTCAACCGTAAGCGGCATACATATCCAGGAGCGCAGGTCCTGATTTCCGTCATAATATCTGTATGTATCAAAGCCCTCCACATTTGCACCGAAATAACTTTCAATTGCCGCTTTCAGCTGTTCTCTTTCCGCCTGCCACTGCATTTTATGTGCAGTATCTCCGATGGCGTCTGCAAGCACAGATGCATTTCCGAGTGCATCATAGGTGATGCAGGAAGTAAACAGATTTGCATTGCCTGATTCAAACCGATTTTCAAGCTCATCGGAATCGCTGGCAATAACACCGTTTTCATTTTTGCGTGAAAGTGCAAAATCAAGACACCACACAAGACTTTCCCAGAAGCGTTTAATAAGCGCCGTATCACTCATTTCAAGCAGAAATCTTGAAATGCCGTAGGCATACATTTCGCCGTCCCCTCTGTCGCCTGCTCCGTTCCAATAATCTGTCCCCTCTGCAATAATGCTTGTTACAAGTGCCTTTTTATCCTGCATAGGCAAAGCAGATTTATCCATATAGGCTTCATAAAGCGAATAGCAGTTTATGCTTTGCTCTATGCCCGCCTTGTATCCCGAAAACGGGAAAAACGGATTTGCATATTCACACTGATCATTTGTCCACAGGGCAGCATAATAATTTCCGCCGCCGGGTGCATGCATAAGCCCGTTTTTCGTTTGAAAAATGCTTTCGCTTCCCCTTAAAATGCAGTGTGAAAACTGGGCATCCAGTTCAGGAAACGGTGTTTCAAGCTGAAGTGAGGAAAACATCTCATCAATAAATGCCTTTCTTGCATTGATTTCCTCTTTTAAAGAAAATGCTTCAATCGGGTTATCCTGATACGCATAATAAACACGGTAATAAACAACCTCTTCATCCGGCTGTAACAAAAGGTGTTTTGCTCTGTGTTGTGAAATTTCAAAAGCATCATCAAAAAGCAGAGAACAGCCTGCTGTTATACTGCTTCCCTCGCATCGCCATGCCGCTGTTTTCCTGCATTCCTGTTCTGCGCAGATTGCAAGGCGAATTGTTTTATCCGAATGATTTTTTACCGTAACAATCTCAATAAGCACAGGCTGGCGGACCGCAGGAAGAAATTCGCGTGTAACAGATACTGTACTGTTTGTTTCAGACTGAATTTTCAGATTTCCTTTTATGCTGATTGTTTTGGGATATTCCTCAGTTTTTTGTCCGTTCACGCTTAACTTTTCCGTACCGGAAAAATTGCAGGAAAAGGATGAACCTGTAAGATTCGGCTTCATACGGAGTTTCGGAACTGTAAGGTGCCGCATCAGGAGAAGCTTTCCGTTTTTATCGCTTCCGTAACTGATAATGGCAGAGGCCATAAAGCCGGACATTTCTATATGGTCGGCAACATTCGTGCCGTCTTCTTTTATACTCCAGACAACCTCTCTGTTTTCATTCAGAAACCTTGTTCTTGAAGCATTCAGCTCATTTTTTGAAGGCATTGCCCATTTTGCAAAATATGCCGGCCTTAATGTTAAATTACGGAATTCATAAAATTTATCAAAATTAAACTGTTTCATCAGCTCTCTCCTTGAGCTCTTCAATAATCTTTTTGTGATCCTTTTCAGAAAGATTATAGAAAAGAATGGGAATAATGCAAACCACACAGCTTATAATGGTTGTTATAATCAGAATATTGAAAATAGGCGTTCTTACAGAAGCTTCATAAAGCACATTGTAATCCTCTTTCAGTCCGTAATGCTCATAGAAATACGGAATAATCAGGCCTGTAAACATACCGGCAAAGGTGGTTATCATTCCGCCGAACTGTGTTATAAAGCCCTCCAGCCGTGTTCCCGTTTTCCACTGCTGATAATCGAAAATTTCTGCTGTCATCGAAGATGTGATAACAGCATCGCCGCCCATCATAAGCGTTGCAATATACAGGCAGCCGATAAACAGAACGGATGAATCCATTGTAACCAGCATAAGTGCAGAAAAAACAGCACGAAGCAGATTTGTCCAGATCAGCACATTTCTTTTGCCCATCTTTTTTGCAAGCAGCGGTGCAAGAAGCATAAGCGGAACAGAGGCTGTGCCGATAACCGTGTTCATAATTCCGAGCATCGTGTTGCTCTGAAGCTGATAAATGCAGTACCAGCCAAGAATAGAGCCGATGCCGTACTTAAGACCGCTTAATACGGTATGAAGATTGATCAGCCAGAAATACTTGTTTTTTGACACCTGCTTTATTCCGTCTGTAAATTTAACTTTTGCCACATAATTTTTCGGAACAACAATTTTTTCCTTTGTTCCCCTGAAGGTTATGAAGCTTAAAATAATGCCCACTATTGAAAAAACCGGAAAATAAATCCGATAGGTTTTAAAATCCGTCATTCCGCCTGTTGCTTCTGCAAGAATAGGAAGAAGCATATTTACAATAGACGGACCAAGGCTGTAAATAAACATGCTTACGGAAAGCAGCGAAGTGCGTTCCTCTCCGTTCGGTGTAAGCACCTGGGCAAGGCTTGTGAACGCAAGGGCATAAAGTGCCTGAAATATCATAAGCACGGAATATGTAACACCGATTACGGAAACCTTTGCCCAGTAATTCATATCATTCGGTATGAATGCCATTGCACAGAGAAGTATAGCTGTGGGAACGCCTGTATAAAGCAGATACGGGCGAAACTTTCCGTATTTTGAATTTGTATTGTCAATCAGCATACTGATAAACGGTGTTTTCAGAAGATTGATAATTCCCATGATTATGTTAAGCCATGCAAGATGCGTTGGCTTGATTCCGTATGCCGAGCCGATAAGCAGGCAGTTTGCATTTAAAGCCACATAACCGAAAAGCGAATTGATTGTGTTTACACCGATTCCGCCGATGCTGTATGAGGAAAATTCACTGTAAGAAATATATTTTCCGTCAGCAGGCTTTTTCCAGTGTGTTTTGATTTCCTTTGGCACTTCCCGAATCAATGCAGGAAGTTCTTTTATTTTTTCAAGCATAATTTTTACCCCTTCTGCTTTGTTATACGAATTTCATACCGATATGCATCAACATACAATGCCATCAGCACACGCTGAAATTCTGTATAATTAATATGTTTTTCCTGTTTTATAATTGAAAACCAAGGTTTTCTTTCTTCCGTTTATTACGTATTCCGCAAGAATTACATCTTTGCTTTTGTATTCCGCTTTCAGAATACGGATTCCCGTTTTTTTCACTGCCTGTTTAAAAACCTTTCGCTGTTCGCTGCTGTAATCGGATACATTGTCGGAAACAAACAAAAGACTTCCGAAAATGCTGTTAATCTGTGCCAGCAGCCTGCGCTGTTCAAAATCAAGCTTTATATTATCATCCCGAAGCAAAAACACATCGGGATCATTCAGAAATGCCCTGCCGTTCAGATGCCTGCTGAAAACCGTGCTGTTCACAGCACTGGGAATGCTTACATCCTCGCGTATTGCAAATCTGTTATATTTCCATTCCAGTGCAATATCTGCACCGATACGGCAGAAATCCACCTTACCGAAGCAGGGCATAAGCGGAACGCCGCAGCCCAGAACAAGCTTATTGCCTGCACATTCACGGATAAAATCCATTGCCTCGCACATAATCTGCCCACGGCTTTTGTTATACATCGGCATCACACAGGCTGCATACAGAAAATCCAGCTTAACCATATCATAGCCCCATTCATCAAGAACAGTTATGAAAACAGTTTTTATATATTCTGCAGCTTCCCTGTTATAAAAATCAACAGCATAAAAACCGCCCCAGTTTGCACCGGCCGGATAAAGCCTTCCGTTTTTATCATGCACCAGCCAGTCCGGATGCTCCTTATAGATGAAAGAATCCTTTGAAGCGGCAAACGGTGCAAGCCACAGACCTGCAAGCATTCCGCCGGCATGTATTTCATCTGCCGTTTTTTTCATACCGTTTGGAAATTTACTTTCATCCGTGTGAAGCCAGTCCCCTATTGCTTTTTGATATCCGTCATCAATCTGAAAAATATCAACCTTTTCAGGCAGGCTCTGAAGCGCCTTTAAATCACGGCTTACAATGCTTTCATTTATCTTTCTGTAATAGTTATACCAGGTTGTATAACCGCTTTTCTTTTCGGTTAAACGGCTTTTTATATTCATTACGGAAAACCATTCGTCAAAAACAGCTTCATATTCACCGCTTAAATGAATAAAATCCATAAGCCTCTGCGTGCCGCTGAAAACAACACCGTCAAAATCCTTTTCGGCAATTACCCGGGATTTTTTCACATCAAATCTTACGATTGTGTAGCCATTTCTTTCACTGAGCGAAGCAAATAAATCAACCTTATCCTTATCCTTATCCTTGTCCCTCACATAACCATAGGACCAGCCGTAAAAAACACCCTTTTTCCTTGGATAATCACAAAAAAAAGCATCTCCTGCCCTGCCCATTCCGCTTGTTGCATTAAAAGAACTTTTCACAATCATTTCTTTCAAAAGCGAAAAAGAAGACATTTTATCACTGACGGAATATTCCCTGCTGTCTGTCCATGACTGATAGCCGTTTACAAAAACAAACTGACTTCTTTTAAAACTGTAGGGAAAAATAACCTGCAATTTTTTAAATTCAATATTTCTGTTTGTTTTGATATCTGCAGTAAATCTGCCGTTTTCAAAGCTGCTTTGTATTTCAAAATGCTTATTCCGGTCAGAAACGGTTTTGAATGTTTCTCCGTCTGCCGAATATTCTATGGAATAGGAAAACATCTTACGCTCCTTATTGTTGAAAAAGGCCTAATTATATGTTAATATTATATCACATTAAAACAAAAAAATATATTGAATAAATAACATTCAATCTTAGGATTATCACCATGAGAAACGAAACTGAAAATTTTTGGAAATATTATAACGGAGAATATCCCCTGAATGTGATGGTTATCGGAAAAACCGACTGTGATGCGGATTATTATGTAAAACGAAATCATTCTAGGATTATGGCTGTTGAATATATTACAAAAGGACGCCAGACACTGCATATAAATTCAAAATCCTACACACCAAAAAAAAACTGTGCAATTCTTTTAACAAAGGGAAGCTGCCATGAATATTACTGCGCAAAAAACGACTATGCTGAAAAGGAATGGATTGTATTTGACGGTCCGCTTGCCGAAAGTCTGATAAAACAATATCTTCCTGAAAATGTTTACTGCTTTGAAAACTGCAACCTTCTGCCGTATTTCAGAGAAATTGAGCGGATTCGGAAAAGCTGCTGCGGCAGCTATGAAACGCTTACCGATGAAATTGCCGTTATTCTTCACCGTATGATAATTCAGATAAGAAATTCCGTAAGCAACACCGAGTTAACGCTTGCCGAACAAATCAGAAAATATCTGGATGCAAATGTTGAAAAAAAGGTTACGATGGAAGAGCTGTCGTCTGTTTTCAACTATTCAAAAAACCAACTTGCAAGAGTTTTCAAAGAGGCATACGGCATCACGCCCTACAGCTATTATCTGGAACGGAAAATAGATATTGCTAAGCTTTATTTAAGCAACACAAGAAACCCCGTAAGCACGATTTCACAACTTCTTGCTTTTTCGGATCAGAATTATTTTTCCTCTGAATTCAAGCGGCTGACATCGCTTTCCCCCTCTGAATACAGAAAAAAAATGAATCATGAATAATAAAATGAACCGCAGCGGATGCTCTGAATTCATCAGAACATCTGCTGCGGCATTTATTTAGCCAAACAAAAATCGAACCCAATAGCCTGAAATAAACCGTTTTAGGTGCGATGCAGTTTAAATCATTCAAATTTTTGGTCAGACAAAGCACAATTTTCATCGCATACTCCCGTATTCGATGAAAAGTTTAACGAAGTATCAGTAAAAATCTGTTGATTTAAACCTTATTTTGTTCAACTCTTGGTTGGCTTACCTTTTAAAGTGCATTATATTCCTCATCTGTTACAGGTTCAAGCCACATATTTGAAGTGTTCTCGCCCGGAACCTCAATAGCAATATGGCTGAACCAGCTGTTTTTCTTTGCACCGTGCCAATGCTTTATATTTGCGGGAATGGTTACACAGTCGCCTGCCCGAAGGCTTTGTGCCGGTTTTCCGTGTTCCTGATACCAGCCTTCACCATCAACACACAGCAGAAGCTGGCCACCGCCCTTTTCCGCCTTATGAAGATGCCAGTTGTTTCTGCAACTCGGTTCAAAAGTAACATTCGCCATAAAGATATTATCTGTTTTCGCAAGCGGCTTCAGATAGGATTTGCCGGTAAAATATCGTTCAAAAGCGGTGTTGGGCTCGCCCAAACCAAATATACCGCCGTGATTTTCTTCGCAGACTTCATCGGCATAAACCTCTTTTGCCATACGAAATACCGCCCATGCATTCGGCCAGCCTGCATAAAATGCCGCATGCGTAATCATTTCCGCCATTTCCTCTTTGGTTATGCCGTTTTTCCTTGCACTTACAAGATGATATTTAAGGGAGTTGTCAACCATTCCCTTTCCCATAAACACGCACAGGGTTACAAGGGATCTGTCCCTTAAGGACAGTTTATCCTCTCTTGACCACACCTCACCGAATAATACATCATCATTCATTCTGGCAAATTCAGGTGCAAAATCTTCCAACGCATCTCTTCCTGCTGTTTGCTTAATCATATTTATCAAATCCTTTCTGTCAGGCACAGCAGCATTTGTTCTTTTCACAAATCACTGCCCCTGCCCTTTCATCATCCATAATAATCTCACCTGCATACGGCAGTTCAATATAACCGCTCAGCGGATTTTTTATGCTTGCCACACGGCTAGTTATTACGGCTTTTACTTCCGATTTTTCAAAGCACAGATCCGTATTTTCCATTTTACAGTTGACAAGCCTAAGACCTTTACAGTAGCAAAGCGGTTGTGTTCCTGTTATTTTACAGTTTTCAAAGGTTATATTGTTGCTGTACCATGCAAGATATTCCCCGTTTACCACACTGTTTTTCACAACAACATTTTCTGCGTGCCAGAAGGCATATTTAGTGTTGAAAATACAATTTTCAAACACGGCATTTTTGATATACTGAAAAGAATACTTCCCGCTGAACTGCACATTTTCAAGCATTATGTTTTCTGCCCGAAGCATAAAATATTCGCTCTGCACCATGCAGTCATTCAAAACGATGTTTTTTGAAAACCAGCCGAATTCAGAAGAAACAATATCGCAGTCTATCAGCTTTATATCACGGCATTCCCTTAACGCCTTAATTCCGTGAATCCTTGTATTTTTTATTTCAATATGCTTTGAATACCAAAGCGCCGAACGGCAGTTTTCGGTTAATTCACTGCCGTTTATATGCACTCCGTTATTATGCCAAAACGGATAGCGCAAATTGAAAACACACTTTGCCGCCGTAATATTTTCACATTCCTTCAAGGCGCTTTCACCGTCAGCAGGGCCGTCAAACACACAGCCGCGAAGCTCCAGATTCTGCACCGCATAAAGCGCTCTTTCCGCATCAAAGGTTTTATTTTCAATAAAATTCATAATCTGTCATTCTCCTTTTTAATTCTATACACAAGATAATCCAGGCAATCAATACAGCGCTGCTCTTTATGAAGCGCATCCAGAAGGCAGCATCGGTGTTCCGATAATGTTTTCAGCCCCTGGTTCACATTACCTTTTTTTATTTCTTTCAGCAATGCATCAATCTGTTCCCGGCAGCATCCGGCATCCTTTAAATTCTGCCTGATTGCCGTTTCATCATCCAAATATCCCAATTTTTTCACCTGATTCAGTATTTGCTCTTTTGATATTATAATATACCGGCATCCTATTAATTGCAAATACCTATATTGAATGTGTTATTATGCTTGACAGGCATAACAATAACTGCTATTCTTGTTATGGTGATTCATATGGAAATAAGAGTTCTTGAATATTTTCTTGCCGTTGCAAGGGAACAGAGCATATCGGGTGCATCCAAATTTCTTCACTTAACCCAGCCAACCCTTTCAAGGCAACTGAAAGAGCTTGAAGAAGAGCTTGGAAAACAGCTTTTTATCAGGGGGAAACGAACCATCACTTTAACGGATGATGGTGTGCTTCTCAGAAAAAGAGCTGAGGAAATCATTGACCTTGTGCAGAAAACAGAAGCTGAGGTTACCGCATCAAACGACTACATTTCCGGCGATATTTATATCGGCGCAGGCGAAACAGAAGGCATACGCACGCTTGTGTCTGCCTCAAAACAAATCAATCGAAAACACCCGGATATCCGTTTGAATATAGAAAGCGGCGATGCCATTGATGTGCTTTATAAGCTTGATAAGGGGTTGATTGATTTTGGCTTAATTCTTGGCAGCTTTGATAAAACAAAATATGATTTTATACAGCTTCCAACAAAAGATACATGGGGTCTTCTTGTCCGTGCAGACAGCCATTTTGCAAAAAAAGAAAACATAACATCTGATGATTTGCTCGGCGAACCGATAATTATATCAAGACAGGTATACAGAAATCATGATTTGGCAGGTTGGTTCGGTGAAAGCTTTCCGAAAATGAAATTTGTTGCCACCTGCAATCTTATTTTTAACGGTTCTGTTATGGTTGATGAGGGGATAGGCTATGCCATCACGCTGGACAAACTGATTAATAACAAAGAAAAATTCAGATTTATTCCGCTGAATCCCGAACTGAAAATTTCCATGTATCTTGTGTGGAAAAAATATCAGATATTTTCAAAGGCCGCCGGTGTATTTCTGGACGAGGTCAAACGCAGTATAAACTCCCGAACATAAATAAAAACGCTGATTTTAGCTAAGTGTATCAAAGCTAAAATCAGCGTTTTTTATAAAATATATCAGGCTTCTTTTTTATCGGAATGTATTTTCTTTCTGCCTGTAAATAAAGATATTCCGAAAATCAGCAGCAGAAGCAGAGCTGCAAAGCACATCCAGCCGGCTGTAACTGCTTTTCCCTGCGGAATAAAGTAATCGTAATAGCCCTTAAGATAGATAACCGTAACAATAACAGGCAGGATATACTGCATATAAACTCTGATCCATTTCGGAAACTCCATTCCGGAGCCTTTGTTTGCTTCCTTTAAGAAATTTTCAAATCCCCATCCGTTTTTCCTTACGCAGAACAGCACAAAAACAAGCGAGCCAAGCGGAAGCAGATTATAGGAAACCAGGAAATCCTCCAAATCCATAACGGATGTGCCGCTGCCGAGCGGCTGAAATTTGGAAAGAAGATTAAAGCCGAGAATGGCAGGAGCTGAAAGCACTGTAATCAAAACAAAATTTACTGCAACGGATTTTTTTCTGCTCCAGCCGTTCATATCCATAAACATTGCAATGATATTTTCAAAAACAGCAACAATCGTTGACAGTGCCGCAAAAGACATAAATATAAAGAACATCGCACCCCAGATTCTGCCGCCTGCCATATTGTTAAACAGATTGGGAAGCGTTATAAACAGAAGGGACGGGCCGGAATTCGGCTCTACACCAAAGGAGAAGCAGGCAGGAATAATAATAAACCCTGCCATCAGTGCAACAAAGGTATCCAGAAGAATAATATTAATGGCCTCACCTGTGATTTTCTTCTTTCTGTCAAGATAACTGCCGAAAATTTCCATAGCACCTATGCCGATGCTGAGTGTGAAAAAGGCATGGCTCATTGCGGCAAAAACAGCCGTTCCGAGCCCGTTTTGCACAACCGATTTAAAATCGGGCACAAGATAAAACTTAATGCCCTCTGAAGCATTTGGCAGAATAAAAGAATGAACGGCAAGCGCCATCATAAGAACAATCAGAAAGCCCATCATTACCTTTGTTACCTTTTCGACACCATTTTTAACACCAAATGCACAGATGCCAAAGGATATAACAATAGCAATAGAGGCCCACAGCCCCATTGTTTCAGGCGCAGACAACATATCGGAAAATACATTTGCAACAGCCGTATTATCAAGCCCCGCCATTTTTCCCGTTATTTCAAGATAGGCATAATACATCATCCAGCCGCCTACCATTGTGTAGAACATCATAAGAAGAAAACTGCCTAAAATACTGATCCATTTCAGATGATGCCATTTTGTTCCCTTCGGTTCAAGCTGTTCAAACGCTTTTCCCATTCCCAGGCGGCTTCCTCTGCCCACGGTAAATTCACAGACTAAAATAGGAAGCCCTAAAATCAGAAGGAACACCAGATACATTACAATAAAAGCTGCTCCGCCGTAAATTCCGCATATATACGGAAATTTCCACACATTTCCTATACCCACTGCACAGCCTGCCGAAACCAGAATAAAGCCAAGCCTTGATGCAAATTTTTCTCTTCCTGCCATATTTTCCTCCAAATTACATAATAAACTGATAATAGCATATAAACTATGCCTTTGCAATTCAACGCTTTAAAGGCACAAAATGCGATATCCGTTCTAAAAACAGATATCGCATTTTTCTTTTATTTTAAATGCTGAAAAATAGCTTTCCTCAAGCGGAATCCATTTCTTTACAAAATCATTAAGTCGTTCTTTGCCGTTTCGTTTTTCTATCCGATTTAACTGTTCCTTTGCATCAATATCCATAAAAAGCTTTACATCATATATATCCGAAAATTTGGGGTGGCAGGAATATGAACCTTCAACAATGATTACTTTTGACGGTTTAACTGTTTTCTCCTGATCAAAGGAAAGGGTATGACAGTTAAACGGACGGTAGCAAACGGTTTTGCTTTCTTTTAATGGCTTAACAATTTCTTGCAAAAAGCGCTCATAATCAATATTTCCGCCGGGTTCGTTCAGTCTCTGCTCTGTTCGCTGAGGCGGGCGCAGAAAAAAATCATCCATATGAATCACACTGCAGTTCAAACGCTTTTTCAGATTCAATGCAAGCGTTGTTTTCCCAGCGCCGCATCTGCCGTCAATCGCAACAATGCAAGGTTCTTTATTTATCTTCTCTATTTCATGTATCACAGATTCAAGCATACTTTATCACCGAAGATTACTTTATCATAACTGCTTTTGTTTTACAACAGATAATTCCTGTCAGCTTCACATCTTATGTTTTTATAAATTACTCACAGCATTCTTCATTTCTTTAACATATGCACCGATATGCGGCGGTGCATCCTTACCGTATTTTTCAAGCAGTTTTATAATTGCCGAACCGACAATGGCACCGTCTGCAATATCCGCCATTCCGGCAGCCTGCTCCGGTGTTGAAATTCCAAAGCCGATTGCACACGGAATATCTGTATTCTCCCTTACAACATCAACAATGGCTTTCAAATCCGTTTTGATTTCGCTTCTTGTTCCCGTAACACCAAGGCTGGAAACAATATATAAAAAACCGTCTGCATTTTCTGCAATCATGGCTATCCTGTTTTCAGAGGTAGGCGCAATCAGTGAAATTAAAGCCACGCCGTATTTTCTGCACAGCGGCAGAAATTCCTCTTTCTCTTCAAACGGCAAATCAGGAAGAATAATCCCGTCTATACCGATTTTACCGCATATGGATATAAAGCTTTCAGCACCGTAGGAAAACACCACATTGGCATAGGTCATAAACACCAGCGGAATTTTCACATCACGGCGGATTACTTTAACCAAATCAAAAATTTTATCTGTTGTTGTTCCTGCATTTAAAGCACGAATGTTGGCAGCCTGAATAACAGGTCCTTCGGCGGTGGGATCTGAAAACGGGATTCCAAGCTCAATTAAATCTGCTCCGTTTTCCGCTGCTGCCCTTACCGCCTTTGCCGTTGTTTCCAAATCGGGATCACCGCAGGTAATAAACGGAATAAAGGCTTTTCCGTTTTCAAAAGCTTTTCTTATCTTATTCATAAATATCCTCCCCTCTGTATCTTGCAATGGCAGCACAGTCCTTATCTCCCCTGCCGGAAATTGTTATAACAATAATCTGATCTTTATGCATTTCAGGTGCAAGCTTCATCGCATATGCAACGGCATGTGCGGATTCTATGGCGGGAATAATCCCCTCTGTTTTTGAAAGATATTCAAAGGCACACACTGCTTCATCATCCGTTACAGGCACATATTCCGCTCTGCCGATATCGTGAAGATATGCATGCTCCGGCCCTACCCCCGGATAATCTAGCCCTGCCGAAATGGAATAAACAGGGGCAATCTGCCCGAATTTATCCTGGCAGAAATAGGATTTCATTCCGTGAAAAATGCCCACTCTGCCCGTATTCACGGTTGCAGCAGTTTCAAAGGTATCAATTCCCCTACCTGCTGCCTCGCAGCCTATAAGCCTTACATCTTTATCATCAATAAAATGATAGAAACTTCCCATCGCATTTGAACCGCCGCCAACACAGGCAATAACGGCATCCGGCAACCTGTTTTCCTTTTCCGTTATCTGTGCTTTGATTTCCTTTGATATAATAGCCTGAAAATCACGCACAATCATCGGAAACGGATGCGGCCCCATAACCGAGCCAAGGCAGTAATGCGTATCCTTTATTCTGGAGGTCCATTCACGAAGTGCCTCCGAAACAGCATCTTTCAGCGTTCCCGTGCCTGACTTAACGGGCACAACCTCAGCACCGAGCAGCCGCATTCGGTAAACATTCAGTGCCTGACGGACTGTATCCTCCTCTCCCATAAACACAACACATTCCATTCCGAGCAGTGCTGCAGCGGTCGCCGCTGCCACACCGTGCTGGCCGGCACCGGTTTCTGCAATCAGGCGTGTTTTTCCCATTTTCTTTGCCAGAAGTGCCTGCCCGAGCACATTGTTTATTTTATGAGAACCTGTGTGGTTCAGATCTTCGCGTTTCAGATAGATTTTTGCACCGCCAAGATCCTTCGTCATTTTTTCGGCATAATACAGCCTTGAAGGTCTGCCTGCATAGTCATTGAAAAGGGCTGTAAGTTCCCTGTTGAATGCAGGGTCATTTTTGTAATAATTATATGCCTTTTCCAGTTCAATCACGGCATTCATGAGCGTTTCGGGAATATACTGACCGCCGTGAATGCCGAAGCGTCCGTTTGAATTTGTCATCTGATTTCATCCTTTCTTACAGCAGAAATAAATGCTGCCATTTTCTTTTTATCTTTATATCCGTCTGTTTCCACACCCGAGCTGACATCAAGTGCCAAAGGCTTCAGCCTATTTAACGCTTTTCCGGCATTATCAGGTGTAAGCCCTCCTGCCAGAAAATACGGTCTGTTTATCAAGTCAACAAAATTCCAATTAAATGCAGTTCCTGTTCCGCCTGAACCCGAATCAAGCAAAACAAAATCAGCGCTGCTGTGATTTGCGTTGAAAACATCCTGTTCATTTCTTACCGAAAACGCCTTTATAATCGGCTTATCCGTTAAAAGCCGAAGCTGTTTTATATAATCCTCGTTTTCATTGCCGTGAAGCTGCACCATATCTATCATTTTATAATCAATCCGCTTTATGACTGAAGCAATCGGTTCATCCACAAATACACCGACTGCTTTTATATCCGCATTAAGCCGTTCTTTAAACCTAAGTGCTGCTTCATCAAAAACAAACCGCTTACTTTTTTCGGCAAACACAAAGCCAATATACTCCGGTTTAAGTTCATTTACGGCTTCTATATCCGTCATTCGGGTTAAGCCGCAGATTTTAATTTTTGTCATAATGCACCCCGCAGTTCTGAAAGTTTTTCCCGTTTATTCCGTGCCTTCATAAGAGCTTCCCCCACAAGCACGGCATCTGCCCCGATTTCTTTCAGAACGTTTACATCTTCTGCACAGCTTATTCCGCTTTCGGAAACAAATAAAACATCTTTTGGAATGAAACTGCGAAGCGTGCGGCTGTTTTCGGGATTTACCGAAAAATCCTTAAGATTTCTGTTATTAATACCAATCATTCTTGCACCTGCTCTTAATGCTGTTTTGATTTCGGCTTCATTATGCGCTTCAACAAGAGCCGACATACCGAGTGCATCGCATATCTTGATATATTCCTTTATTTTATCTTCCGAAAGGATGGCACATATCAGAAGCACTGAGGAAGCGCCAAGCAGCTTTGCTTCATAAAGCATATATTCATCAACCGTAAAATCCTTTCGCAGGCACGGAACGGAAACAGTTTCTGCAATTTCTTTTAAATATGCATCCCTGCCGAGAAACCATTTCGGCTCTGTTAAAACAGAAATGCAATCTGCCCCTGCCGCTTCATATTCCTTTGCAATTTCAAGATACGGAAAATCCGGTGCAATAACTCCTTTTGACGGCGATGCCTTTTTACATTCACAGATAAAAGACATTTTCTGCTGTTTTATGGCCTTTTCAAATGCAAAATCTCCTGCTTTCTGTGTAAAGGCTAATTCCTTTACCTTATTTAACGGCATGCTTTTTTTTGCATTTTCCACGCGGATTCGAGCATAATCCGCAATTAAATCAAGAATGTTCATTCCTGTTCCTCCGCTCTGTTGCTTACTTCTATAAGCTTATCAAGCACTTTTGCTGCTCTGCCCGAATCTATCAGTTCGGCTGCAAGTTTAACCCCTTCTGTAAAGGTTTCCGCCTTTCCACATATATAGAGAGATGCACCTGCATTCAGCAGCACGGCATTGCGCTTACAACCCTTTTTTCCGCCTAAAATTTCACGTGTTATTCTTGCATTGTCTGCCGGAGTTCCGCCTTTAAGCGCTTCCTTTTCACAGCGTTCAAAACCGAAATCTTCAGGAGTTATTGTATAGGTTTTAAACCATCCGTCCTTGAATTCACACACGGTTGTTGGTGCACTCATTGAAATTTCATCCAGCTTATCCTGCCCGTACACAACCATACCCCTTTTAATTCCAAGGCTGATCAGAACCTGAGCAAGCGGTTCAACAAGGTATTCATCATAAACACCGAGCAGTTGCATTTTCGGAGCAGCCGGATTAGTAAGCGGACCTAATATATTAAACACCGTTCTGAAGCCAAGTTCTTTGCGTATTGCACCCACATATTTCATGGAGGTATGGTATTTCTGGGCAAAGAAGAAACACATTCCCGCTTCATTCAAAAGCTCTATACACCGTTTTGGACTTTGATTTATATTTACACCCAGTGTTTCCAGGCAATCAGCCGTTCCGCATTGCGAGGAGGCTGCCCGGTTGCCGTGCTTTGCAACCTTTACTCCGCCTGCTGCCGCAACAATTGCCGATGTGGTTGAAATATTGAAGCTGCCGGCATTATCGCCGCCTGTGCCCACAATTTCAAAAAGTTCCATATCTGTATGCACTTTATCGGCATGCTCCCGCATTGCGGCGGCACATCCGGCAATTTCATCAATGGTTTCTGCCCGTGCACTTTTTGTTGACAGTGCCGCAAGAAACGCAGCATTCTGTGTGGGTGTTGTTTTGCCGCTCATGATTTCATTCATAACCGCATATGCTTCATCATAGGACAAATCCATTTTATTAACAATTTTTACAATCGCTTCTTTAATCATTATTATATCTCCTTTATAAAATTGTTCAGCATCAGTTTTCCGTAAGGCGTCATTATGGATTCGGGGTGAAACTGAACACCGTATATTTTGTATTTTCTGTGCTGAACCGCCATAATTTCTCCATCCGCTGTTTCAGCCGTTATTTTAAGGCATTCGGGCATGGAAGCCTTTGCTGCCGCAAGGGAATGATAGCGTGCCACATCCATTAAAGGCGGGCAATTTCTGAAAAGAGGGCAGCTTAATTCAGCCTGAATCTGCGACTGCTTACCATGCATCAGCTGTTTTGCATATGTGATTTCAGCTCCGAAAGCATAACAGATTGCCTGGTGCCCAAGACAGACGCCCAGAATCGGTATATCCCTGCCAAGTTCCCGGATTGTTTCCGTGCATATTCCGGCATCCTCAGGCCGGCCCGGACCGGGTGAAATGATAATACGATGCGGTTTCAGATTTCTGATTTCATCCACTGTCATTTCATCATTTCTTATAACCCTTATATCCGACTCTGTTTCACCGATAAGCTGATAAAGGTTATAGGAAAAGCTGTCATAATTATCAATAAGCAGAATCATAATTCATCCTCCTGTGCCGTCATAAGCGCATTCACAACCGCCTTTGCCTTATTTATACATTCATTATATTCCTGATTGGGATCGGAATCGGCAACAATTCCGGCCCCGCTTCTTATAAATACCTTTCCGTTTTTCTTATAGGCAATGCGGATAGCAATGCAGGTGTCCATATTCCCTGTAAAAGCGATATAACCGATTGCGCCCCCGTAAATCCCGCGTTTATTGTTTTCAAGCTCTCCAATCAGCCTGCATGCCTTAATTTTCGGAGCGCCGGAAAGCGTTCCTGCAGGAAGCACTGCTTCAACAGCATCCAGCGCATCCGCACCATCACGGATTTCACCTTTTACGGTAGAGCCTATATGCATAACATGCGAATATCGTTCAATAGAATGCAGTTTTTCAACCTCAACCGTGCCGAATTTACTGATTTTTCCAAGATCGTTTCTTCCGAGATCAACAAGCATATTATGCTCGGCAAGCTCCTTTTCATCTGCAAGAAGCGCCTTTTCAAGTGCTCTGTCCTCTGCCTCTGTTTTTCCGCGCGGTCTTGTTCCTGCAAGCGGGAAGGTGTGCAGCACGCCGTTTTCGAGCTTCACAAGTGTTTCGGGCGATGCGCCTGCCACCTCAACATCCGTGCCTGAAAAATAGAACATATACGGTGAGGGATTTATTGTCCGCATGACACGGTAAGTATGCAGAAGGCTTCCTTCAAAGGAAGCGGACAACCGATTTGAAAGCACAATCTGAAAAATATCACCGTTAAATATATGCTGCTTTGCCTTTTTAACCATGCCGCAGTACTGTTCCCTGCTGAACAGCGGTGTAATTTCGCCCAGCAGCCTGCCGCTTTCCTGTTCTGACTTTTTGCCGTATTTTATAAGTCTGCAAAGCTCCTGAAGTTCTTTAATAGCTCTGTTATACTCGGCTTGTGCATCTTTTAGCTTTATATTTGCCATAAGAATAATTTTCTGCCTGAAATTATCAAAGGCAATCACCTTATCAAACAGCATTAAATCTGCATCTTTAAAATTCTCACTGTCTTTTGCATCGGTTTTGGCTGTGGGCTCACTGTAACAGAAATAGTCATATGAAAAATAGCCTGCAAGCCCGCCTGTAAACGGCGGAAGATAATCAAACTGCGGACTTTTATATTCCGCAAGAACACTGCGGATAAAGGCAGATGGATTATCTGTTTTTACGGTTGTATTTCCTGCTTTTATTTCACCGTTTAAACAGGTTATTTCCAGCTTCGGCGCATAACCGAGAAAGGTGTATCTTCCCCATTTTTCATTTTGCTGTGCCGATTCAAGCATAAAACAGTGTGCAGAAGTATTTTTTAAAATTCTGAGCGCTTCAATCGGCGTGCAGATGTCTGAAAGAATTTCACAGCTTACAGGCAGCACCTTGTATTTTCCCTCTGCAGTAAGCTTTTTTACATCTTCGGGTTTCGGCAGAAATTCCATAGTAATCCTCCTTAAGATTTTTATATTTATTTTCTGCCGAAAAGCAATAAAAAAACGCCCCTGACAGAAAAATACTTTTCTGTCAAGGACGAACAAATGCAATTTATCCGCGGTGCCACCTTGAATTCACGGGAACAAACCCGTGCACTTGTCAGGATACCAACATATCCCCGGCAACTTACGCATGCCCACGCGTTGCAGAATACTCTGTGATTATCACATTTGACTGCACCCTCAGCGGTCCATTTGACAACTTGTTTCTTACCTGACTCTCAGCAACGCAGGCTCTCTGTAAAGGCATAATTGCCGTTATCTCCGCCTCAACGGTTTCTTAAATATGTGTAGATTATATCACTGAAAATTCATTATGTCAATGTTTCTGACAAAACATTTTGAAATTTCATAAAATTATTTTTTACTGTCTGTTTTTCATTGTAAATTTTTCACTATAACTTATATACAGAAATTTTGTTTTATATTGAACGGCATAATCAATATATTGTATAATCTTTCTGCTATTCATCATTTTATTCAGGAGGAGAAAAAATAAAACTTATAGATAAAGGTGCAGATATTGTTTCAAATGTCCGCACCTACTGGGAAACACCTCCGCTCGGGAAATATGTTTCTTATAAAGAAACGATTTCTTACGGCGTGAGCGGTATGGGTGTTCAGTTTGCAATCTATTTTTTCGGAATGATTGCACTTACCGCCACAAGCTTTCTTGTGGGAAACACCATCGGAATCAAACCCATGGATCTGCAGTATATGGGCATTGCTTCCACCTTCATCGGATTTGGAATTACAATTGCCAGATCCTACATAATAGACGGTTTCAAACTGAAAATGGGAAAATTCCGCCCATGGATTGCCATTATGGGCATTCCAGCCATAATTGTGGCGCTTGTTTTTGTATGGCTTCCATATGAAAGCCGTAACCGTTCCCGAATCAGTCAGAACCATTGAAAAATATGCATTTTATAACTGCACGGCTCTTGAAGAATGTGTAATCGGAAATCCGCAGATAATGGAAAATGATATTTTCACTAATGATAAAACTGTTAAAATCATTGCCGAAAGCAAAAGCGCGGCCGAAAAATATGCAAAAGATAATAATATAAAAACAGAAACACCGTAATAAAAAAAACGGACAGATTGTTAAACACAGTCTGTCCGTTTTATTTTTATGCTGAAATTTTATTCTGCCCATGCAGTAAATGTTTTGGAATTTCCGATTAATTCGCCGTCTATCTGCACAGGTGCTGCCTGTGCAAATTCAACCGTAATCTTTTTTCCCTTAAGCTCTGTGCATATATCCTTATATTTCAGATGCGAGGCACTGAAGGTGTGAAAAAAGCCATATGCAATTCTGAGTTTATTTCTGCCGTGAAAAACCGTTATGGAAAGGCTGTGTGTTTCATCAAGCCTGTCCTGATTCGGAGCAACAATCATTCCGCCGCCGTAGGATTTGCATTTCATTGCAGGGCAGATCCACACATCTTTATATGTATATTTCTTCCCGTCAATAGTAATAACGGCATCTATCGGTTTATAATCAAACATCCAGGTTTTAATTACAATTCCTGTATAATTGATTTTCTTATCCGGATTTTTTGCCTTAACCCGTTCGCGTTCAACACAGGCAAAGCTGTCTATGCCAAAGCCGATACCGTTAATATATCTGTATTTTTTTCCATTAACCTCTGCAAAAGGAAGCTTTTTTAAATACTTATTGATTTTATATGGCCTGTATTCCTTAACAGTGCCTATCGTATCACGCTTAAAATCATTTCCGGAGCCTGCCGGATAATAGAAAACATCTGTTTCAAGCTTATCACAGTCAACATAATTTACAAAATAATGAAGTGTGCCGTCCCCACCGCAGAGTATGATGCTGCGCCCTGAATCGGAATGTATAAATTCAGAAAGATTTTCCAGTTCTGTGATATCCTGATATTCCAACTTACTTTCATTATAATAATTTTTGATTTCTTCTGCCTTTTCTTTTCCTTTTCCTCCGTTTGAAAGAGGATTATACAGCACAATATAATTCATATTACCCATCTTTTCTTTTTTTGCTGATTCAATTATAGTATCAAAGCGGCTTCCTTGTCAATAAAAAGCACAGCAGGCCGAAAGCAAACAGGCAAAACTGCCCGATTATAATACATTTCCGCCTTCCAAAACCTTTTCTTTCTGCCTGTTTTCAGCCTATTGCCAAAAAACAAAAACTATACTATAATGTAATTTACAACGAAAACAGAGGTAAATATTTATGCAAACCAAAAATAATCCTGAAATTAAACTGAGCATTGTTCAAAACCGGGTTCAATTCAGCGTTTCGAATGGCTGGCAGGCTGAATTTATGGGGGCTGATTTTCCTCAGCTTGTTGACGACAGCCTGATTATTCATACGCCTCTCTGCAACAGCACGGCAACGCTTTCCTTCAGATGCAGAAAAGGCAAGGAAACGGTTGAAACAGACTGTGAAATAAATATAGCAGGCACTTACGGCATACAGAAGAAAAAACCGAATATCATTCCTGAACCGGCACAATGGCATGCCTTCGGCGGTGCGCTTAAAACAATTACTTCTTTTTCCTGTGATGAAATATTCAGCAGGGCTACCGCATCTTTTGCAGAAGAGTTTTCTTTAATCACAGGAAAGCATATTTCATCCTGTAATAACGGAACAATTCATTTCTCTGCTGACAGCAATGTTGCTTATCTTGGCAGTGAGGGATATGAAATTGAATGCAGTGAAAAAGGAATCTGCGTTAAAGTTTCCACTGAAACAGGCATAATCTGGGCCGGAAAAACCATATGCCAGCTTATGGCACAGGGCGGCTTCCCTTATGGCATTATGCGAGACTATCCAAGATACTGCATCCGCGGATTTATGCTGGATGTGGGCAGAAAGCCTGTATCTCTGGATATGCTGAAAAAATTTGTGCGCCATATGTCATGGCTTAAGATGAACGATTTTCAGATTCATCTTAGCGATAACTATATTTGGCTTGAAGACTATGCCGAAAACGGCGATGGAAGCACCTTTGAAGCTTATCAGGCATTCCGCCTTGAAAGCAATTTAAAAAATGAAAAAGGCGAAACGCCAGCATCAGAGGATTACTGCTATTCCAAAGAAGAATTCCGCAGTTTTATAAAATGGGCAAAAACAATGGGTGTAAACATAACACCTGAAATCGATATGCCTGCGCACGCACTTGCCTTCACCAAAGTTTTCCCCGAATATGCCGTTATGGGTGAAGTATCCCCACTTATGAAAAAAAGGCCTCTTACCGACCATATTAATGTTGCTGATTCAAAGGCAGTTGAATTCGTCAAACGTATTTTTGACGACTATACCGGCGGCGAAAATCCTGTATTTCCAAACGACACAGCTATACATATAGGTGCTGATGAATTTTTAAGCGATTATGGAGCTTACAGAAGATTTTTAAATGAAATCATTCCCTATCTCAAAAAAACAAATACCGTTCGCTTATGGGGAAGCCTTTCATGGATAAAAGATAATCCTGAAACACCTATTATTGAAGATGCAATAAATGATGTACAGTTAAATTTATGGTCTGAAGCATGGGCAGACGGAAAAGAAATGTATGATCTTGGCTTTAAACTTATAAATACAGACCATAAATACTACATAGTTCCCAACGGCACAAAAATCAGAGCACCATATATGGATTTTGTTAATAAACACCGCGCCTTTAAAAAATTTGAACCATGCACTGTTTTCCGTAAAAACAGTAAGAAATACTATAAATTGCCTGCGGGTAACAAACAGGTACTTGGCGGTTGCTTAGCCATTTGGCAGGATAATATCGATAAACGCTGCAAGGGTATCAAAGAACAGGATTTGTATGACAGATTTGATGATACAGCTGCTGTTTTTGCTGAAAAAAACTGGGGTTCCTGCACCTGCAAGCATTCTTCTGCCGCTGTGAACAGAGCAGAAAAGACAATTCAGAATTCTGTTTGCAAAAACAGAGCAGAATTCAGAGCAATGCACAATATAGAACTTACCGGCGGCAGCAGCTTTGTTGAAAGCGGTATAAACAAGCTGGACACAGGCACAAAACTTAATATCATCATTGAGTTCAGAGAAGTTGTTCCAAACCAGATTATTCTGGAGGCTGATGCGCCTTACGGCACTTATGATTTAAGAATCACCGAAAACGGCAAACTTGGCTTTACAGCCGAAAACCTTGCATATGAATTCGATTACACTCCCGTTGCGAATAAAAAGCTTAATCTTACGATTGAAACAAAACCGATGAGAACCGTGCTGAAAATCGGAATGTTTACAAGAAAACGGGCTATCGGCAGTTTTTCGTTTAACGGAACTGTACGAAAAAGCGGCATAAAAAATGCATCCTTCAGCATTCCCGTGCAGCGAATCGGTTCAAAAACAAATTCAGTTCATGCCAGGATACACGGCATTACCGTTAAATAATAATCAAAAGCAGATATAAAGGAGTTCATATAATCAATGCAAAAAATCAGGGAATCATTTAAAAAACCATTTTGGTTTACCGTTTATTCAACATTTATTTTCGGCTTAGCAGTTCATCTTTTCGGAATTGTAAATGTTTTACATAATCATGATGATATTTCGGAACAGCCGTCCGGAGTCGGCACCACATTATCTTCCGGCAGATGGTTTCTGGATATATTAAGCAAATTTTTCAAAAGCAATTTTGAAGGAAACTATAATCTTCCTTATTTTAACGGAATATTATTTTTGATTCTGATAGCTGTTTCTGCAGGCGTTCTTGTTTCCGTCTTTAAAATAAAAAATCGTTATCTTGGTTCAATTATGGGAATGATACTTGTTTCTTTTCCGTCAGCCGTTTCAACCTTATTTTTTAAATATACATCCGCCTATTACGGACTTGCAATACTTCTTTCCGTTCTTGCCGTGTGGATTTTAAAGAAATACAGATTCGGGTTCCCTCTTTCCTGTTTATGCACAGCTCTTGCCTTAGGTATTTATCAGGCTTATCTGCCGATAACCGCAAGTATTTTTGTACTTTTACTCATCAAAGAAGCCCTTGAAGAAAGAAAAATAACCTTCGGAAAAATTATAGGCAGGGGAATATATTACTGTGCAAGTATGATTGTCGGTTTGATTCTTTATTATATTATTCTGAAAATTTTCCTGCACTGCTATGATGTTTCCCTCAGCAACTATCAGGGAATTTCCGATATGGGTAATTTTCAGTTGTCCGCTCTTCCCGGGCTTATCAGAAAAACCTTCGTTTCGTTCTGTATGCTCCCGTTAAAGGATTACTGTAATCTGGCACAAATGAATTTTATCAAATTTGCATATTTAGCGCTTGGCATAATCAGCATTGCAGTTATTCTATGGCATATGATAAAAACGAAGAAAAATATTCTTGTTTCGGCAATAACAACAGTGCTGCTTATTGTTTTCCCCTTTGCAGTCAATCTGATTGTCGTAATGTGCCCGAACAGCACGATATATACTTTAATGGTATATTCATTTGCAATCGTTTTATGTGTTCCGATTGTACTTATAAACATGATGCCCGAAAATCCCGATCTGCCGAAAATACAAAAAGGCATCAAGACTGTGATAATTGCACTGCTGCTTTCGGTTATCTGCTGCTATTCATATCTTGCAAATGTTAATTACACTGCCATGTATTACACAAACAGACAGGCAGAAAACTACCTGAATTCCATGGTTGTGCAGATTCGTATGGCAGATCATTATGATGCTTCAAAAAAATGGGCATTTATAGGGGATAAAATTGAAGATCCTCTAATAAAAAATGCATGGGAAAAAGCACCTATGTACGGTGGAAAAGGAAGCACCTATATTAACGCTTATTCCCGAAACCGCTGGATTCAGCAGTATTTCGGATATAAAGTACCAATGGCTGATAAGGATACCGTTAATAAACTTGCACACAGTGAAGAGGTTCAGAATATGCCCTGCTGGCCGGATAATGGCTCTGTAAGGGTTATTGATGATACCGTTGTAATAAAGCTTCAAAATGAATAAAATAAAAACCACCAACTCAATAAAAAACTGCTGTTTTTAATAAACAGCAGTTTTTTTATAAGTATTTTTCAAGCATATCCCTTTGGGCAAGGCCCTCTGAAAATGCAGTTGCCGAGCCGCATGCCATTGCATATTTAAAAGCATTTTCATATTGATTATCTTTCATAAAGCCTGCCAGAAACCCGGCAAGCATTGCATCGCCGCAGCCAACAGTATCTATTACTTGACCCTTTGCCGCATCGGCACAATACACCCTTTGGTTTTCATCCAGCAACATTGCTCCGTTTTCCCCTCTTGAAACAAGCACATTTCTTGCCCCTTTCTGCTGAAGCCGCCTTGCATATTTTACGGCATCCTGCTCTGTTTGAATCTGCACAGAAAAAAGATCACCAAGTTCATGATGATTCGGCTTTATCAGAAACGGTCTGTATTTAAGCGTGCTTTTAAGAAAATCCCCCGTTGTATCAACAACAAAATGAATGCCTTTTTCCGAAAAGCACGCTATCATTTTTCCGTAAGTTTTCTTGGAAAGAGAGGGCGGCACAGAGCCTGCCAGCACTATATAATCCCCTTTCTGTGCATTTTCAAGTTTTTTCAGGAGTTCGCTGAAATCATTTGCTGTAATCACAGGTCCGTTTGCATTGATATCAAGCTCTTTATCCGCTCTGATTTTAACATTTATCCGTGAATAGCCGGATTTCAGATAAATAAAATCCGTTTCACATGTTTCTTCTTTAAGCATATCCTCAATCTGCCTGCCCGAAAAGCCGGCAAGAAATCCGAACGCCCTGTTTTTTACACCAAGCCTTGCAAGCATTACAGATACATTAATGCCCTTTCCGCCTGCTGAAATATGTTCACTTTTTGCCCGGTTAATATCAGCTGTTGACAGACTGTCCGCCTTAAGAACATAGTCGATAGACGGATTAAAAGTTACCGTGTATATCATGCAATCTCCCCTTATAGTAATCCAAAATAATATAAATAAAGTTTATCATTAAAAAATCTTACTGTCAATCAGGCAGCATAGTGATACTTTGGAGAAACAATAATTCTATTTACCAATAACTGTTTATTATGGTATCGATTTATGTTGCCCGCTCAGTTTGCCCACAGGAAACGAATTCTGGCTGATTATACCATAAATGCATTGCTTTTATGGTATAATAACCTCTTAAAATAGTCGGAACATAAAGAATTGTTTATAATATAGATTACAGAGTAATTAGGAAAAACTCCCCTGCCGCTGATTTCTTTCAGTTGCAGGGGAGTTTGAGTGTTATGAAACGTTATTATATTGTGAACGCAGGATATCGGCAACAAGGATGGCAATCATATCTGTAGCGGTGATTTTATTCGTTAATTTGAATCCGGCTATTCTGCTAAGGGCATCATAATGATAATTCCATATATTGTCTGACAATGTGCAGATATTTCTGTATACAGAGCATTGGGAGCAACCGCATATTTCTGCAACAGGCCTGTAAAGGTTCTTTGCAACAGAACAGAGCCTGTCTTCATCCTCAAGTGCAAGTTCTATGGCAAGTTTCAGCTGATAATAGCCCTTGTACTTCCTGGTGATACCGAGATTCTGCATTCTGTTGTCAATAATTGTATTGTTCTTCATTAGAAAACCTCCTTAAATTAAGTAAGGAAAGTTTAATTAAAACAAGCGCAATAAAAAGAAAAAAATGCTATTTTAAATCAATATATTGCAAAAAAGTATATATAAGGCTTTCTAATAGAACAAATTCAGCCGGACTGAGATGAAACTGTCAGCAAAAAACTTAATGATAATTGGTTTTACTTTTATGTAAATACAAGATAGCAAAGCAAAAGCCGGGAGCAGATTGCTTCCGGCTTTATTTATAAGTTAATCAAATAAAATTGTGCTGAAATAGCGTTCTCCCGTATCAGGCAGAACAGTTACCACGGTTTTCCCTTTGCCAAGTCTTTTGGCAAGCTTGATGGCTGCCGCAACATTTGAACCGCTGGAGATGCCGCACATAATGCCCTCCTCACTTGCAAGCCGTTTTGCCGTTGCAATTGCTTCTTCATCTGAAACAAGGCAAATGTTGTCATAAATGCGTGTGTTCAGATTTTCGGGAATTAATCCATCCCCGATACCCATCTGAAGATGCGTTCCGATTGCACCGCCGCTGAGTATTGCGGCATTTTCAGGTTCAACCGCCCATATCTTGATTGCAGGATTCTGTTTTTTCAGAACCTCGCCGATTCCGCTTATCGTGCCGCCTGTGCCCACACCGCTGCAAAATCCGTCTATATCTCCGCCTACCTGTTCCAGAATTTCGGCTGCGGTATGATAAATATGAACCTTTGGATTATTCGGGTTTTCAAACTGCCCCGGAATATAAACATTCGGGTTCTCTTTTGCCATTCTTTCGGCTGTTGCCATACATTCGGCAATGCAGGCACCGATATCGCCGTCATCATGAATTAAAATAACCTCTGCGCCGTAATTCTGAACAAGCTTTCTTCGTTCCTCTGAAACGGAATCAGGCATAATAATTTTTACCTTGTAGCCCTTCACTGCACCGACAAGTGCAATGCCTATGCCCTGATTGCCGCTTGTGGGCTCAACAATAATTGTGTTTTCATGAATCAGCCCGCTTTCTTCAGCGCATTTCAGCATATTATATGCGGTGCGTGTTTTAATGGAACCACCTATATTCACACCCTCGTATTTCACAAGTATCTGTGCATCATCGGGATTTGAAAGCTTATTTAATTTTATCATAGGCGTATGGCCTATTGCATCAAGAATTGTATTGTAAATCATAATTAACCGTTCAGCCTTCCGAGAATAATTCTTTCTGTTTGTTCAGCAATGTTATTGATATCCATAGCCTCTTTCTGATAAATGGAAGAAAGAATAAGCCCTGTGATTGCATTTGCAAGAAATTGTATAAAGAACTTTGCATCTTCGGGATTAAGGCTTGAAATTTTAAGAATTTTGTTTCCGAAATAAGATATGTATTCAGAGATACTGTCTCTCAGCAAAAGTGTTGTGTAGCCGGAAAGTGAGGATTCAAGGCATTTTTCAATAAAAAAGCTGCTTTGCTGAATTGCTGTAAGATATATAACGGTTGCCTCGTTAATGTCAACAGCATTTTTTACATTGTCAAGGCAGCCGGCAGTATATTGCCGGATTCCCCAGTTAATAAGTGCCTGAATATCCGTAAAGTGGTAATAAAAGGTCTGCCTGCTTATTTTACATTCATTCACAAGCATAGTTACAGTGATTTTGTCAAGACTGTGTTGTTTAAGCAATTCTGAAAAACTTTGCAGTATTTGTGCTTTCGTGGATTTAGCCAAATCAAAAACCTCCTTGCATTATTACTGTTTTTATTTTAACATATATTTACAATAAAAGCAAATATGTAAAAATAGCAAGCCATATTCCGTTAAATAACATATCTTAATATTACATAAACCGTGCAGATTGCCACAACAATTATGGTTGCCGGAGCACAGTATTTGCAGTATTTTCCCCATGTGATTCTGTGTCCGTTTTTGCTTGCTACGGATATTCCCATAACATTTGCAGATGCACCGATAGGCGTTGCATTTCCGCCAAGATCCGTGCCGAGAGAAAGTGCCCATGCAAGCGTTGCAAGGCTCATATCCTGTGTTGCAGCAATAGATGTAATCACAGGAATCATTGTTGCAGAAAACGGAATATTATCAACAAAGGCACTTGCCACTGCAGAAAGCCAAATTACGATGATTATGATAAGCACAGGGCTTCCGCTGCTGATATTGCTTATAAAGCCTGCAATAAGCTCAAGCACCTTGGTTTCCTCTAATCCGCCTACCACTATAAATAAGCCAACAAAGAAGAGCAGTGTTTTATAATCAATATGATGAATTATGTATTTCATTCCGGTTTTGCTGGTTGTGATAAAGGTAAGCAGTGCCACAATAACGCCAATGGTTGAAACCGTAAGCCCTGTCTGGGCATGAGTTATCAGAAGAAGAATTGCAACAGCAAATATAGCAGTGCTCCGTATAAAGCGCTGTTTGTCAATAATCGCTTCTGCCGGCTGCGGATAGGATACTGTATCCGCCCGGTTCTGTTCGCTTTTTTTCAGTTGCTTTTTAAAACACAGAATGAAATATCCCATAACAAGCACAAGGCATATCAATGCAACCAGACCTGTATTTGTAAGGAAATCCGCAAAGGTAAATCCAAGCGATGTGCCGATTATAATATTCGGCGGATCGCCGCACATGGTTGCCGAGCCGCCTATATTTGCGCAGAAAATTTCCGCAATAATCATAGGCACAGGATCAAACTTAAGAATTTTTGCAAGCTCTGAGGTTACAGCTGCAAGAAAAAGAATAACTGTAATACTGTCTATGAACATGGAAAGCACAGCACTCATTGCCATAAAGGTTGCAAGAATAGGAATTGTTTTATATTTCACAAGCTTTGCAATTCCAAGGCACAGCCAGCGGAAAAAGCCCGCTCTGCCCATTCCCTCAACCATAATCATCATGCCGGCAATGAAAACGATGGTTTCCCAGTTGATTCCGACTGCTGTTTCGGCTGCCCCCGTATTATACCAAAAGGAAGGTTTGAAAAAAGCAGCAAGATTAAGTGTTTCAACAACTGCTTGAGGGCTTCCCATTGATATAAGAAATACAACCACAATCATTAAAACTGCCGCAACAGTTGTTGTTATATGGCGTTCAATCTTATCCCAGACAATCATTGCAAACATGGCCACAAATATGGCTGTAGCCAATATCTGACTAATCATATCCAATTTCCTCCTGAGCAGGTTTAATGCTTTAATAGATTTTATGAAAAACCTGCTTTTCTGTTAAAGATTTCAGAAAAATGATTTTTATTTTTCAAGCTCTGATAAATATTTTCTGTATTTTGAGGAAACGCCGAATCGGATTTCGGAATTTTCCTTAAGTTTGTTTACTGCATCTGTTGCTTTTCTGACAGGAGCAATCGTGCCTGCGCCGGCAACACAGCCGCCCGGACATGCCATACCCTCCAGAAGATAGCCGTTATATTTGCCTGTTTTTGCAATTTGAAGCATTTTCTTGCAGTTCTGAAGGCCTTCCGCCCTTGCTGTTTTGATTTCACGGCTTGGGTTGAGCACCTTGATTGCATTTTCAACTGCAGCAGCAACACCGCCGCTTACGGCAAAGCCTATGCCGTCTCCGCTTGCCTCATGCATCGGTTTGCTTTCCTTGCATTCGGAAATCACAATATCTTTGGCTTCAAGAATAGAAGAAAATTCCTCAAAGGTAAGAACAAAATCAATATCGCTTCTGATGGTTCTGCGGCTTGCTTCAAGCTTCTTGGCAGCACAGGGTCCCACAAAAACAACCTTCGCATCAGGATGTTCTTTTTTGATTAATCTTCCTGTTAAAACCATAGGCGTTAATGCCATAGAAATATACGGGGCAAATTCAGGGAAAAGCTTTTTTGCCATAACAGACCATGCAGGGCAGCAGGAGGTTGCCATAAACGGCTGCTTTTCGGGCACTTCCTCCATAAAGTCCTTGGCTTCCTCAATTGTGCAGAGGTCCGCACCGATTGCCACCTCAACAACATCTGTAAAACCAAGCTTTTTAAATGCAGTTCTGATCTGACCTGATGTTACATTTCCGAACTGGCCTGCAAATGCAGGTGCAATTGCAGCGTAAACAGGTGTATCGCTTTTAATCGCCGTAATGGTCTGGAAAATCTGGCTTTTATCAATAATTGCGCTGAACGGGCAGTTTACAAGGCACATACCGCAGGAAACGCATTTATCCGGATCAATTTCAGCTCTGCCGAATTCATCGCTTTTAATTGCATTCATGCCGCAAACTTTTGCGCATGGGCGTTCCTGCTTTACGATTGCATGATATTCGCAGGCATTCACACACATTCCGCATTTGATGCATTTAGACTGGTCAATATGCGATCTGCCGTTTACAATGGAAACCGCACCCTTCGGACAAACCTCAACACAAGGATGTTCAAGGCAGTTCTGGCATGCATCTGTAACAAACACCTTGTTTTCGGGGCATTTGTTACATGCAAATTTTATAATATCAATAAGCGGAGCTTCATAATACTTTTCATCAATAATACTTTCATTGATTCCGTCGCATATGGATGTAAAATCATCAAATTTTCTGAGGGACAATCCCATTGCGGCACGAAGCCTTTCGCCAACAACGGCACGCTCAACGAACACACTGTCTCTGTACTGTGCGATTTCACCCGGGATTATTTTATAGGGAAGCTTTTCAAATTCAATCGGATCCCAGCCGTTATAGGCAAGCTTTGCAACTTCCGTAAAAATGCTTTGCCTTATTTTTGATTTGGAGGTTTCGATTCCGCGCATAGTTATTCCTCTTTCTTAATTTATTTTTACAAACTTATATAGCTTGTTAAATTTTCCGAGCTTTATAATAGCACTTTGCATTCTTAAAATCAATTAGAAAATATATGAAAAATATTTCTTTATTTAATATAAATTTTGTGCATATCACTGTATATAAATACAGAAGCTGAAAAAAACGCTTTTTATTTTCGACTCAAGCAAAATAATCCCGCCAAACCACAGTAAATCAGGGCTCTGGCGGGACTATTTTGTTCCGAAAGGCGTTTTACGCCGCTTTTCCGAAAAAATCAGCTTTTATCGGTTTACAAATTATCTTTAATTGCCTTATTGATTCTCTCTCTTGTTTCCAGCATCCAGCTGTCAGAATGAGGGTACTCAAAGAAAGTAAGTTCTTTTTCAAGCCCTTCTTCCAGCACGGCAAGTGCAGTTTCTCTTCCAGCAAGTTTTTCAAGCGTCTGCAGTGCCATCATATCCTGAAATGCATCATAAAAAACCTTAAGTCTTAAGGAACACAGGGCGGTGCCGTTCTGTTTCGGATAAACAACATAGCTGTCTCCGGACTGAAAGGCCTTACCTGCATCGGTTATTTCATACGGATTGATTTTCTTTTTTGAATACTGTGTATTCCAGAAATTATATCCCCAGTGCAGAAAACCTTTAACATCATATTTATAAAGCTGATATCCAAGCACTCTGTTACGCTGCGAGGGAATGGAAAAAAACCGGTTTGAAACATATTTGTCATCCTGTGCACAGCAGTAATAAGTCCACAGTTCAGGCACATTGCCGATAAACGGTTCAATATGATTATTCGCAGGGATAGGTGTGTTTACAAGCCCTTTTTTATAGAACTTGAAATCGGAAAGTGCATCAATGATTTTATAGCCTTCAAACAGCCTTTTTACTGTTTTTGCAGCAATTTTGTATGTAAATACCTGTGCGGAATTCGGTTCATCGCTTACATGGATAAGTGTTTTATCCTTTAAGCCAAGCTCTTCGATAAATGCTTTCAGCTCATCTGCAAACTGTGTAAGAAAGTTTTTATATTTTTTTGATAAAACAGATGTTTTCCAGCCGAATATCTTCTTATATTCCCCATTGGAATATGCCATGATTTTCGGGGCATGTTTCGCACCCCACTGGGTGAAGAAATGAGACATTTCAAAATATTCAATACCGCATCTCTGTGCAATTTCAATCCATTTCAAAAGCTTGTCGAAGTTAAAGCTGTATTTCCCGTCGTTTACGGTTACATCAATCAGCTGCACGGTGGGGCGTTCCCCGCCAATGGCAACATCAAGCGAAGGCGTGAAAAGCGGGGTAAGAATGCAGTTCATACCATGCTCAGCCGCCGTTCTGAAATAGTTTTCCACCACACGCCAGAATTCATCCGAAAAGGCTTCAAAGCCGTATTCCTGCATCAGGCAGTCGCAATGAAACCAGTTTGTAAAAATCAAGCTCTGCTTTTCAAGCGGGCAGCCGATAACATCAACTGTAAGGGAAACTGTTTTTTCATCTCTGCCGTCTGAAACCGTAATCTCAATTTTATGGCTTCCTGCCTGCAAATTTTCCTTCGGCTCTATTTCAAACCAAACGGTTTTATTTGCGTTTTCAAGTGAAATGGTTTTTTCGGCAGGCTGCAGAAGATCGGGATAATAGCCGTCCTTGCTTCGGATAACATAATCATCTGCCGTTTTTTCATTAATGGCATATTCGCTTGGCATATATTCAACCGTGTATGGGTGAATGCAGTTTAAATCAGATTGGATTTCAAGCGAAACCTTTTCACAGTCGGCTGAAATATAAAGCTGAAAGGATTTTTTTTCATTATTCAGCATAGAAAAGCCGCTGAAGCCGGTTTCCTTTACCGTATCATATTTCATTACTTTTTCAAGGGAAGAAAGCAGAATTAAATTCAGTTCAGACATAGACAAATACCTCGTAAATTTTTATTGCTATTTCGGCACAAAGTGCAGTGCACATCGAAACTGTGTGGAAGCGTATACTCAAATTGATAATGCACTACTTCGTAGGGTTATTATACCATATCTGCAAAACGCGCAAGTGCAAAGCAGGAATGATACAATGTTCTCCGAAACAGTCCAAATCTTCGATTTGGCAAGTGTTTCGTGAGGCTATTATACCATACAATACCCTTTTATACAACTCACTGTTTTTCAGTTTTACACATAAAAATTGTTAAAATTTTTCAATTTTAAATTACGAATATGTGCAAACAATATACTTGCAAACGCAAAGAAATTCTTTGTAAAAGAGGTGTATTTATAATGGCAACAGTTCCAGAAGCAAAAGATGCTCTTAACAGATTTAAGATGGAAGCTGCAAGCGAAGTTGGTGTTAACCTTAAACAGGGTTACAACGGAGACCTTACTTCTAAGCAGGCTGGTTCAGTAGGCGGTCAGATGGTTAAAAAGATGATCAAGGCTTACGAGGAATCTATGAAGTAAGAAAAGTTTTTATATAATCTTTAATTATTTCAGTTAAGATTAGATAAAAACAAATGAATGCCCGCTTTATATGTGTTTGATAAACACTTTTCTTTTTGGGCTTATTCATTTTGATTGCTAAAAAGTAATCCATGGGCGCAGCTTTTCGCTGCGCTTTTTTGTATGGAATAATAGCTATTATTGTAATAAAGACATTAAATTGATTTGCTTGGCGGTAAAGATTTATATCCGAAATTGAGATATTTAATTTTAAATAATATTGGGGAAAAGGAAAAGCAGGGTGATTGCTCACCCTGCTTGCTGTATTTGCTAAACAAAAGAATCCACTTCTTATATATGCTCTGTTATTTCAAATGGAATGTTTGCTTTTTTTAATTTTTCTATTTCAGTATCATTTAAATTTTGAATATAATAATTGCCTTCAGTTAATATCTTTTTTGCAATTAAATAATTAACATTGGCTATTTGGGCTATTGTTTTAATAACACTAACATCTATATTATCATCCGAAACATCCTTAATACAGATGTTATATTTATTTGGTTCGTCAATATCGCTTGTTAATATATTCCAACCACAATTTTGACACAACCAACCTTGTACATAGCCCTTTTTAAACTTCACCATTTCATTTTGGCATTCTTGACATTTCATAAAATCAGTTGCCTCCTGGTTTAAATGATACAAATGTGCCCATATCGCTATAATTTGGACTACCATTTGTCATTCCTGCAACAAAATAATTACCATTAGATGTTGCCCATAGATAATTATTGGGAGCAGAAACTTCAACATTGAGCTTATTTGAAAGGTTTTGGGCAAACCCATTATCTAATGAACCCGTATTACATGATAACAGTCTAATATTCTGACCATTATATCCGTCAGAGTTTTGTATCAATTTTGCGGCTGTTCTAGAATCCACTATCATTTCTTTGCCATTATGGGTAATTTGGATACCATTTGGAGTTCCATGTGCAACTACATCATAATATCCATTTGCATCAACATCAGCTCTTTTCGCGATATTTTTAGAAAAGGCATCATCAGCCTTCATAAATGTAGCATCACCAACAGCATAAGGATTATCCCTAACAGCATTCTTAACGGCTTTATTATCAGTAACACTGTCAGTAACAGCATTCTTAACAGCCTTGTTGTCAGCAACACCATCAACAAGCTGATTTCTTACAGTAGAAGGCGTTTTTACGGAACTTAATAATCCACCGCCAAGGGTTGTGGCTGCACTAAACAAAATATCTTTACCGGTAAGTCCACCGTTTTCAGAAGCTGTCTGTGCTAAATCAAGCGCCATATCAACGCCGTCTTCAATTACTTTTTTGCCGACCTTACCAATTACTTTAGTTCCAACTTTGCCAAGTAATTGAGTAGTTCCTCCGCCTACTGCACCGCCGATTGCACCCCACATAAATGCGCCTGATGCATCCTGTGCAATTTCAGCAGGAGATTTGCCCTGAATTACACCCGAAACAACAGTTGTACCCGTGCTTATACCGGCACCGACTGCTGCACCAATGAGAACAGGAGCTGCCGCACCGCCTGTTGCAACTACTGCAAGTGTGATTGCTGCTGTTGCCGCAACACCGATTGCTACCTTCTTCCAGTCAACATTCTGGATGAATTCCTTTGCATCCTTAACAATTCGGTCTGTTGTGGTACATACAAACTTCTTAGCCTCTTCAATGGCTTTCTGCATCTTCGGAGGTACATAATCGTTATAGAACTGTTGAGCCTTGTTGCTTACATAGTTGGTAACTGTGTTGTAAGTCTGTTGCGATTTTTAGAGCTTTTTGCAAAGCAGGGTGATTGCTCACCCTGCTCCACTTGGATTTATTCACAAAAACTTTTTTGTGATTTTATCCATGAATTATAATAAAGTCTACTAATTCATTTGTCAATTTTTTTGCATCATTTTTGAATTTATTGTTCCATACTGTATTAAAATTATCTGCATATTTGCTTTCTTCCCATTCTAATAAAGCACAAGCATTCAAAGTTTCCAATTCAAACCACTTTTCATTGTATAATGATTTGATTTTTAAATCCAAATCGGAATTATAATCAAAAAAGTTTTCCATCTCACAAACAAAAGAATTGTACTCCCGTATAGATTCACAACAAGATTCCAATTTATTTTTGAGATTTTTAATAATATTATTTTCCATATGTTACTGTTACGACCTTTCCTGTTTCATTTGTGACCACAGATACATTATTTACTGCATCATAGTATTTCATAGTATTATTATAACTATTTGATGTCGTACCATTTTGTATTGTATTTTCCACAACTGATGGCATAATTCCTCTATCTTGCATTCTATCTAATGCATGTCCAGAATAATCTCTGTCATTAATTGTGGTTGGTGTATTCCTAACAGGCTGATATGAAGGGTTTTTAGGTTGATTTAATTGATTATATTTACTTCCAGTAACCGAATTTGAATAATCGGATTTATTTGCTTGTGAAGTTGAATTCGTTGATGTTTGATTGTTACTCGGAGTGTCTGGAACTTTCATGGAATTAACCATTTGAGAACCATAACCGGCACCATAAGTAACAACAGTTTCTGTCAAATAATATAATTCAGGTTGATTTTTAAAGACAGTATCACGAATCGGATTAAAGGCTACCTTTTCTGTATTTCCTTTTACTCCGTTTCCTAAATCCTGAATGCCTTCAATTACATCAGATGCTCCAAAACCAGTAGCAACAACACCTGCAGCCAGCGTTCCGGCAACCATTACATTAGTTGTAGTAATACTACCTGCTAATAAACCGGCAATCGCTGGTGCTGCAAGACCGCCAGTTGAAACAATAGCACCAACGCCTACTGCAATTACTAATGCACCACCAGCAACAACCATTGCACCTTGTGCAACTTTATCCCAATCAACATTTGATACAAAATCTTTTGCTTCTTTAACAATGTAATCTTTTGTAGTGCAAACAAATCCCTTTGCTTCATCAATAGCCTTTTGAACTTTTGCACTGACATCAGATTTGAAGTAGTTCCATTTATTACTTATCCAAGTTTTAGCATTGTTGTAACTCTGCTTTGCCTGGTTATACTTTTGTTGAACATAGGATTTGCCTCTGTTGTAAGCATTGGATACAGATTGCTTTGTATTATTGATAAAGCTCTTAACTGGCTGAACAACATGTGTATTTGCCCAATTTACTGCTGTGTTTGCAGCTTTCTTAACAGGCTGAACGATATGCTTATTAGCCCAGTTACCTGCTGTTTTAGCAGCTCCTTTAACATCATTCCATCTGTCACCCAACCAATTATGCCCGCTCGGGTCAACATAATTGAGCGGATTATTGCCGCAGTAGGTGTAAAGATTTCTTGTAATGGGCTTTTCAATACTGCCGAGAAGGGTATCCTTAGCCGTAAATCTACCCTGAGAAGAATCGTAATATCTTGCTCTGAGGTACTGTAAGCCTGTTGATGAGTCGGTATACTCTGCATTGTACTGATACGGATTGTTCAGGGTGTTGTTCGACTTGGTTGTGTTGCCGTAAGCATCATAGCGGTAGGTTATCATACTGCCGCCGGTGTTGCCTGTTAAGCCTGCAACCGAGCCGCGTCCGTCATAGAGATAGTAACCCTTTGTGCCGTTGATTGTGGCACTGTTTCTTCCGTCACCATACTCATAGATATTTGTAGTATTACCGTTTGCACCGAACTCCATAAGAGTCTGTGTGTATTCGGTGTTGATGTCATTGA
>CAJUDJ010000002.1 GCA_910584985.1 uncultured Eubacterium sp. | reverse complement strand
CGAGGTGTAACTCAGTTTGGCTAGAGTGCCTGCTTTGGGAGCAGGATGCCGCAGGTTCGAGTCCTGTCACCTCGACCACAAGACCTTAGAAAGTCTTAAGACTCTCTAAGGTCTTATTTTATGCCGAATTTGGCACTTTAAGCCGATTTTAAACAGTTCTCTGCTGTTGTTTGTTTTAAAGTGTATTCATTTTGTTTCATTGCTCCCCTAATTGCTCCCCAAAAGCAAAACCTCTGCTGTTTTATAAGCAGAGGTTTATTATTTTGCATTTAACCGGCATTTGTATTCAGATTTATGAATTAATTTTTTGCTCTGCTTTTTCAAGCAGCTGCGTGATTGCTTCGGCTATTCTGAACATTCCGAAATCCGTGTAATGGCAATCATCAACCACAGCAAGGCTGTATTCCTCAGGACGAAACAATGCCATCTGATCCAGATAATAAGTATTATCTCCATTCCGAACAGCATATTCATAAGTATCTTTAACAACCTTAGTGAAAATGCCAATCCAATCTTTTCTTGCAAAAGCTTCCATAGATAAAATAATAATCGGTATATCCGGATGGTATTTTCTGATTTCCTTATAAAACGACAGATGTGTAGCTTCAAGTTCATCAAGACTTTCTGCGTTTCTTGAATAATCAATTACAACAGCCCTTAAATTAAGCATTCCGATTATTTCGGAAACAGATTTAAAGCCCCGGCAACAATTTGTAACCGAAAAATTATAAACCTCATTATTTAAAATCCTGGAAACAATATTTACAAAAGAATTCCCGCTTCTGCTTGCCGCACAGCCCTGTGTGATTGAATTTCCGTAAAATGCAATAGCCGGCTTTTTCACAGAATCAACCGGCAGAATTTCACTTTCAGCACCAATATACAAGTGAATAATTTCATTATAATTCGGCAAATAAATCTGCACTTCATTTTCACGCTTATGCCAAAACTGTTCACAAAAAACAGATTTGCCTGCATTGGGCGCAAAAACTGTGCTGTGAATAAATTTTCCGTTTTCAATTTCATAAACATCAAAGCCCGAAGAATTCCAAAGAAGCATATTTTTATATGGCCATTTTCGTTTAAGCTCACACTTTATAAAAATTTTGTTGGAATTTGTTTTAAATCTTAAAAAACACCCTGTGCTGCATTTTTTTGAATTATCGTAAACCCGTTTAACAAAATCACTCAGTTTGTTGATTTCTTCCTGCGTTTTATGATTATATTTTCCAAAGCCAGCACCCATAGATGCAAATGGCGCTCCATATAAAATTTCGGGATATTCAAAAACATTTTTAAATTTAATTTTGCTTTCATCAATTGTTTTTGCTATATCTGTTATATTTGTTAAATATTCCATTTTTCCCTCAACACCTTATTTATTTCCTGCATTACAAATATATGACCGTAATCGTTCATAAAATTTTTAGAGAAAGTATATCTGTCAAGCGCATCGCTGCCGTTCACAATAAGAGAGCTGCACACAGTTACTCTGTTTTCACAGCCTTTGCTTTTAATGAAGCGTTCGGCTTCGTCAAGATATAAATCTATATCCTTTCTCATACAGGGAATAAACCACAGAATTATATTTGCGTTTGTTTTAGTTAAAGCTTTTTCCATAAATAAAGGAAAAACTTTTCTGAAATCCTCAATGCTGATATAACTGTTCAGAAGCTCCGTAAAAATGAAATCCGCATCAAAGCATTCGTCTGTTTCATCCAACATTTTTTCATAATAATTCCATGCATTTCTTGTGTAAAAAGAAAGATTTTTCATTTCAAAATGATCATTTGATTTCGCAAGAAGGTTGCACAGCATCATCTGCGCCACCACTGCGCCGAAGCCATAACCGGCAAAGCCGCCAAGCATAACTGCGTTTTTCTTTTCATCGCTATTTATTTCATATGGCTGAAACACGGCATTGTCAGCAACGGTAATTTTAAATTCGGAAGCGAAACAGCTTACCGGCAGAAAAATCATAAATTCATATTTTTCATTTTCAGAAATATAAAATCTGCTCATATTTACTGTTAAAACCGCTGATTTTTCCAAACAATCAAAACAATCCATATTATTCCAGTTCTTTTCACCCAAAGCTCTGAAACAATATGACAGTCCTCTTGAAACAGTAATGCCGATATTCGGAAGTGAGATAATCTGCGGCTGTGTTATTGTGTAATTTATTGTTATTACAGGCGAATCCGAAATAAAGCGAATGCAGCAGCCGCCCGCTTTCGGAATCTCCGCAAAGGAAGCAAAGCCTACTGCTTCTGGAGCAACAGAGGATATTACTTTTTTTCCATCATAACAATGAACCGCCCCGCCTTTAAGAAATTCAGTGTGTTCAAAAATATCAATTACCGGCATGGTATCCCTCCGCAATGATTCTGAATTATTTTTATTATATACTTTGTGGCATTTATAGTCAAGCACATATAATTCCGGTAAATTATTTATTAAAGCAAGCTGTATTTTTCTATTGATTTCGCAATCTGCATTATGATTTTTCCCGGTATCCGGGAAAAGATTTCAGGCACTTTTCCGAAATTTTTCATGGCTTTTCTCCTTATTGAGCTGGGGGAATAAACACATTGCGGCAGCCATATAATCTTGAAATATCATTGGATACAGCCAGATTTGAGATTCTGAAAATCCCGGCCGTTATGCCGGTTGACCATGCTCCTCCGTAAAGACAGGTTCGGTGTATGCTTGCCTTTGATGTATCTGAAGTGCTGTTCCAGCTATCGCCCACAGGCAGATTTGAATTTCCGTTCGTTTCTGACGGCATAAACAGCCAGTCAAATTCCGCCGTGCCGTATCCGAATGCACTGATATATCCGTCTTTTTCCGGAAGTACGCATCCGGTTGATTTATAATTATCTGTGTGCGTATTTTCTTTGAAATTAAAATCCGTGCATATATACATCTGCCTGTCCTGCAGTGTTGTTCCGTAAACATTCACACCCTGTATCCATTTCCATATGTTCCCCCACGGATTTTCCATTCCCCTGTAGGTCACCGCTCTTCTTCCTGCTTCGTAATAATTGACTGCCTGTGATTCCGAATCGAATTTGAAATAAGAGGCATTCGCATGCCCTGTGCCGTTTCCCAGACTGTTGGCTGAGCCTGTATAACAGGTGCAGTTCTTGTTTGCAGCATCTGCAACAGCCGTTACGCCTTTTTCAATTTCCTGCTGTGCATTCAATGCACCGAATTCTATCATCATAAGCATCTGATTTGCCGACAATGTTTTTACCGTTTCACAGTGCCAGCCCGGTCCGTAATTCCCGCACAGCTTTTCTGCATTTGTTCTTGTCAGATTTTTATACAGCCCGGAAATCGGTTTTTCCGAATGAAGCGACATAATACAGTCATCATTCAGATTGGTTGATGTGCTGCTGTGCACTGCATCATTGAAATACAGCGGTGCAGTCGGCTGGGAAATATAATGCGCAGCATAGCATCCTTCATACGCGGAATACAGGATATATTCAACCTCGTTTCCGTTTTCATCATAAAACGCAGGATGCAGCTTAAACCCTGCCTTCGGTGTATCCGAAACATAATAATTCGCCTTGCGGATATGATACCCTTTGCCGTTTTCTATCTTCTCCAGCTTCAGCGGCACAACCCTGTAATAGAATTTCGGCTGATACACCATAACCTGCACGCTTTTATCTTCCACAGTATAGTTTTCATCCCCGTAAAAGGCGGTTATTGTTCCGTCTGCCGTTACCGTGCATCTTCTTCTGCCGCCGTACATACGGAATCCATCAAAATCCGTGCCTGCATTCTTTCCTGCCGCGCCTGCAAGACGCATAAAGCGGTTATTTTCATAATCCGCACTCAAGCCCAATATTTCGCTTTCTGTGTAGCCGAGGCAGCCCTCGAGTGTTTCCACTTTGGCTAACGCTTTTTCGGCTATATCCGTTGTGATATTCAGAGCTTCAACACCTGCTTTTACATTCTGCAGTGCTTCATTTATTTCAGCAATATCCTCCTCTGTGCCTGCTAACTGCTCGGAAAGTGCATTTAAACCGTTTTCTGCTGTTTCCACCCTTTCTGCTGCCTGCATAACCTCATCTTTTAATGCATCCACTTCTTCCGTCTTTTCTGTTAAAACAAGAAACTCATCTGAGCTTAATGCACCGTTTACCGAAAGCGGTGAGGCTTCCACCATAATGAAAAAGGTGGCTGCCGAAAGCACCGTTCCTTCCTCAAGCAGAGAAACATCTGCCCTTACCGTTCCTTTCTCAGCCAGTATCTGCTGTGTAAGACAAACGGTTATCGTTCCGTCCTCATTTAAAATGGAAGAATTGAAACAAATTTTTCCATCCGGTTTAAGACATCTGAAGGTTGCCCTGCATTTTTCCGAAGGAACAATCTGATTTCCGTTTTCTGTTAAAGTAATATGCAGAAAGCGGGAATTATGATCGCCCTGTTTGGCATGAATATATTGATATTCCCTGCTGTTATTCACATCAAGTGTGATGTTCTGATTGTTTTGCATATAAATCACCATAGCCTTTCAGGCAACAAATTGTTTATTAAAAATCACCTGATTACCCTGCGTTGCCTGAACAGGCGTAAATGGTGATTTCAGCCATCTCAAAATTATGCCATAGGCAAATTTTGAGGACACTATAATTTGATTCGTGTGATTTTTCACACGAACTCCTTTGCTGAAATGCAGAAAGGAACAAAATCAGAATGCCGGATTTATCCTTAACCAGTTAAATCCGCCCTGCCCGATACAAAAAAAACAAAATAAAAAACGCAGCTGCCGAATGCTGCATTTTTTAATTATTCTGTATTCTGTTACTGACTGCTGTTTTCTGCATCTGCCTTTGCTTACACCTTTGCGTGCCTCCGATTTCCAATATTAGTTAAAAAAAGCGGCCTTGTCAAGCATTATTTTCAGATTTATGAAAATAACATATTAAATCAGGCTTATGATTTCTTTCATATAAGCGGAAAACTTCTTTTCCACGGCTTTTCCTGTTTCCATAACCTCAGCATGTGTAAGCGGTTGATCCAATATGCCTGCCGCCATATTTGTAATACAGGAAATGCCCAGAACATTCATACCGGCATGAACGGCTGTAACCACTTCCGGCACGGTTGACATCCCTGCTGCATCTGCCCCGACTGCCCGTAAAAAGAGGATTTCTGCCGGTGTTTCAAACATCGGTCCCTTGCAGTAGCAATAAACCCCTTCCTGCACATCGGTTTTTGTGTTTTGCGCAGCCTTGTGTGCAATTTCGATAAGGCTTCTGCTGTATGCATGGCTCATGGAAGGAAATCTTGTGCCGAATCTTTCATCATTTTCCCCGGTTAAAACAGAGGGACAGAAAAGCCCGATATGATCATTTATAATCATAAGATCACCCGGCTTATAGGAAAAATTCACTGCACCTGCTGCATTTGTTACAATATAGTTCTTTATTCCAAGCAGCTGAAAAACTCTTACCGGCAGGGAAATATCCTGTGCACTGCAGCCCTCATAAAAATGAAATCGGCCCTGCATGGCCACAATATTCTTTCCGCCTGTTTTTCCGAAAATCAGCCTGCCCTTATGCCCGGGCACAGTAGAAACAGGAAAACCTTCAATATCACTGTAAGGGATTTCAAAATCTGCTTCAATTTCTTCTGCAAAGCTGCCAAGTCCGCTTCCAAGCACCACAGCAGCCTGCGGAGTATAACTTATTTTTTCAGCAAGAAAGTTTTTAATTTTCTCTGCTCTTTCGTATAAATCCATAATTATCCTCAATTTCGATTATATATTCTTTATTATAGCAGATAAAAATTTTTTTGTATATAAAAGCTTTACAAAAAATAACCGCCGGAAAACCGGCGGTTATTTTATATGCTGCCTGCTGAAGAAAGGAGAAATCAAATCAAACAGACAGATCAACGGTCTTATAACCGAAATAATGCCCGATATATATATCAGAAATTATTTTCTTACAAGGCCTCTTGATTCTTTAAGATATTCATCTGATGCAGGGAAGTGCTGTATATAATCAAGCACAAGTGTTGCACTCTTATCTTTAACAACGGAGATATTTGCATGTGTAACCGAAGCTGTAACCTTCATATCGTAATCAGCCTCCACAATTTTCTGTGTTGCTGTGTTGATTTTTACAACTGCTGTACCATCAGCATAAACAACACGGCAGTTCTGTGCAGTATCGCCTGTTGCCCAAGTAAGCTGCTCAATTGCTTCAACGGTTTCATCAATCGGACCGAGCGCATTAAACATATTGCCCTGTGCATCAAGGCCCTTATGACTCATATTGCAGTCAATCGGAATAATGGTAAGTGTAATTGTGCCGTCCTTATTATCAACCACGGAACACTTCTTGATGTCCTTTGCCTTAAGACGGGAAGTGAGAAGCGGATTGTTGTTTTCATCCACATCATACTTCGGATCACGGTTTGATGAAGGAGGAAGACCACCGACATTTGCATGGAAAATGCTTGAAACAATAACAGGACCAAGCTTTGTGATGATTGGATTTTCCTTACCCTCAATAAGAATTGATGTCGGAATAAGCTCTTCATCGCCTACAAAAGCGTAATAAACCTGTTCATTACCATCCGCATCAATATAGGTTGCGGTTTCGGCCTTTGTTTTGTCATAGGCTGCAACATAGTATTTTGCAACATCCTCAACAGAACTGAATTCCACACCGCCGTATGTTCCGGGAGTAAATCCTGTTGCTGCAACATTAACCTCCGGCTTCTTCATTTCGTCTTTCCATGTACCATCGCTGATGGAAACCTGCACAGCATGCATTTTGCTGAAGAAGAAATTGATTTCTTCACTTTTAACGAAGCCGAAAACGGCGCCGCCGATCACTATGCAGACCGCTAAAATTATTGAAATTATTTTAATAGCCTTTTTCATTGTAATTGCCTCCTTATCTCACTTCTACATTATCTGTGTCTTCTTCCTTCTTCTTTCTGAGAATGAAGAACAGGCAAAGACCTATTATTGCTGCAGTTGCTGCAAGTATTACCCAATATACCCAATAGAAATTGCCCGGAACGAACGGAACAAACTGATCTTTAATCGTATTGTCTTCCGGCTGAAGCACCAGCTCTCCGCTCTTAATATCAAACAGAAGATCGGCAAGGAGCTCAATAACGGCATCCACATCCTCCGTTGCAAGCGCCTCAAGCACTGTATTGATAATTTCAAGTATATCATCGGATATATCAAGACCCGCAAGCAAGCCGTTTATAGCATCAAGATTTGTTTTAAGATTTGAAACAATATATCTCAATACGCTTATCAGAACTGCCGGCTTATCTGCAACAACCCTCTTGGCTGTCATCCTGCTGCCATTGTAAGTGCGGGCAGACTGATATTCCTCTAAACCACCGCGGCCGGCAAGCGTCATCAAATCTATATTTGAAAGCTTGATGTTAAGGGATTTGCCGTTTATCTTTACAGAGGAAAGCAGAGAATTAACAAGACCTGCAAGATCAAGATTTTTCAGCATTGACAAATCGAGATTGATTTTGTAAATCGGAGCAATTTCATCCAGAATATTTGTTACCGGATTAATCAGGTTCATAGCGGCATTATAAATTCCATCATTTGCAGCAAAGTAAGCCAGGTTCGGCAGAATTTCTGCAAGATTTGATACAGGTGAAGCAAGAATGGCTTCCACTCTATCAAGAAGCGGATTCAGAATGCTGGTAAGAAGCTTATCGCTGTCTGCCTGATCGGTATATGTTTTAACCGAAACAAGGGCATCCGGGCTGATTCCGAGAGCCTCTGCAATCGGAATAATTGCCGTATTGTAACCATTTCCGCCCTTAACAGTGATTGCATCCAGAACAATAAGATCATCTGCTGAAAGCACTGCACGCAGAACAGGGAAGAGCGGTCTTAATACAGCTGTAAGTGCATTTACAAAGCCGTCTCTGTCGCCGTCCTTGAAGCCCCAGTTTACATTGTCAAACTTAACATCGCTCCACTTTGCATATTTGGCAATTGCCTTGGAAGCAGATTTATAATCCTTAACGGCTTCGGAAACTGCCTTTGTTGAAATATCAACGCCAAGCAGAGAAAGAACCATATTGATATCCACACCAATATCAAGCTTTTCAAGGTTTGTATAAACCAGCTCTGCAAGTGTGTTTACAATATTGTTTGTGTATACAAGATTTGTAACAAGATCGTTTAAGGACTGACCTGCAAAATCTGCAAGCAGATCGTTAATCATCGGATCAATCTGCTCAAGAATCGTTACGAAATCTTCTTTAGTAAGATTTTCTGTATATCCCACTGCTGTAGGAAGAATATCTCTGAAGGACCATGAAGCATTGTTCACGGTTTTCATCTTAAGAAGAATGTTTACAACAATCTGAACAACCTTATCCGGACCGCACTTGATTACATTCTTAATAATCTGATTTACGGTTGCATTATTGCCTGCAAGGCTCATAACCGCAGCCTGATTTGCTTCAAGGGCCTTGAAAATATATCTGATAAGCACCAGAAGCTCTTTATTTGTATCGGCTTTGATAGACTTGCCGCTTACTGTTCCGCAGCCTGCAAGTGTGCGCCAGTTGATTTCCGGAAGTGTAAGTGCAAGCTTTTTACCGCCGATTTCAATGCTGCCGAGAACACTGCTGTTGAGCATCGGAATAATTTCGTTATGAATATTCTTCCAATTAATATCAAGTCCTAAAACATCAAGAAGGAACGTGAATACAGATTCATTTGTGAATATGCTTACAACAGGATTGATTAAGTTGGTTACAGGATACAGAAGATTTTCAACTGCATACTGAACACCGCCCTTATCAATGAAGTTTGCTGCCTGCGGTAAAATGGAAGCAACCATATTTACAGGATCGGCAAGAATTGCATCCACCTGATTCAGAAGCGGATTGATAATATTCAGAAGAAGATTATCTGCATTCTTATTTGCATCTGCCTTATACTGTGCTGCTGAAACCGTGCTGCATCCAAGTGCATCAAGCAGCGGCTTCACTGCATTTTCATAACCGTTTGAACCCTTGAAATCTACAACATCCGCTATATTGAGGCTGCCGCTGTTCAGAAGCACATTCAGTGCAGGAGCAAACGGACGAAGCGCTGCAGTAAGCGCCTTTGCAAAGGAGGCTTTGTCCTTAACATTCCAGTTCCACTTAGAAGTATCAAGCTTGCTTAAGGATTTGGAATTTTGAATTGCCTTTGCAACTGCCGGATAATCCTTCTTAAGAGATGAAGCGATTGCTTCTTTTGACAAATCAACGCCAAGCACACCAAGAACCGTGCGGAAGGTTTCATCATCACCAAGTCCGTAAACAGCTTTAGCAAGCATTGTAATTAAATCATCTGTGTAAAGAACACCGCCAACAAGCTGCACAAGTGAGCTGTCAAGCAGAATGCCCATTGCATTGTTAATTGCCTTTGTGAGAATTTCCACAGATTCTGTAAGGTCTGCAGCGGTTACACCGTTGGGAAGGCTTACAGATGCAGCTGTGTAATTTCTGTAAAGGAAGGACCAGTCTGCCTTAAAGGATGATGCATCCAGACCCTTTGTTAAATCAATAAGTACTTTAATCAGTCTGTCGGAGCTGATTGCAAGAAGTTTATCAACATACTGTGATACAGCGTTATAATCATCACCGAGAGCAGATTTCAGAAGTGCTTTAATTGTTGCTGCATTTGCCTTAACCGTGTTCCAGATATAATCAATAGCGGTTACTGTTGAATCTGAAACATTTGTTGTGAATGCAGTGCCCTTCTTATCCAGACAGCCTGCAAATTTGCCCCAGTCAATAGCGTTGAGATTCAGGCTGATGGTTGTGTTTTCATCTATTTCTATATTGCTGAGAAGCTGATTGAGAAGCGGAATAATCTGATTCTGAAGATTATTCCAGTTCAGCTGTTTGCCGATCATGCCGCTTAACAGTTCATCAACAAGCCATGTATAAACATTGTCCGTTCCGAGCAGGGAACCGATTGCGCCGAGAATATTGTTCAGCGGAGCAAGAAGTTGCTCAACCGCTGTCTGTATTCCGTTATTATCAATAAACAGAGAAATATGCGGAATAATATCAATTACAGCATTCAGCGGATCATCGGCAATGCTCTTAACAAGACCGAAAATCGGATTAAGAACATTGAGAATTGTGTTTTTGCTGTCTGCCTTTGCCTGTGCATTGAATTCTGCGGAGGAAAGTGTGCTGCAGGTAAGTGCATCCAGCAACGGCTTAACCGCATTGTTATAGCCGTTTGCACCGTAAAGCTGAACTGCACCGTCAGCAATGCTTACGGTCATTCCTTTTCCTGCAAGAAGTGCAGTTAATACCGGAGCAACCGGTGCAGCAATTGCTGCAATGGCATTTGCAAAATCTGTTTCGTTTTCAATGCCCCAGTCCTCTGCGCTGATAACGGCTGATGAAATGCTTTCCGCATTTCGGATTGCTTTTGCAACTTTCGGGAAATCCGATTTCATGTTATCTGCAACTGCATCCTTGGAAATATCAAGCACTGCTGTGTTGCCGTCTGCATCTGTAACGGAAATCAGTGAGAAAATCATTGCGATTGTCGGGTCATCAAGAAGTCCGTAGATTGCGCTGAACAGCATCTGTGCCGTATCGCCTGTGTAAAGTGCGCCGCCGATTAAATCATTGAGCGAACCGTCAAGAAGAAGTGCAATGGCATTATTCAGAATTGAAGAAATCTTATCCACTGCAGTCTTAACCTCTGCTGAGGTGTAAGAAGAATATTTTATATTTGTTTTGCTGTAATCAAATGCCGGCCATGTGTAATCCGGAGCATCATAAGGTGTAAGAAGCTGAATAAGCGCACCTGCAAAGATCTTTTTATCCCGGCTGAGTGCCTTAACGATGATGTCCTTGATTTCAGGGCTTAAGCTGTCGCCGAGAAGACCGAGGATAGCATCCTTGTTTGCATTGATTACATCGTGAACATAATAGAGAAGCTGAACAAGCACATCCGGCTCTGTTGCATCAATATAATTGCGCACGCCTGACGGACGGAGAGAAGCACCGTCTGTATGATAAGTGCCGATACCGGCAAATTCTGCCCAGTTGAGAACAGGAAGCGTAATGCCTGTGCTGCCGAGGAAGCCGTTGATTGTGCCAATCAGATTGGTTAAATCAATACCAGCATCTTTTAATGTGTTCACCAAATTAATTAAGCTGTTCAAAGGTGAAACCAGATCTGCAAAGCCTGCATAAAGCATATCATTGCTTACTACATAGGAAAGATTGGTAACGATATTCAGCAATTCCGAAACCGTATTTTCCCTGAGAAGCTCTTTCACTCTGTCAAGCAGAGGATTGATAATATATTTCAGCATCTGAGGCACATCGCTCATAACTGCATTAAATTCTGCTGTGGTTTTTAAACCGTTTGATTCATCACAGCCAAGCAGTTCAAGAAGCGGAAGAACATCCTTTTCATAGCCCTGATTTCCGGGAATACCAACAATGCCTACGCCTTTTCCGTTAAGAAGTGCATTGAGTACAGGTAAAATACCGGAAAGTGCTTCACCCAGTGCATCAATAAATGTTTCTATATCTTTTACGGGAACACCCTTTGAATTTACCCAATCACAAAGTTCCCAGTCAACTGCATTCCAATCATCACCAGCTGCGGCAAGTGCTGCTTTCACAGAAGGATAATGAACAAGCTTCGGTGCGAGTGTGCGCGGAAGAACGCAAAGACCGATTATTCCGGCTATTCCTGCCAAATCGCCTGCTGCATCTGCAACCATTGGGAACAGAGCTTTAACCAATGTGGTTACAATATCGCCTGTAAGCAGACCGCCGAGCAGACCATCTATTGCTTCATCCAGCGGCTGGCCGAGCAGACTTTCGATTAAATCGCCTGCAATGACATTATCCAGTCTTGTAATAATATTCTGTACTTGCGCCGGGGTTGTGTTTGCAGGATATTCAACCGTGTAAGGACGGAATTCAGGCGGATTTGTCAGCAGTGTGATTCTTTCCTGAAGCTTTGAAACAACAGCCATGTAGTTTACCACAAGCTCGTCAATTCTGGATTCATCCGACAAATCACCGTAAATCTTATTAATTTCAGCCATAATCTGCTTGATATTTGCAATATCAAAGGCAGAAAATTCTTTAACCTGTGCATTTTCCAAATCGCCTGTGTAAAGCGGATTCAGCTTTTCGGGAGCGGCCTTTTTGAAATCCTCAAAACGGGATGCTCTGAAAATTGCATCCATTGCTGCATTCAGTTCTGACAGATCTTCAAATGCTTTTACAACTGCATCCATTGTCTTGACCGCCTCGGAGCATCCGTTATAAAAATCAAGAACAGAAGTTATATCTGCGTTAAACGCATCATAAATGCTCATATCAAGATTCTTTTCAGGATATTTATCCTGAAATGCCTTAGCCAGTTCAACAAAGGCATCCGCATCTGCTTTATCTATTATAAGTGTAATAGACACTCTAAGCTCATTAAGTTTTTCCATCTGGGCGACAACAGCTTCCGATTCCTTTACGGCATCTGTAAGCTTGGTGTATGCCGAATCAATTGCGGAAGCCTCGGCTGCAAAAGCCTTTGCTTCTTCCGCTGTAACATCTCTGTTGCCGTACTTTTCACAGACGGCATCTATCATGGAATTAAACTTCTGTTCAACAACAGATTCGCAGCGGCTGTAAAATTCCTGCACTGCCGGATATTTTTCCGTGCCCAGGAAATGAACAATTTCATTTTCCTTAAAATCTGCCATATTGTTCAATACAACAAATGCTTTTCTAATAATAAGTGAAAGCTCATCAAAAGAAGTGTTTTCGATATCTGTATTAAGCAATTCATCCGTAAACAGATTTACAAATGCCGAAAACGCACCCTGCGCATTTTCATCGGTAAGTGTACTTTCCGTTTCTACACAGCACTCTGCATAAGAGGTATTTGCATTTTTGATTCCGAATTGATTCATTTTATATGTGATCTCATCGGGAATAAGAAGTTCTTCCACGGAAGCATATTTGAAGAGATACGGTTCTTCAATCTGAACAGAAGTCTGCGATGTTGCAGTTGGTGAAGAAAGAGCAGGCGCTGCATAAAGCCAGCTGATTATTTCTTCTGCATTTTTCTCTTCAAAAACATCGTTGCCGATTTTTGCTTTAACATCCGCTCTTATTTTTTCAATTGCCTTTGCACGGTTACTAACTTTTTTGCTATTAAACAGTGCATTAATTGCTTTTGTAAAACTGCGCTCGGCATTAAGAATACTGCCTTCAGTATCATCAACTATATTCACATTATCTTTTTTTATAACTTCAGCCACCTGCGGAATATTAAGCACAGTGGGGTTATCAAGTGCTGCAACAAATGCATCTATTGCTTCATTATACGCAAGCTCATTATAATAATTATATGCCTTGGTATAATTTGCAAGTGCCTTGTCATAAACAGCCTTACTGTCCTTTGCCGGCTGATAATTCAGCGGAGTCAGAAACTTTTTATATACTTTCTCTGCATTATCAAGAAGTGCTTTTACATCAGGAAGCTCTTCTTCTGTAAAGGAATAAGACTCATCTGCATATTTTTCAATTTTATCTATTTCTGCTTTATATTCAAAATATGTGTTATAGTTGAACGAATCCTTATAAAATGTAACATATGTATTATATGTTTTATTTGCTTCCTTAACAGCAGCATCATCTTTCTGCGCCTTTACATAGGAATCATATGTTTTCTTTGCAGCATCAAGCTTCTTTTTAAGTGCTTTAAGCTGGTCAAAATTATATTCGGAAATATCTTTTCCGTCAATCTCACTGCCGATTGCAGCAATGTCGGCAACATAGCCATTTTGTGCAATCAAAACAAGAACATGATCCAAATATGCCTGTGCGGTTTCAAAGGTAACACTGTCGCCGAAAAACTTTTTAATGTTATCGGCAGAAATCAATTTGGCATCGTTAATTACTGTCTGTCCGTTCTTGTTATAATTATCAAGTTCAGTTTTGGTTAAGGTATTAATATCCTTTGCCTGAGCCTCTGCCGAATAATATTTGGCAAAATCATGGAAAACCGTCATTGCAGCTGCGGTTACCTTGACATCTGCAGTTGTGGAATAGCCGGCAGAATTTGAACCTGTCTGTATATATGTATAAAGAACCGCTTTATCGTCAATGGACTTCGGAACATCGGCAAATGTTTTGTATTCCTCCAAAAGCATATCTATATTCGTATTAACAGTAAGTTTATTTGTAGCATTACTCGAATACTTGCTGACTGAGCCGTAGCCGCAAAGAAAGCCCAGTGCCTTATTCATATCCGTTTTGTAATCCTTGCCCATAGCAGCTTTCAGTTTGGTTTCAACATTGGAAACCATTACACCGTGACGGTCATTATCATAGGACTGCAAACATTTATATAAAGCATCTGCTGCCTTTGCAATATCTCCGTCTTTATTATCGTAAGCTACATAATTATAGCTTGCAGCCTTCTTATAGTTATCTGCATTAACAACATAAGAATTCTGCAAAGCAGCGGCAAGCGCTTGGTGGTTTTCATCAAGCCCGTCATAGGTTTTTATTTCATCAGCGGCAAAGGCAGTAAACCCAACCGTGATAGATGATAAAACCATAAGGACTGCAAGAAAAACACTAAGCAGTTTTTTCGTTTTACCCATAATTGTTCTCCTCCTGATTAAATATTTTGTGAAAAATGAACAATATAAATTCCTTTTCATTCTATGTTAGCAAGAATAATCAAAAGTAAACTTTTTATAAACAGAATATCAATTTTATATAAATTTTGTTTACTTTCAGTTTATCTATCTATTTATAATATATATAATGCACTTGATATACTTAAAGTTTATTTTCCCATTACAGGAGGTTTACTATGTTCAGCATTCTATTAATTGAACAAAATGCCAATCTGCGTGAAATTATGTGCACCTTTTTAAGAAAAAACAATTATAAAGTGGCTACCGCTTTTGATGCAGCCGAAGCACAAAAGCACCTTGAAAAGCACTATATAGATATGCTGGTTGTGGATATTGACACAACCAGAATGGCTAATGACCTTGAATTTCTGAAAGAGCTTGAAATTCTTGATTATAATCTTCCGGCATTTGCATTTTTATCCGCAACGGATATAAAAACAAAAGCTGCATGCTATGAATACGGTGCAGACGGCGTTCTGCCGAAGCCGATTGATTATGAAGATTTCCATCTTATTATAAAATCCATTCTGCGCTGTTCAAAAAAAGCATCCTCACATATTATTCAGTTTGGCGATACCACTATTAATTACAGCAGCCTTTCCGTAAGCTACATAACCGAAAAGAAAAACGAAATGGTAATGCTGCCGCCAAAGGAATTTTATCTTTTATACACGCTGCTGCGTTCGCCGAACCGCATTTTTACAAGAACACAGCTGATGGATGAAATCTGGGATTATGACTGCGAAAGCGGCGAAAAAACAGTAAATACCCATATCAACAGATTAAGAAAAAAATTCAAAAACAACAAGGATTTTGAAATCATAACGATAAAAAATCTGGGCTATAAGGCTGTTCTGAATAATATTAGTGCACCCCCCCCCGCATTTTTAACAAAAATCGTGGATTTGTCAAATCCGGGCCGTTTTTAATAAACGGTCCGGATTCTTTTTCATCATAACCACCAGTTCAACCGATAGTTTGCACAGGCCCTAAAAGGGCCGCCTACTGGCTCGCCGACTGAAAGTTGGCCCTTTTTCTTATCATTGTATTGTTTTATGTAATTCAGCCTTCTCCTTTTTAGGAGAAGGGGGCCCGCTTGCGCTGGATGAGATTTTAATTATAAATCATTTTGTTTCAGCACCTCATCCGTCAACTTTGCTGATACCTTCCCATCAAGAGGGGGGCTGATATAATAATATAATCGTATTGACATCTTTTGCTTTCTGCAGCTTCTCTTGGCTAAAAAACAATAATAAAACGAGCGGATAAATTTCCGCTCGTTTTTAACTTGATTCTGTTTTTATTCAGTCATCTATAACACAAAGCTTCAGTGCATTTTTTTCAACGCTGAAACGAACCTCGCTGTAATCAAAATTTTCGCCATCACAGTTTCCGAGCAGCGCCCTGCCGTCAGCAGACCATATTCTGCCGCCTGTAACATAACCGACATTTACCTTTTCGGAATGCAGATGTGCCGTGCCCTCGCTGTATTTCGGAATAAGCGGCAGTGCTTCGGCAAGTGAAACCGCATCAACCAATGCATAATCCAGCAGGCCGTCATCCAGCTTGGAATCGGGGGCAGGGCAGAAACCGCCGCCGTAATAGCTGCCGTTGCACACGGCAAACAAAGTATAATCCATCGGCGCTTTCTGAATTTTATAGGGCTTTCCCCTGTCATCAACGCAATCCAGATCAAGATTTATCTGATATTTAAGAGAACTTAAAATAGACGGAATTACAGCAAGATTATAAGCCTGATGCCCAAGCAACTTAAATTTTCCTGCCATTTTTCTGCCCATAGTTTCCACCTTGGTATCCAGCCCGTAGCTCATTACATTAATACACTTTTCGCCGTTGTAATCAATCAGATCTATCGGCTTTATTTTATATTTTATCTGCCCGTTATGCAGCCCGAAGGATTTAACCACATTCAGCGCATTCAGCTTTTTTGTGCCGTAAACCTTTTTGGCAAAATCATTTCCCGTGCCGAATGGCAGAATCATAAGCGGTGTTTCCGTATGCGCCAGACCGTTTGCGGCTTCATGAACTGTGCCATCCCCGCCGCAGCTTACAATAACACATTCGCTGCCGTATTTTTCCGCATAAGAAGCAGATATTTCCCTTGCATGGCCCGGATAGTGCGTTTCTTCGATAATCATTTCAGCATTGCTGTTCCATCTGAAAGCAGACTGCACCTCTTTAAAAAGAAGCTGTTTGCTTTTACTTCCGGCAATCGGATTTTCTATAAAAACATACTTCACTTTTCCATTCCCCGCTTTTTACATAACCCGCGTGCCGCCTACCGGGCGAATAATCAGAACATGGCAGTTGCCGATGCCGAACACGCTTTCCATTGTGCTTTTATATTCATCCAGCATATCATTCGGAACAAATGCCTGAATCGTGCCTGCAAAGCCGCCGCCGTGCACACGGTAAGCCCCTTTGCCCCTGAGTATTTCCTCTGAAATGCAAAGCGCAAGCGAAAGCTTCTGCTCCGTTGGATTTGACGGGGAATAAACATTCTGATTCAGCATATAGGAGGACTTGCCGCTTTCCACAATAATTTCTTTGAACAAATCAAAATTATTGCTTTCAAGCGCATCAACCGCTTTATCAACACGGCGGTTTTCACCGTAAAAATGATAGGCCCTTAACAGTGCACGGTCATTCACCATTTTGCCAAGCTGGGGAACTGCATTTTTGAAATCATCATATTCAATTTCACGGAGCACTTTTTTGCCCATCGCTTCGGCAACGCTTTCCATTTCGTTTCTTACAGCTGCATAATCATCCGTTAAATCGCTGTGGCTGCCGCCCGTATCCACAATGCAGAGTGAATGGCCGCTTTGTGAAAAATCAAATTCAACCTTTTTTATTACGGGATTTTCAGTGGATTTAAAATCAATAGTTACAAAAGTGCCCACAGAGGAAGCCATCTGATCCAGCAGACCACAGGGCTTGCCGAAGAACACGTTTTCACTGTACTGCGCAATTTTCGCAATATCAACAGCACTGATTTTACCGTCATTAAAAAGATAGGAAACCGTTGTGCCCAGAAGCACTTCAAATGCTGCAGAGGAGGAAAGACCGCTGCCGCCCATAACATCAGAGGTGGTAACCGCATCAAAGCCGCCCACTTCATAGCCAAGGTCCTTTATTTTTGCAAGTACGCCTCTTACCATCGCAGTTGAATGACCGAATTCCTTTTCATCCGGCAGAAGCTTTTCCAAATCAACAACATTCAACGCATGGCCGACAGACTGCACACGCACCGTGCCGTTACCACTTACAGCACAGACTGCAATTGCATCCAGATTTATGGATGCGGCCATAACCTTTCCGTTGTTATGGTCGGTGTGATTTCCGCAAACCTCTGTTCTGCCGGGTGCAGAGGTGATGATAACATCTCTGTCATCTCCGAAAATATTAACAAATTCCCTTATCGTATTTATGTACCGTGTTTTCTGCTGCTCAACAGAAGAATCAAGCACATAAACCGCCTTCAGCTTTTCATCCATTCTGCCATCGGAAATAGCATCAATGTATTCCTGTGGTTTCATATATTTACTCCTTTCAAAAAGGGGCTCTCCCCTTAAATCACATTTTATAAAACAATTTTATACTTCTGCTTCTGGGAATACAAAAGCAGCGACTGATTCATCTGCCTGGACCTTATACCGTAGAAAATATTGAAAACAAGGCTTGTTATACCCGTAAAGGCTACAATAATCATAATCAGAACAATAAATTCCTTGGAAAAAGGATTATAAAGCACCGAACCGATTCTTGTGTAAATATAAAGCCTTGGCATAAAACCCAGAACACTGAGCACAAGATAATAAATGAAATCATAATTCATAGAGCCGTAAAGCTTGGATATCATACCAAGCGGAATAGACGGCACAAGGCGGGAAACAACCAGAATATAAGGATTTCCCGAACCCCTGAACATAACCCATTGCTTTAGAAAGCGGATTTTACGTATATTCAGAATCATCATTGCCCAGCCGCCGCCGATCCAATGCCCTTCAATATATTTTACAATAAAGAAAAATGCCAGAAAAGCAACATTAAGAATGATGGCATTCGGAAGGGAAAACACCATACCCGATATCAGGCATAGCACACCCATCGGAATCGGCAGCTGACATTTTGCTATATAAAGTGCAAACAGGCATATAAGAATTTCAATATGCGTATCCAGATCCGCAACGGCATGCTCCAGCTTTGAAAGCCATTTTATAACGGCCTCAAATCTTACGGCAAGACTTGGCTGTTTATAAAGGCAAATTGCAAGCAGCACAAGAATGGCCACGGTTATAAGAATAATGATAAATGAAATTAAATTCGTCTGATGGCGTTTGCTTCTTTTCAAATGCCATCACCTCTCTTTAGTTCTAAATTAATATTCGTGATAATTCCCCAGAAACTTAAAATTCGGAAGTTCGCAGGATAGGGCACAAAGCAAATCCATTGTTTTTTCATCCTTAAGATTTCCAAGAAAATCCGTGTAAAAATAATAATCAAAATCACCGTTTCCGATTGGTCTTGATTCAAGCTTCGTAAGATTCAAACCCGCCATGGAAAAGCGGCCCAGCACTCTGTAAAGCGAACCTGTTGTGTGGGAAACCGAAAAAATCAGTGAAATTTTATCCGCCTTATCTTCTATAATAAGCCGTTTTGAAATTACAATAAATCTTGTTCTGTTATTGCTTATATTCTGAATATTTGTTTTCAGAACCTTAAGCCCGTATTTTTTTGCCGCATCCCTTGGGCAGATGGCTGCCGCATCCTTCTTTTTGCTTTCAGATATATATTTTGCCGCTGCAGCCGTATTAGAATAGTTAACACCTGTAAAATCAAAGTTTTTTATAAATTCCGAACACTGCGCAAGCGCCTGCGGATGGCTGTAAACCTTATGTATATCCTCATACCTTGCACCGTGATTTGCACAAAGGCAGTGGTTGATTTCAAGCGAATAGGCACCTACCACATAAAATTTATATCTCATCATCAGGTCATATGCCTCGTGAACGGAGCCTGCCGTTGAATTTTCAATCGGAATCACGCCGAAAGGTGCATCGCCCCTGTTTACCGCCTCAAAAACATCTTCAAAGCGGCTGCAGTATTTAATTTCTGAATCAGGAAACAAAATCCTTGCCGCCTTATCCGTGTTTCCTTCGCTTACGCCTGCACAGGCAACCGAGACTGCGCCGGATGAGATTTTTTCTTTGGTAAACGCAGCAAGAACCGCCTCTCTCAAATCTCTGCCGCCGCCGATGATTCTGTGCTGAAGCTCACGCGAGGCTTCCATAGTTGCAGCAAAAACCGTTGCCACGGCATCCCCCTGATCTGCACATTTTTTCTTAACATTATCAAGAATTTCTTTTTCTCTTGCCTCATTCAGAACGGGCAGCCCGTTTTTAACCTTATATTCGGCAACTTTTCCTGAAATTTCCATTCTTTCAAGAAGAAGGGGAATAATTCTTCCGTCTATCTCGTCAATTTTATTTCTTAAATCCAGTAAATCCATTCTGTTTAAAATCCTTTTTACATCATTAAATCAAGCAGCACAAATGCCGTTACCGCTTCAATAACGGGAACTGCGCGCGGCACAATGCACGGATCATGCCTGCCTTTGACAAAAAGCATTTCATTTTCCATAGTCTGAAGATTAACGCTTTGCTGCGGCTTTGAAATGGAGGGTGTGGGCTTTACTGCAACAGAAAACACAAGCGGTGCACCGTTTGTGATTCCGCCGAGAACACCACCGTTATGGTTAGAAATAAGGCTTACCTTTCCGTTTTTGATTTCATAGCCGTCATTTGCCTCACTGCCAAGCATTTCGGAAAAGCCGAAGCCCTCGCCGAACTGCACGCCCTTAACGGCAGGAACACCGAACAGTGCCGAGGACAGCCTGCTTTCAACCGTATCAAACATATTTCCGCCCAGCCCTGCGGGAACGCCTGCGGCGGCGCATTCAATGCTGCCGCCTGCCGAATCGCCGCTCAGCCTTGCCTGCTCAACAAATGCACGCATTTCCGATTCAATATCGCTGTTTATAACTGCAAACGGCTTTTCCGAAATGCTGTGCAGAAAATCCGCACGGATATTGTTTTTATCAAAACTGCTGTCGCACACATTGCCGATCTGCTTTATGTGCGCACCGACAGCAATGCTCTGCTGCTCTAAAATCTGTTTTGCAACGGCGCCTGCAAAAACAACCGGTGCTGTAAGCCGCCCGCTGAAATGGCCGCCCCCTCTTATATCATTATTTCCACCGTATCGGATATATGCAGGATAATCGCTGTGGCCGGGTCTCGGCACGGTCATCAGATTGCCGTAATCACCGCTTCTGGTGTTTGTATTTTCAATTACCATGGCAAGCGGTGCGCCTGTTGTAATCCCATCCAGCAGCCCGCTTAGAATATGCGGTGTATCGCTTTCTTTTCGTGCCGTTGCCGTTTTATCCTTTCCCGGCGCACGGCGTGCCATTTCCCTGTTGATTTTATCAAAATCAAGCTGTATACCTGCCGGCAGTCCGTCTATCACGCAGCCGATAGCCCTGCCATGGCTTTCGCCGAAAACAGAAAGCTTCACTTTATTTCCCAAAACCGATGACATCCGCCAACCCTCCAAGCCTGTTGTAATCCTCAAAAAACGAGGGATAAGATTTATTAATGCTGTTTGCATCCGAAATCACGGTTTCGCCTTGCGCAAAAAGAGCGGCAATGCTGAATGCCATAACAATACGGTGATCATTATAGCCGTCAAGCACTGCACCGAAAAGCGCTTTTCCGCCGTGAATCACCATTCCGTCAGCCGTTTCCTCAACATCCGCACCCATTTTTCTGAGATTGGAAACAACACTTTCTATTCTGTCCGATTCCTTATATCTTAACCGTTCTGCACCGCTGATAACCGTTTTCCCTTTTGCATATGCGGCAAGCACTGCGATTATCGGAACCAGATCAGGAATATCCGAAGCATTAACAACCGTGCCTTTTAATTCACTTTTTCTGCATTCTGCAGAATTGCCGTTCAGCGCTATTTCTGCTCCGAAGGCTTTCAGCACATCAAGAATTGCTTTATCACCCTGTGCCGAGTTACTGTCAAGACCTGTAACGGTTACATTTCCGCCAAGCGCGCCTGCTGCAAGGAAAAATGCCGCCTGCGACCAATCGCCCTCAACTGTATAATTCATTTTCCGGAAGGACTGCCCGCCGTGAATCAGCCAGCCGAATTCCGTTTCCCGGATTTCAACACCGAAATCCGCCATAACCTTAACCGTCATATCCACATAAGGTCTGCTTTCAAGCGGCGTTTTCAGAAGAACGGCACTGTCGCCCTCCAGAGCTGCAAGTGCAAGAAGCAGTCCTGTTATATACTGACTGCTTACATTCCCCGAAACCGCATAGCTGCCGTTGCTTAATCTGCCGCTGATTTCAAGGGGAAGCCCCCCTTCGCTTTTGCAGGAAACGCCGTGCTGCGGAAGCAGTTCAAGATATTCGCCTATCGGCCTTTCGGGAAGCCTGCCGCTGCCTGTAAAAACAACAGATGCACCTTTTGCTGCGGCAACAGGTATCATAAATCGAAGTGTTGAACCGCTTTCAATGCAGTCCAGCATTTTTTCGCCGTTTTCAAGCGCTTTAATTACACCTGCCGTTGCCTGCATATCTTTTGAATTCAGAATCGGCTTAACCGTTCCGCCGCCGGCAAGAAACGAACAGATCAACGCCCTGTGTGCCGCCGATTTGCTGGGCGGCGCCGAAACCGTGCCGTTTAATTCAGATTGTTTAAGTATTACCTTGCTCATGCACTTATATTCCAAATAATTCCTTTATTTTATCGTTTTCCGCAAAGTGAAGAAAGCTGTTACCTATGGACGAAAGCATTACAAAATTAATGCCGCTGCCCGTTCTTTTCTTATCGCTCTGCATTGCGCTTATTATATCTCCGGCTGAATGATTGTCATTTGTTTTAAGGTTATATTTCTCAAGCACTTTTTTTATTCTGTCGGCTGTGCCCGCTTCGGTCAGGCCGACCTGTTCTCCTGCGCGGCTTATCATCAGCATACCGATTCCGACCGCTTCACCGTGAGACACACCTGTGAAATTATGAAGCTTTTCAATTGCATGCCCTGCCGTGTGGCCGAAATTCAGCAAGGCTCTTTCCCCCTGCTCCTTTTCATCGCGCTCAACCACACCGCGCTTAATATCAACACACGAATAAATAATATCCTCTATATCTTCCTTAACATCCGCATTTTCTATTTTTTCAAAAAGGGATTTTGATTTTATACAGCCTGTTTTGATAACCTCGCCCATACCATCGCTGAAAAAGTGTGCCGGAAGCGTGTTCAGCGTTTCCGGGTCTATCAGCACAAGGCGGGGCTGGTGAAATGCACCGCACAGATTTTTTCCCTGCGGCAGATCAACACCTGTTTTGCCGCCAACCGAGGAATCCACCTGCGAAAGCAGCGTAGTAGGCAGCTGCACAAAATCAATTCCCCTTAAATAGATTGCCGAAGCAAAGCCTGCCATATCGCCGCAAACACCGCCGCCCAGCGCAACAACCATATCTTTTCTGGTTAATCTGTTTTCGGCAAGAAATTCAACCATATCAACTATTATATCAGTGGTTTTTGAGCTTTCGCCTGCTTTAAAAATATAGCTTATAACCTCAAAGCCTTCTTTTTCAATGCTGCTTCTGACCGTATCCAGATAGAGCGGCGCAACATTGGTATCCGTAATCACTGCAATTTTCTTTGCGGAGGAAACTTCCTTTATATAACCGCCGCAGGTTTTTATAAGCCCTTTTTCAATATAGATTTCGTAGGCGCTGCCCACATGAACCGTTAGCTTTTTCATCAGCCGATTTCCTCTTTGATTTTATTTGCCCTTGCCATTAAATCCACAAGAGCCTCTCTGTTTTCCTCGCCTATTGCCTGCTTGAATTTTATAAGATTTGAAACAAGATCATCTATTTCATTTATCAGCGGCTCTTTATTGGCGATAAACAGCTCGCTCCACATTTCGCCGTTTATTCTTGCCACACGGGACACATCGCGGTAAGAGCCTGCCGAAAAGCCGGGATGATGCGGTGCCAGCGGGCTGAGCACATAGGAACAGGCAAGCACATGCGCAATCTGAGATGTGAAAGCAATCATTTCATCATGGTGCTCAGGCGTTGTAACAACTGTTCTTTTAAAGCCCATTTCCTTTGCAAGCAGAATCAGCGTATCTGTTTTTGATTTCTTGGCATTGGTGGGAGTGCATATAAACGAAGCATTGTCAAACAGCGTGGGCAGGCTTGCATCATATCCCGAAACCTCACGCCCTGCCATCGGGTGCGCACCGATATATGTGAAATCAAAGTTTTCTTTTTCAAGCTCCCGGCATATTTTGGTTTTAATGCCGCAGCTGTCCGTTACAATGCTGCCTTTTTTAAATTTTTCCCTGTTTTCCAGAATAAACGGAATAATGGCATCCGTATAAAAATTAATGATGGTAACATCTGCTTCGGGCAGCAGTTCATCCAGACTTCCCGTTGCGTCAATTGCACCGTCAGTAAGCGCCTTTTTCGTTACGGCCTCTGTTCTGTTCCAGCCGTAAACATAATGCTTTGTGTTTTTCTTTAAGGTTTTTGCGATACTTGCTCCGATCAAACCAAGCCCCAATACCAGAATTTTCATAATCACACACTTTCGATTAGCCAAACAACAATCGAACCCAATGGCCTAAAACAAATGGTTTTAGGTGCGTTGTAGTTTACATCATTCAAATTTTTGATTAGACAAGACATAATTTTCATCGCACACTTCCGTATTCGATGAAAATTTAACGATGTATCAGCAAAAATCTGTTGATTTAAACCTTATTTTGTTTGACTTTTGGTTGGCTATACATATAAATACTTTTATTATAATAATATATATTTAGCTTAAAATCAAGAATTTCAGCAATTAAATAATTATAAACACCCGTGTTTTTCATCTTACATGCCCCGGCACATCACTTTCGGATAATATAAATCCGTTCTGCACCGGCAGATACAGGCAAAGCCAATAAAATCCGAACATGATTTTAAATGGCTTTGGCTGACCATATTTAAACAGCAAAAAGACGGATGCAATCATCCGTCTTTTCCTGTATACAGCTTAATATTCATTGTTTCTTATTTTTACATACTGAAGAAATTCCTTTTTGTTGTAGAAATATGAACGGGTTTTGCCATCTATGCCAAGCTCCTTCCACCATTCCTCATTCAGCTTTTTATAAAGCTTATCATATGTAGGCTGGGAAAGGGAATTCAGATTCCACAATGCAAAATGCAGGGCATAATTGATATAATCCCTTTCAACCTCCTGAAAAATACCATCCTGCTTCAGCCTGTCTCTGAGTGCAATAAGCGCCTTGTAAAAACAATCCCACGATTTTTCTTTCGTTTTTGAAAGAGAATCCGTGCTGTCTCTTCGCTGATGGGCAAGAATTTCCGATTTATCCACATAGGCAATCTTCTCTGCAATGGCAATAGCAGAGAAAACAAAAAGCATATCATTGCTTGTTCGCTGTTCCTGAAATAGAAGATTGTTTTTAAGAACAAATTCACGACTGAAAAGCTTATCCCATGCCCAGCCCACACATGCCTTGAATATATTGCTTGTAATTGATCTTCTGTTAAACGGCTGGTAAGGCGGAAGCTCGGCATAGCGCACCACCCATTCCGTATTTTTATAACTGTCTGAATCTTCAAAATACTGATTTGATTTAAATATAACTAAATCTGCGCTGTATTTTTCGGCACAGTTGTATGCTTCTTCCAGCATATTCAGTTCAAAAAAATCATCTGAATCAAGAAAGGAAAGATATTTTCCTTTAGCAATGCGAAGTCCGTTGTTCCTTGCTGCGCCGGCACCGCCGTTTTTCTGCCTTAGCACGGTAATGCGGCTGTCCTTTGCTGCATATTCATCAAGTATTTCGGCAGAAGTGTCGGTAGAACCGTCATCCACACAGATAATTTCAATTTCTTTCAGTGTTTGATTCACAACACTGTTCAGACACTGCCTTAAATAGTTTTCCACATTGTAAACCGGAAATATAACGGAAACCTTTATTTCGCTCATTTCACATATCCTTTTCTCAATTTGTTAATTCTTCTGTAAACCTTTTTGGCAAGCTTTTTGAATTTAGACGGGAAATACATAATCATTCTTCCCACCCTGTATGACTTAGAGCGCTTTATTTTATAAAGTTCTTCTTTTATGGTTTTAAAATTATTATTAAAATTATTGCTGCCGTTATGCATTTTCAATGCTTTCAGTTCATAGTAAACCTTCGGTCTGCTCATAAGCAGATGCAGATTATCCCGTTCGGCCGCCGTAAAAAGCTCCTCATCCATCTCGCCGAGTTCAATGGCACGCTTCATTTCCTTGCTGAAGCGTTCCACATATTCCCTCTTAACGCTGTTATCTATTCTGCGCAGTGTTGCAACGCTGTTGTGAAAGCGCTTTAGGGTGTAATAAGTTTTGAAGCGTTCCCATGTTTCAGGGTATTTTATCAGAACATCCCTTATATGATCATATTCCACATTTATGCAGTAAACCTTCTGCATATTTTTAACGGAGGAATTCGGATTGTCCCTTCTGTTCATATAATAAGGCTTATCAATAATCATGGCGCGCTCTGCAAATGCAAAGGTCTGAAACCAGAAGCCGTTATCCTGAAAGGATGCACCGGGCGTTTCATTGTGGCGGATATTCCATTTGTTCAGAAATTCACGCTTATAAATACCGCTCCATGTGTTCATAATCCAGCGGACAGCCTCGGGATTCCGGCTTGGATTAAACACAGTATTGTAATCCTCTTCTTTTTTGGAAAGATGATTGTAGGTTAAAAACATATCTCCGTCAGCAGAACGTTCAAAACGGTAAAAATCAGCCTTTACAAAATCAAGATTGTTTTCCTTTGCAATATCATACAAATCACCGAACATATTTACAGGAACATAATCATCCGGTTCAACGATACCGATATATTCGCCCGAAGCCCTGTCCAACCCGATATTCATTCCGATTCCGTAGCCGCCGTTTTCCTTATCAACAATCGTAATACGGCTGTCCTTTTCCGCATAGTGCTGAAGAATTGCCAGGCTGCCGTCCGTGGAACCGTCATTAATACAGATAATTTCAATATCGTCAAGTGTCTGCCTTGTTATACTGTCCATACATTCAACAAGATACGGCTCAACATTATATGCAGGAACTATAATCGAAACCTTTGCCATTATTTAATTCTCCTTAAATTCTTCTTCTGCTGCCGCAAGTGCAGCATCAATAACCTTATCCATATCATAATACTGATATTTTCCCAGCCTTCCGCCGAAAATAACATTTTCCTCTTTCTCGGCAAGCGTGGCATATTTCTGATAAAGCGCATTGTTTTCATCGTTGTTTATCGGATAATACGGCTCAATGCCAACGCTCCATTCCGATGAATACTCTTTTGATATAACCGTGCCGGGTACTGTGCTGAATTCAAAATGCTTATGCTCAATAATTCTTGTAAACGGAATCTCTCGCTCTGTATAATTTACAACTGCATTACCCTGATAATTATCCACATCCGGCAGAATTTCTGTTTCAAAACGAACTGTTCTGTACTGCAGGGCACCGAATTTATAGTCAAAGTATTCATCAATATTGCCTGTGTAAACTATTTTCATTCCTGAAATATCATGCGCCTTTATATAATCGGCATAAGAGGTTTCAAGCAAAACATCTGTTCCGTCAAGCAGTTTTTCAATAATTTGGTTATAGCCGCCTATCGGAATACCCTGATAACGGTCATTGAAATAATTGTTATCATAGGTGTATCTTACCGGAAGTCTTCTGATTATAAAAGACGGCAGCTCGGTGCAGCTTCTGCCCCATTGCTTTTCCGTGTAGCCTTTGATAAGCTTTTCGTAAACATCCTTTCCGATCAGGGAAAGTGCCTGCTCCTCAAGATTTTTCGGTTCGGTAATATTATATTCCGCTTTCTGCTTTTCAATGATTTCCTTTGCCTGCTGCGGTGTTTTAATGCCCCACATTTTGGAAAATGTGTTCATATTGAACGGCAGATTGTAAAGCTCATCCTTATAGACAGCAACCGGTGAATTTACATAATTGTTGAATTGTGCAAACTGATTGATGTAGTCCCACACCTTTTTATTGCTTGTGTGGAAAATATGCGCACCGTATTTATGAACATGAATGCCGTTTACCGTTTCACAGTAAATATTTCCGCCGATATGGTTTCTTTTTTCTATCACAAGGCACTGCTTTCCTCGTTTCTTTGCTTCATAAGCAAAGACTGCGCCGAAAAGCCCACTGCCCACAATTAAATAATCATATTTTTTATCCATACTGCTTTCTCCTATTTTAAATGCAAAAACTTCTTTGCAACATCATACAACCTGCTGTCTGCACTTATGTATCTGCTATATTTTCTTGCGGTTTTTACCAATAGTGATTTTTCAGCCTTTGCCTTGTAAAACAGTTTATCCCTGTTTTCTTTCTGATATTTATAAAGAAGATATTCACTTGCAGAATGATTCAAAATGAAGATCAAATCCTCATATTCATTCTGAAAATAATAATATTCAGGCGAAAGATGCTTATCTATTCCGAAATAGGATATCCCCTCATTTTTTATTTTACTGTAAATTTCCTGTATTCCGCCTTCGGTTGTCTGAAGCAGTATTCCTCTGATCAGCCCGGGCACAAGCTTGTTATAAAAGCTCTGCCATATTTGTTCACTGCAGCCCTCTGCCCTAAGCAGTTCATAAACTGCAGCAAAGCTTTCGTATGCACAAAGCGGAGAAGCCGATGCCTTTCCCGTAATGCTGGATTTGTTGTTTGTTCTGTAGTTCACCAAAGGTTTTTCCGTATAGGTTATACGCTCTGCATAATACATTGCCGCCATAACAAAATATGTGTCATTCGCCTGGCGAAGATTCTGAAACTTAATTTTCTTTTCTTTTATAAACGAGGTGCAGAACATTCTCTGCCACGGCACATTGGATGCAGCATTGAAAATATACTGCGGATGGGTTTTGGCCGAAAAGACCTTTTCCCTTGGCAGAAATCTTCTTTTCAGAAAGGTTTCGTCAATCGCTCTTTTTCCGCTTTCCGAATCAAAGCTTGCTGCGCCGCAAAGACAAATATCCGCCTTTGTCCTTTCACACCGAGTATACATAATTTCCAGTGCATTTTTCTCAAAATAATCATCAGCATCCCAGAAAACAATATATTTTCCGCCTGCCGCTTCAAGACCTCTGTTTCTTGCAGCACCTGCAAATTTGTTTTCCTGGCTGATTAGGATAAATCTGCTGTCTTTTTCTGCAAATTCATTTAATATTTTGGCAGAACTGTCCGTTGAACCGTCATCCACACAGATGATTTCTGTTTCCTTTAGCGTTTGATAAATTACACTGTTTAAACATTTTTTCAGATATTTTTCCGAATTATATACAGGTATAACAACAGAAACTTTAATTTTTTCCATTATTATCACACCCTACCAAAATTTATTATGCTGTTTTAATTATATATAGATTGCAGCAGGTTGTCAATTGAATATATTGTTAATTTTTTATAGCACGGCTGCTGTGTTTAAACAGGCAACGCAAAACAAATACATTTCCGGCAAAGACATTCTATAATTCTTACTTTTGTTTTTCTTATTGTTGCTATGTGATGCCCGATATGCTAAAATAGTTTAAACAGATAAAATTGCAGGGGAAAATTTATGGATATTACAGCAGAATTCAAAAAGAAATTTCATACAGAGGAAAAGCCGCTTTGTGTTTACTGCCCTTACAGAATTGCGCCCATCGGTGCACATTCCGATTATCAGCACGGGCTTATATCAGGCTTCGCAATCAATCACGGGGTTGAAATCCATTTTCTTCCCACGGAGGACGGAAGTGTTGAAATCTACAGCGGGAATTTTGAGGGCGCAACAAAATTTTCGGTTTATGAGCTTCCGCAGAGATGCTTTGAATGGGGCGATTTTGCAAAGGCTGCCTTTGTTTCTTTAAAAAGAATGTTTAAAATTGAGAAAGGGCTTAAAGGCTATATTTACGGAGATCTTCCCGTGGGCGGCCTTTCTTCGTCAGCGGCTGTGCTGATTTCCTATATTGCCGCAATTTCCAAAATCAACAATATATCGCTTACAAAAGCACAGGTTATTGATTTTGCGCTTTATGCCGAACACGATTACCTTGAAATGAATGTGGGAAAAATGGATCAGAGCTGTGAGGTTTATTCCAAAAAAGACCATCTGCTTTATCTTGATACCCTTACAGATGAATATAAACTGATCCCTACCAGTGAAAATATGCCGCCTTATGAATTTGCCGTAATCTTTTCGGGAAAGGAAAGAAAGCTGGCAAACACCGCTTTCAATTCCCGTGTGGATGAAGCAAAAGCAGCCGCCTTTGCACTGCGCGCCTTTGCAGACATTCCTTACGGCAGTTTTAAGGATTCCTATATGCGCGATGTACCGAGAGAGATTTTTGATGCATATAAGGACAGGCTTCCTGCCGCATGGAGAAGGCGTGCAGAGCATTTTTACGGCGAATTTTCCAGAGTGCAGCGAGGTGCCAAAGCATGGAAAAACGGTGATATAAACGAATTCGGAAAAATCATGTTTGAATCGGGCCACAGTTCCATTTATAACTGGGAAACAGGTTCGCCTGAGCTGAAAACGCTTTATGAAATCATGCTGAAATGTGATGGCATTTACGGTGGCCGCTTCAGCGGCGCAGGCTTTAACGGTTCTTCTGTTGCACTGATTGATCCGGCAAAAAAGGAAAGCATTGCCGCATTTCTTCGTGAAGAATATTTAAAGGTTTATCCACAGTATGATAAGGAATTTTCTGTTCATTTCTGCAAAACAGCAGACGGAATTGAGCTGTAATCATTGAAAAAACATCGGCAAAAGACGAATGTGCCGCAACTGTATCATAAAAAAACGGAAAAGACGGATATAAAAATCCGTCTTTTTTTCTGTTTTTAATATTACTGCCCATAAATTCGGAATTTTCTGTTATCGTAACAAATGTATCGGGGGTCATAATCTTCAATTATGCTTTTCATTCTGGCAATCTGAAACTGGTTTACGGCAAAATAAATAATCGTCTGTTTGCTGTTTTTATAATATCCCTTTACATCAATATGGGTTACTCCATATCCAAAAGTTTCGGAGAGCACTGCGCTGATTTCTTTTTTTATTTGTTCACAGCTCACCTTCCTGTTTTTACATAAATCTGTCTTGCAAAACCTTTCATAGTATAATAAGGCTGCGGCATGTTTTATCTGCCGCAGCCTTACCGTGTCATCCGTTATTTAACGGGATAAATTTATGCTGTTTTACTCTTCCCAGACCATAATGGTTTTTCCGAATGCCTTTTGTGTATCCTTTTCAAAGGCGGCTTTAATATCCGCAATGCTGCGCACAGTATTTACGGAGCTGATAATATTGCCGAGATAATCCGTAATTTCGGGATATTTTTCATACATCTCAACTGTTTTTTCAAAATCCTTTACACCGCTTCTGGAAGAACCGAAAAAGCGAAGCCCCTTTTCAAGAATCATTCTTGTGTTGATTGGCACAGGATATTCCGAAACACCGAGAATGGAAACCGCAGCCTCCGGCTTTACGGTTGCAATTATCTGCTCGATTGCAACAGGGCTTCCGTTTCCGCCCACGCATTCAAAGGCGTGATCCACCCACATCTCTTCGGGAATTTCATTTACAAGCACGGTTTCATCGGCAAAAGTAAAATCTGAAAGCTTTTCTGCAGAAGTGCCGAACACATAAAGTGTTGTTTCCGGAAACATCTTTTTAATAAAAAGCGAAGTGATATAGCCTAAATTTCCATCGCCCCACACACCGATACGGCGGCGGCAGGCATGGGCTATTTTATCAAAACGCGAAATCGCATGCACAGAAACCGAAACAATTTCGGTAAATGCTGCCACATTCATATCAATACCCTGCGGCAGGCGAACAAGCCTTTCGGGCGATATGCTTACATATTCCTGAAGAAATCCATCCATGGATGAGCCGCAGAATTTTGAGGACCGAAGATAGTTTTCCGCTATAAATTCATTTGTTTCAACTGCCATATTCGGCACCATAACCACTTTTTCACCGGGCTGAAACTTTCCGGATGGGTCAGAAACAACCTCGCCCACACCCTCGTGAATAAGTGCCATCGGAAGCTTTTCTGCCATAACCTTTGCATCCCTTGTGCCGAGATAATATCGCATATCGGCATTGCAGATGGAAAGATTCGTTGGCCTAACCACTGCATTTTCACCGAAAAGCTCTATATCTTCAAAAGCAATTTCAAATCGCCGTGCTGCCGCAAGGCGGTAAACCGTGTTGATCATTCCTCATCCTCCAGCAGTGATTTTGCAATTCTAAGATCATAAGGATAAGTGATTTTAATATTATAGGTTTCTCCTGCAACAAGGGCAACGGTTTCTCCTTTAAGCACATAGATCTTTGCCGCATCCGTCAATATATTTTTTTCATTTTCCGTTAAGGAATGATAGATTTCACGCAGCCTGAGGGCTTTGAACGACTGCGGCGTCTGCCCCTGATACATTATGCTTCTATTCGGAATATTGCTGATGTTCAAACCGTTTTCAGATTCAACAATTGTATCCGTTGCGGGAATCACCGTATCACACGCACCGAATTTTCTGCATGCTTCGATATTTTCCTTAATGATTCTGTGCGTAACAAATGGGCGAACCGAATCATGTGTTACAATAACGGTTTCATCATCAAGATTGCCTGCTGCTTCAATAAATGAAACCGCATTCATAATGGTTTCATTTCTTGTTTCACCGCCTTCAATAACAGCAATTCTGTTTTCTGCGGCCGCAATATATTTTTTAACAAGATTTTTTGTATATTCCACCCATTTTTCAGGGCAGAGAATGATAATCTTTTCAAGTTCCGTGCAGGCCAGAAATTTTTCGGCAGTATATATGATAATAGGTTTGTTTTTCACTGTTAAATACTGCTTGGGCTTTTCGCCGCCCATACGCGAGCCGACACCACCAGCAAGAATTACTCCGTAAACCATAATTAATCCTCCGATTCTTTATTTGCTTTCAGGCAATGTATAACACTGTACTATATTAACATATTTTCAAATCATAATCCACATCTATTTGACTAAAGATTTCTTTTCTTTTACTTCAGGCTGAAATACATCTCAGCTATGTTTTCCTTGGTAAGCGCAACAGGGTTTCTTTCCATAAGCATGGACATACTCTTTTCCGTCAGCTCCTCTATCTGCTGATTTGTTACGCAGCCGATTTCGGAAAGCCTTGTTTTCATTCCCATACGCTTTTTCATAGCCGAAATTTCATCCGCCATTTCATAGGCGCTGTTAAAGCCGCAATCTTTTGCAAACGCAGCAATTCTGCCGTTTTCATCCGCATATTCGGCATTGAATTTGATAAAATAATCCAGCGTAAATGCACATGCCTCACCGTGGGGCAGGCCGTAAATATTCGTAAGCGGAAAAGAGCAGGCGTGGCTGCCTGTTGTTCTGGGATGGCTGAAGGCAACGCCTGCAACAAGGCTTGCCTCTGCCATTTTTTCACGTGCAGTGATATTATCCGGCTCTTTGTATGCCTTTTCAAGCCATTCAAAAACGAGCCGTGCACTGTAAATCGAACAGGCAGTGCACACGGGCTGATGCAGTGTGCTCCAATAGCTTTCCACAGCGTGGCTTAATACATCAAGCCCGGTTGAAGCCGTAACCTGCGGCGGAACGCTTAGCGTAAGTTCAGGGTCTATCACTGCAATTTTCGGATACATGGCAGGATCATTCATCGGATTTTTCAGATTTTTTTCAACATCCGTTAAAACAGAAATATTGGTTACCTCGGATGCAGTGCCGCTTGTGGTTGCAAAAGCAATCATCGGAATGGCTTCTTCTGACGAAACGGCTTTTCCGCCACTGTGATACGCACGGATGAACCCGTTTCCCTTCGCGATTGCACAGGCCGCCTTACAGCAATCCATTGGCGATCCGCCACCGAGCGCCACAGCAAAATCCGCTCCGGTTTCACGCATAACCGAAACACAGGCATCCACATTTTCCGTTGTGGGGTTTGGGCGTATATCACTGAACACCGCTTTGATTCTGCCTTCGGAATTTTTAACAAATTCGGCTGCCTCTCCGTTTTTCTCAAAACTTCTGCCGCAGACAAGCACACCGATACTGCCGCCGATTTCATCTATATATTTTCCAAGATTTTTTCTTTTGCCGCAGCCGAACACAAGCTTAACGGGCAGATTAAATTCCCACTGCATTGTTCTTCTCCTTTTTATGTTTTCTGTTAAATACTATTTTATCACGAATGATTTGCATCTTCAAGTTGCAAAAAGCCAAACAATACTATATAATGTGAACTCAATGCTTATTTATTGATACAACGGAGGACAAAATGAAACTTACATTTAAGCATACCCGGTTTGCCTGTTATATTGCATATATTTCTCAGGCAGTTACCACCACTTTTTTACCGCTTCTTTTTGTAAGGCTTACAACAGAATTCGGCTTTTCTCTTGCACAACTCACCATACTGATAACAATAACCTTTTTTAGCGAAATTTTTATAGATGCACTGTGCCCGCTTTTCATTAACAAAATCGGCTACCGCACAGGAATGATAATTGCAAATATCTGCTCTGTTGCCGGCACAGCCGGCCTTGCCGTTTTTCCGTTTCTTTTCAAAAATCCGTATATCGGCTTTATTATATGCGATGTGCTTTATGCAATCGGCGGCGGCTTTGACGAGGTGCTCATTTCCCCGATTGTTGAAGCCTGCCCCACAAACAACAAGGCGGGTGCAATGGGCCTGCTGCACTCCTTTTACTGTTGGGGCTGTGCCGCAATCGTTCTGTTTTCAACGCTTTTCTTTCAGATTTTCGGCATAGAAAGCTGGCGTTTTCTTGCTGTTTTGTGGGCGCTTATTCCGTTTGTAAACATTTTTCTTTTTTCCGCTGTTCCCATCCGAACACTGGAGGAGGAAAAAGGAAGCGGAAAATTCAGCGATATGCTGAAAAATCCGCTTTTCTGGATTATGGGAATCGTTATGATTTGTGCAGGTGCAAGCGAGCTTTCCATGAGCCAGTGGGCATCTGCCTTCGCGGAAACGGGGCTTGGCGTTTCAAAAACAGTGGGCGATCTTCTGGGCCCCTGTGCCTTTGCTGTGCTTATGGGCACTTCCCGAGTAATCTATTCCAGAATCAGCGATAAAACAGATATAACAAAAATTCTTATAATCGGTTCCTTTGTTTGCATCGGCGGCTATCTTATTGCGGCACTTTCAGGCAACCCGATTCTGTCGCTGGTCGGCTGCGCCGTTTGCGGAATTGCCGTTGCACCAATGTGGCCCGGCGCTTTTTCCATTGCAGCAAAGCATATTCCCAAAGCATCAACGGCAATGTTTGCAGCCTTTGCACTGGCTGGGGATCTTGGCTGCACGGCAGGGCCATCTATCGTTGGCTTTGTTTCCGGATCGGACAGTAACATTGCCAAAGGGCTGCTGGCTTCGGTTGTTTTTCCTGCGATAATGATTGTCTGCCTGCTGTATGTCAGAGTTCTGAACAGAAAAAAACGCAGTCATTAACCATTCTTTATCTCTTTCAGCCCGATAGAAAATATCGGCCTTTCATTTTTCTGCTGTATAATCCTAATTTTATATTGAAATATTGTTATAAATTTGCTATATTTTATATATACTGCATGTTAATGCATTCGGGTAAAATTTGTTGAAAGCGGTGATTTTTTGTCAGAACAGGATATTATAAATCAGGAATATGCAGAGCTTGATAAGCTTGCCTACACAAAAAAGCGTTATCTTTCTCCAAAAGAAATTGTTGCATATGTGCTTGTAAACTTCGGTCAGAAAAATTTAGACCAGTTTGTTAACGCCTTTAAGGAATTTTTCATGATTCAGTTTCTGAAACTGAACACAACAGCCTATGCAAACATAAATTTCTTTGCCGCTATTTATGATGCGGTTGACGATACGATTTCCGGCCTTATTATTGACCGAACCAGAACCAGATACGGCAGAGTGCGTCCCTTCTTCATCATTCCGCTGCCGCTTGTGATTCTCGGCACGGTAATGATGTTCTCTGCGCCTGATATAAATGCATCGGCAAGAGTTATATGGTCAGCCTGCGCCATTGTTTTTTACGGACTCGGCATGAGCTATTTCAATGCATGGCAGCTTATGACCTATAACATCACCCCGAATAACGATGAACGAAACAATCTGATTACTACAAGTAAATTCTTTGAGCTGTTCGGCACATGGGTGCCTTCTCTTGTTCCGATTCTTGTTCAGTTTCTTCCCAAGCTGAGCTCAAAGATTACAATGAGCGGCGTTTACACAGGCTTTGCCTACTTTATGGCTGCAGTTGTTGCCGTGTTTGCAATCTATGGCTTTTTCAATATGCGTGAGCGTGTTCCGCTTCAGTCGCGCGAGGAAATGAATGAAACCTCCGTGCTTGAATCCATAAAGCAGATTTTTACAAACCGTCCTTTGTTTGCAATTATATTTGCAAGCTTTTTCAACAATTTCAAAGCAGTGGGCGGTTCATCAGAGCAATGGTTCTGGCTGAACAACACAGGCTCTATCGCAAACCAAACCTTATGCGGTCTTTTCACAGGTATCCCGAACTATCTTATGGTGCCGCTTGCCGCAAAGATGATAAAAAAATTCGGTGCAAGAGCAACCGCGATTATTGCCGGACTGTTCGGCGGCGTTGCCTACACACTGCTTTTCCTTGTCGGCTATCACCCGTTCGGTCAGACCTTTAATGATAATTACATATTGAATTTAATATGGGTAATTTTCGGGCTTACAATCTGCGGCCTTCCGAATAAGCTTATCCTTGTTGTAGGCCCTGTTCTTAATGCAGAAACCTTTGATTATATGGAATGGAAGCACGGTCTGCGAAACGAGGCGCTGGTTACAACCGTTCAGGGCTATTTCCAGAAACTTGCCACTTCAATTACAAGCTGGATGTCCGGCATGGTACTTACATGGATTCATTATGTGCCGCTTACGGATTCCCTTGGCAATGCGGTTCCGCAGAAGGATCCTTCCATTCTGAACGGTATCTGGGCAGTTTTCTGTATTCTTCCCGCTCTGGCAAGAGGACTTTACGGCCTTTCCTTTATCTTTTATCCGATTCACGGCAATCTGAAAAACCAAATGATTGCTGAGCTTGCCGATATAAGAGCAGACCGCCTTGCCGAACAGGAGGCTGCACAGAAAGCACTGTCTGATACAAGCGAGGAATAAATTCAATTAAATATTAAGGACGGATGATACCATCCGTCCTTTTTCTTCTGCTGTATTATTATTTGATTTTTATATCTATTTTTTTGTTTTTAAAATAAATCTCATAATCCTTTTCATTTATTTCACGCTGAACACGGCAGGGATTTCCGAAAGCAATCACATTTTCCGGAATATCCTTTGTAACCACCGAACCTGCACCGATAACCGTGTTATCGCCTATTGTTACCCCCGGCATAATAAGCGAACCTGTGCCAATCCACACATTATTGCCGATATGCACATCGGCATTGAACTGATAGCCCTTTCCGCGAAGCTCAGGGCATATGGGATGCCCGGCTGTTGCCACAACCACATTCGGCGCAAACATAACATCATTGCCCACATAGATATGCCCGTCATCCACAAGCGTTAAATTAAAATTTGCATAAACATGGCTGCCGAAATGAACATGCGCTCCGCCCCAGTTTGCATGAAGCGGCGGTTCTATGTAACAATCCCCTCCGATTTCGGCAAACATTTCCCGTAGCAGCTTTTCCCTTAAGTCCAGCTGATTCGGGCGTGTTTCATTAAAATCATAAAGTTTTTCAAGATGCTTCAGCTGCACTTCCATAATGCCGTCATCCTCGCAGAGATAAAGCAGCCCTGCATCCATTCTTTCGCGCTGTGTCATAAAATCTTCTCCGTTTTTCTTTTATTTACTTTTCCCCGGATTACCGTGCCCAAAAATAAAACCATGCACGGCAGAGAGGAAAAAAGTAATGCTGCAAAATATTCCACAATACCTGTATTGAGCGCAGCATGACCGGTTTGAGAAAAAATTAAAAACTTCAGATGTGTATCTACCGGATTTAAAAAAGCACCGATGTAATGCAATATGCCGTCCTCTGCCACAATGGCAAGAACGGAAAAAGCGAATAAAACCGCAAGCTGAGCGCCATATCCTGCTTTTTTCATATTTTTTCCTGAAAACAAGCCAAAAAGGAAATTGGAAAGCAATGCAGTTAAGGCAATAACCATTTCAACCAAAACCGTGGATGTATCATCGTTAAAAATATGAAATGCCGTCATCGTTACAGAAATCAAAAATGCAATTATCGATGAAACAACCGTAAAAAAGGCCTGTTTTAAATACACCATAAGAACACCTCTTCTAATTTAAGTATATACATATTGCATCTTTCTGTCAATATGTATTGTCTGCTGAAGAAACAGACTTGCCGATAAAACAGTTTTATGATAAAATGCTTACGGTGATTGAAATGAGAATGCGAAGAAAGAAAAATCTGGAGGAGCGGCTTGCTGCCTGCTCCGATTATCTGATTGAATGCAGCAATGCAGACCTGAACTATGAAAATGCAGGAAAAGAACCCAAACTGATTGATTTTGAAACACTTTTCGGAAATGCAAACCGCATTATGCTGGAGGTTGGCTGCGGCAAAGGCGCATTTGCCTGCACCTATGCCGAGCAGCATCCCGATGTAAACATACTTGCGGTTGAACGGGCAGCCAATGTAATTGTAACTGCCTGTGAAGCCGCCGCTGAAAAACAACTTTCCAATATAAAATTTATGAAATGCACGGCAGAATATCTGCCCGGTTACATTCCTGAGCATTCCATAAGCGAAATCAACCTGAATTTCAGCTGCCCGTTTCCGAAGGCCAAATATGCAAAGCACCGTTTAACGCATAAGCAGTTTCTTGATATTTATAAAACAATTATGAAAAAAGACGCTGTAATTTATCAAAAAACCGATAATATGCATTTTTTCGAATTTTCCATAGAAAGTCTTTCACAAAACGGCTTTAAACTGAACAATATCAGTCTGGACCTGCACAGCAGTGATTTTCAGGGAAACATTAAAACAGAATATGAAAAACGCTTTTCCGATATGGGAATGCCGATTTACCGCCTTGAGGCACGGCTTTAGTTTATCTTGCTTTTACAAAAATGAAAATATTGCCCGCGGCAAGGCGGTTTCGTTATTAAAAAAGATATAAATTTCCGTTATCACGGCGGAATGTTCCTCTCTTTTTGAGAAAAGAGCAAAGAGGAGTGCCGCACGCTGCATAACGCTGCAGGTTAGAAATAGTAAACAAAAAAGATAAAAGAAGAAAGCACCGTGAATTATCACGGTGCTTTGCTTTTATATTACTTTTTAGGAACAATTTTATCTTCGCCGCCCATATACATACGAAGTGCTTCGGGAATCAGCACCGAGCCGTCTGCCTGCAGATTGTTTTCAAGAAATGCAATCAGCATTCTCGGCGGGGCAACAACGGTATTGTTCAGCGTGTGTGCAAGATAATTTCCGTTTTCGCCTTTAACTCTGATCTTCAGTCGCCTTGCCTGTGCATCCGTTAGATTGGAGCAGGAGCCAACCTCAAAATATTTTTTCTGGCGGGGCGACCATGCTTCAACATCCACGGACTTTACCTTTAAATCCGCAAGATCGCCCGAACAGCATTCAAGCGTGCGGACAGGCACATCAAGAGATCGGAACAAATCAACCGTGTTCTGCCAGAGCTTATCAAACCACATTTTTGATTCTTCGGGCTTGCAGACAACAATCATTTCCTGTTTTTCAAACTGATGAATTCTGTAAACCCCTCTTTCCTCTATTCCGTGTGCACCCTTTTCCTTTCTGAAGCATGGTGAATACGAGGTTAAAGTTTTCGGAAGCTCTGCCTCAGGTGTAATTGTATCAATAAATTTTCCGATCATGGAATGCTCTGAAGTACCGATCAGATAAAGATCCTCTCCCTCGATTTTATACATCATAGCATCCATTTCGGCAAAGCTCATAACACCTTCAACCACTGCCGAGCGAATCATATACGGCGGAATGCAGTATGTGAAGCCTCTGTTTATCATAAAATCACGCGCATAGGCAAGCACTGCCGAATGCAGCCTTGCAATATCACCCATAAGATAATAGAAGCCGTTGCCCGCAACCCTGCCTGCGGCATCCAGATCTATGCCGGCAAAGCGTTCCATAATTTCTGTGTGATAGGGAATTTCATAGTCAGGCACTGCCGGCTCACCGAACTTTTCAATTTCAACATTCTCGCTGTCATCTTTTCCGATCGGCACACTTTCATCAATAATATTCGGAATTGTCATCATAATGGAGGTAACTTTTTCATTCAGCTCCGTTTCTCTTGCGGAAAGCGCCTCAAGCTCGTCTGCCTGCTCCTTTACCTTCTGACGAAGCGCCATTCCCTCTTCCTTTTTTCCCTGTGCCATAAGATTTCCGATTTCCTTTGAAATCTTATTTCGGTTTGCACGAAGCTCATCTGCTTTTTTCTGCGCTGCTCTTTTTTCTTCATCAAGTGCAATCACTTCATCCACAAGCGGCAGCTTGCTGTCCTGAAATTTCTTTTTAATATTTTCCCTTACAAGTTCGGGGTTTTCCCTTACAAATCTTATATCAAGCATGTGTTTATTCTCCTAATTTGTTTGCTATATTTTTTAAATCTTCCTGTGAATAGAATTCTATCTCAAGTGTGCCCTTTCCTTTTCCGTTATAAACCTTAACTCTTCTGCCAAGCACCTCGGATAAGGTCAGTTCAACCTCATCATAAAAGCTGTCGCGCCGTTTATATCTTTTCTGTGAAACAACTTTTTCTTTATCCTTAATTTTTGCAAGCCGCTCCACATCACGAACCGTAAGTTTGTTTTTAACAATATTCTGTGCCGCCTCATAAATTACAGCTTCACCGTCAAGCGCAAGCAGTGCTCTTGCATGCCCTGCGGATATTATACCATTTCTGGTCATATCCCTTACTTCCGGCGGAAGTCTCAATAATCTTAAGCTGTTTGCGATGGCAGGCCTTGATTTTCCCACACTGGCAGCAATATCCTCCTGTGTGAAACCGCATTTGTCAATAAGTGCCTGCAGTCCTTCTGCTTCTTCAATCGGATTAAGGTCCTCACGCTGAAGATTTTCAATAATTGCAATCTCCATGGTTTCTGTGTCCGTTAATTCCTTAACCACAACAGGAATCTCGCGCAGTCCCGCCATTCTGCTTGCACGCCAGCGCCTTTCACCTGCAACAAGCTGGTATCCGCCGTCTGCCAGCGGCCTTACAAGCAGCGGCTGCAAAACACCGTGCTGCTTAATGCTTTCAGCAAGCTCTGACAGTGCTGCTTCATCAAATGTTTTTCTGGGCTGTTCCTTGTTGGGAATAATTTCGCTTATCGGCAATGTGTTTGTTGCAACCATATCTTCAGTTGTGTTTTCAAGCAGCAATGCTCCAAGACCCTTTCCCAGCCCTGACTGTTTTTTTGCCATATTGCACCCCTTACTTTAAAATTACCATTTTTTCTGTTTTTTCAAGAACTCATCCGCAAATTTTTTATAGGCAAAGCTTGGTTTGGAATATTTTTCGTAATAAATCACCGGCATTCCGAAGCTTGGTGCTTCCGCAAGCTTAACACTTCTGGGTATCATTGTATGAAAGGCTTTGTTCGGAAAATACTTGTTTACTTCGTCCACAACCTGCTGTGTAAGCCTCAATCTGCTATCATACATCGTATAAACAACACCTTCGAGTTCAAGATGCTCATTATAATACTGTTTAACTGTTCTTACCGTGCTTAAAAGCTGGCTGAGCCCTTCAAGTGCATAATATTCGCACTGCAGCGGAACAATTAAAGTGTCTGATGCGGTTAATGCATTCAAACTTAAAAGCCCAAGGCTCGGCGGACAGTCTATAACGATGTAATCAAAATCTGCAACAAGCGGAGCAAGCGCTTTTTTTAATGAGGTATATCTGTCCTCAACCTCCGCAAGCTCCAATTCAGCACCGGCAAGATTCATTGTGGCAGGCAGAATAAAAAGATTTTTAAACTGCGTTGCCGTTACAATATCCCTTGCAGGCACTTTATTTATAAGTATATCATAGGTTGAGTTGGCTATAATGGATTTGTCAATTCCGACACCGCTTGTAGTATTTCCCTGCGGGTCAACATCAACAAGGAGCGTTTTTTTGCCCTTATCCCCAAGCGCTGCCGCAAAGTTTACACAGGTAGTGGTTTTGCCTACTCCGCCCTTTTGATTAAAGATTGCTACGGTTTTTCCCATATCTTCACCTCCGTATATGTCATTATACAATATCACAAAACGATATTCAATATAAAACAGGAATGTTTCACATGAAACATTCCATATTTTTTTGCTGCATTGCAGTTAAAAGGCTCAACACTGCCATGTGTGGAATGTTTCACGTGAAACAAATCAATATAATGATGTGTTCTTATCTTTCTGCACCTTTATAAAATAAATGCATAAAAATTTATAAATGCAGAATAGCCTGCCGACCGGCAGGCTATTCCACGTGATGAAAAGAGGAGAATATGTTAAAACGGTTTCCCGTTTTAAGCGGAATCAGACGCTTTTTGCTGTAAAAGCGTGCTTTGCCCATCATTCTGGGCGTTTTTTGGTATTTTTACATAAAATTCAATATAATCGTCCGTTTCGGTTTTATTGCTCTCGGCAGGTATACCGGATTGGATCATTGTGTTAATTGCTTTATTAACCGTGTTTACAAATATCCTTACATCCCTGAATATTTTTACAACATTCTTCGGTTTCTTTTCTTTCTTTTTTGTCAGCCCTTCAATAAACGCCTCTGTCTGTTCAACATTCAGCTTTCTTTCCTTAACGGTATTCAGGGTTGTCCACATCTGTTTTTCATTTTCACATTTCAGCAATGCACGGGCATGGCGCTCCGTAAGATTTTCCTTTTCGATAAAATACCTTACATCAACAGGCAGCCGCAGAATTCTGAGCTTATTGGACAGTGCACTTTGGCTTTTTCCAAGCTTTTTAGAAATCTGCTCCTGTGTTAAATTAAAGTGGCTCTGCATATGTGCAATCGCCTGTGCCTCCTCAAAAAAGCTTAAATCTGCACGCTGAATATTTTCAAGTATGGAATAAATTGCGCTTTCCTCATAATCACAATCCACAACAAGGCACGGCACGGTTTGCATATTTGCAAGAATAGATGCACGCAGCCTGCGCTCCCCGGCAATGATTTCAAAATAATCGCTGTTGTTGATTCGCCTTGCAAGTAGCGGCTGCAAAACACCGTTTTCCTTTATGGAATCGGCGAGGCTCAGAAGATCTTCCGACTTAAACTGCTTTCTTGGTTGATAGGGGTTCGGCAAAAGCTTTTCGGTTGGTATTCGTATAACTTCCTCAGGCATTCTGACCTCAACTCCTTGTTTAAATAATATCATAAAGTTAAACAAAAATAAAGGATTTCTTATCAAAAGAAATCCTTTATAATCGACATATTATTCTAAAATCAGAGCGGGCTAACCGCTATTTTCTTTGTTTTCCTTGGGTATTCTGGCGAAGTATGCGATACTTTTCTTATCATAATCAAATTTCGGCTGTCCCCGTTCATAAGTTTAAATGAAACAATATTTTCAACTTCGCCGCCAAGCTTTGTAATGGCATTCCGTCCGAGCTCTGATTCATCCGAAGCACCCTTCATGGAAACATACAGCCCTCCCGGTTTTACGAACGGAAGGCAGTATTCTGCAAGCACATTCAGCGGTGCAACTGCCCTTGTAAAAGCAGTATCATACTGCTCTCTGAACGCAGGACGAATTCCGAAATCCTCTGCCCTGCCGTGAACCGTTGTTCCGAACAGTCCCGTATTCTGCATAACATCCTCAATAAATTTCAGTTTTTTTTCAATCGAGTCCAGAAAAGTAACATCAAGGTCCTCCCGTGCAATAAGCAAAGGCAGACCGGGAAATCCTGCGCCGCACCCCACATCAATAATTTTCGCTCTCTCTTTTAAAGAAATATGGGGAAGTGGGGATATACTGTCCAGAAAATGCTTTATTACAATGTCATCAGGCTCTGTTATTGCTGTAAGATTTACCTTTCGGTTATAGGAAACAAGCCTCTGTGCCAGTAAATCAAATCGGCTGAGCGCAGATGCACTCAGTTGGATTCCCATTTTTTCGGCTTCCTTTTTCAAAAATTCCGTATTAATCATAATGACTCCAAAATTATATTCAGCGCAGTAATGTCAGCAGGGTTCACACCGCTTATCCGGCTTGCCTGCCCCAGATTCTGCGGTCTGATTTTTGAAAGCTTTTCCACAGCTTCCAGACGAAGCCCCTTAAGAGAAGAATAGTCAATATCTTCGGGAATTTTTTTGCATTCGATTCTGCGCATTTCCTTTATCTGCTGCTCCTGCCTTACGATATAGCCCTCATATTTCACAGCAATTTCAACCTGTTCAAAAACCTCGGCAGGGTAATCGGGCCGTGTGCTGTCAATACTTTTAATATCTTTATAGGTTACCTGCGGCCGTTTGAGCAGCTCAATGATTTTACAGCCTTTTTTAAGGGGTGCTGTGCCGCAGCTTTCAAGAATATTTTGTAAATCTGAATCGGCATGAACAGAAGTGGTTTTGATACGCTCTGTTTCCTCTGCCACCATTCTTTGCTTTTCAAGAAATCTGTTGTATCTGTTCTCACTGATAAGGCCGATTTGATAACCCAGCGGCGTAAGGCGCACATCTGCATTATCCTGCCTTAAAACAAGGCGGTATTCACTGCGGCTTGTCATCATCCTGTAAGGATCGGAACATCCTTTTGTAATAAGATCATCAATGAGCGTGCCGATATATGAACCACCCCTGTCCAGAATAAGCGGCTCTTTTCCCTGAATTTTCAGTGCTGCATTGATTCCCGCAACCAACCCCTGTGCCGCTGCCTCTTCATATCCGCTTGAACCGTTGAACTGGCCTGCACCGTAAAGCCCTTCCAACTCATTAAATTCAAGTGTTGCTTTTAAAGCAGTGGGATCAACACAATCATATTCAATTGCATAAGCGGTTCGCATCACCTGTGCATTTTCAAGGCCGGGAATGGTGTGAATAAAAGCAAGCTGAACCTCCTCGGGAAGAGAAGAGGACAGACCCTGCAAATACATTTCTTCTGTTTCAAGGCCGCATGGCTCAATAAAAAGCTGATGCCGCTCTTTATCTGCAAAACGAACAATCTTGTCCTCAAAGCTTGGGCAGTATCTTGGCCCTTTGCCCTCGATTTTTCCGCTATACATAGGTGAGCGATGCAGGTTTTCGAGAATAACATTTTTTGTGTTTTCATTTGTATATGTAATGTGGCAGCAAACCTTATTTTCAGGGGGTGTTTCTGTTTCAAAGCTAAACGGAACAGTATGTTCATCCCCCGTCTGCTTTTCCATTCTGGAAAAATCAATACTCTTTCTGTTCACACGACTGGGCGTGCCTGTTTTAAAGCGCCGGAGCGGGATGTGAAGCTTTTTCAGACTTTCCGCAAGCTCTGTAGCCGGAAACATGCCATCCGGCCCGCTTTCATAGGAAACCTCTCCGATATAAACTCTCCCGCCAAGAAAAGTGCCTGTTGCAATAATAACCGCTTTCGCAGTAAACAAAGCCTCCAGCTTTGTTTTAACCTGCCACAAATGATCATCTGTTCTGCAAATGTCTGTAATCTCAGCCTGTCTTACTTCAATATTTTTCTCAAGTTCAAGCGTGTGCTTCATTCCTTTTGAATATTCACGCCTGTCTATCTGTGCACGGAGAGAATGAACGGCAGGTCCTTTTCCAAGATTCAGCATTCTGCTCTGCAGGCTGTATTTATCTGCCGCCTTTCCCATTTCACCGCCAAGCGCATCAATTTCTCTTACAAGATGGCCTTTTGATGTTCCGCCTATAGACGGATTGCAGGGCATATTCCCGATCCAGTCAAGATTAATTGTAAAAACGGCTGTTTTGCAGCCAAGGCGTGCAGCGGCAAGCCCTGCTTCAATACCCGCATGGCCTGCACCGATTACTATAACATCATATTTCCCGGAAAAGTACTCCATAATTATTTACCTACACAGAATTTGCTGAAAATATTATTAACAACCTCAATATTTGCCTTTTGGCCCGTAAGCGAAAGCAATTCATCAATCGCCGAATCCACAAGCACATTCACAGCATCTCTTGTTACACCCATAATAAGCGAGGACACAGCATCAAAAATAAAATCCATTGCACGAACACAGCATTGCTTCTGCCGTTGGTTTGCAAGAATAGGGGCAGCAGCATCAAATGTATCCGCAGCAAAGAGTGATTTAATCTCTTTTTCAATACCGCTTGTATCCGCAGTGCTTTTTGCACTTATAAAAACACAATGCGCAAAAGAAGATTGGATAAATTCCACATCAGCCTTTGTGCTGAGATCAGTTTTATTTATAATTGCAACCGCTTTCTTATCCCTGCAGCGCTCAATCAGATTCATATCCTCTTTATTAAGCTTTCTGCTGCTGTCAAACACAGGCAGAATCAGAGAAGCCTGTTCAATTTTATTATAGGCACGGTCAATACCGATTGTTTCAACTTCGTCCTTTGATTTCCTCAGCCCGGCCGTGTCGCTCAGATGCAGCACAAGACCGCCAAGCCTTACGCTTTCTTCAACAATATCCCTTGTTGTTCCCTCAATATCCGTAACAATGCTTTTATCTCTGCCTGCAAGCAGATTCATAAGGGTGGATTTTCCTGCATTCGGTCGCCCGGCTATAACCGTATCTATTCCCTGCACCACGGCGATGCCGTTTTCATAGTTCTCAACAAGTTCTTTCAGAGCTTTTGCGGCATTTGTCAATGTTTTTTCAAGCTCATCATCCGCAAGATCAGGAATTTCTTCATCGGGATAATCCACCCAAGCTGCCATATTGGCAGAACAGTCTGTCAGAATTTCAAGAATACTGTTTATTTTATTGCTCAAAGAACCCTGAAGCGCATGAAAAGAGGCCTGCGCTGCTGCTTCACCCTCTGCAGAAATTAAATCAGCTACACTTTCAGCTTGTGTGAGATCCATTTTTCCGTTCAGAAAAGCCCGTTTTGTAAATTCTCCTGCACCTGCAGGTGCTGCACCGGCTGCAAAAACAGCTTCAAGTGTTTTTTCAACAATAAAAACGCCTCCGTGCACAGAAAGCTCGCAGACATCCTCGCCCGTATAGCTTTTTGGCGCACGGAACACAAGGGCAACGGCATTATCAAGTGTTTTTCCGCCGGCAGCAACGCTTCCGAACTTTGCCCTGTAACCCTTTAACTCGGAAAGAAATGAACCGTCTGCAGCGGAAAATACTTTGTCTGCAATTTCAATGGCCTTTTCGCCGCTTATTCTTATAACGCCGATTCCGCCCGCAGCATTTCCCGTTGCCACGGCAGCTATAGTTTTTTCCATTCCTCGCTCTTCCTTCCAAGTTCAAAAAACGGCGGAAAAATCCGCCGCTTAATTTTAATCAGTCTTTATTAACCTCTATTTTTCCGAATTTCGGCAGGTCCGCACGGTCTGTTTTATGAACGGTGCTTTTCGGCGCGCTCTGCACATTGCTGTTTCTGCGTGCTCCTCTGCCGTTTACCGACTGAAGAACAACCTTTCTGTCCTGCCCGTAACCGACAGATAAAGATTCTACACCGTCAAATTCCTGAACGGTTGTGTGAATAATTCTTCTTTCATACGGATTCATCGGCTCAAAAGTATATCTTCTGCCTGTTCTTAAAACATAGCTTGCGTTTTTTCGAGCGAGATTTCTGAGCGTTTCCATCCGCTTTTCACGGTAATTGCCCACATCAATCGTTACTCTAACATATTTGTCGCAGCTTTTCTTAACTGCAAGGCTTGTAAGATACTGAAGCGAATCCAGTGTTTCACCGCGGCGACCTATAATAATGCCGTAATCCTCACAGCTGATTTCCATCTGAAGCACCCCGTCCACAACAGCGGCGCTGATTTTTGCATCCTCAATTTTAAGGCCGGAAATCATATTCTTCAGATATTCAACAGCTATGTTCTTATCAATATCTGCTTCTGTTATTTTAACCTCTGCTTCGGCAGGCTCTTCCTTTTCGGACACCAGCTTGCGCTCAGCAGGCTTTTTAACAGTTTCTTTTTTTACAGGCTCGTTTTTTGGCTGTGGTTTCTTTTCAGCCTTTTTTTCTGTGTGCTTTGCACGGTTTTCTTTCTTTTGCTGCGGCTTTTTTTCTTTTCTTCCGTCATCATACCAGGCTTTTACCTGCGCATCCTTTTTTCCGAAGCCGAGAAATCCCTTTGCAGGCATTACCACAACCTCAACATTAATATCAGCTAAAGCCGGAGCGTTCAGACCGGTCTTTGCGGCTACAGTTGCTTCTGCAACGGTTTTTCCGGTTCCGATAAATTCCTTTATCATAAAATCCTCCGATTATTTGATTTTCTTAATATTTTCCTCTCTGGAGCGGCGCTCAATCGTATTTTCAACCATAAGCTTTGCCTGGCTCTTTTTCGGAGGGAAAAACTTTGCAATAAACATCTGCTGAATAATTGCAATTAAATTTGATATAATCCAGTAAAAACCAACAGCAGCAGGAACCTTGAAAGCAATATAGAATGAAAACAGCGGCATCATAAGCATCATAATCATCATCTGGCTCATCTGCTGTGCTGCGGCAGGATTGTTTTTCTTCTGAATCAGTGAAGAAATAACGGTTGATCCAAGGGATGTAATAAGAGATAAAATCGGAACAATAACGATAATACCGTCCTTCCAGTGGGGAATTGCCGTCATATCAAGAGAACCGATATTCAGACCGGCACGGAATGCATCTATATCAGCAATTCTTTCTGCCGTAAACAGTTCCGGCAGCTGAGCGGCAACGGTTTCCCTTAAAGCCTCCCAGTTTTCAAGAACACCGAGCTGCAGATAATTTCCCGTGTAATTCACACCTTCAAGAAGCTTTATAAGCACTTCTGTGCTTTCGCCTATATTGCTCATTCCGATGACATAGGTAAGCGGATAATAAATAATTCCCACTATACCCATAAGAAAAAGCATCTGAAACAGCATAGGTCCGCAGCCCATCTGCATGGGATTGTGTCCTTCTCTTGCGTAAAGTGCCTGCATTTCTTCGTTAAGCTTTGCCTGCGCCTTCTGGCGTTCTCTTGCATCGCTTATTTCTCTTACATTGTATTTCTTCTGAATTTTCTGAATTTTCGGCTGCAGCCTTGCACTTTTTGATGTTGTTTTCTGCTGATGAATATTAATCGGCAGAAGCACCAGTCGCGTAAGAACGGTAAACAGAACAATAGCGATAAAATATTCATTACTGAGAATTTCAAGCAAAAAATGCATGCATTTTCCGAAAAGCCAGTAAAGCGGCATAAAAATTGTGCCGAATAAACCGCCGTCAGCAGCCATAGCAAGTAAATTAGGATTAAACATAATCATTTGTTTTCCTCATTATTAATCTTTTTGGGAGGAACGGGATCGTAGCCGCCTTTAAAAAAAGGATTACATCTTAAAATGCGCCTTATGGCAAGAAGCGTTCCTTTAAAAATGCCGTGAATTTCAATTGCCTCCAAAGCATACTGCGAGCAGGTGGGCACATATCTGCATGCGCCGTTTGAAAACCGCGGGCTTATCGTAAGCTGATAAGTGCGTATAAGAAAAATCAGCAGCTTTTTTATAAGGCTTTTCATCTGATTACCCCTAAAAGCGCAAGCTGCTTTTCCATATCTTCCAAAACCTTCTGCATTTTAACCTCTGTTGTTTTTGTGCGTGCAACAAAAACAATATCACAGCCCGAAGCGATGCGGCCCTCAAGCTCTGAAAATGCCGCTCTGATCACTCTTCGCGCTCTGTTTCGCTGCACAGCCTTTCCAATTTTCTTACCGCTTGTTATTCCAACTCTTACTCTGCCGCTTCTGTTCTTCATCACATATGTAACAAGACACGGCGATGCGGCGCTTTTTCCGCGGTAATATAAACGGCGGAAATCCTTGTTTTCCTTTAAGGTGTTGCTTTTCACGATTTCGTTTCCCTTAGGCAAAGGCGTTTCTGAACAGCCCATTGCCTTTATTTGTTTTAAATTATCGGAACACACAATGCTGCGTGTGTTTCCAAATTAATAAGAAAGCTGCTTTCTGCCCTTTGCGCGGCGTCTTGCCAAAACCTTTCTTCCGCTTCTGGTTGACATTCTCTTTCTGAAACCATGCTCCTTCTGAGCGTGTCTTTTCTTTGGCTGAAATGTTCTTTTCATTAAATTCACTACCTTTCACAGACTAAACTTGTCTTAATCTTTCTATTCTCTGCACGGCATAGTGCAGGCTTATACCAATAGCGATAAACATTATATTATATAATTTGCTGACTTGTCAACATAAAATTAATAAATCTTGTTTTTTTTAATTAAATATATTATAATAATACAATATATAGGGTATGATTCCTTTTCAAACACTAAAAATAAGAAGCGGGGTTTTGCTGATGATAGGTATTATAGGGGCAATGGATGTTGAAGTAAACACCTTGAAAAAGAAAATTGTAAATCCTGTGCCTGCGGAAATTGCAGGCTGCAGCTTCATCTGCGGCTATATAAACGATGTTATGGTTTGCGTTGCACAGTGCAATCCCGGCAAGGTGAACGCCGCACTCTGCACACAGGCAATGATCGATCATTTTGATACGGACAAAATTATAAACATCGGCGTTGGCTGCTCCCTTTCAGAGGATGTTGTTATCAAAAATCTTGTAATTGCGGAAGATGTATGCCAATATGATATAGATATTACTGCACTCGGCGAGCCGAAAGGATATATAAACGGGCTGAACAGGATTAAAATACAAACCGATAAGGAAATATCGGATAAGCTGTCCCGTATTGCCGTTCTTTCAGGTGAAAAAATCCGCCGCGGAACGATTGCAAGCGGTGATACCTTTATTGCCAAAAGCACTTTGAAGCAGGAACTGAAAAATCATTTCGGCGCAATATGCGGTGAAATGGAAGGTGCGGCAGTGGGCCATGTGTGTGCGGCAAATAAAATTCCGTTTGCCGTTCTTCGTTCTGTTAGTGATGGCGGCGATGAAAATGCCCAGATGGATTATCCGGCATTCAAAAAAATCGCCGCGGAAAAATCCACAGCGATTATTTTAAAATATATTGCAGCTGAAAAAACACAGCTTGAGCTTTTATTCTGAAATCAGGTTTTCCATAAGATAATTTTCAGCATCCCTTATAATTTTGTGCAACTCTGATTTGTTGATATAATCTCCTGTTCTGGATTTATCCTCTATAAAAACAAATCTTGCATCAAGCAAAGAAATTGCCGCAGAAGCAAGCTCATGCCCGATTGTATAGTCCAAAGTGAACATTTCCGACGATAATTTGCCCGATTTTGCAAGTGTAAGCGCTCCGCGGTAAAGACAAAGCATATAATAATCATGCAGATAGCGAATTACATCCGTTCCTTCAGAAGATGCAACAGCCGTTTCAAGAAGGATTTTCATTCCCTGAGAAACAGTATTTATGGAAGAACCGTCAATGTCATTATTGGTTATCTTATAAAGATAATCTTCATCTATTCCGTATCTGCTTTCAGAAACACCCAGAAGATAATCCGTTGTAACACCGTAATAATCGCTGCACTTGATTATAAAATCAAGTCCGCATTCCCTTATTCCTTTTTCATAATGGCTTAAAAGTGCCTGGCTTATACCAAGATCAGCCGCCGCTTTTTTCTGGCTACTTCCTCTTTCTTTTCTGAGCTGGGAAAGAATTGCAGCAAATTTAGAGTTTTTTTCTCTGCTTCCTGTCATTTTCACATATCCTTTTTTCTTCACTTTTATACAATCGGTATTATACACTTTGTTGTCTTATAAGTAAACCAAAACTTTGATTTGTAAATAATTTGTAATTATTGGCTTAATACGGAGGATTTAAAATGAAAACATATACAATTTATCTGTTTCGCCACGGATTAACAAAAGGAAATCTAAACGCACAGTATATTGGGCATACAGACCTTCCTTTAACTACAGATAGTATATCGGCATTGAGGAGCATAAAAGCTCGACACCACTATCCCGAAGTGCAGGCCGTGTTTGTTTCTCCGCTTAAAAGATGTATCGAAAGTGCCGATATTATGTTTCCGAAAAACAATCCGCTTGTAATTAATGATCTTATTGAATATAATTTCGGGGAATTTGAAGGCTGCACTGCTGAGGATTTAAAGGATAATGAAGATTTCAAACAGTGGCTGCGCGGCGATATGCACGCAAAAACACCTTACGGCGAAAGCAATGCGGAATTCTTTGCACGGGTATGCTCTGCATTTGAAAAAATTGTGCAGGGAATGATAAAAAGCGGCACGGAAACAGCTGCCATTGTAGGCCATGCAGGTGTTCTTATGGCCATTCTTTCCTGCTACGGCATTCCCGAAGCTCCTATGGCACACTGGCAGATGGAAGCAGGCTACGGCTTTAAGCTTCGTATTACACCTTCGCTCTGGATGCAGGCAAACAAGCTTGAAGTGGCGGACACTGCACCGATTTCGGCAAAAAAGGACGAAACCATTTCAGCGCAAGAAACGAATTAATCATAATAAAAATATTGGTTTTAACCAACAGGAGAAAAATATGCATATAACAAAATCATCCTTTTCATGCATGCGAGGCAATCTCACAATACGGGGAACGGAATACAGGCCGGAAGGGGAAAATCTGCCGATTGCTATTGTGTGCCACGGATTTATGGCATTTCAGTCAACCGTAAAAAAATATGCAAAGGTTATAGCCTCCTGCGGCTATCTTACATATACCTTTGATTTCTGCGGCGGCAGCTTTTTATTCGGAAAAAGTGATGGAAAAACAGAAGAAATGTCTGTTCTTACAGAGGTTGAGGACCTGGAATGTGTTGTGGACTATGCACTTTCCAGAGAATATTCAAGAAAAACAGACCTGTTTTTGATGGGCTGCAGCCAGGGCGGCTTTGTTACTGCGATTCTTGCAGGAAAACAAAAATATGATGTTACAAAGCTGGGCTTGTTTTATCCTGCCTTCAGCATTCCGGATGATGCAAGAAACGGAAAAATGCTTATGGCAAAATTCAACCCCGAAAACATTCCCGATATAATATGGTGCGGCCCGATGAAACTTGGCAGACGATATGTTGCTGATGTAATAAATATGAATGTATACAGAGAAATCGAAAGCTATAACCATGACATATTTATGGTTCACGGCACAGAGGATACCATTGTTGACAATACATATACCATACGGGCCTATGAAGCATATCTGGACAGAAATCCAAAACGTGCACTCAATATGAAAATGGTGCACGGCGGCGGACACGGCTTTACAGGAAAAAAAGATAAAAGCGTAAGGGAACGGTTAAAGCGGTTTGCAGAATCATAAAAAACCGAAAAAACGGATTACTCACAAAATGTGAATAATCCGCTTTTTTATTCTTAAAACCGCTTCGGTTTAAACATGCTTCCATCCTGTTGAAATAATATTCTTGTTTGCCGCAATGCAGGCAATTATGCTTTCCACAAGCTCATTGTTTTTATTCTTGGTTGATATTTCTGCTCTTACCTTAACGTTTCCGCTGTCAAGGTCCGTTGTTTGAAGCTTTCTGAGCAGAACATCGTTTGTATCTCTTATCTGTTCAATTAAATCCGCCTTTATTTTAGGTGCGTTTTCCTCCGCACAAACAACAGACACACTGTAAAATGTTTCTGTTTTTTTTGGCTTTGTTTTGTCATATTCACTTTTCTTTTTGATTGCCTCCGTAACAGGATGAATTACAAGATGAGAAATCAGAATGGTTGCAGCTACAAGCACCGCATACCAGAATTTATCCAGACAGCAGAGCGTTCCCACCGCCGCGGATGCCCATATCGTTGCAGCTGTGTTTATTCCCTTTACTTTCGTGCCATCGCTGAGGATTACACCGGCACCCAGAAAGCCGATTCCGGAAACAATTTGCGCCGCAATTCGTGTTACATCAACATTTTCGCCGCCGGCAATATAAGAAAAAGAAGTAAAGGCAAAGGCACCCACACAAACAATAATATTCGTAACGATTCCCGCATAATGCTTTGTAAGCTCACGCTCTGTTCCAATGATTGCACCCAGCAGAACAGACAGCATCATTCTGATAAAAAAGCCCAAAAAAGTTGTGATTTCCGGCATACTCTGAAACTCCTTTTATTTTTATATTGTTTTTTCAGGCCGGGCAATATTGAAATCCGAACCGAAGTCCGGATTTCATGTTTTTATCAATAATCGCTTAAGGCTGAAAAATTCGGTCTGTTTTCCGAAAGAACAATACTTGTTTTTCCGTAAATCTTTTTCTGTAAAATCTGAGAAGCAAGCGGGCAGTCTACTTTCCATACCCATGCTCCGTAATATGTGCCGCCTTTGCAGGTGGTAATGGCAGTTCCGTCTGTATCTGTTTCATTGGTAGGAACAGTATATGTAACCGTTTTATAGGAAATCCACCCATGCGACAGTGCATACTGCCCGATGGAAATAATTTCAGATTTGGAGTAGCCTGTTTTCACATAAGGAAGCAGATTGGTAACCACCTCGGCAAGCTTAAAGGCGGAAGCATCTTTCAGCTGCTTAAACAGCTGAAGAAGAACGGTTTTCTGCCTGTCTGCACGCACATTGTCTGAATCAATATGACGGATGCGGCAGTATGCAAGTGCCTGTTCTCCATCAAGCAGCAATTCTCCTGCTTGGCCGTTGATTGAAACATTTCCGTAAGTTCCCGGATGATTGTTGATTTCCCTGATTTCAGCATTTGTCATGGTGATTCTTACGCCGCCGAGCGTATCAATAATTTTCTGGAAGCTGGAGAAATTAACGATAACATAATTATCAATATTTACTTTGAAATTTCTTTCAACAGCATTTATATAACAGTTCACACCGCCATAGGACATAGCACTGTTTATTTTATCCCATCTTCCCGTTGATTCATCACCAATTGTTGTTTCGTAATAAATGTAGGAATCACGCAGAATAGATGTTAAAACGATTTCGCTTGTGCTTGTGTTCAGGCTTGCAATAATTGCGGAATCCGCCCTTGTTCCCTTGTCGCTTATGTCCTCACCGCGTGTATCCTCTCCGATAAGAAGAACATTTATAACATTGCTTGATCTGGCAGGCTCTCCGTTGTAATACCACTTTTTAACCATATCACGGTAAGAGGAAACATTTGCCCTTGAATCTTCGTTAATTGTAATGAATGATTCAGAAAACTCATCCATACCCGTCCAGGAATCAATTGTTGAATTATCCTGATTTCTGTCAGGGTTGTTATCTGTTATTGTATCAAGCGCATGGTTTACAAACCAAAAACCGTATGCGCCTGTTCCTGCTATTGCAGCAAAAAGCAAAACGATTACAAATATAAATATTTTTCCTTTAACCGTTTTATGCCATTTCTTTCTGTTTTTATCTTTATTTTTTTTCACTGTTTTTTTATCATAACCGCCAAGTTCAAATAAATCAATATTTTCTCTGTCATTGTCCGCGGTGCTGCTATCTTCATCAAGTATGTGTTCAAATTCAAAAGCGGCAGCCTCTTCCTGTTCCGAACTGTTTTCCGGCTGCTCTTCTGTTTCTTCCTCTTCGTCCGTTTCCACTGCCTCCTGTAAATCAGGCTCATCTGTTTTCAACTCGGCAGCATCCGATTTATTATCGTCCTCTGCCTTCTGCGGCACCGCTTCTTCGGAAACCTGCTCCTCTGTTTCGGCTTCTTTTATTGTTTCTTCTTCTTGTATATTTTCTGTATCTTCAACCGGCTTGTCCGCTTCAAAAGCTTCCTCCTGTTTTGCCTTATCCAGTTCATCAACCTTTGCTTTCATTTCCTCGCCGACATTTTTGCTGATTATCTCATTCAGAATATCATCCAAATCAAAAGAACGATCGCTCATAAAAAAGAATCCTCCCTAAAAATTTTCATACACAAAAATATTATATATCAAAACTGTCTGCATTTCAATAAATAAATTGTAAACTGCAGGCGGAAACTTTTTCTTGTATAATCTCCTCTGCCCGAAAGCAAACAGAAATAAAAGAAACACAAAGAATACATTATATAAACAAAATGATGATACCTAAAAAAGGTAACAAAAAAGCGGTGTTTCAAGCACCGCTTTTTTTATTTTTTATTCTTCTGTTTCGGCTGTATTGCCTGCTTCTTCTGCCTCCTCGGCATCCTCTTCAAACCTGTCCACAACAGAAATGGTGGCAACCTTTTCTCCGTCATTCACACGCATAACCTTAACACCCTTGCTCGGCCGCTGGAACGTTGAAATCTGATCCACATGCGTTCTGATAACAATGCCATCGCTTGTAATCATAATTACATCTTCGTTTTCTGTTACAGGTGCAATCATTGCAACCTTGCCGTACTGCGAGGTGCGGTAGTTAATCAGACCTTTTCCGCCTCGGCTCTGTACTCTGTAATCATCAAAGCTGCTCTTTCTGCCGAATCCCGTTTCGGAAACGGTAAGCAGTGTATATCCCTCAAGCGAGGCGGCAAAGCCCACAACAAAATCATCTTCGGCAAGCGTAATGGCCCTTACACCTCTTGCCGTTCTGCCGATAAGCCTTGCATCGGATTCCTTAAAGCAAATGCACATACCACTGTGTGTTGCAACAACAAGCTTTCTTTCGCCGTCTGTTATTTCAACATAAGCAAGCTCATCGCCGTCATCCAGATTGATTGCAATAATACCGCTCTGGCGAATATGCTGATATTCATTTATATCGGTTCTCTTGATTACACCCTTTTTCGTAACCATGCAAAGATATTTTCTGTTTTCATCCTCGGGAATTTTAACCATTGCAGAAACGGTTTCTTCCTTTTCAAGCGGAAGCAGGTTTACAACATTCATACCCTTTCCCGTTCTTGAGGAAGCAGGAATTTCATATGCTTTCTTTCTGAAAACCTTTCCCTTGTTTGTGAAAATAAAGATAACATCATGAGAGGAACAGGAAAACATCGTTTTTGCAACATCCTCTTCACGCCTGCTCATGCCCATAATGCCGCGGCCGCCTCTGTTCTGCGCCTTATAGGTGTCAACCGTCATTCGCTTCATATAGCCCATATTGGTAAGGGTAAGAATGGATTCTTCAACAGGAATTAAATCTTCATCCTCTACAGAACCGATAACTGCGCTGATTTCCGTTCTTCTTTCATCGCCGAATTTTTCAACAATTTCAGCTGATTCATCCTTGATGATTTGGAAAACCCGTTCCTCATGTTCAAGAATATCCATAAAATCTTCTATTTTCGCCTTAAGCTCACCGATTTCATTGTTTATCTTTTCAATTTCAAGGCCTGCAAGCTGACCGAGCTGGAAATTCACAATCGCAGTTGCCTGTGGATCATCAAAGCCGAATTTTTCTATAATAGCCTGCTTTGCTTCTGATTTTCCGCCTTTGCAGGCACGGATTGTGGCGATAATTTCATCAACAATGTCTATTGCTTTTGCAAGTCCGTCCAAAATATGCTTTCTGTCCTGCGCTTTTTTAAGATCAAATCTTGTTCTGCGGGTAATAATATCCTCTCTGAACTTTATATAGTGCTGAAGCAGGTCTTTAAGCGGCAGGCATTTCGGCACTCCGTCAACAAGCGCAAGCATAATTACACCGAAGGTAACCTGCATCTGCGTCATTTTAAACAGATTGTTTAAAACAACCTGTGCATTTGCATCCCTTTTAACCGTGATTTCAATATGCATTCCCTTGCGGTTTGAAAAATCCTTTATGTCTGCTATGCCCTCAAGGCGTTTATCCTTGGCAAGCTCAGCTATTTTTGAAATCAGCTCTGCTTTTTTTACCTGATAAGGAAGTTCGGTAACAATAATTTTGTATCTTTCGCCCTTATCCTCAACAATTTCCGCCCTTGCGCGAAGATAAATCTTGCCGCGTCCGGTTGAATAAGCTTCTTTTATTCCTTTTGTGCCCATAACAATTCCAGCTGTGGGAAAATCCGGGCCTTTTATATACTGCATCAGCTCCGGCACATCACAATCGGGATGGTCTATCAGGTAATTAACACCCTCCACAACCTCTTTCATATTATGAGGAGGAATGTTTGTTGCCATACCAACGGCAATACCCGAAGAACCGTTTACAAGAAGATTCGGAAATCTTGTGGGCAGCACAGTGGGCTCTTTTAAACGATCATCATAGTTCGGTGCAAAATCAACCGTATTTTTATCAATATCAGCCAGCATTTTCATGCTGATTTTGCTCATTCTGGATTCCGTATATCTGTATGCAGCGGCAGGGTCGCCGTCAACCGTACCAAAATTTCCGTGTCCGTCTACAAGCATATACCGCATGGAAAAGGTCTGCGCAAGACGCACCATGGCATCATAAACGGATGCATCACCGTGCGGATGGTATCTTCCGAGCACAGAACCGACTGTATCGGCACATTTACGGTAAGCCTTATCGGGATAAAGGTTATTTTCAAACATTGTATAAAGAATACGCCTGTGAACCGGCTTTAAGCCGTCCCTTACATCCGGAAGGGCACGGCTGACGATAACAGACATGGAATAATCCAGAAAGGCTTTTCTGATTTCATCGCTTATTTCAACATTAACAATCTTCTGATTGTCATATCTTATAACTTCTTCAGCCATTTTTGTCTCCTTAAGAAATTTTATATTTCTTTAAAACGAAATTTTTAGATTTTTTGCCGTTTTTAATAAAAATTAAATATCCATATTTTGCACGAATTTTGCATTTTTAACGATGAAATCTCGGCGCGGTTCAACATTATCGCCCATAAGAATAGAAAAGTTTTCGCTTGCCTTCTGTGCATCATCAATTGTTACTCTGAGCATTGTGCGGAATTCAGGGTCCATCGTGGTTTCCCAAAGTTGTGTAGGGTCCATTTCACCAAGACCTTTATAGCGCTGAATATCACACTGACCGCCCATTTCTTCAATATATTTATCCCTTTCCTCATCGGAATAGGCATAAACACTTTTTTTGCCCTTGCTTAATTTGAAAAGCGGGGGCTGTGCAAGATAAATAAATCCGCCCTCAACAAGAGGCTTCATATAACGGAAAAAGAAGGTTAAAAGCAGTGTTCTGATGTGTGCGCCATCCACATCGGCATCCGCCATAATAACAATTTTGTGATATCTTAATTTATTAATATCAAAATCTTCGCCTATACCTGTTCCCAAAGCGGTTACAACCGGCATCAGCTTTTCATTTCCGTAAACCTTGTCAAGCCGTGCCTTTTCAACATTCAGCATTTTTCCCCAAAGCGGAAGAATAGCCTGGTGCACTCTGTCTCTTCCGTCCTTGGCAGAACCGCCTGCCGAATCACCCTCTACAATATAAATTTCGCAGAGCTCAGGTTCGTTTGAAGAACAGTCTGCCAATTTTCCGGGCAGCTTTGTGCTTTCAAGGCCGGATTTGCTTCTTGCAGAATCTCTTGCCTTTCTTGCCGCCTCCCTTGCTCTTGATGCATCAAGAGATTTGCTTAGAATTACCCTTGCTTCGGCAGGATTTTCCTCAAAATAAGTCATCAGCTTTTCATAAACCATAGAGGAAACAAGGCCTGTAATTTCTGTATTTCCGAGTTTTCCCTTCGTCTGACCCTCAAACTGTGCTTCAGTAAGCTTAACGCTTATAATTGCCGTTATACCCTCTCTTACATCTTCACCGCTCAGTTTTTTATCACTGTCTTTAAGAATACCGAATTTCTTTCCATAATCATTAAAAACTCTTGTTAACGCTGTTTTGAAGCCGGTTTCATGTGTTCCGCCGTCAATCGTATTGATATTATTTGCAAAAGAAAGCATCGTTTCATTATATGAATCTGTGTAACAGATAGCAACTTCTGCGCTTTTATCATCCTTTGTTGTGGAAAGATGAATAATGTTTTCCTGAATCGGATTCAGTCCTCTGCTGGTATTTATATATTCAACAAAGGATTTTATTCCGCCTTCATAACAGAATTCCTCGCTGATCTGCTCCTCTGAATTACTTTCCCTTTTATCTGAAAGTGTAATGGAAAGCCCTGCATTCAGAAATGCCTGTTCACGAAGTCTGCGTGCAAGCACTTCATAATCATATACAGTTGTTTCGTTGAAAATTTCACCGTCTGCCTTAAATCGGATAAGTGTTCCATGCCCTTCTGCATCACCGATAATATGTAAATCATCAACAGGCACACCTCTTTCAAATCTCTGGGCATAGATATGTCCGTTCTGTGTAACCTCAACCTCAAGCCATTCGGAAAGTGCATTTACAACAGAAGAACCAACACCGTGAAGACCGCCTGAAACTTTATATCCGCTTCCGCCGAATTTGCCGCCTGCATGAAGCACCGTTAAAACAACCGTAACGGCAGGAAGTCCTGTTTTTTCATTAATTCCTGTCGGAATACCTCTTCCGTTATCACGCACGGAAATAATATTATCCGGCAGAATATCACATTCAATATGCGTGCAAACACCTGCAAGTGCTTCATCAATGGAATTATCTACAATTTCATAAACAAGATGGTGCAATCCTCTTGGGCCTGTTGAACCGATATACATACCCGGCCTTTTTCTTACAGCCTCAAGCCCTTCAAGCACCTGAATATCCTTTGCAGAATATTCCTCTGTTACAACAGTATCCATATCCGCTTCTTCAAGAACGGTTTTATTTTCTTCACTCATAATTTATTAAACTCCTGTCTTGTTCTTTTAAGTAAAGTGGCCGTATTCAGCGGGCCTACATACACTTTATTTTCTGTTACCACAAAGCTTTTCGGAAGCTCATAATTAACATAAATAATTTTATTTTCCTTTTCGGCTTTTTCAAGATAATCACGCGTTGCTTTATTTACGGTTGATGTATCCATATCAAAAATTCCGATAATATTTTTACTGTTTACAACAGTATCCTCTCCTATATGAAGATACATTCAATCCCCCATAACTTTTCCGCCTGCAATATGGATGGCTTTTCCTTCTTTTAAGCGCAAAACCGTATTTTTATCACAGCAGGTAATAAAAACCTGCCAGTTTTTTATATGATTCAAAATATAATCCTGCCTTTTTTCATCCAGTTCACTCATAACATCATCCAGCAGAGCCACAGGCATAATTTCCGTCATTTCACAGAGCAGGCTTGCTTCTGCAAGCTTTAAAGCAATCACACAGCTTCTCTGCTGCCCCTGGCTGCCGTAAATTCTTGCTTCATTATTATTGATAAATATTTCAAGATCATCCCTGTGCGGACCAACGGTTGTTATCCTATTCAGAATATCTTCCTTTTTATGTTCTTCAACCTGCAAAAGAAGCTTCTTTTCAATTTCGGCAACAGAATATCCTGCGTAATCAAATGCACCTTTTAAAATAAGATTGATTTCTTCTATTCCGCCGGATATTCCTGTGAATATTTCCTTTGCAAACGGAAAAAGTGCTTCAATATATTTTTGACGCTGATATATGATTTTTGCGCCTGCCTTTGCAAAATTTATATTCCAAACATAAAGCATTTCATCAAGTTCGCCGCACTGCTGCATGTCCTTTAAGATTATATTTCTCTGTGCAAGGCAGCGGTTATATTCTTTCAGCGCATTTCTGTAATTTGAATTCAGCTGGCACAGCGCATTGTCAATAAATTTTCTTCTTTCGGCAGGCCCGTCCTTTATCATAGAGAGATGAACCGGGCTGAAAACAACAGCTTTTATTTCTTCTCCGAGCAAAGCCGGCGAAGCTTTTTTTATTCCATTAAGAGATGCTGTTCTTTTCCCTTTTATAAAAATTTCTGCATTCTGCTTTCTTTTACTGCTGAAAAAATCAGCCTTCAGTTTTGCATATTCACTTCCTATTTTTACAAGACGGCTGTCTTTAACACCTCTGAAGGATTTTGAACCCGTAAACAGATATAATGCTTCCAGAAGGTTTGTTTTTCCCTGTGCATTTTCACCGTAAATGATATTTATATCATCAAAATCAAGTTTTAAATTTTCTATATTCCTGTAATTCTCGATTTCAATATGATTAATCTTCATGAATAACCTTTAAATCAATATTTCTTACCGAAACAATATCGCCGCTTCTTATTTTTTTTCCTCTTGCCGTGCATCTTTCGCCGTTTACTTTAATATTATTTTCTTCTATCATCATTTTGGCAAAGCTTCCACTTTCGGCAAGCCCTGAAAATTTAAGCAGGCTGTCCAGTTTGATATAATCTGTTTTTATTTTAATAATTTCTTCATGCCTTTCGGCTATTTTTAATTTAAATTTCACTTTTTAACCTCATAGGCAGAACAAGGAATAAAAATCTTTCATCATTCGCCGGCATAACTTTTACCGGACTGACCGGACCGCCGAGTTCAATTTTTACCTCGTCTGTATCTGCTGCATTCAGCGCATCAAGCATATATTTTGAATTAAATCCGATTTCCACTCTTTCCCCGCTTATATTTGCATGTGTATAATCCACAACTCTTCCTCTTGCAGAAACCGTTGAAACCCGCATTTCATCCTTGTCAAAAAGGCATCTGATTGGGTTTTTTGCATTATTTTCAACAACAGGAATTGCCCTTTCAATACAAGCAATTGCTTCCCTTGTATTAATCAAAACTGTTGTTGTTCCCGTTTTCGGAACAGCTGCATTATAATCCAGAAAATCTCCGTCCAGAAGCCTGCTTATAATGCTGTAATCACCTATTTCAAAAATAATATGGCGTTTTCCCACACTGACGGAAATATTTTCTTCTTCATCAACGCCGGTTATTTTAATAAGTTCTCTTATTGTTTTTTTCGGAACAATAAAGGAAAAATCCTCGCCCTCATAATTAATATTTTCCGTTGAAATGGCAAGCCTGTATCCGTCAACACCGATAAGACGAAGCTGATTTAAGGTCATTTCAAATTTAAGACCTGTATGAACAGGTTTTGAATTTTCATTTTCGGCAACAGCAAACAAAGTCTGCATAACCATTTTATGAAGCATATTTTTTTCAATAAATAACGGATAACCGCCAGAAACACTCGGAAGCTCTGGATAATCATTTGCATCAATTCCCGTAATATTATACTGTGCAGCCCCTGAAATGATGGAAACAGAATTTCCGCTTGTTTCAAAGGTTACAACATCTGCTGCAAGTTTTCTTATAATATCACACATTATTTTTGCATTAATTACAATTGATCCCGGCTCTGTAACCGTTGCGGAAAGTGTTGTTGTGATTCCGAATTCAAAATCATATCCTGTAAGACTCAGTATTTCTGTGCCGCATTCAATCAGAATTCCTTCAATCGTGGGAATTGTAACCTTTTGGCTTACAGCTTTGATAACATTGGAGCATGCTTCATTCAGTTTTTTTGTGTTACAGGTAAATTTCATAATTTTCCTCCGTTTTTTGAAAATAAAAAATTTTCATTTTATTATTATGATAGTTATAGTAATAGTAATAAGGGCTGTTGAAATTGTTCAAAAGTAAAAAACAATAAGGATAAAGCCAAATATAAGCTTAAAATTATAAACAGCGGATTGTTCATAATTTTATCAAATTGTGCATAAAAAATTTTTTCAACAATTCATTTAAAAAAGTTTATGTTTATAACGGATAAGTTGTTGAAAACTCAATAATTATCTTCTTTGATATTATTAATCATATCTTCAATTTTTCTTGCAAGCTTTGAATTCTTTTCCATGCTTTCTATCAGCTGATTAATATTGTAAATAATGGTTGAATGATTCAGTCCGAAATTATCGCCGATGGTTTCATAGCTGCAATTTGTAATTTCTCTTATCATATAAATTGCTATTTTTCTTGCATTAACAATATTTGCACGGCGCTTTTTACTGTAAAGGTCCTCAACGGAAACGCCTTCCGTTCTGCTTACCTCTTCAACAATTTTCTGAATGGTAACGGGAACCGGCTGTGTGTCCGTTGTTACATCCTTAATAACTCTCTGTGCAAGGGGAATAGAAGGAATTGTGCCGGAAAGCTGGCTCATGGCATATATTTTTTTTGTTGTGCCCTCCAGCTGGCGTATATTTGTTTTTATTTTTTCGGCAATGTATTCCACAACAGAATTCGGAATTTCAAAATTAAGAAGTTCTGCCTTTCTTTTTATAATTGCACAGCGTGTTTCATATTCGGGCGACTGAATATCTGCAAGCAATCCCTGCTCAAAACGGGTGCACAGCCTGTCCGTAAGGCTTTTTATTTCTTTCGGCGGTCGGTCGGATGTAAGAACAATCTGTTTTCCGTTTTCAACAAGAGAATTAAAGGTGTGGAAAAATTCCTCTTCTGTTCTGTCTTTTCCGCCGATAAGCTGAATATCATCCACAAGAAGAACATCAATATTTCTGAATTTATCATGGAATTCATCAACGGTTTTATTTCCAAGTGCAGCGATAAATTCATTTACAAAATCCTCAGATCTTACATAAAGAATGCGCATGGCAGGATAATTTTTTCTGATTTGATAGCAGATTGCATTCAGAATATGTGTTTTTCCAAGCCCGGATTTTCCATAAATAAAAAGAGGATTATAGTTGTTATAAGAAATTTCATTTTTTGCAGTTCCGCCCGGATTATCTGCAACAGCCATAGCTGCTCTGTAAGCGAAACGGTTTGAAGGGCCTTCGATAAAAGTATCAAATGTAAATTGTTCTATCGGAAGATTATCTGATTTTTCAATATTATTTTTTACATTTCTGGCCGTTTCAAGGTCTCTCTCATGGTCCGAACGGGCAGAATCAAAAATAGATTTCTGCTCCTCCGGGCAGTCATAATTCAGATTTACGCTGAAGCCCATAACATTTTCAAAGGCTTCATTCAAAAGTGAATCATATGTATCTATAACAATTTTTCTTTTAAAGGAACTTGGCAGAAATAATGTGAATGTATTATTTTCAAATCCTGTAACGGTAATTTCAGAAAGCCATAATTTAAAAGCATTTGATGAAGTTTTTGTGCTGCAATATGTTAAAACCGCTTCGCACACATCGTTATATGTATCCATTATTTCTCCTTTTCATAAAAAAATAAACAGATGCGGAAAAATCCTGCATATGTTTTATTATATCATTGTTTTAAATTATATTCAATACTTATTTATAAATATATATAATTAATATATTATTAAAGATATATATATAAATTTATCTTGTTTTAATAATACAATTAATGTATAATGTTCTTGATTTCAAGAGGGTGATAAAATGCGATTGTTTAAAAACCGCGGGGATATATATATTCCGGCCACAAAATTAAAATCAGATTTGGAACAGAAAATACTTTTTGCCGTTCTTGCCTTTATTCTTGCTTTTACAGCAGTTTTTGTTTTGATTGTCGGAATTAAATATGATTTTTCGGCAAAAAATTTTTTTAAACCGAAAACGATGAATAGTGTTGAATATAATGAAACAAAAAATCTTCCGGCTGTAAAAGGAAAAAATAACTTTCTTTTTATTCTGAAAAATGAAGATACAAGTGAAATTTATATGTGTTCACTGATTCAGGTTGATTTGGATACTCTTTCCTATAAAGTTTGTTCATTAAAGGGAGAAACAGAAATTGAAAATAATAAATTAACAGATATTTATAAAAAAGGAAATGCCGGTAATATTTTAAATGCTGTAAGTACATTTTTCGGCATAGAAATTGATTATTTCATTGATCAGAGCGTTAAACAGTATGCAGATATGTTCGATTACTTCGGTGAAATAAATTATGTTGTGAATGAAGAAATAAAATATAAGGATAATTCTTATTACGGATTTAATATAAAAATTGGCAGCGGAGATCAGAGAATTGACGGAAATACAGCAGCAAAAATAATAAGATATTATATGATAAATGAAAAGTATGATACTGTAAATGAATTTTTCTGCACGGCACTTTCCCAGCAGATAAATCCGGAAAATTATAAAATTAAGGAAAAACAATTTTCAAGACTTATTGATCATTCCATAACCAATATAACCATTCGTGATTTTAATGAGGGAACAGATGAACTAACCGTTTTGTGCGATGAAACAACAGGTGTAAATGTTTACGGAATAAAACCTGTATATGAAGGAAATTTTGTTATAGCATCCTCTGTTGATGATATAAGAGGATATTTTGTAAAATAAGAAAAGGAAAGCTTATGATTACTGAAGAAAATAAAAGAAAAATTGAAAAAGCAGTAAGGGAAATTCTGATTGCAGTGGGTGAAAATCCCGAAAGGGCAGGGCTTCTGGAAACACCGCGCCGTGTTGCCAAAATGTATGAAGAAATTTTTTCCGGATTAAGCGAAAATCCGGAAAAACATCTGAAATTTTTTGATGAAAGTGCAAACGATGATATGGTTATTGTAAGAGATATTCCGTTTTCTTCTATGTGTGAACATCATCTGCTTCCTTTTGTGGGAAAAGCACATATTGCCTATATTCCAAGCAAAAATAAAATTATAGGGCTTTCAAAGCTTGCACGAATTGTTGATAATTTTGCAAAAAAGCCACAGGTGCAGGAAAGATTAACGCATGATATTGCAGATTTCCTTGAAAAAAATATGAATCCGAAGGGTGTGGCAGTTATTATAGAAGCAGAGCATATGTGTATGACAATAAGAGGTGCTAAGGCACCGGGAAGCAAAACACAGACTTCGGCATTAAGAGGCATTATGAGATCGGATTCAAGAACAAGGGCAGAGGTGCTTGCACTGCTTGATAAATAAAAGAAAAAAGAGGAAAAAGGATGATTTGGAACTGTAAAAAGTTTGAACTGGAATACGGAAAAAAGACATTAATAATGGGAATTGTAAATATTACACCCGATTCCTTTTCGGACGGCGGTGATAATTTTAAACCCGAAGATGCTGTGAAAACAGCACAGTTAATGGAAAAACAGGGAGCAGATATTATAGATTTAGGCGCACAGTCAACACGGCCGGGTCATATTCCGGTTAGCGCAGAGGAAGAATGGAAACGGCTTGAACCTGTATTAAAGCTTTTAAAGGGAAAAGTCAATATTCCGTTATCGGCAGACACCTATTATCCGTATGTTGCCGAAAAGGCTGTTCAAAACGGCGTGAGCATTATTAATGATGTTTCAGGAGTAATAACATCTGAAATGGCACAAATCGTCAAAAAAAGCGGCGCAGGCTGGATTATAATGCATAATGGCAGCGGTGATGTGCAGGAAGTGAAAGAATTTTTTGAAATATCAACTGAAAAACTGAAAAATGAAGAAATAAAGAAAAATCAGATTTGCTTTGATATGGGAATCGGCTTTGGAAAAACAAGAAAACAGGATATGAGCCTTATTTCAAATATTTCTCATTATAAAAAAGATGGATATCCGCTTTTGCTCGGAACAAGCAGAAAACGCGTTATAAAAGAAGGAACAGGGCAGGAAAATCCGAAAATGCGCATTTACGGAAATATTGCGGCAGATACAGCAGCAATTTTCGGTGGAGCAGATATCATAAGACTGCACGATGTTGAAAAAGAAATACAGGGTATAAGAATGGCGGAAGCCCTCAAAAACAGTTTGATGGATAATTAAAGAAGGAAGAAAAATGGATAAAATTTTAATTAAAGGATTAAAACTTTTTGCCTATCACGGTGTTAATCCCGAGGAAAAAGAAAACGGGCAGGATTTTATTTTTGATATTGCACTTTCTGTGAATATGAACAGAGCGTTTCAGAGCGATAATGTGGAAGATACGGTTAGCTATGCAAAGGTGGTTAAAACCGTGCGCCGTGTTTTCACGGCAGAAAAGTATGATTTGCTTGAAAGATGTGCATATGTAGTCAGCAATGCGATTCTGGAAGAATATCCCGATATTTTTGCAGTTGAGCTTACACTGAAAAAACCTCAGGCACCCGTTTCGGCAGAATTTGAATATATGGGTGTTCATATTTCACGCAGCAGGTGTTAATCATGAAATATATTTTAGGTATAGGAACCAATATAGGCAACCGAAAAGAAAATATAGAAAAATGTATTGAGGCAATTAATTTAACCCCGTATACAGATGTTCTGATTCGCTCCGGAATTTATGAAACAGAGCCTGTCGGATATGCAAGACAGCAAAATTTCTATAATTGCAATTTGCTTGTTGAAAGCCAGCTTGAGCCGCATGAAATGCTTGGAATGTGCCTTGGAATTGAAAGTGCTTTCGGCAGAAAAAGAGGAATCAAAAACGGACCCAGAATACTGGATGTGGATTTGCTTATGGCAGAAGATTATACCACACACACGAAAAATTTAACGCTGCCCCATCCGAGAATGTTTGAACGGCGTTTTGTGCTTCAGCCGCTGTTGGATATTTTTGAAAGCGGAACGGCCTTTAATGTTGATTTTTCCTCTTTTCTGGATAAAATCGAAGGGCAGGAAGTTATTAAGATTGAAGAAAAAACAGATTATGAAATCATGTAAATTCTGAAAGGGACGGAAATTTCCGTCCCTTTCAGTGTGCAGAAAAATTTGGTTTTTCTGCTTTTTGTTTTTACATTAAAGATGAAACCGTGTCAACAAAATCAGAAACCTTGTTTACAGCTTTTTGCATGGTTTTTTTTGTGCTTTTGCTGTTCTGCCCCATAGATGCGCTTGCTGCCGCAACAGCAGAACCAACAGCCATTGCAACGCCCACACCTTTAATGATGTTTACTGTTTTTCTTTTCATAATTTTCTCCTCCGTTCAAAAAAATTCACGGCTTGCCGTGCTCTATTATTGTTTGTAAAGAAAGAAAAAATAAAATGATTAAAAATTGTTATTCAACAATATTTTTAGAAAAACTTTTTAAAATAAAAAAGGCAGTGAAACTGCCTTTTTGTTTTTATCAGTCGTTTGCTTTGCCGATTGAACCGAAAAGTTCCATTTTTTCTTTAACGGTTGCTCTGATAGCTTCAGCACCGGGTGCAAGAAGTTTACGCGGGTCAAATCCCTTGCCCTGTAAATCCTTGCCGTCTTCAATGTATTTGCGTGTTGCTTCCTGGAAGGAAAGCTGGCACTCTGTGTTAACATTGATTTTAGAAACGCCTAAATCTATTGCTTTTTTTATCATATCCTCAGGAATACCTGTGCCGCCGTGAAGAACAAGAGGCATAACACCTGTTTTCTGCTGAATTGCATCAAGTGTATCAAAAGAAAGACCTGCCCAGTTTTCAGGATATTTGCCGTGAATATTACCGATACCTGCTGCAAGCATGTCAACACCGAGATCAGCAACCATTTTGCATTCATCAGGGTCTGCACATTCACCTGCGCCGATAACACCGTCTTCCTCACCGCCGATAGATCCTACCTCAGCTTCTATTGAAAGACCGAGTGCATGTGCAACATGAACAAGTTCTGTTGTTTTGGCAACATTTTCATCAATCGGATAATGGGAACCGTCAAACATAATGGAAGTAAAGCCTGCTTTAATGCATTTATAGCAGCCTTCGTATGTTCCATGGTCAAGATGAAGAGCCACAGGAACAGTGATTCCAAGTTCCTCATCCATTGCTTTAACCATGGCAGCAACGGTTTTAAAGCCCGTCATATATTTGCCTGCGCCTTCTGAAACACCAAGAATAACAGGGCTGTTCAATTCCTGAGCAGTTAAAAGAACGGATTTTGTCCATTCAAGATTATTGATGTTGAACTGGCCGACAGCATAATGACCTGCTTTTGCTTTTTTCAGCATTTCGGTTGCAGAAACTAACATAATTATTTTCTCCTTAAATTTAATTATAATTTTATGATAATATTATACAGCATTGTTAAAAAAATAGCAATAATATTGTTGCCGACCAAAATAAAAAAATGTAACAGAGATTTTAATGTTTTTGGTTATTTTGATAAAAAAGCTGTTCTGAAAAGAACAGCTTTAAAAGAGGATATATAGTTTACTGTCGCAAGTGTGCAGATCACCGCAGGCAGATTTTTACTTTGATAATTTTAAAACCTTATTTACAGGTTTATAAACGAGAATTGTAAGTATTGCGCTTATCAGCCCTTTAACGATTGTAAACGGCACATTGAAAACAAGCAGCGCTTCAAAAATATTTTTTGTGGACGGTCTTAACACCTTATACATGCCAAGAATGGCTTCTTCGGGAAAGCCCACCACATTGTAATAAAGCGGATAAATAACAAAATAGTTGCTTGGTAGCGAAATAAGCCCCATAACAACCGCACCGGCAATGCTGCCGATAACAGCACCCTTGAAATTCGGGATTTTTTTGTGAATAAAGCCGGCTGTCAGTGCAAGAGATGCACCGATAATAAAGTTTGAAAGTTCACCCACAAAACCGCTGTTACTTACAATCATATGTATGATATTGCGCACAAGGCATATAATAACGCCTGAAACAGGACCAAGGGTGATTGCACCGATCAGCTGCGGCAAATCCGAAAAATCAAGCTTGATAAATTCAGGCATAATCGGAATTGAAACTTCAAGATACTGAAGAATTGTGCCTATTGCTGTCAGCATTGCAATGGTTGTCAGCTTTGTTACGTTTACTTTTTTTGTTGTTTTCATTTTTTCTCCTTTTTTGGGCAAAAGAGAAGCCCTTGGTATGAAAATACCAAGGGCGTAAATGTTCTGACTTATAAGGCAGGATTATAATATTTTTGTGCCTTAAACATTTTCTCTCATCCGGACTTTAACCGTCGGTATCGGAATTTCACCGATTCAGCCGCAAATTTCTTTACGGGTCGCAGACTTTACTGCCGGTGGGGAATTTCACCCCGCCCTGAAAATATTTTGTATTCCTATTATATGACCTAAGTGGAATTTTGTCAACTGTTTTTTAATAACTGGGAATCCAGCTTTCCATGCTTACGGTTTCTTTTTCATTTACAGGGCTGTATTTATCCTGATAATAGTTTTCAAGGTGAGAAGAAAAACTACCGTCCGGTGCAACATGAATGATTGTGCAGCCGCGCTGTGCACCGTAATTCATAATTCCGAAATAAGCAAGATAATCTATTGTGTAGCCGTAAGAAAGGCGTATGCCTTTGTAATCCAGCGAGAAATTGTTTAAATGATCATGGCCGCAGAAAAAGCCCTGCGTTGAACCGATCTCAAGGGCGGCATCAAAAAGACCGCAATTTTCCTCAGGGCAAAAGATACCATTATTCTTTTCGCCGACCTTGCCATATAAATATTTAACATTTTCTGTGTTGTTGCAGCTGTTATCCACATATTCCTGCCATGCATCTTTGAATTCTATAAGAGGAATATGGAAAAAAACAAGAGATTTTGGTGTTTCTCCGCCATTTTTCTGTGTTAAAGCAGTTATTTGATTTCTGTACCATTCTACCTGATTATCATGTATACGGTCATATTTATAAATAATGCCGTCTATAATTCCGGCACCGACATAGGACTGGGAATCAAGAATAACAAAGCTCTGTGTTATTTTTCCAAGGGTATTTTTTACATTGACTATGTAGTTTCCGAAGCCGTCAACATCATCCGGTCCGGCCTGAAGCAGACAATGCTTATAATCACCATTAGTATAAAAATTGCATATTTCCTCTCTTGTGAAATAGGAATAGGATTCCGTATCATGATTTCCGAAAGCAGGTGCCCAGTAAATACCCAGCTGCTCCATCAGTTCGGCAAACAGGCGTGCGGAATTTTTATTATTAAAGGTGCCCGACTGAAACGGCACAGGAAATGCAATGTCGCCTGTAACAATAACCAAATCCGGCTTTTCTGCCGTAATCATTGCCGCAACGGCATTCAGCGCCATTGTGTCCTTTTTTATGCTTAAAAAGCCTGCACCGATATGAATATCGGAAAGCTGCATTACTTTAAAATCATCATCGGTTACAAAAGTATAATAACCGTCATCGGCAAGATGGGGCGCAAGCTGATTTTCATATTCGACTGCCTTAAGTGATTTGATAAAGTTCTGATTTGATTTGATGCCCACGAAGCTTACCGCAACACAGGCACAAAGGGCAAGCGCAATAACGCCCGCAATGGAAGCCAGAATAATCAGCACTGTTTTTCCCCTCTTTTTTGTTTTTACTGCCATAAAATTACCCCTTTCTTTTTGCGCAATAAGGTCAGAATCTTTCCAGAACCGGCCATTTAATTATTTATAAGATATTTTGCCTGTTCAAAAACAGATTTTGCAGAATTGAAAAGAATGATAAGCCCGATTACAATTCCGAAAACACCGTCAACCGCATAATTCAGCTTCTGAATCAGGAAAAAGCCAAGAACAGCCATAATTGTAATTCCGAAATCAAGAAAACTGTCTAAAATAAGTGCTTTATATACAGGGGACGGAGATTTTCGGTTTCCCATAATATAAACCATTGCCATCACCAGTTTTACAAAGGCCGTAAGCAGAATCAGCATGGCGTATTTAAAGGAATAGGAAACAAGCACGGGATATATAAATCTTTCAAGCCCTGTATATACACAATATGCACCGGTAACGGCAACAATGCTTCCTATAACAAAAGAGCAAAGCGCCTGAACCCTGCTGTTCTTTTGCGGATTTGTTTTTGATTTCAGGATAAAAATAAATCCGAACAGTGCGATAAGGCTTGCAAAAATATCGCCAAGGTTGTTTATTGAATCGCAGTACACAGCAAGGGAATTAGAGCTTATTCCAACAAAAAGCTTTACTAAAAACAGCAGAAAGTTGCATACTATGCCAAAGGCGGCAATTTTTATACCTCTTTTGCCCATAAAATCTCCTTTTCTTACAAATGAATTATTTGGTTATTATACCATAAATTTTTTATAATGAAAACATTTTTTTGGTAAATAATAATAAAAAATTATTTAAAGGTGATTAAATGGAATTTTTAAATATTGTTATTCTTGGACTTGTTTCTTTTCTGGTTTTGTTTATACTTTCAAGGATTATGGGATACAGGGCAATTTCAGAACTTTCGTTTTTTGACTATGTTGTGGCTATTACAATCGGATCTATTGCTGCCGAAATGTCTACCAATATAGATATGGAATGGTGGAAGGGTGTAACGGCAATGGTTATTTATGCACTTCTGGATATTATTTTTACGGTTATTTCCCAGAAAAGCACGGCTGCACGCCTTATTATCACAGGAAGCCCGATTGTACTGATCTATCAGGGAAAAATCTATAAAAGAAATCTCAGAAAAGCAAGAATAGAACTGAATGATCTTTTAACATCCGCAAGAACAGCCGGATATTTTAATATTTCGGATGTGAATTATGCCATTATGGAAACCACGGGGAATATAAGCTTTATGCCGGTTCCGCTGAAACGGCCGCTTAATCCGAAGGATTTCAATTTTGCACCTGAAAATGAGGGATTATCGGTTAATGTCATTATGGACGGTAAAATTATGGAAGATGACCTTGCAGATGCGGGAATAGACAGAAGCGAACTGATTAATCGCGTGAAAAGCCAGGAAAAGGATATTAAAAATATTTTTCTTGGTGTAATGGATTCAAATGGGGTATTGACATTGTTTGATAAATAGCATATAATGCTCATATGAACAACTATTCATATGAGAGGTGATGTATATGCTCAATGAGGAACTGATTTATGACCTTGCGGATTTATTTAAAATCTTTTCTGATTCCACAAGGGTAAAGATTTTATGTTCTCTTTTTGACAGCGGGCTTAATGTAACGGAAATCACTGCAACAACCGGCGTAAGCCAGACTGCAGTTTCCCATCAGCTCAGAATACTGAAGCAAAACCATCTTGTTAAATATAAGCGGGACGGAAAGCAGATTGTGTATTCTCTGGCTGATGCGCATGTTAAAACAATTATAAACTGTGGAATAGAACACATAGAGGAGTGAAGGAATTATGGCAGATAAAAACAAACATAAACACGGCAGCAGCGAATGTGCCTGCTGTGAACACGAACATAATCACGCACATCATGATGACGGCTGCGGCTGCGGACACGATCATGCGCACGGCGGCGAGGCAAACAAGGGTGTATTTCTGTTTAAAATTATATGCGGCGGTATTTTTCTTGTGCTGGGCTACATACTGCATGAATTTACAGAAATAAACGAATATATTCCGATGATTTGCTTTGGAATTTCCTATTTGGTTATCGGTTTTAATATTATCAAAGAAGCGGTTGAAGGCATTATTCACGGAAATGTGTTTAATGAAAACTTTCTGATGGCAATCGCTTCTTTGGGTGCATTTGTTATCGGAGAATATACGGAAGGCTGTGCCGTTGTGCTTCTTTACACAATAGGTGAATTTCTGCAGGACCTTGCTGTGGGAAAAAGCAGAAAATCCATTTCTGATATGATTGCGATGAAGCCGCAGACGGTTACGGTTATCCGAAACGGAAAAAATGCGGAGATTAAGCCGGAGGAAGTGCTTGCAGGCGAAGAGTTTATCGTTAATGCCGGGCAGAAGATAGAGCTTGACGGTGTGATTGTAAAGGGCAGTGCAGAGGTTGATATGTCTGCACTTACAGGCGAAAGCATACCTGTTTCGATGGCAGAGGGAAGCGAAGTGCTTTCAGGCTCTGTGAATCTGGACGGCACGCTTACAATTAAAGCAACAAAAATATACAGCGAATCAACAGTTGCAAGAATACTGGAAATGATAGAGGGCACAAGCAAAAAAAGCAGTGCTGAAAAATTTATCAGCCGCTTTGCAAAAATCTACACGCCGGTGGTTTGCCTGATTGCACTTCTGATTATTGTTGTGCCGCCGCTGTTCTTCGGCGGTGAATGGAGTGAATGGGCTTACAGAGGACTTTCTGCGCTTGTTGTTTCCTGCCCGTGTGCGATTGTGATTTCCATTCCGCTCGGTTTTTTTGCAGGGCTCGGCGCTTCATCAAAGCAGGGCATTCTTATAAAAGGAAGCAATTATCTTGAAATGCTTGCTAAATGCAATGTGGGTGTGTTTGATAAAACGGGCACAATCACAAGCGGAAAGTTTGAGTTTGTAAGCTGTGAATGTATTAACTGCCACTGCGGCGATGCTTCCGAGCACAGAGAGCTTCTGGGGCTGATTGCGGCGTGTGAAAGGTATTCCAATCATCCGATTGCAAAATCCGTAAGCCTTGCATTCGGGCATTTTGCCGATAATCTGCAGGTAACGGATTCCAGAAATTATGCCGGAAAGGGTGTTTCGGCAGTGATTAACGGCAAAAAATACTATGCCGGCAATGAAAAGCTTATGGAAATGGCAGGGGTTGATTATAAGGAAACACAGCTTATCGGAACAGCAATTTATTTGTGCAGCGAAGATGAATTTTTGGGTGATATTGTGTTTGCGGATGTGATTAAAACAGACAGCAAGGCTGCCGTTTCCGAAATGAAAAAGCTGGGCATTAATAAAACAGTTATGCTTACGGGTGATAAAGAGCCGATTGCAAAGGATATAGCGCAGAAGGCAGGTATAGACAGTTATTATGCAAAGCTTCTGCCGGATGAAAAGGTTGAAAAGGTAAGAGCGCTTAAACAGGATGAAAATGCCGTGGTGCTGTATACAGGCGATGGCATAAATGATGCCCCCGTTCTGGCAGAAGCAGACCTTGGCGTTGCCATGGGCGGTATCGGCGCGGATGCGGCCATTGAAGCAGCAGATGTGGTGATTATGGGCGACAGCCTTTCAAAAATCCCGGTTGGCAGAAGAATTGCACGCAAAACGATGGGCATTGTTAAGCAGAATATCATTTTCAGCATTGGCGTGAAATTTCTGATTATCATTGGTTGTGCCGTGGGAATCTTTGATGAAAATGCAATGTGGCTTGCCGTTTTCGGCGATGTGGGCGTGTGCCTGATTGCTGTTGCAAACTCCTTAAGGGCAATGTATTATAAAAAGAGAAAATAAACCTATATAAAGACATTAAAACCGTTTACCATACTTGGTAAACGGTTTTTTGTTGCTTCTTTAGAGCAGACGAACAAAAATGTGTATTTATGTTCGCTGAATTTATTTTTTCTTATCTTCATTATCAATACTGCTGAATTTCTTTTTGATAATAAAATCCCGCAGGAAAGACAAACAGAGGAAAACGATGGGGAAAGAAAGCCAAAAGGCGCGTAGTTTTCCGCGTGTTAAAAGGGCTTCCTCCCCTGCAATATAATACATAATAATTTGAAATGCGATTATAGCTGCTATTAAGCAGCAAGTGGTAATTATATAAAACTTCTTTTTGCTCATAATAACACCTTGTTTATCTTATTTTGTTTCATAATTTAAAGAATGTATTTACTGTATGGACCATATACATCTCCGGTGCTTGGTCTAAAAGTCCAATCTAAACGGAATTCTATTTTACCATCCATTAATACATGAGAATAAGAAGCACAATCCACATATGCGCCACCGCACGCTGCTGCAACAACACCTAAAGCAGAAAGACCTATTTTTAATATTACAGCAACTTTACCAACATTCGGAATAACTGCTGCAATAATTCCGGCGAGGACAGCGGCAGCCACTCCCTGAGCCCAGGTTATGCGTTTTGTTGTTGTACCGTTATATCCCCAGTAACTATCTCCTGCCAAAGGACTTATTCCTGTTTCTGAAGAAATGTTTTCTGATAAAATCACATCTTCTACAAATGCAATGGGTTCATCATTTAAATAAATAATACCATTAACTTCATCAAAATACAATATATCTTCTGTATTATTAGTTAAATTAAGTATATGGGTAATTTCTTTGCCATTGACAAATTCATCAATATATTTGTATTCAATGCCGTCATATATTACGGTTTCACTTTTTTCATTATAATACTTGTTATCAGATGCATACATATTTGTTGCACCAATTAAACATGTTGTGAGTATAGTAAATGCCAAAAACAAACTTGTTATTCTTTTAATCATAATAAAATCTCCTTTATTTTAAATTTTTATATGTATTTGTTGATTTGATTAGATGAAATTAACTTAAATCATCGGAAACACCTCCTTCATTTTAAAAGTATTGCTTTTTACTTTAATCGGCTAATACATAATCTTACTTATACCTATAAACCACTTCGGTTTCATTTCCTGCTGTAAATGTAACTTTTAATCTGTATGTGCTGAATATATTAATATTTCTTGATTCAGACATTGCCAGATAAGTTCCCGTTTTGCTGCTTGTCCATGTTTCAACGGTTTCATATCCGTTTGACTTTTCTTTCTGCAATTCCATTTTGATTTTAAGTGCTACCGATGTATTGGATTTAACAGCTGCTTTACATTCTGCTTTTATGCCTGATATTGTCAGACTTGCTGTATTGCTTAAAATGATTGTATAAAGCGGGGTAATCCCATATGTGTTATTATTAGCCGCAGCGCGAACCGTTGTGGCATTGCTGCATACAAGTAAACACGATAACATACACATTACAAGCATTTTGAAAAAGTTCTGATGTTTAACCATCTCTTTTCGCCTCCTTTCACAAAATATCCTCTCATTACACATAATCATTAAAATAATCCATTTTGTGATAAAAAAATAAAAGAAGTCTGAATTTAGACTTCTTTTACAAACAATCAATTTAAATTTTGTGCAATTTTAACAAGCTCATCTTTTTCAATGTTACCATCTACTAAAAATATGTATTCGCCATTATTAAAAATTATGCCTTTAAACTCATTAAGTGATCTGTAAAAAATAGCATCAAATCCGTTTATTGTTATGTTTTCACAATCATAATTTTCCGTATCAAAACCAACAAGTGTTGATAATTCGCATTTTTGCACTAAAAAGGATTTATCAATATTTTCATAGATATATGCATATCCGTAATCTTCTGTTTTTTCAAATCCGGCTGGAATATAATTCAATTTTAAAGATGTTACCTTTTTTAAATCGCCGGCATTAATCACGGTATATTCTGCATGATTAAAGAATTTTTCAACAATATATTCTCTGCCTGCAGGAACAGCAAATACCGTTGTTGCAAGTGCGAGTAAAATGGCTGCAATCAGCAAAATTTTAATTGTTCCTTTTGATAATTTGACTTTAGCATTATCTTGTTCTCCATAAATTATATTATTTATTACTTTGTTATGTTTTTTGCTGAATTTATGTTTCGGCAAATCTGCCGGAAATGACTCAATCCATTGTTCACCTGAAAGCCACAGCGCATCTTCAAATACAGACACTTTATCAAATCCTTTCCTCTAATTGTTTTCTTAATTTTCTTCTTGCATATTCCAATTTCTTTCGTACATAGGAATCTTTTACCTTAATATACTTCCGCTATTTCTTTGCTTTTATAGTTATACAAATATTTTAAGTAAAAAAACACTCTGCTTTCTTCATCTAAAGCCTTATTCAGAACGGATAACAATTCAATTTTCTGAAAATTTTCAAAATACTTTAAATCTGTGGTTTCATTTTCATTATCTATTTCTATAATATCTGTTCTATTGGAATGATTATATATATTTATTGCAAATCCTGTAACGATTGTTGACAAGTAAATTTTAGTTTTTTTGGAATTTACATCATTGATTTTTTCAAAATGCTTTGCAATATAGAAAAAAGTTTCCTGCACGCATTCTTCGGCATCTTCATTGCAGTTTGTTCTTTTCAGCGCTATCCAGTATAATAAATCCTTGTATGTATCATAAAGTTCTATAAACTTTTCTTTTTCTGTTTGGGTATCAAGCAGATTTAAAAATAATCCTATCATATACACTATATCCCTTAAAATCTGATTTTTGTGATAAAAATTTTTAAATTTATGTTGTTTAATTTTTGTATTGCTAACATGGGATTTTCCCGGAAGGCTTCGCAGTTGTTTGTGATTATATTCATTTCATATTTTTTAAATAAGGTATTGCGTATAAATATAATTGTTCTCTATTGCATTTTATCATAAATCTATCGTAACAGCAAGGCATAATAAAAAAGACCTTGCAGAAGCAATTCTGCAAGATCGATTTACTGTTTTAAATTTAATTATTTTGAATTTTTGATTGCAGCCTGTGCAGCAGCAAGGCGGGCAATCGGAACACGGAATGGTGAGCAGGATACATAATCAAGACCGATTTCGTGGCAGAATTCAACAGAGCTCGGGTCGCCGCCGTGCTCACCGCAGATACCGCAGTGAAGGCTTGCGCGGGTTGCCTTACCCTTTTCAACAGCCATCTTCATAAGAGAGCCAACGCCGACTGTGTCAAGCTTAGCAAACGGATCGTTCTCGAAAATCTTTGCATCATAGTAAGCATTCAGGAACTTACCTGCATCATCACGGCTGAAGCCGTATGTCATCTGTGTAAGGTCATTTGTACCGAAGCAGAAGAATTCAGCCTCTGTTGCAATCTGGTCTGCTGTAAGAGCAGCACGCGGGATTTCAATCATGGTACCAACTTCATATTTCATGTCAATGCCTGCTGCAGCGATTTCTGCATCAGCAGTTTCAACAACAACATTCTTAACATACTTAAGTTCTTTTGTATCGCAGGCAAGCGGAATCATAATTTCCGGGCAAACCTTCCAGTCTGCATGCTCCTTCTGAACCTCGATAGCAGCGCGGATAACAGCCTTTGTCTGCATCTTTGCAATTTCGGGATAGGTTACTGCAAGACGAAGTCCGCGGTGGCCCATCATCGGGTTGAATTCATGAAGAGAAGCGATAAGAGCCTTGATGTCTTCAACAGATTTGCCCTGTGAATCAGCAAGCTTCTTGATGTCTTCTTCTTCGGTAGGAACGAATTCATGAAGCGGAGGATCAAGGAAACGGATGGTTACCGGACAGCCTTCAAGTGCTTCGTAAAGTGCCTTGAAATCGCCCTGCTGATAAGGAAGAATCTTCTCAAGAGCAGCTTCTCTTTCCTCAACAGTGTCTGAACAAATCATTTCACGGAAAGCAGCAATTCTGTCTTCCTCGAAGAACATGTGCTCTGTACGGCAGAGACCGATGCCCTCAGCGCCGAGTTCTCTTGCCTTTTTCGCATCTGCAGGTGTATCAGCATTTGTGCGAACCTTTAATGTTCTGAACTCATCAGCCCAGCCCATGATTCTGCCGAAAGTGCCGGCGATTGTAGCGTCAACAGTAGGAATAAGACCGTCATAGATATTACCGGTTGAACCGTCAATGGAAAGATAATCACCCTCATGGTATTCTTTGCCTGCAAGTGTGAATTTCTTGTTTTCTTCATCCATATTGATATCGCCGCAGCCAGAAACGCAGCATGTGCCCATTCCGCGTGCAACAACGGCAGCGTGAGAGGTCATACCGCCGCGAACAGTAAGAATACCCTGTGCAGCTTTCATACCCGTAATATCTTCAGGTGATGTTTCAAGACGAACAAGAACAACCTTTTCACCTCTTGCGTTCCATTCAACTGCATCATCGGCAGTGAATACGATTTTACCGCAAGCAGCACCCGGAGATGCACCGAGACCCTTGCCTACAGGTGTTGCAGCTTTAATTGCAGCAGCATCAAACTGTGGGTGAAGAAGTGTGTCAAGGTTACGGGGATCAATCATTTCAACGGCTTCCTGCGGTGTTCTCATGCCTTCGTCAACAAGGTCGCAGGCAATCTGAAGAGCAGCCTGAGCAGTTCTCTTGCCGTTTCTTGTCTGAAGCATGAAGAGCTTTCCGTGCTCAACCGTAAATTCCATATCCTGCATATCTCTGTAATGATCTTCAAGAATAGCACAAACTTTTGTGAATTCTGCGAAAGCTTCAGGGAATTTCTGCTCCATCTCTGAGATGTGCATCGGTGTGCGAACGCCGGCAACAACATCTTCGCCCTGTGCGTTTGTTAAGAACTCACCGAAAAGGCCTTTTGTGCCTGTTGCAGGGTCACGTGTGAAAGCAACACCTGTGCCGCAGTCATCACCCATGTTGCCGAATGCCATAGACTGAACATTAACGGCTGTGCCCCATGAATAAGGAATATCGTTATCACGGCGGTAAACATTTGCACGCGGGTTATCCCATGAACGGAATACAGCCATAACAGCGCCCATAAGCTGTTCCTTGGGATCAGCCGGGAAATCTGCGCCTATTTTCTCTTTATATTCAGCCTTAAACTGAGCAGCAAGCTCCTTAAGGTCTTCGGCAGTAAGCTCAACATCAAGCTTAACGCCCTTTTCTTCCTTCATCTTGTCGATAAGCTCTTCAAAATATTTCTTACCAACTTCCATAACTACATCGGAATACATCTGGATGAATCTTCTGTAACAGTCCCAAGCCCATCTTGGATTGCCTGATTTTTCAGCGATTGCATTAACAACATCTTCGTTCAAACCAAGATTCAGAATTGTATCCATCATACCGGGCATGGAAGCGCGTGCGCCTGAACGAACCGATACAAGAAGAGGATTTTCCATATCACCGAACTTTTTGCCTGTGATTTCCTCCATCTTTACAATGTACTCTTCAATTTCAGCCATAATATCATCGTTGATTTTGCGGCCGTCCTCATAATACTGAGTACAAGCTTCTGTTGTGATTGTGAATCCCTGTGGTACCGGAAGACCGATATTGGTCATTTCAGCAAGGTTTGCACCTTTACCGCCGAGAAGCTCTCTCATTCCGGCATTACCCTCTGAGAAAAGGTAACAATATTTCTTTGCCATATTGGGAATACCTCCTAAAATTTTAGATTTTATTATTATACCTTGTAAACAGCAGAACTGTTTCATTGTATATTGTGATAGCATTATAGCATACCTATTAAAAAAATACAAATAATTTTTGAAAAAAATAGAAAAAATGGAAATAATAATTGAAATCTTATAAAATTTCGTGCATAATGATAAAGACTGAAAGCAGATAAGGAGAAAGAGTCTGAGAATGATGTGCTTTTGCGAAATACTGCGTTAAAAATGCATTCGTTTCAGGTGCAGGGCAGTTTTGTCTTACAACCCCTTTCCCCCTATCTGTTTTCAGTCAAGTAAAAATTCACAAAAATGTGAAATCTTTCTTTTTAAGGAGATAAAGTGTAATGAAATGTGCAATAATTCTTGCCGGCGGCAAGGGAACAAGAATGAAATCAGAAGCTCCCAAAGTTATGTGCGAAGTGCTTTTCAAGCCGATGCTGCATTATGTTTTAAGAGCAGTTCGGGAAGCGGGCTGTGAAAAAATCTGTGTTGTAACGGGTTACAAGCACGAAGTGGTTGAGGCGTATCTGGATGCAGATATTGAAACTGCCTACCAGAATCCCCAGCTGGGCACAGGCCATGCAGTTATGATGGCAAGGGATTTTGTTGAAAAGCACAAGGAGGATGAAATCCTTATTTTAAACGGGGACGGCCCTATGATGACGGCAGAAACCATCAATCAGGTTTATGAATATCATATGGCAAATGGGAATGCAATCACGCTAACCTCTGCCATTGTTGAGGATACGAACGGAATCGGTCATATTAAGAGAGATGAAAACGGCACGCTGCTCCGTATCGTTGAACACAAGGATGCCGATGAAGAGGAAAAGAAAATCAATGAATCCAACGCCGGTATGTATTGGTTTAACGGCGAGGATTTGCTTTATGCACTTTCCAATATCAATAATCAGAATGCCCAGAACGAGTATTATTTAACAGACAGTCTTGAAATTCTGATTAACAAGGGAAAAAATGCAGGTGCGTATATCTGTGAAAACAGCGAGGTTATTCTCGGTGCGAATGACAGAAAGCAGCTGAATGAGCTGAATTCGATTATGAGACGAAATATAAACACGGCACATATGGTAAACGGTGTGGATATTCCGTGCACGGACGGTGTTATGATTGGCATGGATGTTAAAATCGGTGCCTGCACAACCATTCTTCCCAATACAATTCTTCTCGGAAACACGGTTATCGGAAAGGACTGCGTAATCGGACCGAATACTTATATTAAGGACGGTGTTATCGGCAATAATGTTGTGCTGGATAATGTGAAGCTTACGGACAGTGAGGTTGAAGACGGTGTGGACTGCGGACCGTTTGTTCAGGTAAGGGCAGGCAGCAGGCTTTGCAAAAATGTGCATATCGGCGATTTTGTGGAAGTGAAGAATTCCGTTGTGGGTGCAGGAACGAAAAGTGCACATCTCACCTATATCGGAGATTCGGATGTGGGCGAAAATGTGAATTTCGGCTGCGGCACCGTAACAGTGAATTATGACGGAAAAAACAAAAGCCGCTGCAAAATAGGCAATCATGCATTTCTCGGCTGCAACACAAATCTGATTGCGCCTGTTGAAATCGGTGATTATGCTTTTACGGCTGCAGGTTCAACCATTACACAGGATGTGCCCGAAAATGCACTTGCGGTTGCAAGGGCAAAGCAGCAGAACAAGGAAGGCTGGGTAACAGAGAAAAAGCCGTATAAAGATATGAAATAAACTTAACATAAAAGGTGTACAGTTCAAAACCGAACCGTACACCTTTTCTCTTATAAAAAGCTTTAAAATCAATTCTTTTATTAAAACTCAACCGTTATTTCATTGCTTCCTTTTTCGGTAAAAAGCGTAAGTATATATGTATATGCGCTGAGCTGTTCAAGCTCATATCTGCCGTTTGCAATGATTCTGCAAGGCTTTTTATGGCAGAAAATTTCCGTTGGAACATCAAATTCCCTGTTCTGATTAAATGAAAGGTAAAAGCACTGGTTATTTTTATCAAAATTATATTTTTCAATGCTTCCGCATACTGCAACAGGATGCGGTCTGCACAGCATTTGCATTACAGGAAATTCGGTAAGATGCTTATCGAAGCACCAATAGGTGCTGCTCCATTTAAAACTATCAAAAAGATTTAAAATAAATTCTCCGTGATCAATCCAATCCAATGCTCCGCCGCCACCCCATTCTCCGACAAGCATAGGCATATCCAACTTATTCTGTTCTTCTCTTCTTTTTCTGAAAATGGCTTCAATTCTGCTGTTATTTGCATATTTATAAAAAGGTGAATCCACCATAAAATCATATGCGTGCGGAGCAAATGCCTGATTTTCCTCCCGCTTATTATTTACCGCAATGGGCGGTGCACAACTTGGTATTCCGATATTTGAATAATAGCAGTTTTCCCTGAAAATAACTCCATTTTGCGTTTCTTCTCTTATAGCAGCAGTAACTTTGTTAATAAAAGGAAAATATCTTTCTGTATCAAACTTTTTTATAAGCTCGCCGCAGGGTTGCGTTATTTCATTCAGAAATTCTCCGCTGAATTGATCAAGCACACTTTTAACCGGATTTTTATCAGCAATAGATTTTAAAAACTCTTTTCTATTCAGCTTTTTGCTTTTTACAGCTGTTGTCAGAGCGGATTTTACAAGCTGATTAAAAACCTTTCCGCCATCACTTCCGGGAAACGGTTCATTAAGTATATCAAAGCCCAGAACAGAAGGATGATTTCCGAATTTTTTTGCAAGCATACGCCATAAATCGCAGAACCGATCCAACAATCCTCTGCCGTAAACCTCTGTGTTTTCCCAAAAATTGTCAAAAGCATTGTGAACAGCCTTATCATTAAAATAACCTGCCGCCCACAAAAATCTGTGGTTTTTATAGCGCACTCCGTTTGTTATGCATGCCCAGCGGGGTGCACCATTTCCCATTCCGTTATCCTTTTTACTGTATACTCTTTTATTAAAAGCACCGAATAAATCCTGATGCATATCAAGAATAACATATATATTATTCTTTTCACATTCATCCAGAAAGGTGCCGATTTCTTCAAGCACCGCCCTGTTGTATCTGTTCGGCTCTGGCTCAATATATTCCCAGTTCAGGAAATATCTAATAACATTAAAACCATGCTCTTTAAAATACGAAAGATAAAAGGAAATGTTATCCTGATAATAAGGCATTGCATTTGAAAGCGGCATAGCCTTGGAACCAAAATTAATACCGTAAAAAATTCTTTCCCTTGAATATTCATCAACAAACCGTGTTGAAAAGACTTTTATTTTATCCATATTTTCTGTTAATTGCTTAACTCCTCCAGCTCACATATCAGTGTTTTTGTGCCGTCCTGCTGTGTAACAAGTTTTCTTGTATCGCGAACGGGCACTGCCCTTGCCCCCTTTGCATGAATTGTATATGTAATTTCGGCTTTTCCGCCCTTTGAAACCTGTTTTTTGATTTCATCTGCAAGCTGTGTGCAGCTGTCTGCAAGTTTTCCGAGATCATTGTCAAACCGCTGTTCAAATTCATCCCTTGAATATCCGATAAGCCTTACAAAATCACCGCTGATATAATCAGCCTCAAACGGCTTTTCAAGGCTTGCAAAAAACATGGCGCCGGTTAAATTTTCAAGCAGATTTATCAGCTTTTCGTTGGCGGCATCTGCTTTCTGTTCCGCCTGTTTAATCCTTGTAATATCGGTGAAAACCGCCTGAAAAACAGGGCTTCCGTCTGCTTCGTATTTTTGAACGGCAGCGCTGCAGCTGCACCACATAAATTCGTTTCGGTGTGTCATCACCCTGTATTCAAGGTTAAGTCCCTCGCCTGTTGCCATAGCCGTGCCGATCGCCTGAAAAACAATGGTTTTATCCTTGCTGTGAATCAGTTCATCCAGCCTGTATTCCCGTTTTCGGTAGCTTTCCTTTGTTGTTCCGAACATGCGGCAGCAGGCATCATTCATATAAAGTGCATCAAAGTGCATCTCCGGCGTAACTCTGAATATGCAGATGCCGCCTGCAACAAGGTCAATCAGGCTGTTAGCCGCGGTGGCCTGCTGCTTCAGCTTTTCCCTTTTTTCACGGCTTTTTGAAACATCGGCAAAAACAAGCCTGCAAAGCGATGATTTTTCACGGTTTTTTGCCGTGCAGTGGATAAAAACAGGCTCGTTTTCTCTGTTCAGAATTTCAAAATCCATGTAAACATATTTTGTGTCTTTTTTGCATATTTTTTTGAAAACATATTCCCTGTCAACAGGCTTTAGAATATCTCTTAAAAATAGCTTCCCCTGCTTTACTTTTGATGGATGAATGCCTGCGAATTCGGAAAAATGGCTGTCGCATTCAATAATTTTAAAATCCTGCGCCTTATCCACGGTGCAGTTCAAAAATTCCACCTCGTAAAGATTTTCGTCTGTAACGCTGTTGTCTGTCAAAGCTTTTCAAAAACTCCCCTCTGTTTTTGCTTTTGCAGCCGGATAAAGTCTGCTATTACAATTTCTATGTTCATTATAACATATTATTTAAAAAAATGTTTATGTTAACTTCTTTTTTACAAATTATTGACTAAAATTTCAGAATTTCTATATGCAAAATAAAATGTTTGTGCTATTATATTACTATTAATATTTTAATACTTATTAAAATTAAGGAGAATAAATCAATGGCAAAAGTATTTCGTGTTTATGTTGAAAAGAAAACAGGAAACGATATTGAGGCCCGCCATATTCGTGATGACCTTAAAACGAATGTAGGCATTAAAGGAATTGAAAAGCTCAGAATTATCAACCGCTATGATGCCCAGGGGGTTTCGGCGGATGAATTTTCCCGTGCTGTAAATGAAATCCTTTCAGAACCGAACCTTGATAATGTTTATGATGAAATTGATATTCCGGCAGACTGGAGATATTTTGCAACAGAATTTCTTCCCGGCCAGTATGACCAGCGGGCAGACAGTGCGGCACAGTGCATTCAGCTTTTAACAGCAGGCGATCGCCCGGTTATTGCCAGTGCAAAGGTTATTGCGGTTAAGGGTGATATAAGCGATGCGGAATTCGCTAAAATCAAATCCTATATAATCAACCCGGTTGAATCAAGGGAGGCATCCATGGATATGCCCGAAACCCTCGATATTTCAGCAGATGTTCCGGCGGATATTGTGCGTATAAACGGCTTTATTCAAAAAACGGACGATGAAATTGCGGCATATCATGCTTCAATGGGCTTTGCCATGAGTGTTGCCGATTTATGCTGGGTGCGCGATTATTTCAAAACAGAAGAAAGAGACCCCAGTCTTACAGAGCTTAAAGTGATTGATACCTATTGGAGCGATCACTGCCGCCATACCACTTTCAGCACGAAGCTGGACAGCATTGAGATTGAGGACGGCAAATATAAAAAGGCCATCGAGGATGTGCTGAATCAGTATTTTGAAATCAGAAAAGAGGTTTACGGCAACAGGGAAAAGGATGTGTGCCTGATGGATATGGCATGCATCGGCACCAAGGTGCTGAAAAAACGCGGCCTTGTTGCAAATCTGGACGAGAGCGAAGAAATTAATGCCTGTTCCATCGAAGTTCCCGTTGTTATAGACGGAAAAACAGAGCAGTGGCTCGTTCAGTTCAAAAACGAAACACATAACCACCCAACGGAGATAGAACCGTTCGGCGGTGCAGCAACCTGCCTTGGCGGTGCAATCCGTGATCCGCTTTCGGGCAGAGCCTATGTTTATCAGGCAATGCGTGTTACCGGCTCGGGCGATCCCACAACACCGTTTGAGGAAACGCTTGATGCAAAGCTTCCGCAGAAAAAAATCACTACAGGCGCTGCACAGGGCTATTCAAGCTACGGCAACCAGATCGGCCTTGCCACAGGACAGGTAACAGAACTTTATGATGACGGCTATGTTGCAAAGCGAATGGAAATCGGTGCGGTTATCGGTGCGTCCCCCAAGGAAAATGTTATCCGCGAAGTGCCCCAGAAAGAAGATATTATCGTGCTTCTCGGCGGCCGCACAGGAAGAGACGGCTGCGGCGGTGCAACAGGCTCTTCAAAGGCACACAACAGCTCTTCCATTGAAACCTGCGGTGCAGAGGTGCAGAAGGGCAATCCGCCCACAGAAAGAAAAATTCAGAGACTGTTCCGCAATCCTGCTGTTTCAAAGATGATTAAAAGATGTAATGATTTCGGTGCAGGCGGTGTATCCGTTGCTATCGGTGAACTTGCAGACGGACTGAATATAGACCTTGACAAAGTACCGAAGAAATATGACGGGCTTGACGGCACGGAGCTTGCCATTTCCGAATCACAGGAAAGAATGGCTGTTGTGCTGAATAAAAACGATGTAGATGCATTTATTGCACTTTCCAATGCAGAAAATCTGGAAGCAACCCCCGTTGCCGTTGTTACAGACACAAACCGCCTTGTTATGACATGGCGCGGAGATAAAATTGTGGATATCAGCCGTGATTTCCTGAATACAAACGGTGTTACCCAGCATGCAGACGCCGTGATTGCCGCTGTGGATGAAAATGAAAACTACAGAAATGCAGTCCCTGCCGTGCTTCAGGATAAGTCAAATGCCGATGCGCTTAAGGCAAACCTTTCAAGGCTGGAGGTTTGCAGTCAGAAGGGCCTTGTGGAAAGATTCGATTCGTCTATCGGCGCAGCAACGGTGCTTATGCCGTATGCCGGCAAATATCAGCTTACACCCGAAGACGCCATGGTGGCCAAGATACCGCTTCTTGAAGGTGAGACAGACACGGCAACCGTTATGTCCTACGGCTTTATTCCGAAGCTTTCCCGCTGGAGTCCGTTCCATTCCTCTGCCTTTGCTGTAACAGAATCGCTTGCGAAGCTTGCATGCGTGGGCTGTGATCCGAGCCAGGCAAGGCTAACCTTCCAGGAATATTTTGAACGGCTCAATGATGATCCGAAACGCTGGGGCAAGCCTGCCGCTGCACTTCTCGGTGCAATTTCCGCACAGGTGGGATACGGCACACCGTCTATCGGCGGTAAGGACAGTATGAGCGGTTCTTTCAATGAACTTGATGTTCCGCCAACGCTGGTTTCCTTTGCAGTTGGTATGAGCGAGGCTTCAAAAACCGTATCTGCACAGTTTAAGCGTGCAGGTTCAAAGGTGGTTATGGCAGAGCTTCCTGTTGATGCCGAAACCGGGCTTCCCGATTATGAAAAAGCCATGGCATTTATGATGCATATATACGAGGGTGTAAGAAACGGAAGTATTCTTGCGGCAAGTGTTGTTAAAGAAGGCGGCGCAGCTGCCTGTGTGTGTAAAATGGCATTCGGCAATAAGATGGGCTTTACCTTTTCACAGGCACTTGATAAAGAAACGCTTTTTGCTGCAAAGCAGGGCAATATTGTTGCAGAGCTTGCGGCAGGCACAGTGCTTGAAAATGCAGTTGAGCTTGGCACGGTGAATGACAATGGCGTGTTTATTATAGATGGCGAGGTGCTTACCGCCGATGAGCTGATTGAAGCATGGACCGGTAAGCTGGAGGGTGTATTCCCCACGGACAGCAGAGCTGCTGCCGCAATGCCTTATGATGTTCCGCTTTACAAAGAGCGTTCCATATTTATTGCGAAAAACAAGGTTGCAAAGCCGAAGGTGTTTATTCCTGCTTTCCCGGGCACGAACTGTGAGATTGACACGGCAAGGGCATTTGAAAAGGCAGGCGCAGAAACGGAAATTCTTGTTGTAAACAACCTTTCCTCTGGGGCTATCAATGAAACGATTGATAAAATGGTTAAATCCATTGAAGAAAGCCAGATTGTTATGCTTCCCGGCGGATTTTCGGGCGGAGATGAGCCGGAGGGCTCGGGCAAATTTATTGCCACAACTTTCCGCAATCCTAAGGTGCGTGAAGCGGTTTCAAAGCTGCTGAACTGCCGTGATGGGCTTATGCTCGGTATCTGCAACGGTTTCCAGGCACTGATTAAACTCGGCCTTGTTCCTTACGGTGAAATTGTTGAAATCAAGCCGGAAGATCCTACACTTACCTTCAATACAATCGGCAGGCATATTTCCTCAATGGCCTACACCCGTGTTACAAGCACAAAATCACCGTGGCTTGCAGGGGTTGAGGCAGGCGATATGTTTTCAATTCCGATTTCGCACGGCGAAGGCAGATTTACGGCAAATAACGATGTTATGAAAAAGCTGATTGAAAACGGTCAGGTTGCAACCCAGTATGTTGATCCGAACGGAAACCCGGTTGCCGATATGCCGTTTAATCCGAACGGTTCGGTTTGTGCAGTTGAAGGTATTACCTCGCCGGATGGCAGAGTGTTCGGAAAAATGGGCCACAGTGAAAGAAAAGGAACAGATCTTTATGCAAATGTTCCTTTTGAAAAGGACATGAAAATATTTGAAAGCGGCGTTAAATATTTTAAATAACGGATTTATTTTTGCGGAGGGATACCTCTCCCTTCGCATATTTTTTGGAGGACAGATCGTATGAAATATGCAGTTGTGCTTTATGACGGAATGGCGGATTATCCCGTGCCCGCTCTGGGAGGAAAAACGCCTATGATGGTTGCGGAAAAGCCGAATATGGATTATCTTTCCCGGCGCTCTGAGGTGGGACTGATCCGCACAGTTGCCGAGGGCCTGAAGCCGGGCTCTGATGTTGCAAATATGAGCGTTATGGGTTTTGATCCGATGAAATATTACACAGGCAGAAGTCCGCTGGAGGCTGCCTCCATCGGCATTGATATGCTGCCCACGGATGTTTCCTTAAGATGCAATCTTGTTACACTCTCGGAGGATGATAAGCCTTATGAGGAAAAAACAATTGAGGATTATTGTGCCGATGATATTTCAACAGAGGAAGCAAAGGAAATTATAAAAACAGTTGAGGAAGAACTCGGCAATGATATTTTTAAGTTTTATGCCGGTGTCTCCTACCGCCACTGCCTGATTTGGGCAAACGGCACCACCAATCTCGGAAAAATGACACCGCCCCATGATATTACAGGCAGGGTTATTACGGAATATCTTTCGCAAAGCGAAAATGCAGTACCGCTGATTGAAATGATGAAAAAATCCTATGATATTCTGAAAGATCATCCTGTGAATATTGCCAGAAAGGCCCAGGGAAAGCGCCCTGCCAATTCCATATGGCTTTGGGGCGAGGGTACAAGGCCTGCGTTCAGCTCCTTTGAAGAGGTAACGGGTGTAAAGGGCGGCGTTGTTTCTGCTGTTGATCTGATTAAAGGAATCGGCGGCTGTGCCAAAATGGAGGTTGCCGATGTTCCCGGTGCAACGGGTTATATTGACACGGATTTTGAAGGCAAGGCAAAAGCAGCGCTTGATATTCTGGAAAGAAACGATTTGGTTTATATTCATTTTGAAGCGCCGGATGAATGCGGCCACAGAAACGAACCTGAAAATAAGGTCCGTGCCATCGAAATGATTGATGAAAGGGTGCTTCCTATCCTTTTTGAGGGGCTTGAAAAGTATGATGATTATAAAATTATGATACTTCCCGATCACCCCACACCAATTGTTACAAGAACACACGCTTCGGACCCTGTTCCTTATCTGATTTATCATAAAAATAAAGAGGTTAAGGGTGTTCATACTATTAATGAGGAAACTGCAAAGGAAACCGGGAATTTTATTGATTTCGGGCCGGGCATTATGCTTCATTTCATAAATGATTAAAAGAAAGGAAAATATTATGCGTTTAGATACAATATGTGTTCAGGGCGCTTATAAGCCGAAAAGCGGTGAGCCAAGGGTAATTCCCATCGTTCAGAGCACTACCTTTAAATATGATTCAAGCGAAGCAATGGGCGATTTGTTTGATTTGAAAGTTTCAGGCTATTTTTATTCCAGGCTTCAGAATCCCACATGTGATTATGCAGCTGCAAAAATTGCACTTTTGGAGGGCGGTGTTGCAGGCATGCTTACATCATCAGGCCAGGCTGCCAATTTCTATGCCGTGCTGAATATTGCGCAGGCAGGCGATCATATTGTTTCCAGCTCTGCCATTTACGGTGGCACATTTAATCTTTTCAATGTTACCTTAAGAAAACTCGGCATTGATTTCACCTTTGTTTCGCCGCATGCAACGGCAGAAGAAATTCAGGGCGCAATCAAGCCGAACACAAAATGTATTTTCGGTGAAACAATCTCCAATCCAAGCCTTGATGTGCTAGATATAGAGCTGTTTGCAGAGGTTGCTCATAAAAACGGCATTCCGCTGATTATTGACAACACCTTTGCCACACCGATTAACTGCCGTCCGTTTGATTTCGGCTGTGATATTGTTACACATGCAACAACAAAGTATATGGAAGGGCATGCCACCACCATCGGCGGTGCGATTGTGGACAGCGGCAGGTTCAACTGGGAACAGAATGACAAATTTCCCGGTCTTACAACGCCGGATGAAAGCTACCACGGTTTAACCTATTCCAAGGATTTCGGAGAAGCAGCTTATATTACCAAAGCAACGGTTCAGCTGATGCGCGACCTTGGCTCTATTCCTGCTGCGCATAATGCGTTTCTTTTGAATGTGGGGCTTGAATCACTTCATTTAAGAATGGCACGCCACTGTGAAAATGCAAAAAAGGTGGCAGAATATCTGAAAAGCAATGAAAAAATCACTTGGGTTAAGTGTCCTATGCTGGAAAATGATGCACAGTATGAAATTGCAAAAAAATATATGCCAAACGGAACCTGCGGCGTGGTTTCCTTCGGAATTAAGGGCGGTAGAGAAGCCGGCATAAAATTTATGAACAGTCTGAAGCTTGCTGCAATCGTAACACATGTTGCCGATGCACGCACCTGCTGCCTGCATCCGGCTTCTTCAACACACCGCCAGCTTACGGATGCCGAGCTTGCCGAAGCGGGTGTAACACCCGATTTAATCCGCTTTTCCTGCGGCATAGAAGCGGCAGAGGATATTATAGAGGATATTCAGCAGGCGCTTGATCAGATTTAAAATATTAATATGTATATTAAAAGGAGGGCTTATGCCCTCCTTAATTTTTATGTCTGAAAAAAGATAACTTATTTGGTTTTGTCTATTCCAGATTTCCTGTCAAAAGCATAATTGCCGAAAGAGCGGCAACGGGCGCTGTCTGCGTTCTTAAAATCCGCTTTCCGAGCGTGGCACTGATACCGCCTTTTTGAAGCACGGCATCCACCTCTTCCTTTTCAAAGCCTCCCTCAGGGCCGATGAAAACAGCAATGCTTTCTGCTTCGCTGCTCCTTATAATGCTTTTCAGGCTTTCGCCGCCGCCCTCATAAAACAGGATGATTAAATCGGCATCACATTCGTTTACAGCGGTTTTAAAATCTGTCATAGATTTGATTTCGGGCACAATGCCGCGGCCGCTCTGCTGCGCAGCCTCAAGTGCAATTTTACCGTATCGTATTTGCTTTTTTGCTGCCTGCTTTTCATCGGGGCGGCTGATGCTTCTTTTTGTAAGCACCGGGGTAATGCTGAACACGCCAAGCTCAACGCATTTCTGAATTATATCCTCCATTTTATCGCCCTTGGGCACACCCTGATAAAGTGAAACCCGAATATCAGGTTCGCTTTGTGATGCCTGTTCGTAGCAGACAGACAGGGTTACGCCGCTTTTTGTAATTTCCTCAATGATACAGCCGTAATCCGTTCCGTTTCCGTTGCAGACGGTTATCATATCTCCTTTTTTCATCCGCAGGCTTTTTGCTATATGCCTGCTCTGCTCTTCATCAAGCACTATTTTTTTATCAAAACCGTAATCTAAAAGTAATTTCTGCATAATTCCGTCCTGTTATTTCAAATTGTTTCTTGCCCAGTGAAAAAGATACTGCTGTGCAATGCCCTCATATCCCTTAAAGCATTCGGGAAGACCCTGCGGATAAAATTCCAGCACACGCTTCATCCAGACATCAACCGGAAAGCATTCCGTAAACTGAAAACCGAACAGCAGTGCACAGTCTGCAACTTTAACTCCCACGCCGTAAATGGAAAGCAAAGTCTTTTTTGCATCCTTCAGGCACATTGTTTTTATTTCGTTCAGATCTATCTTTCCGCCTGCCACATCATCGGCAAGCCTTTTCAGGTATTTTCCCCTGTATCCTGTGCCGATTGCTTCAAAATCCGAAACCGAAAGGCGGCTTAAGGCTTCGGGTGTCGGAAAAGCGTTCCAGCCGCAGCAGATTTCCTCGCCGTATGTATCACAAAGCCTTTTTATAATGCCTTTAATTCTTTTTATGTTATTCTGCTGGCTGATGATAAATGAAACAAGTGCTTCCCACGGGTCCTGATTTAAAATGCGGATTCCGTAATAATCGTCAATGGTGGATGCCACAAGGCTGTCCTGCTTCAGCGTTTCGCATATATCAGCATAATTTCTGTTCAAATCAAAATAATCGTTCCAAACACAGTGAAAATCCTCAGCGGTGGTGTTCAGAATAAAATCGCCGCCGCTGTTTCTTTTTATATTTAAAAATTTTCCGCAGGCAGCACCGCTCCAGGAGCCGTCCTCCTGCTGCTCCCATCTGAATGCCTGGCCGCAGTCCAGCGTAAGGGCAAGATCAAGGCATTTGACGCCTTTTAAAATAATGCAGTTTTTCTTTTCTTCAATTATCATTATCCGTATAATTTCCTTTGGATTTTATGATGAAATTATAACATATTTCCTGTCAATAGTGAATATTAAAATTAGCAAAATAGCTAAAACTTTTTGTAATAATTTGTAACTTTACAAATTGTTGAAAACTCTGTGTAAATTATTCAAAACTTAAAAATTTATCTTTTAAAATACTTATGAACAGTAAAAAATGGCTGAATAAGCGGTGTTTGATAGGGGTTTTTAACATTTTCAACAAAGTTTTGAACAATTTTTATGTGTAAAAGCTGATATACAGATTGTTGTTTTACAGCCCTGTCAAGATAATTTTTGTGGAAAAAATAGCTAAAAATCATTTTTAAAAAGCTGAATATTTTTGAAAGGAAAATCCAACACTATTTGTATAATTTTGAAAGGATTTCAACTGAGATGATAAAGGGTGTCAATAAACAGGTGCTGGAAATTACAAATACGGAAAATCCGTATTTTGAAAGAATCGTTTTTTTTGTTAAGCCTGAATACAAAGGCGCAGACAGGGCAAAATTAAAAAAAGAAGCAGAAAGTTTTGCTTTAAAGGCACAAAAGCCGCCGAAAAGCAGAAAAACCAGGCGGGAAATTCGCTATATTATTGCCCAGGCAATTCTTTGTATCGGGGCAGGGGCGGCGATTACTTTTCTGCTGAATGTTATCGTTTCATAATTTTTAGAATTTTTTAAAGGAGAGATGGTTATGACAGTTTACAAAGCCTTCAGAAATTTTTATATTTTCCTGCTTGCGCTTGCCATTGCAGTCGGAGGCGGATTGGCAGGTGTTGCAGGCTATGAGCTTTATTACAGGGAAAATGCGGTTTATGCGGTGTCCAAATACGGCTCAAGCGGCGATGAGGTAAGACGGGTGCAGAAAAAGCTGCAGGAACTTGGGTATTACACCGGCAGTGTGGATGGCATTTTCGGTTCAAACACGCAGAAGGCGGTAAAAAGCTTTCAGCGCAATGTTGGCTTAACAGCAGATGGAATTGTGGGCAAGGCAACACTTCTTTATCTGGGACTCAGCGGCGGTTCGTCATCAGGCACAGGTGCTTACAGCGATGCGGATGTTCAGCTGCTGGGCAAGGTGATTTCTGCTGAAGCAAGGGGCGAAAGCTATGAAGGACAGGTTGCTGTGGGCGCAGTGATCCTGAACCGTGTTGCGCACAGCTCATTTCCGGATTCGATAAGCGGTGTTGTATATCAGAACGGTGCATTTTCCTGTGTTTATGACAGCAACTGGTATCAGCCGATTTCGGATACCTCGAAAAGAGCCGCAAAGGATGCACTCAACGGTTGGGATCCTACAGGCGGTGCAATCTATTATTTCAATCCTGCAAAAACAAATGATAAATTTATGCATTCCAGACCTGTTACAAAGGTAATCGGCAGCCATAAATTCTGCAAATGAATTTTTAAGAAAAATATTTTATAATCATAAAAAGAACGGAAGGAAATGGTCCTTCCGTTAAATTTTTTATTTATTTTGTAAAGAAAGTTAAAAATGCTTTGTATGCCATATAAACATCAATTTTGCTTACGATTTCATAAGGCGCATGCATGGAAAGCACGGGCACACCCACATCAATTGTGTCTATATCCAGATTTGCCACATACATTGCAACGGTTCCGCCGCCGCCGGCATCCACCTTGCCGAGTTCACCGCTCTGCCATAACACATCGTTGCTTTCAAGAAGGTTTTTAACCCAGCTTACATATTCAGCACTGGCATCGCTTGTGCCGCTTTTTCCTCTTGAGCCTGTATATTTTGTAACGCATACACCGCCGTTAATAATGCTGGCGTTGTTTTTTTCAAAAACAGATGACCATGTTGGATCATATGCTGCGTTTACATCTGCCGAAAGGCATTTGCTGTTTCTGAAAACATCTCTGCCTTCAAAGCCTTCAAGTCGTGCAAGATCCTCAATAAAGTATTTCATATAGCTGGAATTCAGGCCGGTGTTGCCATCGCTTCCGATTTCTTCCTTGTCTGTAAGCACGGTTATAGCTGTGTATTCCGGCGCTGCATCAATGCCTAAAATGGCTTCGAATGCAGGATAAGCACAGACTCTGTCATCATGGCCGTAACCGCCGATCAGGCTTCTGTCAAATCCGATGTCGTCAACCGTAAAGGCAGGAACAAGCTCCAGCTCTGCCGATGTGAAATCACGTTCCACAATGCCGTATTTTTCAAAAAGCAAATTCAGAATGTTCAGCTTAACACGCTCACTCTCCGCATCATCTTTAAACGGGCGGGAGCCGATAACCACATTCAGTTCTTCGCCTTTAATCAGCTCATTGGGCTTTCTTGTGTACTGCTCGTTTGCAAGATGGGGCAAAATATCGGTTATGCAGAATTTTGGCTCACCCGGTTTTTCACCTATAACGATATCCACAAAGCTGCCGTCATTTCTGCAGATTCTGCCGTGAAGCGAAAGCGGCACGGCAACCCACTGGTATTTTTTCACACCGCCGTAGTAATGCGTTTTAAAATAAGCAATGGAGCTGTCTTCATAAACGGGGCACTGCTTTAAATCAATTCTCGGTGAATCAATATGTGCGGCGGAAATTCTTACACCCTCGTTAATCGGCCTTTTGCCCTTAACGCAAAGCATAATGGATTTTCCACGGTTCATAACATAAACCTTTTCGCCGGGCTTCAGTGCCTCACCGAAGGGATTAAACGGGGAAAAGCCGGCTTTTTGCGCGGTTGTTTCTGCCCATGCCGCAACCTCGCGCTCTGTTTTGCAGCTGAAAAGAAAGCTTTTATAGCCTTCACAGAAGCTGTCGCAGGCGGAAAGTTCTTCTTGTGTCATAAAGTCAATTCCGTTTTCCTTTTTGTAAAAAAGCTGTTTTTTCAGCTCTTTTGCTTTGCTTTCGCTCATAGTATTTCCTCCAGTATTGTATTGATTTGTGTTTTTATATCCCTGCCGTCATTGATAACAGTGAAATCCGAATGATTTTGATAAAATGCATCGCTTTTCTGAGCATTCATTCGATTCTCTGCCTGTGCAGCAGTTATACCGTCTCTTTCCATAATCCTTTTTTTTCGGATTTCCTTCGGCGCTGTAACGGCTATGGTTTTATAGCTCATTTCATTTCCCCTGCATTCAAACAGCAGCGGTGCATCCAGCACACACGGAAAAACGGCATCCTTTCTGCAAAGTGCAAGGATTGCAGGATGTAGAATGGAATTCAGCTTTTCTGTTTTTTCGGCACTGCAGAACGCTCTGTCTGCCAGCAGCTGACGGTTCAGATTTCCGTTTTCAATTATATCATTTCCAAATTCAGCTGCCAATACAGCAAGATAAGGTGAATTTTTTTCGCACACCTTTCTTGCATAAGCATCTGTATCCAGAATCTGAAAACCAAGTGCTTCAAGATATTTTCCGATATAGCCTTTTCCGGCGCCGGTCTGCCCTGTAAGCCCTATGGTAAACGGCTGTTCCAGATCAATAATGCAGAATGCGGCGGCACGGATCAGCCTGTTGTAAACGGCCATGCCAACGCCGTTTTTATGTGGCATTCTGGCATAAACTTTTTTTGCGCCCATATCGTCCAGCCGCCTTAAGGCATCAAAAATTTCTTTTGCCTGGCTTAAATCATCGCACTCTTTTCCAAAGGTGATTTTCGGAATGGTGATATGGTCTTCTTCAAAGCAAAGCGCAAAAGCATCTTTTTTTGTGTTTACAAAGCTTTCATATTTTTCCCTTGAAGCATTTACAAGCATAACCCTTGCCTTTGGTGCATAATGCTTGTATTTCATACCGGGCGAAGCGGCAGTTTCATTGTTTTTCATCCCCTCAAGAACGGCAGCAGCAACTTCAACTCTGCCGATAACAGCTTCCAGCATTTCTTTTGTAACAGCGCCCGGTCTTAAAATGGTGGGCACTTCAGCGGCAAGTGTGATCACTGTGGATTCGATGCCGAAATTGCAGTCCTCTCCGTTGATTACAGCATCAATCTTTCCTTTCATATCGTCAATTACATGCTTTGCCCTTGTGGGGCTCGGAAGTCCGCTTGTATTTGCGCTCGGTGCGGCAATCGGTGTGCCGGCTGCTTTTATCAATGCCCGTGCCGTTTCATTCTGCGGCATGCGTACGGCAACCGTGTTCAGACCACCGCTTACCGTGTTTCCGATTTTATCGCTTTTCGGCAGAATAATCGTTAAAGGTGCGGGAAAGAAAGCATCAATCAGCGCTTTTGCAGCAGGCGTAATTTCTTTCACAAGCGGGGCAATATCCTCTTTTTCCGCAACATGAACAATAAGCGGATTATCACTCGGCCTGCCCTTTGCAATATATATTTTTTTTACAGCATCTTCATTCAGCGCATCTGCGCCCAGACCGTAAACCGTTTCGGTGGGGAACGCCACAAGACCGCCGTTTTTCAGAATTTCACCTGCAAGGGCAATATCATATTCACTTGTAGATAAAATTTTTGTTTTCATAAAAAAGCCCTTTTTATAAAATGGTATAAATTTCCGTTATCATGGCAGGGTATTCCTCTCTGTTATTTTTACAAAATAATGAAAGTTCCGCTGCCGCGGAGGGCGTACCTTTCTTTTAGTTAAAAAGGTATCAAAGATTGGTTTGCGACTGCCTGCATTTGCAGGACAAAAAGAGAGTAACATCCTGCTATCAGCATAATAAATATAAACCATTTACTTAATATCTATATATGGTAGGAACCGGTATTAAAGTATTCCCATTTCTTTTGCCTTTTCCAGAAGTTTTGGCTGAATTTCGGGATATGTCCAGTTATCAACCACTTTATCCGTTAAAATGATTTTTTCAATTTCGCTGTGAAGCTCAGTTTCAAATTCTTTTATATCTGCATAAAAAAGCATTCCAAAGGTTTCTTTACCGTTAAAATTATTTTCGGCCGTAACGGAATAAACGCATATCGGTTTTATGGAAAAATCAACGGCACCTGTTTCCTCATACAATTCTCTTTTTGCAGTATCCATAATGTTTTCGCCGGGTTCACGATGCCCGCCCGGCACTTCATATGTATCACGCAGTTTATGTTTGCAGAACACCCATTTTCCGTTTGCTTTGGAAATGATTACTGCAAATTTCAGCATATTATTATCAACTGTGTTATAAAATTTAACTTCTGTCATCATATTTTCCTCATATTATGCAGTCTGCGGCGATAACGGCAATTTATATCATTTATTAAAATGAAAATGATCAGTTTTCGCTTGCTTTCAGCTTTTCTGCCGTATCAGCTGTAATCAGCGCATCAATCAGTTCGTCCAGATCACCATTGAGCATCTGCTCTATTTTATATAATGTAAGCCCGATTCTGTGGTCTGAAATTCTGCCCTGCGGATAGTTATAGGTGCGGATTCTTTCGCTTCGGTCGCCTGTGCCCACCTGTGATTTGCGCTCGCCGGCAATTTCGGCATCATGCTTTGCTTTTTCCGCATCATAAAGCCTGGAGCGCAGCACTTTCATTGCCTTTTCCTTGTTTTTGTGCTGGCTTCGTTCATCCTGACATTCCACAACGGTTCCCGTGGGCAGATGTGTAATCCGGATTGCCGAGGAGGTTTTGTTTATATGCTGGCCGCCTGCGCCGCTGGAACGGAAGGTGTCTATCTGCAAATCCTTTTCATTCAGCTCAAAATCTATATCCTCTGCCTCAGGCAACACGGCAACCGTAACCGTTGATGTGTGAATTCGGCCCTGACTTTCTGTTTCGGGCACTCGCTGCACTCTGTGCACACCGCTTTCAAACTTGAAGCGGCTGTAAGCACCATCTCCCTCTACGGAAAAGCTGATTTCCTTATAGCCGCCAAGCCCTGTTTCATTGGCATTGAGCACCTCGGTTTTAAAGCCCTTTGCTTCGGCATACATCGAATACATACGGAAAAGAACACCTGCAAAAAGGGCACTCTCCTCTCCGCCTGCACCGCCGCGGATTTCTATAATTACATTTCTGTCGTCATTCGGGTCGCGCGGCAGCAGCAGAATTTTCAGCTCTTCGGCAATCCGTTCAATATCTGCCTTGCTCTGTTCAAATTCCTCTTTAACCATTTCCGCAAAATCAGCATCAAGCCCGCCATCATCAAGCATCATGCGGCTTTCCTCGTTTGTTTCCTTTGCCTTTTTGTATTCACGGAATTTCTCAACAACTGGGGTAAGCTGCTTGATTTCCTTCATCAGCTTTGTGTACTGTTCCTGATCCGTAACAATCTCGGGGCGGCAGACCATTTCATTTACTTCTTCAAATCTCTTTTCAACTTCAATCAGCTTATCAAACATGTTTTAACACCTTTTATATTTTTTTCGTCTTTTCTTCGGCAAACCATTTTCTGCACTGTTCAATTCTTGCGCCGTGCGGTGTATCTCCGTGTTCAGGATCGCAGGAATACTGCGTTAAAAGTCCGCAGGGAATATCCGGGCATTCGCCGCAGTGAACAAAGCCTTTGCTTTGGCAGCAAACGGCAACGGGGCATTCGCCGTGAAACGGATGACCGAGTGTTTCTATGCAGCCGCCGCAACGGCATGGTTCTTTAAATGCACAGCCTGTGCAATGCAGTCCGCATCTGGAATCAATTATCATTTTTTACTCCTCTTATATTTTTTTCTGCTTTTATTCTGGGAACCATAACCTCTCTGCCGCATTTTGTGCATTTCAGCTTATAATCAACGCCAAGACGCAGCAGCTCAAATTCCTTGCAACCGCAGGGATGCGGCTTTTTCATAATCACAATATCGTGAAGCTTTAAATCCATCGTATCACCGTTTTTGTTAATATGATATATTGTAGCACAATTAAAATGGCATTACAACATAATTGCCCTGATAAATGCATATAAATAGTTGTAAAACGAAATGCAATTTAAAGAGAGTGATGTTATGATTTTTTATCCGGAGGGACAAAACGAAGCCCAGCAGCGGAAGTTCAATTCGCTGGATGAGGTTAAAACAGCAATGATGAACGGAACGGTTATTGAATCCCGCGTGCTGCTTTGCGACAGCGACCATAATCTGCATGTTGATCTGGGAATTATAAGAGGAATGATACCCCGGGAAGAGGGTGCAATCGGAATAGATGACGGCACAACAAGGGATATTGCACTCATTTCCAAGGTAAATAAGCCTGTCTGTTTTACAATTCTGGGATTTCAGCGCGATGATTTCGGAAATATAAGTGCAATTCTTTCCAGAAAGGCAGTTCAGCTTGGCTGCAAAAGAAACTTTATAGATAAGCTGAATGAGGGCGATATTATAAACGCAAGAGTAACGCATCTTGAAAAATTCGGTGCATTTATAGATATAGGTGCCGGTATAAATGCGCTGATTCCAATAGATATGCTTTCGGTTTCACGCATAAATCATCCCCGTGAACGGCTTTTTGAGGGCGAAAACATAAGGGTGGTTCTGCGGAAAAGAGAACCCGAAAAGCTCACTTTTTCGCTTAAGGAGCTGCTGGGAACATGGAAGGAAAATGCCGTGCTGTTTTCACCGGGCGAAACGGTAACGGGAATTGTGCGCAGCATAGAGTCTTACGGTGTGTTTGTTGAGCTTATGCCGAATCTTGCCGGGCTTGCCGAGCCGTGTGATTATCTTTTTGAGGGGCAGCAGGTGGCTGTTTATATCAAATCGGTTCTGCCCGATAAAATGAAAATCAAGCTTGTGATTGTGGAAGCGTTCGAGGAAGCGGAAATGGCAGGCGAGCTTACATATTTTGTAAATTCCGATCATATAGACCGTTTTGATTATTCAACAGCCAACGCCCCCAAGGAAATTTCAACCGTTTTTTCTTGATGCAATAATTTTATTGAAACGGATTTTCCAAAAGAAAAACGGAGTATCCGGAGCGTATGAAGAACTTTAAAGAGAGCGGAATACGCTTTAGCAGATATGAAAGTTTCAAAACACACAGAAACGATAAAAAATAGGGGCATAGCAATAGCTGTGTCCCTATTTTTCAGTGGAAAATGAAAAATAAATGTGTTATAATAACCTCACGGAACATTAGCAAAATCAAAGATTTTGATTGATTCGGAGAACATTATATCATTTCTGCTTTGTACCTGCACGCTTCGCAGATATGATATAATCCGATAAATAAATTGCAGGTTACGGAGAAATATACTATGAAAAATGAAAATAAAGAAAGATGTTCATGGGCAACAACAGACCTATATAAGGAATATCACGATAAGGAATGGGGCAATCCCGTCCATGATGATGATAAATTATTTGAAATGCTGATACTTGAAGGCATGCAGGCAGGGTTATCCTGGCTGACTGTATTAAAAAAAAGAGAAGCCTTTAAAGAAGCATTTGATCAGTTTGATTGCAGGAAAGTGGCACTTTATGACGAGGCAAAGATAGAAGAACTGATGAAAAACGAAAAAATAATTCGTAACAGACTGAAAATCAAGTCCGCAGTAATAAATGCGCAGCAATTTATAAAGATACAGGAGGAATACGGAAGCTTTGATTCCTTTATATGGTCCTATGTCGGCAATCAACCCATTTATAATCATTTTAATTCTGAGGATGAACTGCCGGCAAGAACACCTTTGTCAGACAAAATCAGTAAGGACTTAAAAAAACACGGTTTTAAGTTTGTGGGCAGTACGATTGTATATGCCTATATGCAGTCGGTGGGAATTGTTAGCGATCATGTAAAAAGCTGTTTTTTGTATAAATCCTGACTTTCGGCCGCTGTAAATATATAGTGTGTTTTTTGAAGAATACGAATGATAAATGCCTGAAAAAACGAAGAAACCGGCAGCTTAAACGGTTTACCGGGAAACGCAATAATACAGTATGGAAAAGAGGAATCGTATGGACGTTTTTATGCCTGTGCTGAAGCTTGTGTGGGAAAAGACACGGCTTGTTGATGCCAGAAGAATGAAAAGGGAAAAATACCCCGAAGGGATAAAGGAATACAGGGATATACCGTATCTGGATGATGGGGATATGTATCATCTGCTTGATATTTATATGCCTGCAGATGCAGGCACAAGCCTTCCCGTGATGATAGATATTCACGGCGGCGGCTGGATGTACGGCACAAAGGAAATTAACAGATGCTACTGTCATAGACTTGCGGCACAGGGCTTTATTGTTGCAAGTATAAATTATCGCCTTGCCGGAAAGGTTCTTTTCAGAGAACAGATTACGGATATTTTCTCTGCCTTCGGCTGGATCGGAGAAAACCTTGAAAGCTACGGTGCGGATATGAAAAATGTTTTTTTAACAGGAGATTCCGCCGGCGGCCATTTTGCCTGTGTATGTGCAGCGCTTACAAAAAGCGAAAGCCTAAGAAAAGAATTCGGCATACATAACAATCCCTTACAGTTTAATGCCGTAGGTGCAACCTCGCCGGTTGTTGATTTGCTCAGCCCGAATATTATTCTGAATGTGAATTTAAGAATGCTGCTCGGCAGCAATCTCAGAAAATCACCTTTTTACAAGTATATGAAATTTGATAATATTGCCTTGCCGGATATGCCGCCTTTTTATATTCTTACCTCAAGCGGGGATTTTGTTCATTCACAAAGCCATAAGCTGAAAAAGGTTCTGGATAATCTGGGCGTGCCGAATCAGCTTCGCGACTGGAAGTGCAGATATAAGGGCAAAAGACTGCCGCATTGCTTTGCCGTGCTGGATTCTGCTTCACGCCCTGCGGAAATTGTTATTCGGGAAATGGCGGATTTTTTTAAAAAGTATATTAATAAACCCATATAAAAAGGAGGGCATCGGCCCTCCTTAATTTTATAATGATTTGTTCTTGTTTTTGGCAGCGGTATATTTTTTCGGAATCAGATTTGCCTTCATAAGTGCAAAAACAGCTGACGGAATCAGGGCAAGCTGAAGAACCGCACCCGGCAGAGAAGTTACAAAATAGGAAACAGCCCAGGCAGAAACCGTAAAATCGCCGCCGGAAAACATCAGTGCCTTTGCAATTCCTGCAATAACCCTGCCTGCAAGCATTGCAGTTATAAGACATATATATAAATCCAAATAAATTTTTTTAGTTGAAACAAGCCGCATCATTAAGCCTGAAACAATTCCGTAAACAGCACATTCAATCATCATCGGCGGCAGCAGGGCAGCAGGGGGCATGCCTGTAAACAGTGCCGAAAGCAGGGGGCCTGCAATGCCGCAAAAGCCGCCCAGATAAGGGCCGCATATAAGGCCGCAGAGCAAAACGGGAATATGAATGGGGATGTAAACCGTGCCCGCATTCGGAATGGCATGAAATGCCTGGGGCAAAACAACACACAGTGCAATGCACACAGCGGTAATGATGGATTTTTTTACGGCAGTCATTTTATTCATAAGGTTGCTCCTGTTTTATTTTTATGCTTTGGTTTAACCCTAAAATAACATATAATTTATGATTTTGCAAGGCAAAGCCTTGCATTATGCCGCTGTTTCATATAATATTAATTGTAAGATTATATACATTCGGTGATGGCTTTGAATTCTGTTTCGGCTGAAAATTTAATATATTCCTATTCCTCGGATTTGTCAGACAGCTGTTCGCTCAGTGGTGTAACCTTTCAGATCAAGAAAGGCGAATTTATTGCAGTGCTCGGTGAAAACGGAAGCGGAAAAACTACGCTTGCAAGGCATTTTAATGTGCTGCTGCCGCTTCAGCAGGGTAGGCTTACGATTGCAGGGCTGGATGCGGCAGGAAAAAAGAATTTATGGGAAATCCGCAGAAGCTGTGCAATGGTATTTCAGAATCCGGATAATCAGTTTGTGTCCTCGCTTATAGAAGAGGAACTGGCATTTGCTCCCGAAAACTTCGGCGTTTCAGAAAAGGAAACACAGAAAAGGATTAAAAAGGCCCTTGCCGATGTAGATATGAGCGGTTATGAAAAATATTCGCCGCATATGCTTTCGGGCGGGCAGAAGCAGCGGATTGCCATTGCAGGCGTGCTTACCGCAGAACCGGATATCCTTGTATTTGACGAAGCAACGGCAATGCTTGATCCTGTCGGCAGGCAGGAGGTGCTTTCCGTTATCCGCAGACTTCACAAAGCAGGGCATACGATTGTTATGATAACACATTTTGCGGAGGAGGCAGTGCAGGCGGACAGGGTTATTCTTATGAAAAACGGCAGGATTACGGCTGACGGAATCCCGAAACAGATTTTAACGGATATGGATTTGCTTGCATTTGCAGGAATTGAAGCGCCGCTTCCCGTGCAGATTTATCATTCGCTTGAAAGAAGAGGGATACGGCTTGATACCTGTCCGCTTACAAAGGAAGAATTGGCGGGTGAATTATGCAGTTTGAATTAAAATTGGTTTCTTATTGTTATTCGCCGTCAACACCGTATGCGGCAGATGCACTTCATCATATAAACCTTGAAATCCGCCATGGTGAATGCATCGGTATAACAGGCGAAACAGGAAGCGGAAAATCAACGCTTATTCAGATTATGAACGGGCTTCTGGAGGATTATGAAGGCACTGTGCTTTTTGAGGGGCAGGATATTCGCAAAAAAAATTATGACCGCCGCATAATGCGCCGGAAAACAGGAATTGTGTTTCAGTTTCCCGATTATCAGCTGTTTGAAACTACGGTGGAGCGTGATATTTCGTTCAGTCTGAAACATTTTGAAATGGATAAGGAAGAAATCAAAGCACGCGTGAAAAACGCACTTTCTGCCGTTGGTTTTGATTATGAAACAGTTAAAGATAAATCGCCGCTGAGCTTTTCCGGCGGCGAAAAACGGCGTCTTGCAATCGCCGGGGTGCTTGCGGCAGAGCCGGAAGCTCTGATTTTTGATGAACCGACAGCAGGGCTGGACTATGCCGGAAGAAAGCGGTTTTCAAAACTTATTTCGGATTTGAATAAAAAAGGAAAAACCATCATTGTTGTTTCTCATAACACGGATTTTCTTGCTGAATATACCAAAAGGCTGATTGTTATGAAAAACGGCAGAATATTTAGGGACGGCAAAACAGCCGATGTGCTTTCCGATTACGATTTTCTGGAAACCGGGGGAATATACGGCAGCCATGTCAGTGAAATAATACACCTGTTAAGGGCAAACGGTGCGGATATACGGAAAAATACGGTTAAATATAATCAGCTTATTGAGGAAATATGCCGTGTATACGGGAGGAACGGATTATGAGAAGGCTTCCGTCAGGAATATTTATCACAGGGAATTCCGTGCTTCACCGATTGGATGCAACGGTCAAAATCATTTTATTCTTTATTCTTGCAGCGGCAGCGGTATTGGCAGATTCCGCTGCAGGATACTGCCTTGCTGTTTTCTTTACATCAGCGGCAGTGCTCCTTTCCAAAACAGGACTGAAGGCGGCAGCAGGTAATGTAATGGGAATGGCATGGTTTTTTATAACGGTTTTTCTGATGAATTTTCTTTTTTTCGGTTCTGAAAATACATGGTTCAGTTTCTGGATATTCCATCCGTCCTGTGTAGGAATGCTTCAGGGAATTAAGGCTGTTTCAAGAATTATTCTGTTTTTGATACTTTCAAATATACTGAACTCCACCACACCGCCCATGCAAGTAACGGGTGCAATAGAAAATCTTTTGTTTCCCCTTTCCTTCATAAAGATGCCTGTGGGGCAGATTGCACTTATCCTTTCCGCCGCAATTCAGTTTATTCCGATTTTATCCGAGGAAGCACAGATGATTAAAAAGGTGCAGACCGCACGCGGAGCAGGGTTTGACAGCCGCAGCCTCTTCGGAAGGGCAAAGGCGGTGCTTGCGCTGCTTGTGCCATTGTTTATATCGTCCTTCAGGCATGCTGATGAACTGTCGCTTTCTATGGAAGCACGCGGCTGCCGTGCAGGCAGCAATAAAAGAAACAGAACAAAAGTGCATATAGGCAGAATTGAAATTTTACTGCTTGCTTTTTGCAGTATGATATTGGCAGTGCAGATTTTTATTTTTTAAAAGGAGTTAAAATGAACAAGCAGGATGTAATGGAGTTTTTTAACGGCTGTGCCGAAAACTGGGATAACGGTATTGTCCGTAATGAGCCTGTTATTCAAATTATACTGGATAACGCAGGTGTTGCGGAGGGAATGGATGTGCTTGATGTTGCGTGCGGCACAGGTGTGCTGTTTCCTGATTATATAAAAAGGAAAGTAAATTCCGTAACGGGAATTGATATTTCACCGAAAATGGCACAGATAGCAGCAAAAAAGTGCCGTGATAACAATATAACGGTTCTGTGCGGTGATGCGGAAAATATGAAAACCGATAAAAGATTTGACTGCATTGTTGTTTATAATGCTTTTCCCCATTTTCCGAATCCCGAAAGGCTGATTGAAAATCTGTCATCTATGCTTAAACCGGACGGCATATTAACCGTTGCCCATTCCATGAGCCGGGAAATGCTTGAAAAGCACCATTCCGGCAGAGCCAAATGCATTTCAAGGCGATTAGCGGATGAAAATGAGCTTGCAGATGTTTTCGGCAGATATTTAAGCGTAACCGTTAAGATGTCGGACAGCTGCATGTATCAGGTGGCGGGCAGAAAGCAGGTTTTCTGAATTTTTGTGTTTATAAAATATATTTTGTTTATTTCAGTAAATTCTTCGGGATTTACTGTTTTTTTATATATTTTTTTCAAAAACGCATAAAAACGAAGAAAAAACCAATAATCAAAAAAGGAATATAAATTGGAGGAATTTATTATGAAAACTCTTAAAAAAATAACAGCGGTTCTTATGGCATGTCTGATTTTTTCAGCGCTGTTTACTGCCTGCAAAGGCGGCAACGATGCGGATAAGGGCAATAAAAATTCGCAGAATACGGCAGTGAAAACCATCCGCTATCTTAATTTCAAGCCGGAAATTGCAGATAAATATCAGAAAATTTCCGAGGAATATGAAAAGGAAACAGGCATTAAGGTGATTGTTGAAACAGCCGCTAATAACACATATGAGCAGACCTTAACGGCTAAAATGGCAACGAATGATGCACCTACAATTTTCCAGATAAACGGCCCCCACGGCTATAACAACTGGAAGGATTACTGTGCGGAATTATCCGGCACGGAAATTTATAAGCATCTTACCGATAAGGAGATGGCGGTTACCTCAAACGGCGGCGTTTACGGCATTCCCTATGTTGTGGAGGGCTACGGCATCATATATAACAGTGAAATAACAGATAAGTATTTTGCACTTCAGAATAAAGCAGCAAAGTTTACTTCCATGGCAGATATTAATACTTTTGCCGCCCTTTCCGCCCTTGTTCAGGATATGCAGAAAAACGCATCCGCTCTTGGAATTGAAGGTGTATTTTCATCCACCTCACTGAAGGCAGGCGAAGACTGGCGCTGGCAGACGCATCTTGCCAATATTCCTGTTTATTACGAATTCAGAAAAAACGATATTGATTTAACATCAGACGCAGCAAAGAAAATAAGCTTTGAATTTGCCGAGAATTATAAAAATATTTTCGATTTATATACAAACAATTCCGTTTCGGACAAAAAAGAACTCGGCAGAAAAATTGTTGATGAATCCATGGCTGAATTTGCACAGGGAAAATCTGCAATGGTGCAGAACGGCAACTGGGCATGGAGCCAGATAAGCGGTATTGCGGGAAATACGGTTAAGGAAAGCAATATTAAATTCCTGCCGATATACACTGGCGTTGCAGGCGAAGAAAAGCAGGGTATATGCATCGGAACGGAAAACTTCCTTGCAATCAACAGCAAGGCAAGCAAAGCAGAGCAGAAGGCGGCAGCAGATTTTCTTTACTGGCTTTATTCAAGTGAAAAAGGAAAAAGCTTTGTGCTGAACGACCTTGGCTTTATTGCCCCGTTTGACACCTTTAAAGCAGATGAAACACCAACCGATCCGCTTGCAAAGCAGGTTGTGGAATGGATGAATAAGGACGGAATAACAAATGTGCCGTGGCAGTTTACGGTTTTCCCAAGCCAGACCTTCAAGGATGATTTGGGTGCGGTGCTTCTTCAGTATGTGCAGGGCACAAAAACCTATGAGGATGTTAAGAACACATTTGTAACAAGATGGGAAGCAGAAAGTGCTGCTGCAAAATAAATTACAAAAACAGGAGAATATCAGATGAATAAAAGCTTAAAAAAATATTTTCCGGTTTTCGCATTCCCAACGCTTATCTGTTTTCTGATTTCCTTTTTGATTCCGTTTATTATAGGGATTTATCTGTCTTTTACAAGATTTACAACGGTTACAAATGCCGAATGGACAGGGATTGATAATTATATAAAAGCATTTACGGCGGATGAAACCTTTTTGAATTCACTCTGGTTTACAGTTAAATTCACGGTTGTTTCTGTTTTATCCGTAAATATTCTGGCATTTCTGCTGGCGCTTGTTTTGACAAGGGGAATCAAAGGAACAAATCTGTTCAGAACCGTGTTTTTTATGCCGAACCTGATTGGAGGCATCGTTTTGGGATATATATGGAACCTGATTATAAACGGTGTACTGGAGCATTTCGGTGTAGATATATCCTTTGCTGCAAAATACGGCTTCTGGGGGCTTGTTATTCTGATGAACTGGCAGATGATAGGCTATATGATGGTTATTTATATTGCAGGGCTTCAGAATATTCCGCACGATCTGAATGAGGCGGCGATGATAGACGGTGCAGGACCGCTTCAGACTTTAAGATATATTACAATTCCGATGGTGATGCCATCCGTAACCATATGTGCATTTTTAACGCTTTCAAACTCTTTTAAGCTGTTTGACCAGAACCTGGCACTGACGGCGGGCGCACCGGCAAGGGAAACGGAAATGCTGGCGCTGAATATCTTCAACACCTTTTACGGCAGATCCGGCTGGCAGGGTGTGGGGCAGGCAAAGGCGGTCATTTTCTTTATTATTGTTGCTGCGATTGCATTTATTCAGCTTAAGCTTACTTCCGAAAGGGAGGTTGAACACTGATGAATAAAAGAAAAGCTGCCTTAAACGGAGTGCTTACGGGTTTAATGACTCTGCTTGCTGTTTTGTTTATAACGCCCGTTATTATTGTATTTATAAATTCCTTTAAAACAAAATTCAATATTATTTCAGATCCGTTTTCCCTGCCGGACAGTGAAACCTTCGCAGGTATTCAGAACTATGTAAACGGCATCAGCTCTTCGGGTATTCTGCAGGCCTTTCTGCGCTCTGTATTTATCACCGTACTTTCTGTTGTTGTGCTTGTGGTGTGCACTTCCATGGCGGCGTGGTTTATTGTAAGGGTAAAATCAAAATTCACAAAAATTATGTATTATCTTTTTGTGTTCAGTATGATTGTGCCGTTTCAGATGGTTATGTTTTCCATGACCTTTACGGTTACCTCGCTTAAACTGAATAATCTGATTGGTATTATACTTGTTTATCTCGGATTCGGTGCAGGAATGAGTGTGTTTATGATGAGCGGTTTCATAAAAAGCATTCCGCATGAAATTGAAGAAGCAGCCATGATTGACGGTTGCAATCCGCTTCAGACCTTTTTCATGGTGGTTTTTCCGATTTTAAAGCCAACGGCAATCACGGTTTCCATTCTGAATGCAATGTGGATATGGAACGATTATCTGCTGCCTTATCTTATTCTCGGCACATCAAACAAAACCATGCCGGTTGCAATTCAGCTTGCAATGCAGGGTGCTTACGGTTCGGTGGACTGGGGCGGTTTTATGGCAATGCTTGTGCTTGCCATTATTCCCATAATAATCTTTTATATTGCCTGCCAGAAATATATTATCAAGGGTGTAGCAGCAGGCGCGGTAAAGGGGTAAAAATTTTAAATGGCATCTATTAAATTTAAAAATGTATCCAAAATATTTGACGGAAAAACCACGGTTATCGAAAACCTGAATCTGGAAATAAAGGATAAGGAATTTGTAATTCTTGTCGGTCCGTCCGGCTGCGGAAAGTCAACCACTCTGCGTATGATAGCAGGGCTTGAAGATGTTTCGGACGGCGAACTGTATATCGGCGACAGGGTAGTGAATCATGTTTCGCCGAAGGACAGGGATATCGCCATGGTCTTTCAGAGCTATGCACTTTATCCGCATATGACGGTTTATAAAAATATGGCGTTTGCCCTTAAACTTCGTAAACTGCCCAAAGCAGAAATAGATGAAAAGGTGCATGCGGCAGCCAAAATGCTGGATATTGAAAAATATCTTTCCAGAAAGCCGAAGGCGCTGTCCGGCGGTCAGCGCCAGCGTGTTGCACTGGGCAGGGCAATGGTGCGCGAGCCGGAGGTTTTTCTGCTGGATGAACCGCTTTCTAACCTGGATGCTAAACTCAGAACGGAAATGAGAAGCCGTATTTCCGCCCTGCATAAAGAACTGCAGACCACCTTTGTTTATGTTACACACGATCAGACAGAGGCTATGACGATGGCGGACAGGATTGTGGTTATGAAAGACGGTGTGATTCAGCAGACGGATACACCGCCGATGCTGTATAACCACCCTGCCAATCTGTTTGTGGCAGGTTTTATCGGTACGCCGCAGATGAATTTTATTGATGCTGCCGTTGAAAAAAACGGGATGAAAACAGAGTTTGCTTTTGGTGATTGCAGAATAACCGTGCCGGACAGAATGGAACAGCCCCTTTCGGATTATAACGGAAAAACGCTTGTGCTCGGAATCAGGCCGGAAGATTTTCATTTAGAGGAATTATATAAAAGCAAAAATGGAAAGAACACAATAAAGCTGATTTCCGAAAATTGTGAGATGACGGGTTCGGAAATCAACATTTATTCCCGCATCGGCGAAAACCGGATTATTGCAAGGGTTGCAGCAGATTCCAAGGCTGCGGACGGAGAAGCCGTTACGCTTTTTGCGGATACGGAAAAAATTCATATATTTGACAGGGATTCGGGAGAGCTTATTTGTGATTGATAAACGGCAGAGCGGTATTTTAATGCATATATCCTCCTTATCCTCCGATTACGGAATCGGAACACTTGGCAAAAAAGCATATGCTTTTGCGGATTTCCTGGAAAACGCCGGGCAGAGCATGTGGCAGATTCTGCCGCTTTGCCCCACAGCGTTCGGTGATTCGCCGTATCAGAGTTTTTCCTCCTTTGCAGGCAATCCGTATTTTATTGATTTTGATTTGCTCAGAAAAGATAACCTGCTGAAAAAAAGCGATTATGCAGATTTAAACTGGGGAAGCAATCCCGAAAAGGTTGACTATGAGAAGATTTACAAAGGCAGAAAAATCGTATTTGAAATTCTGTATAAAAATTTTGTAAAACGTATTCCAACGGAATTTTATGAGTTCTGCGAAGCGCAGGATTACTGGCTTTCTGATTTTTCGCTTTTTATGGCAGAAAAGGAAGCACGCTTCGGCATGCCGTGGATTTACTGGAACGAGGACATCAAAAAGCGCAAGCCGGCTACAGTGGAACAGGAAAAGGAAAAATACAGAACAGAAATACAGTATCATAAAATGCTTCAGTATTTTTTCTATAAGCAGTGGGGAGAGCTCAGGGCTTATGTAAATTCAAAAAATATAAAAATAATCGGCGATATACCGATTTATGTTGCATCAGACAGCGCAGATGTTTGGGCATCACCTCAGAATTTTCAGCTGGATGAAAGTTACTGTGCAGCTGAGGTGGCAGGCTGCCCGCCGGATAAGTTTACGGAGGACGGACAGCTTTGGGGCAATCCGCTTTTTGACTGGGAATATATGAAAAAAGACAATTATTCCTGGTGGATTAAACGGATTGCGCATAATATGCGCCTTTATGACATTATCAGAATAGACCATTTCAGGGGCTTTGATTCCTATTATGCAGTGCCTGCAAAGGAAAAAACGGCCAAAAACGGCATCTGGCGTGAAGGGCCGAAAGAGGAATTTTTTAATTCCGTTAAGGAACGGCTGGGCGAGCTGCCCATTATTGCCGAGGATCTTGGCTATCTTACACCGTCTGTGAAAAATCTGCTTAAAAACACCGGGTTTCCGGGAATGAAGGTGCTCCAGTTTGCCTTTGACAGCAGAGAGGCAAGCGATTATATGCCGCATAATTACAGCAGAAATTCTGTTGTTTACACGGGAACGCACGATAACGATACCATTCTTGGCTGGCTGAAAAACGCTCCTGAACAGGATGTTGCGCTTGCAAAGCAGTATCTTTCGCTGAGCAGAGCAGAGGGCTATAACTGGGGAATGATACGCGGTGCGGTTTCAAGTGTAAGCGCCGTTGCAATTCTTCCGGCACAGGATATTCTTTCGCTGGACAGCAGAGCAAGGATGAACACACCGTCCACAATCGGCGGAAACTGGCAGTGGCGTGCAAAGCCGGGTGCATTTACACAGGAAACAGCAAAGCGGCTTTTTTCCTATACAAAGCTTTATCAGAGAATATAGGAAAATGGAATTCAATAAATAAGAGAGGATAAGCCGTTTCTTATCCTCTCTTATTATAATGCAGTTTATTCAATCTTTTGTGGAAGTTACATAATACCATTCTATAACATCTCCGCTTTGCAGAACATATTTTGATGCAGGCTTCGGCGGCCGCTGTCCGTTTATGCTATACATCCATCCGCTTGCGGTTCCGCAGTCCTTTTCCTTTAATCCGCCGATAGACAGAATATAGTTCTTTGACTGATATTCAAGCAAAACGCCTCTTTCCCTGCATATAGTATTCAGTATATCAAATGCTGTTGTGCCGTTTTTGACGGTGTAGGAACAGGACGGTATGATATATTCGGGAACATCTGCGCCGTATTCGTGCGCCCTTGTGCTGTTTACGGAAAAGGTAACCTTAATTTTCTCTGCTTCGGTGCTTTTTTCTGTAATCCTTTCTGTTGTTTGAGAAGCGGGCACGGCAGGTTTTTTATTTTCTGCTTTTCTTTCGGCCGATGATGTTTCTATTTTTTTTTGTGTTTTGGCCACGGTACTTGTTTCTGCCGGCAGGTCGGTTGGTGAAACAGCTGCGGTTTCTTCTGACGGAATTTCGGATTCTGCTATTTCCTGAACAGTTATATCGGTTGATGATAATTCCGTTACTTCTTTTGAACTGCTGTTTTTCAAATGCTGAAACGCGCCCACGGCAGTGCACACCGCAAGCAGCGCACAGGCAATTCCTATTATTATTTTTCTTTTCATAAACAGTATAATAACAGATTTTTCGCTGTTTGACAACAGATAATAAATATTGTATAATCTCTCCGTGCCAAGAAAGGCCGCAGGGTTTTTCACGGGGAATACGGTGAAAATCCGTAACAGCTCACTCTACTGTAAGCAGACACAAGCTCCGAAAGCCACTCGCATTGCGGGGAAGGCGGGGCAAGGTTTAAGCTGTAAGTCAGGATATCCGTTTGAGGCATAATTTCATAATATAATTTTACGGTGAGGTAAAGAAAGATGAGGAAAATTTTATCAGTGCTCCTTGCAGCAATGCTTATTACAGGCACATCGGTAACAGCATTCGGAGCAACAGTAAGTGATGTGAAAAAGCCAATGGAAACAGCGGTGCAGTATATTTACGGTGAAAAGGAAAGCTTTTCTGCCGAAGATGCCAAGGATTTTTATTTATATCTGGTTTCAGGTGCAGATGCAGACAGATATGCAGAAAAATGGTGTGAATCTGTTGAACAGACTGTTGAAAACGGCACGCTTTCAGGAATCGGAAATGTGGCACTTGTTCTTTATGATATGCTTCTGCTGGGGAAAGATCCAACGGATTTCGGCGGTACAGATCTTGTTGCACTTTTTGCCGAAACACCCCTGAATGAATATGACAATCCGTATCTGGATATGTATGCTGCCGATATTGCTTGTGCATTCGGGCTGGATATGCTTGGCAGGCAAATCTGCGACAGGCTTGTTTCTAAATATACAATCGGAAAAGGAACGGATTTCTGGGGCGGTTACGGCACAAGCCCGGATGATTTGGGCGTGTTTATTGCTGCGGTTTCAAATTATGCGGATGATTACAGGGAATATATGGAGGATGCTGTAACGCTTCTGAAAGCATATAATACCGAAAACGGATATGACAATTATGGTGTGAATGCAAATTCAACAGCCTATGCCCTTGCCGCAGCCGTTTGTGCACAGGATAAGGAAATGGCTGATGATGCGTTCGGCAAGCTGATGCTTTTCTATAACAGCAAAACAGGCGGCTTTGACAGTGAATATAATGATTTTATATCCACGCAGGATGCCATTTTTGGTTTATCCCATTATTTCTGTTATGCAGAAGAGGATAAGCCCGAACCCGAAAAACCGGGCATCACACAGCCTGCTGAAAAGCCAAGCACGCAGGTGTCTGATAAAACAGAAAATAAAGTAACGAATGATAAAGAGGAAATAAAATCACCTGCCACGGGAGTATCTTTATTCGTTCCGTTTGCTGCAATGCTTGCAGCAGGCGGCGCAATGGCAGTTTCAGGAAAAAGAAAAAAGCAGTAAATGAAATAAGGGAGAGCGTGAAGCTCTCCCTTATCATTTTATGGTTTATGCCTGTTTGATAATTCTGCCTATTGTATTCGGTGCCATTCCTGCTGCGTTTGATTCGTCAGTATCAATGTGCATGGCAAGCCCTGCTGTTTCGGAAATTCTTACAAGCACATCGCCGAACACAAGTGTTCTTTCCAGTGCAGACGGAATTTCAACATTAACGATTTCCCTGTCTGTTAAATGCATACGCTCGGCATCCTCGGGGGTGGCATGAATATGGCGGCGGGCAACAATAACGCCCTGTGCAATTTCAATTTCTCCGCACGGGCCCACAATTTTACAGCCGCCCGAGCCCTCTAAATCTCCACTTTCCCGTATCGGTGCTTTTACGCCGATTGAGCGCGCATCGCCAAGCGAAAGCTCAACCTGTGTATAAGGCCTTACAGGGCCTAAGATGGACATTGCAGGGAATTCACCTTTCGGGCCGATAACACGAACCCTTTCCTCGCTTGCAAACTGGCCGGGCTGTGTAAGCGCCTTTTTGAAGGTGAGCTCATAACCTTTTCCGTAAAGTGTATCAAGATCCTCCCTTGTTAAATGAACATGGCGGGCTGAAACCTCAACAATAATTTCATCGTTTTTCATATGAAAACTCCTTACTATTTGATTCTGTTTATATTTTATACCAAATCAGATTGTTTTTCAATACGGAATTTGCTATACTGATAAAAGGTGATGAAAATGACTTTAAATGAACTTAAGGAAAAATGTGCAGGCTGCACAAAGTGCGGGCTTTGCGAAGGCAGAACAAATGTGGTTTTCGGCTACGGAAAAGAAGATGCCGATATTATGCTGATTGGCGAAGGACCGGGAGAAAATGAGGATCTTCAGGGTATGCCGTTTGTGGGCAGAAGCGGAAAGCTGCTTGATAAATTTCTGGCAGCGGTGGATTTAAGCCGTGAAAAAAATGTTTACATTGCAAATATGGTGAAATGCAGGCCGCCGAAAAACAGAGATCCGAAGCCGGAGGAACAGGAAATATGCATTGAATGGCTCAGGGAGCAGTTTAAGGTTGTAAGGCCTAAAATTATTGTGTGCGTGGGCAGAATTTCCGCACAGAAGTTAATCAGCCCGGATTTCAGAGTAACAAAGGAACACGGAATGTTTATTGAAAAGAACGGCGTGCTGTTTATGGGCACATTCCACCCTGCTGCAATACTCAGAAATCCGAATAATAAGGAAGCTGCCTTCGGCGACTGGCTTGCGCTCAGAGAAAAAATCAAAGAGCTGAATATAAATATCTGATTGGGGAAAAGCGATAAATTATGATTATCAATGCAACAGATTACGGAGTAAAACCGAATGCACATATAGGCAGGGAGCTTGCCGTGCTTTTTAAAAAGCTTTCGGAAATAAGCGGCGAAAAAACGCTTGCTTTTGAAAACGGCGTATATTATATAGATTCAAAAGACTGTGAAAGTGATATGCTTTTTATTACCAACACAGCAGGAGATAAGGAATATAAAGCAGGAGAAACACCGCATCTGGCAAAGGTTGCGTTTCCGTTCAAAAATATCCGTGATTTAAAAGTTGAGGGTAACGGCGCAAAATTTATCATAAACGGAAAGGTAACACATGCGGCAATTCAAAGCTGCGAAAATATTGAAATAAACAATATGGAAATAGATGCCGTTAATCCCGATCTGCATGAGCTTAAGGTAATTGCTGTGGGCAATCATTATGTGGATTTTGAGGTTGACGGGGAAAGTGTGTATGAGATTTGTGCAGGCAGGCTTTATTTCATCGGCACGGATTACAGAGTAAATGCCATAACAAAATACAGAGCGGCATGGCATCTTTCAAGGGTCAGAAAGGATACGCCGGATACCATAGAAAGAACGCATAATCTGTTCAGCCTTGCATTAAAGGCAAAAAATCTCGCAAACAGGAAAATAAGGATTTACTATTTGAAAACGCTGGGCTTTGAACCCGGCGACAGGTATTACTGTTTTGATAACAGGCGGCAGTATGTGGGCATTTTTGCAGACAAAAGCAAAAATATAACCCTTAATCATATTGGTCAGCATTTTAATTATGCACTTGCGTTTGTTGCACAGAATACAGAAAATATCACTTTAAACGGGCTTGATTTCACACCGGGCAGAAAAACAGGCCGCCTTATGACCTCGCTTGCGGATTTCATTCAGATATGTATGTGCAGGGGAACGGTTTCCATAACGAACAGCCGTTTTGAGGGCGCATGCGATGATTGTCTGAATGTGCACGGTGTTCATTTCAAAATACATAAAATTGAAAACAATCGGATTACCGTTAAATTTATGCACCGCCAGACGCATGGATATAATCCGTTCAGGGAAAATGATGAGATTGCTTTTATTGACCGTGTGTCCCTGCTTGAAAAAGGAAGGGCAAAGGTTGTTTCTGCACGGCTTCGGGGGGAATATTTTATTGAACTTGAGCTGAATGGCACAGAGGGCGCAGCGGCGGGAGATGTAATAGAAAATATTACTGCCTGCCCTAAGTTTCTTTTCAAAAATAATACGGTAAACCGAATTGCCACCCGTGCTGTTCTTATTACCAACAGGGCAAAAACGATTGTTGAGGGAAACCGTTTCATAAGCAATTCGATGAGCGGCATTTTTCTGTCTGACGATGCTTTGAATTGGTATGAAAGCGGAATGTGCAGGGATGTTACGATACAGAATAATCTGTTTGAATACTGCGGCGAAGCAGGCATAAGAATCCTGCCGGAAAACAGAATGCACAAAGGCTGTGTTCACAGCAATGTAAAAATACTGAATAATGAATTCAGAAGCTATAACGGGCCATGCATTACGGCAAAATCAACTGAAAATATTGAAATTGCAGGAAACAGCTTTGCTAATGATAACCGAATTGAATTGAAAGACTGCCATAATGTAACAAAAGATTTCTGATTGAATCTCAGAGAGCGGACACATTCTGCTCTCTGTTTTTTATATAAGAAAAAACCTTCTCGTTTGAGAAGGTTTTATTTATGTAAAGCAGCAACAGCAGTTTATTTGATATATCGAATGTCCTCTCCCTCTAAAATAAGCGTTGAATATTCGCCTGCTATGCGGCTTGTAATTCTGGAATCATATATTTTATTAAACTGATTAAAATCAAAATTTGTGCTTATTATTACAGGCCTTTTTTTAAGAATTCTTGTATTGATTATATTGTAAAGGCAGGCGATGGAATACGCATTCATATATTCCGTTCCCAGATCATCCATAATCAAAAGATCCGTGTTCAACACATCGTGCTCGTTATAATAAATGTTTTCCGTTCTCCCGAAATTTTCGCTCTGCAAATCTGAAAGAATGTTCTGGCTTGTGCCGTAAACAACAGAAAATCCGTTGTTTATGGCAACATTTGCAATGGCAAGGCTCAAATGCGTTTTTCCAAGTCCTGTTTTTCCCATAAACATCAGATTGGGGGAATGCTCATGAAAGGTTTGTGCATATCTGCGGCAGGATTCAAGGATTTTCTGTGCTTTCTGCCTGGGGGAAACCGCATTTTCCATAACCTTATCGGAATAATATCTAATATCAAAGGAATCAAAGGTGCATTCATCAAGCGGTGCGATACGGCGCAGGGCATTGCGCTGATTTTCTTTTAAAATTTCTTTATGGCAGCTGCACAGGCGGTTATTGCAGTAGCCTGTGTCTTTACATGCAGGGCAGAAATAATTTTCGGAAAGCGCATCTGCTTCATAGCCGTTTTCTTTCAGAATTTCCGCTCTTTTTTTCTGAAGCGCAAGGCTTGCCGCCTCAAGCTTTTTTAATTCGCTTTCATTATTGTTTTTATCAAAAAAGCATTTTGAAATAGAGATTCCGATTGCGGAAAGCTTTGTCTGAATATTCTTTATTTCCGGAATTTTCTGCATAATTTCCTGCCTGCGGTTTTCTGCATCCAGCACGGCTTTTTCTCGCCTGCGTTCCAATATATTGATTGCTTTCTGATAATCTGAGCTTTTATATGCCATGTTTTTCACCTTAATATTTGATTTCTGTGTTGTTGCGGGCATTTTCTATGATTTTGTTCAGGTTGTAGGACGGCTCACCATCTATTCTGTCATACCCCTTAACAGCCTGCTTCGGTGCTTTGCTTTTTTCAAAGCGTTCCTTTTCGACAGCAACATCCGCAGGGGTTTTGATGCCGTTTTTTTTCCACTGCTTTAAGATTTTATTTACATAGGGAAGCGATGGCGAAGCCGTATTTTCGCGCATTTGCTCTATTGCGCAGGAAATCATTTCAATGCTGAAGTTCCTGCTCCATTCAAGCACCATTTCACTTTGCTTTAATGTAGGCTTTTTATGTGAAATTCCGGCAAGAGATATGATTTCGGCCCACAGCCTGTCTCCTTTTTCAAGCGATTTCAGTTTTTCCTCGGCATCCTCAATTGTCTGTATGCCTTCTTCCATCCAGTTCTGTGCAATTTTCAGCACGTAGGCAACGCCCTTTGCCCTGCTGTGTTCCTTTTCGTTTACACTTCGCCAGTATTGAAGAATCATCAGCACAATTTCGGTTTTCATGCCATAAAAATCAACCATATTCACAAGCATTTCACGTTCATTATGGCTCAGGGTTCTGCCGAGCACAATCTGTGCCTCGTTAAGAAGCTCCGCTATTTCGGGGTTTTCCTGTGCGGCGGCAACAATATCCTTCGGTGTAAGCACGGGTGCGGTTATCTGTATTTTTTTTATCGGAGCGGCTGTTTTTTTCTCATCCGTTTCTGCCTGAACGGGGCAAGCGGCAGGCGGGGCGGCGGGCAGTATTCCGTCAGCAGAAACAACTTTTTCCGAAATCCAGAATTCCATAAGTTCTTCGGCGTCCGCTGCGGTTATGCCAAGCCTTTTTGCAATTTCACCTGAAGAATTCCTGCCGTTTGTGCTTAATATGATAAGCAGTGCCTTCAGCTGATATTCACTTGCGAGCTTTATGTATTTGTCTGAAAGTGCAAGCGGCACATTAAAGCTGCCGCTGTTCCAGATGCCGCCGATTGGCACAATGCTGTAATCCATTCAAAATCCTCTTCTTTCGTAACTTTCATTCTAACAAAAAAAATATATATTGTAAACAGATAAATTTTAGAATTCCTGTTTTACCGATTCGGGCCGGGAAAAATTTTATTTAGGGTATTGACAAAAGCCTGCTTTTCTATTATAATTTCATTGCAACTTGCGGATTTAGCTCATCCGGTAGAGCGCCACCTTGCCAAGGTGGAGGTGGCGAGTTCGAGTCTCGTAATCCGCTCCATTCAAGCCATTCTTCCGGGAATGGCTTTTTTTGTTATCAGAATGAATATTGATGGACAGGCTGCCGGCAACAGAGAGGAAGCAATATGAATAATGCATTATGTAAAACAAAAGAATTGAAAAAAACATGGATAAGGCTGTTTGTTATTTACACAGTGATTATGGCAGTAACAGGTGCGGTTGTTTTTTATCCATTTCTGGATGCACATGCTTCGCTTGTCTGGAATCCGGACGGAATGACACAGCATTATACGGCATTTGTGTATTTCGGAAATTATTTAAGAGATATAATCAAAAGCCTTTTTGCCGGACATCTTATTATTCCGCAGTATGATTTATCCATAGGTCTGGGATCGGATATTCTGCAGGCACTTCACTATTATGTAATCGGCGATCCGCTTAATCTGGTTTCGGTGCTTATTCCCGAAAAATATGCTGCAATAGGCTATTCTTTGCTTATAATTTTCAGATATTATCTTGCGGGACTTGCTTTCTGCATGCTTACAAGATATAAAAAGCTGCCGATTCACAGCTCTGTTGCGGGTTCGGTTATTTATGCATTTACGGCTTATACGATGAGCATGGCTTTAAGGCATCCGTCTTTTTTAAATCCGCTTATTTATTTTCCGCTTATTCTTATTGGAATTGAAATGATTTTTGATAAGAAAAGGCCGTATCTTTTCATAACAATGATTTTCATTTCTGCAATGAGCAGTTTTTACTTCTTTTTTGTAATTTCGGTTTTCACCGTGCTTTATATTTTTGTTAGGCTGTTTTTTGTTTATAAAGAGCATATTATCAAAAACTTTTTCCAAAGCCTTGTTAAATTCGGCGGCTGCTATCTGCTGGGAATTATCATGGCGGCAATTGTTTTTGTTCCAATTGTTATCACTTTCCTTTCCTCCAGCAGAGGCGGACTGGAATATTTATATGATTCGTTTTTTGAAAAAGAATTTTATAGGCGGTTCTTAGCAGCATTTGCAGGGCCGTATGGAATAGAAAAAACTTATCTTGGTTTTACTGTGCTTGGATTGGCAGGCGTTTTTCTGCTGCTTTTGCAGAGAAAAAAACACGCTTTCCTGAAATTAAGTTTTGTTATATTAACAGTTATGACAATGCTGCCGTTATGTTCAAAGGTAATTAACGGATTTTCTTATGTAACCAACAGATGGTCTTGGGTTTACGGCCTGTTAACAGCATATATTTTTGCAGTGGCTGTTTCCGATCTAAAAAAGCTTTCTTTCAAAAAATCAGTGATTCTGGCATTGGGGGCAGCAGCGTTTTTTGTCGCAGTGTTTTTAAATGCCTCAACAAGGAGGGACGGCTTTTTTGTTTCCTGTGCAGTATTTCTGCTGTTTGCAGCGGGCTGTATTGTTTTTTCCGCTATACCCTATGTTTACAGAAACAGAAATAAGGACAAGATTATGCTTGGATTTAAAGGATTTATTGTTGCTGTATCCATGTTTGCGGTTTTCTGCAATGCGTTTTACATTTTCGGCCGCAGTGAAGGCAATTTTCCGGTCAGTTTTATGAAATTCAGTGCTGCAAAAAGCTTTGCAGTGGATAACAGCGAGAAGATTTTTAATGAACTTGAGAACACACAAACAACGGTTGCGCGTTATGAAAAACGCAGATCGGAACTTTCAAATTTCAACAATGCCATGCTCAGCAAAACATACGGAATATGCTCTTATCTCAGCCTTAATAATACCTATATGAATAATTTTCAGGAGGAAATGGGGCTTGTGCACAAGAATTTCTCTGTAATAAATGAATGCATGTGTGATCCGTTTATTCAGGCTATTGAAAATATAAAATATTATACGGATGATACAGAGGTGAAATATTCATATAATATTGACGGAAAAATCTCTGTCGGCACAATAGCTAATCACAAGAACAGCGGCATGGATAAAAAACAGTTTATATATGAAAATAAAAACTATATTCCATTTGGCTTTGCATATAAAAATGTGATTTCACAGGCAGATTATGATTCGCTGAATGCCGTAGATAAGAGAAGTGTATTATTGTCTGCTGCCGTTATAAATGACAGTGATGAATTTGTTACAGCAGATATAAATGCACTTGATTTTAAAGGGGTTAAAGCGGATGTGTCTGTAGAAACAACAGACAGTGCAGATTTAAACGGAAACACGGTTTATATAAATGAAGATCAGGGAAAAGTAATGCTGAAGGTCAATAAACCGGCAAACAGCCAGCTGTATTGCGTAATAAACAATATAAAGTTCCATAACCTTTCCAACACAAGGAAATCAGAAGACGGTACGGTTAAAACTGTTACGGCAAGCAGTGATCGGGATAACAATTATGTAAATGCTGCTGTTGACGGTGTAAGAGGCTTAAGTGTCAATGTAGCAACACCGTATTATGATTATTACAGCGGAATAACGGATTATACCTTTAATCTCGGATATTTTGAAGAAACGGAAAAACAGGTTATGCTGACCTTCAATAAAGGATACTGGGAATTTGATTCCATAGATTTTATAAGCGTACCGATGAACAATTACAGTGAAAGGGTAAATGCTCTTGCCGAAAACACACTGGAGAATCTTAAAATAGAACCCAATACCATAAGCGGCACTATTACGGCAGATGAAATGGAATGGCTTTTCCTTTCCGTTCCGTACAGTGAATACTGGAGCGCCTATGTTGACGGAGAGAAAACGGAAATCCACCGTGCAAACACAGCTTTTTCCGCTGTTCAGATTGAAGCCGGCGAGCATACGGTTGAGCTTCGGTATGCAAACAGAAGCATTAAATATTCATCTGCGCTGTCTGCGGCAGGGTTCATCGCCTTTGCCGGTGTTATAGCCTTATGGGAAAGCTATAATAAAAAGAAAAAATGTAAATCTGAATAATTATATAAAAGAATCAGCGCTGCAGCGCTGATTCTTTTATATAGCACCCTTGGTGAGAATCTCCTCTTGTTATCAAAAGATACACTGCACCTTTTTCCTGAATTTTTTCAGCCGATAGCTTTAAAATTCAGAGACACGTCTTCGATTCCCTTTTGGGAAACAAAAAAACAACACTTCAGTGTTGTTTTTTATTTGGCACCCTCAGTGGGAATCGAACCTACATCTAACCCTTAGGAGGGGCTTATTCTATCCGTTGAACTATGAGGGCATTATCTGTTTGTTATCATATTATATATTAAGGTGCTTTTCTTGTCAATCCTAATTTGCCTATATAATATGTATACAGATATAAACGCATTTTTTAATCTGAAATTAAAGCACGCATCCTGTCTATCTATTGGTGAATTTTACGAAAATATTAAAAATTCATACCATATATTGATATTTTTTGTAACATTTTGGCTTAAAAGTTACAAAAGTTAAAAAAATTATGCTCATTTTCTAAGTTTTTTACAAAAATGCGCTTTAATACGCTGCTTTGCTAAATTGAAAAATACACTATATCTTGATTTATAAAAAAATTTCGACTTTTTCTGCTTTTATAGATTTGTGCGTTTTGCACAAAAAAATAAATTTGATTTGTTTGACATATTATGCAATTATTCCTATAATTCGAAGTGCTTTAGCAATACTAAAGGTAAAGGCAGAATATTTGCTTCTGCTAAATCAGATAAATAATCTGTAATAAACGGCAAACCAATATTGTTACGGACAGGAAAAAGCAGTATGTTCATTCTGCGGTTTCCTGCAATTAAAAAGGAGATTAAGATGATTAACGAATCATGCGCTGCAACAGTAAAGCACATTTCACGTGTTATGCTTTCAGCGGTAATTGCGTTTATTCTTATGGTATGTGCTTTTACGGTGAATGCTTTCGCCGGTGAGGCGGACCGCTATAATGTTGTTATCAGCGATAACGGCTATGAATACACAATTGCAACAAAGGAAACGGAACCAATCGAAATCCTCAATGAAGCAAGCGTTAGGCTTGGAGCAAAAGATAAACTGAATATAGCCTCGTTCAATGCAGGAATCGGAGGAAAAATCGTAATCAGCAGATTTAATGAAATCTATATTAAATTCAATAATGTTGTGAAGCATTACGGTGTTTATTCCGCCACGGTGGGCATTGCGCTTGATGAAGCAGGCGTTTACAGAGAAGGCATGGTGGTAAACTATGACGAGGATACCCCCATAAAAAACGGAATGGTTATAACAGTTGATTCACCGAAAATTATAACCATTTATGCAGACGGAAAAACATATAATATGGGCACTGCAAATTCAACAGTGGGTGAACTGCTTGCAGAGGCCGGAATTACGCTTGAAGATAATGATTACACACAGCCTGCAGCAGATGCCGCTGCTGAGGACGGCATGGAAATTCATGTTTTCCGTGTGGAAATAAAAACAGTTACAAAGGAAGAAAAAATTGCCCATGAAACAAAAATAATCAAAGATAACAGCATGGATAAGGGCAAAACAAAAATTGAAACCAAGGGTGAGGACGGTGTAAGATCCGCAACCTACAGAATCACTTATGTAAACGGTGCCGAGAATGAAAAGCGGGAGGTTGCTTCCACCGTTCTTAAAGAGCCTGTAACAGAAGTGAAACGAGTAGGCACAAAGGTGGTTCAGATTAAGGATAACGGTGTTGAAAAATACAATGATAAAGAGGTTGGCACGGTTATTAACGGCAGCTACACCTATTATTGCTCCTGCTCTATATGCTGCGGCAAGAACACAGGCATAACGGCATCGGGCAACAAGGTGCAGAACGGAATGGAAAATCCATATTATGTTGCATGTAACTGGCTTCCTCTGGGCTCAATCATAGAGGTTGACGGTGTAACCTATACAGTTGCCGACAGAGGCGGTAGCGGGCTTTCTAAAACAGGCAGAATTGATATTTTCACGCCTGACGGCCATGAGGCGGCAAAGAAATACGGCAGGGGTTCTGCTTCCATTAAAATTCTGCGTCTCGGCTGGTAAATAAAATTGATTTCATGGGAGAGTGATATGCTCTCCCATATTTTAATATTTTATTGACCTTTCTTTTTTTGTATGATAATATAAATTATATATAATAAAAAAGCACAAATTGTTCAACGGAGGACTAGATTATGGATAATACAAAAAAAACGATGGAAAAAATTGTAGCGCTCTGCAAAAGCAGGGGATTTATTTTTCCGGGCAGTGATATTTACGGAGGTCTTGCAAACACATGGGATTACGGCCCGCTTGGCGCAAGGCTTAAAAACAATGTAAAAGATACCTGGAGAAAAAGGTTTATTCAGGAAAGAAAAAACAGCTATGAGGTGGACGCCGATATTCTTATGCACCCGAGAGTATGGGAGGCAAGCGGCCATGTGCAGTCCTTTTCTGATCCGCTGCTGGACTGCAAGGAATGCAAAATGCGCCACAGGGCAGATAATTTAATTGATGATTTTAACCCCGATGCACATGCAGACGGCATGACAAAAGAGGAAATGTTTCAGTATATCAAGGACAACAGCATTCCCTGCCCGAACTGCGGAAAGCATAATTTCACCGATATAAGAGAATTCAACCTTATGTTCCAGACTTTCAGGGGCGTTACAAACGACAGCAAGAGCATTATTTATCTGCGCCCTGAAAATGCGCAGGGCGAATATGTAAACTTTATGAATGTTCAGCGCACGATGAGAGCAAAGCTTCCGTTCAGCATCGGCCAGATCGGCAAGGCTTTCAGAAACGAAATTACACCGGGCAACTTCACCTTCAGAACGATTGAATTTGAACAGATGGAATTCCAGACCTTCTGCAAAGAGGGAACGGACAGCGAGCTTTACGATTACTTCAAGGAATACGGCAGAAAGTATTTTGAAGATTTGGGTATTGCCGAGGATCATCTGCGTTATCATGACCATGAAAAGCTGGCACACTATGCAAAGGCTGCCTGCGATATAGAATTCCTGTTCCCGTTCGGCTGGGGAGAAATCAACGGCACACACAACAGAACGGATTTTGACCTTACCAGGCATCAGGAATACAGTGGCCAGAAGATGGATTATCTTGATCCTGCAACAAATGAAAAGTTTATCCCATATATTATTGAATCCACTTACGGATTGGACAGAACCGTGCTTGCGCTTCTCTGCGAAGCATATGACGAAGAGCTGCTTGATGCGGAAAAGAACGATACAAGAGTTGTGCTTCATCTCAGTCCTGCTGTTGCACCTTATAAGGCTGCTGTGCTTCCGCTTTCAAAGAAGCTTTCCGATAAAGCTTGGGAGGTTTGTGAAACGCTGAGCAAATCATTTATGACCGATTTTGACGAAACAGGCTCCATCGGCAAGCGTTACCGCCGTCAGGATGAAATCGGAACACCTTACTGCATTACTTATGACTTTGATTCCGAAACAGACGGTTGTGTTACCGTTCGCGACAGAGATACAATGGAGCAGGTAAGACTTCCGATTGCAGAGCTTGCCGCCTTTATAGAAGAAAAAATCAAATTTTAACCGAATTTTGAAAAGAGTGGAGTAATTATGAATTTAAACAGACCTTTAATCAAGCATCAGGCAAAGGGACTTATCAGCGGCAATGTGTTTAAGCTGTTTGTCATTCAGCTTGTTGTGTTTATCTGTATGATGGGGATTTGGGAAATCGGCGCAACCGGATATATGCGCAGTGTTTTCAGATATATTGTTCCGTTTGTGCAAAGTATTGAAGACAATTCCGCCGATTTTGATGATTTCGGTATAGATGATGATTTCAATAATTTCGGTAACGGCAGCGGAAATGATTTTTACAATTTCGGTGCAGACGAAAATGTGCAGGGAGAGCCCGGATCTGATTTTTATAATTTCGGTGCGGGAAATGATGCGGATTATTATGCGGATTCAGATTATTACGAAGATTTCTTTTTCAACTTTGCTTCCCTTATGGCTGTGTTCTGGCTTGTTTACACAATAGGGTTTATTGTTTATATTCTGTTGTCTCCGCTTGAGGTTTCTCTGTCAGGGCTGTATGTTTCTTTTGCCAGGGGAAACCGGTTTGATACCGGATCCGGCATAAAAACCGTTTTCAGAAATGCTTTTAAAAATCATTACGGCAAAAAGCTCGGGCTTGTTGTGCTCAGAGGAATCTGCATCTATTTCCTTAGCTGGCTGTTTATAATACCGGGAATTGTTTATTTATACAGCACTTATTTTGCAAATCAGATTATGTGCGATAACCCCGATATTTCACCCAGTCAGGCACTGGATGTCAGCAAAAAAATGGTAAAGGGCAACCGTTGGGAACTGTTTGTTTTGAATTTAAGCTTTATTCCATGGCTTTTGCTTTGCGGCATAGGCTTTGGCATACCGTACATCTATGTATGGCCATATATGGCAACAACAAATGCACTTTATTACGAAAATTTTCGCCTGCGTGCGTTGCAGGAGGGCAGAGTAACGGAGGATGATTTCCTTTCCGATGCACAGAGATATGCAAAATATGCGCAGATGTATGGAAACGGCTTTAATCCGCAGAATGCACCTTACGGCAATGTGAATGCACAGAATCCGTACTATGCCAATCAGAACACACAATATAATCCGAATGTAAACCCGAATGCGCAGTATGCGCCATACGGGAATCAGAATACGCAGTATCAGCCTTACGGTAATGTAAATCAGCAGTATAATCCTTATGCCGCTCCTTATCAGCAGCCATATAATCCGCAGGGAAATGTATATTATTCTGCACCGCCGCAGAATACTGCCCCGCCTTATGCAAACGCTGCATCCATGCAGCCACAAGCACCTGTTCAGGCACAGACGGCAGCCGATGCGGAAACCATGCCGCAGGAGGCAGCACCGATACAGGAAACTGCTCCTTTGCAGCAGGAAACCGCTGCACAGCTGGAGGATATGCCTGTTGCAGAAGCAGTGCGGGAGGCTCCTGTGCAGGCAGAGGAAATACCAAAGCCGGAGGTTTCATCTGTGGAGGAAACAGCTGATAACGAATCGGCATCGGATGTGCAGACAGAACAAAACACATCTGCTGAAGACGAATAAATTATTACCCCATATTTAAGAGCAGTTCTTTACGGACTGCTCTTTTTATATATAAAAAGAATATGCCTTATATGCAAAACGCATATAAAATTTGTGATTCGCAAATGCCAAAGAATTTTTCATATGCAGATTGGTTATATGAAAATTTTACCAAAAATGGTATGATTATTGTAGAAAAGGCGGTGATTATGTTGTTTATAACAGCATCCAATGAAGAAATAGGAGAATATCTGATTCATCTGATTTCCAAAAAGTATAAGTCAACACGGGAGTTCTGTAAGGAATACATTATGCTTCAGAAAAATGAAGCCCAAAAGGACGAAATTGATAATATGGCAAACAGAATGTCCCAGATAAAATTAGGAAAAAAAGCTGTTCAGCTTGATGATTTAGGTTATTTTACAGAGCTTTTGGAAGTAACCTGTGAGGAAATTCTGAGCGCAGGAAAATATAAAACAGCCAACTATAACAGATTTACAAATTACAGCTTTGCAGTCTCCAAAAATGAAAAAGATTGGGAAAAGTATATTAACCGGGATAAAGATGCAATTTTAAATACGGATGAATACGGGAAAACCGTTTTGGATTATGCATTTGAATTTAAAAACTATAAACTGCTGAAATATCTGATAAGCAAAACATATATTCAGTTTGATGAAAAAACCTTTTCCGTGGTTATGAAATTTAAAGGCAAGGCATTATTCCCTTTTGGCGTAACGCCATATGATGCAAACCGGATAAGAACAGACCTGATTACGCTTGCAATAGAAAATAAGGATATTGAAATGCTTGAATATTTTCATGCAAGAGAAACAAACCGTATGCTTTTTTCATGGCGGGATTCAGACTATGAAAAATTCTGCAATGAAAAAATGCTTGCCTGTATTGCTGCGTCAGGCAAAGAAATAATTGAATATTTCACCAATCCGTTTACGGTTAAAGATAACAAATGGGAGGCGGAATTTGTTTTTCCGTTTATGGGAAGGCTTGCGGATGTTATGATAAAAAACAGAAGCAAGCATTTAAAAGTTATTCTGAAAGCGGTTGCCAAGCAGAATAAAAGTATATATGAACAGCTTAAAATTTTGCTGAGCACGGAATTTAATGCATACTATAAGCGGTATACATCCATCATAACAGATGTTCCTGAGGAAAATCCGGCATCTGCAAAAAATATTTCTTTTAATGCAACGGCACATTATTTTACAATAAACAGCGAAGGGTTGTTTTGGTATCAGAACTCCATTCCCGAATTATCCCATATGCAATTGATTTCAAATATTATGCAGATTACTGAAAAAACAAATAACCCCGAATTAAACAAAATAATTGATGAAATAAATGAAGTTTATACCGTAATCGGCACAATGGATAAAGAAAAGCTGATTTTAAAAAATATAGATTAATAGATTTGAAAGAGGATAAAATTATGTTTTGTCAGAACTGTGGCTGTAAAATTGAAAATAATGCCGGTTATTGCACAAGCTGCGGTATGCAGCAAAACGCTGATTACAGTTATACAAAAGAAGATTCACCAAATGCAGGTTTTGCTGCTTTAGGGTTCTTTTTTCCGATTGTCGGTTTGATACTTTATCTTGTATTTATGGATGAAAAACCGAAAAAAGCAAAATCGGCTGGAAAAGGCGCGTTGATTTCCGTTATTTTAAAAGTATCCATAAGCATTATAATTGTTGTTGTATCTTTTACCGGATTGGCAGCGCTGTTGGGCGGCACTGCGGATTATATAAATGATGGATTACCTGATTTTGAATCGTTCAGTTGGGAGGAACAGGCAGAAATATATGAAGATGATGTTGCGGTGATTTTCGGCAGTTTTCATATAGAAGATAAAGGATATTATTGTGAAACCTCTCTTGATGTTACCGTGAAAAACACAGACAGCAAAAGAAAAACCTATAATATAACGATTGAAGCCGTTGATGAAAATGGGGCAAGGCTGGATACGGATGTTGTGTATGCCCGCCAGCTGAATCCGCAGCAGGAAATTCAGCTTAAAGCCTTTGAATATGTGGAAGATGATCTGCTTGAAAAATTCAAATCAGCAGAATTCAAGGTGCTGGAAGTAAATAAATATTAGCAACTATTTATTCATCATACAATTAAAGCCATAGGATAAAATCCTATGGCTTTTGCTGTTTTAATTTGCTTTTATTTCCGTGCCGCCGTCATCATAAGACTGTATTTTAAAAGGAACAAAAAGTGCCGCAAGCAGCAGTACGGCTGCTGTGATACAAATGAAAATTTTCTTTTTCATCAGCTTTTCTTTCCGATGATTCAAAATTTAAGTTTTACAGATCAGAAAACAAGCTTTCCGTTTTTGATTTCTGCGTTCAGCTCGCTGCCGTCCTTAAGCTTAAGGCCCGTTATGCTTCCGTTCCAGCTGTCAGGCATGGAATTGTTCTTTATCATTTCGGCAATACCTGCAGTTACACCGAAATTGCCGTCTATCTGGAAAGGCGGGTGGGCATCAAACAGGTTTGGATAAGAACCGCCGCCGAAAAATATAATTATTTTTTTCGGATGCATCGGCCGCAGCTGATTCAGAATAAGCTTATGGGCATTTTCACCGTTGCCGAGCCGTGCCCAAAGACATACTTTCCAGCCAAGACTCCAGCCCGTTCCGCCGAAGCCCCTTGCATAAAGCGATTTTTCCGCTGCCGTTTTCAGCTCCTGTGTGTATGCGAAAGGAGACGGATAAATGCAGTAAAGATGGCTGACATGACGGTGCTGCGGTTCTTTTTCGCCGAATTCCTCGCACCACTCGGGAATTCTTCCGTCCGAAGCAGGGCGAACCTGCTCAATTTCAGGTGTTTCAAAGCCGAATTCACGGCAGATTTTAAAGAAATCATACAGAATCTCCCTATCCATATTCGGCATATAGGTAAGGCAGTGTGCACCGTTTTTGCTTATATATGTATTTTCGGGGGAAAGGGACGGACAGGTAACAGATTCTCCGTTATGCTCAATCAGAAAATCCTTATAGAAATCCAGATTGGCCTTGAAAAGCGGTTTGATTTCTTCCTTATATGCTTCGTCCCTTGTGTAAAGATAATGGTCATAAAGCATAACAAGAAGCCACGGTGCACTTGCCTGCCAGATGGAATACGAAGAATCGTTTCCGTCTCCTTTCGGGTGGCCTGCCGGATTGGTATTTCCCCATATATCGGAATTGTGATGAGCACAGAAGCCGCCGCATCCGTAATAATCCTTTGCCGTTACCGTGCCTTTCTCCGCAAGCTTTTTTACAAGTGCCGTAAGCGGCTCAAAGCATTCGGAAAGATTGCAGATATCCGTGCACCAGTAATTCATCTGTGTATTGATATTAATCGTATAATTCGAGCTCCACGGAGCGCGCAGATGCTCGTTCCATATGCCCTGAAGATTCATGGCGGCCGTACCCTTTCTTGAAGCAGAAATGGTCAGATATCTTCCATATTGGAACAGAAGCGCAATAAGCGCATTATCCTTTGTACCTCTGCGCACAGCCTTGAGTCTTTTGTTTGTAGGCATATCTGAATTTCCACCCAGAAGCGTGAAGTCAACCCTGTCAAAAAGCGCTGAAAAATCCTTTACATGTTCATCAAGAAGCTGTTCATAGCTTTTAATAGAATCAAAGCTTTGCATTGCCCTTTCAAGTGCATTGGCCGTTGGCATGGTTTTGAAATCAATAAAAGAGGTTGCAAGGCTGATTAAAACGGTAATTTCCTTCTGATTATCAACTGTGATTGCGCCGTTTTCAAAGGCAGCACTTCCAAGCACTTTTGCCGCACCTGCAAATTTCATTGCCTTATCGCCGTAGACAACAGGTATTCCGTCCGTATGATAAGGCGGCTGGCAGATTTCGGGAGCAGCACCCTCCATAACAAGAACATCCTTTTCGGTGTAAACCTTGTGCTGCAGCTGACTGCTGAAGGAAATGCGGCAGGAAAAGCCTGTATCTGATTTCAGATTCACCACAATAAGATTTGCGGGATGGCTTGCAAAAACCGTTTCGGTTATACCCTTGCACGCGGTTACAGCAAGTCCTTTTGAAATATCAAGCGCTCTTTTATATCCTTTTTTTGAAACAGATGATGTGAAGTGTATTTCCAGATTTCCGAACGGAAGATAGCTTTCACACCAATGGCCATGGAATTTTGAATTGGCAAGTGCTTCCGCCTTTTCATAATTTCCGCTGAAAATATTCTGCCGGATTTCGTCCAGATAATGACCTGCATCCTTTGTGTTTAAGTCCCTCGGATAACCGCTCCATAAAGTATCTTCATTCAGCGAAATCTTTTCGTTTTTCAGATTTCCATAAACCATAGCACCCATTCTGCCATTTCCAACGGGAAGCGCTTCTTCAAAATAGTTTGCTTTTTTTGTATAATACAATGTGTTTTTCATAAGTGTATCCCCCAATTTTTTTATTATCTTAATCATATAATAATTATAAACTTTTTACAAGCACTATTGTCTTGAAACAAAGAAAAGCAGACACTTTATTACAAAATGTCTGCTTTAAAATTCATTTTTATTTTTTATAAGGTTGAAAACGAAATTGTATCAGACCAGTTGGTCGAATAGGAATATCCGCCGTTAATCAGGTCATAGGCACGCATTCTTATTTTATAACTGCAGCCTTTATCAAATTTCCATTCTTTTGTGTTATATCCTGTATGCACATAATGTTGCCAGGTTTTGCCGCCGTCCTTGCTGACCTGAATCTGATAGCCGCTTGCAAGCGGGTCTCTTGTGCAGGAAACGGTTGCCGTTCCATCCGCTTTGATATTTGTAACGGAAAAATTGCTGACTTTCGGAATGAATTCGGCAGGCCGTTTTGTTGTAAATGAAATAACATCGGACCAATGATATGAATAATAGTATTTGCCGTCTATAAGCAGATAACTTCTCATTCTTATCTGGTAATTCTTATTCCTGTCAAAACTCCATTCCTTTGTATTGTATCCTGTATGCACATAATGCTTCCAATTGCTGCCGTTTTCTTTAATCTGAATCTGATAGCCGCTTGCAGCATTATCTTTTGCGCAGGAGACAGTAACCTTTCCGTCATAGTTATTCTTTGTAACAGAGAAATCCTTAACTTTCTGAAGTGTGTTTTTTGTGGAGAAGGACAAGGTGTCGGACCAGTTTTCAGAATAACAGTATTCACCGTTTATAAGAATATAGGTTCTCATTCTTATCTGATAATCTTTATCCGGATTAAATTGCCATTCTCTGGTCCAGTATCCTGTGTGAATATAATGTTTCCAGCTGCCGCCGTTTTCCTTAATCTGAATCTGATAGCCGCTTGCAGCAGTATCCTTTGAGCAGGAAACGGTTGCCATTCCGTTTGGCTTTGCATTGGTAACAGAGAAGTTTTTAACTTTCTGAAGATTTGTTTTTGTGGAGAAAGATAAAGTCTCTGACCAATAGGAAGAATAGGAATATCCGCCGTTTACAAGCAGATAGCTTCTCATTCTGATTTTGTAATCGCTGCTTTTATCAAACTGCCATTCCTTTGCATTATATCCTGTGTGCACATAATGCTGCCATGTTTTGCCGCCGTCTTTGCTTATCTGAATCTGATAGCCGCTTGCCAACGGATCTTTATCACAGGAAACAGTTGCGTAGCCGTTGGCTTTAACATTTGTTACTTTAAAGTTTGTAACCTGCTGAAGTTTACCGGCAGAAATTTTTGTTGAGAATGATAACACATCAGACCAGCTGTTTGAATAGGAACATTTTCCGTTTATAAGATCATAGGCTCTCATTCTTATCCGATAATCATAGCCTGTTTCAAACTGCCATTCCTTTGCATTATATCCTGTGTGCACATAATGCTGCCATGTTTTGCCGCCGTCTTTGCTTATCTGAATCTGATAGCCGCTTGCAAGCGGATCCTTATCACAGGAAACGGTTGCATAACCATTGGTTTTAATATTTGTTACTTTAAAGTTTGTAACCTTCGGTATATTGCCTGAGGTTCGTTTTGTTGAGAAGGTTATCGTGTCGGACCAGTCATCATGATAGGAATATTGGCCATTGATAATATCATATGTTCTTATCCGCATCTGATAAGTTTTGCCTTCTTCAAAGGTCCAGTTTTTGGAAATGTATGTGGTGTGCACATAGTGTTTCCAGCTGCCGCCGTTTTCCCTGATCTGAATCTGATAGCCTGTTGAACCGGGCATTCTGTCGTAGCTTATTGTGGCTGTATCAGCCGAAACAAGCTCAGCCTTAACATTTGTAACCTTTGAAACATCATTCGGCATGTTTTTAAATACAGGGATGGAAAAGGTCATAGCGTCCTTAAGCGTGCCTGCCTTGCTGTAGCCGTTGTATTTTTTTACAGCCTCAGTTGCGGCAGCCTGCACATTTGCCATATATTCATGGCCGTGCATATTTGAGGAAGCGGCGTTTACATTAAATTTCTGAAGATAACCTGTAAACTGATCATCAAAATTATTCATAATCCATTTTGCGCCGTTATAAATGGAAAGATAGGGGTTTGTCCACGGTCTGTTGTATTTGTCTTTTCCCTCATAAAAAAAATCAGAACGGATATATCCCGTATAGTTTTTTCCGCCTACGGTTGCCGTAAGCTTAACCCACTTATATCCATCGCTCTGAACAGCGGTATAGGAATAATTCCTTACAGCCGTTCCGCTCGGAACGGATACAACGATAGAAGTTGATGTTGACGGACCGCTTCTCATATTTATGCTTACACCAGTGCCGGTCTGAACATGAGGACCGTTTGCGCTTTCTGCCGCCCATTTTATACCGTCTCTCGCACCCGTGTATGCGGCAATGTTGTAATAGTTGTAAATACCGGGATAACCGGGATATGTGCCGCTTGCACCGCCTGCCGAATTGGTTTTTCCGCCAACCTCCTGCACAATTTTAGCTGCAATATAATATGCGGAAAGCCCACTGGCAGAGGATGCCTCCATAATTGCCTGAGAATATTTTTTAGTTGGTGAATAGGTTTGCGTTTTACCGCTTGCATCCTTATAGGTTATGTTTGCGTTATGCATCCAAGTGCCTGAAAGAATTCCTTCAACGCCGGTCTGTGTCTGATTTGTATTTCTGAAAATGGATTCAAACTGAAAAATATGCTGCTCGTCAAGAAAGTTTCTTGGATCCATGTAATATTCAACAGCTTTCTTTGATGCAGCCACCCAGTTGCTGCCCTCGTGCACAACATAATTTCCGTTTTTATAGCAGGATGCACAATCACAGTAGTAACCCTTTCCGTTGTTTCCCGAATATATCTGCACACGCTGCTGGGAATGGGGAATTCTTTCCTGCGAAACGGCATAGCTGAAATCTTCATTTACCTTAAACGGTTCAAAAGTCCATTTCGGATATTTATTGTGAAGGGCTACCAGCGCCGGTATGTAGGATGAGGGGAAGCCCTTGCTTCTTAATTCTGCCGCATAGTCCGCCGCCTGTGCCACAGGTGAAAAAGATGGCAAAATCATGAGTGCCGTGAAAAAAGACAGAAGAATACTTAAAATTCTTTTTTTCATTATCTTGATTTTCCTCCTTGATATATTTAATAATTCAAGTAGATAATAACATTGGGTTACATTGTTGTCAATAAATTTTCACTTTTTGTAATAATTTGCATGTTTGTATTTTGGATCAGCTGACATCTGTTGACATATTATGACTTTAACATTATAATAAACAAATACTATAATTCAGTAATCGGAGGTAAGCATATGATTAAAGTTTCAGTTGTGATACCTGTTTATAATACGGAAAAATATATTGAACAGTGTCTGGAAAGCCTTATGAACCAGACACTTAAGGAAATAGAAATTATATGCGTGGATGACGGCTCGAAGGACAGATCTGTTGAATTAATACATGATTTCTGTAAAAAAGACGGGCGAATCTCGCTTTTACTGCAGGAAAACAGTTATGCCGGTGTTGCAAGAAACAACGGCCTGAAGCATGCAAAAGGAAAATATGTTATTTTTCTGGATTCGGATGATTTTTTTGAGCCGGATATGCTGCTTTCCATGTATGAAAAGGCAGAAAAGGATCGTGCGCAGATATGCCTTTGCTCCGGCAGGACCTTTAATGAAAAAACAGGAGAATATATAAAGGCAAGGCATTATCTCAATACGGATTTTCTGCCTCAGGAAACGCCGTTTTCGCCAATGGATATCAATCGCAGAATTTTCAATGCAATAAGTCCTGCTCCATGGTCAAAGCTTTTCAGAAAAGATTTTGTTGAAAAACAAGGGATTGCATTTCAGCCTCTGAAAAAAACAAACGATTTGTTTTTTGTTTACACATCGCTTGCCTGTGCTGAAAGAATCACTTATATTGATATGCCTTTTGTCAATTACAGAATTGAAAACAGCAGCAGTCTCCAAGGTACAACAGCAGAGCTTTCAACAGATTTTTACAATGCTCTTTTTGCCCTGAAAAAGGAATTGCAGAGAAGAAAGCTTTTTACAAGGTATGAACAGAGCTTTGCAAACAGAGCACTCAGTACATGTCTTTATGTGCTGAACCGAATCACAGACCAGGAAAACTATGAAACGGTGCTTAAACTCCTGCGGGATTCCTTTTTCTATAATCTAAGTGTTCTCGGTCATTCAAGAGGGTATTTTTATAATAAAAGTGATTATGATAAGCTTATTTCGGTTCTGGAATGCAATTCGGAAGAATTATGGAACTCCCAATTTACGGACTCTGATATAAAAGCAACAGATCTTAAAAACTGGGAATGTCCTTTTGAAATTGTGGATGACGGTAAAATAAAAGTTTCGGTTATCATTCCCGTTTATAATGTTGAAAAATATTTGAGGGAATGCATAGATTCCGTTATAAACAACACGCTGACAGATATTGAAATTATTTGTGTTGATGACGGTTCAACGGACAATTCTTCACAGATTCTTAAGGAATATGCACACAAAGAAAGCCGTATCGTTGTAATTCACAAAGAAAACGGCGGTTTGTCTTCTGCAAGAAATGCGGGAATGGATGTTGCACAGGGTGAATATATACTGTTTCTTGACAGTGATGATTATATTGAGCCAAGAGCTCTGGAATATCTTTATGCGGAATCAAAAAAAGATAATCTGGATCAGATGTTTTTCGGTGCAAAATCATTTTATGATCACGGAAACGGAATTAAAAATAAATATAATAACTATGATTCCTATTACACAAGAAAAGCAGCTTATGACGGTGTGATGACAGGCAGAAAAATGTTTGCCATAATGAGCGAAAATGCAGAATATAAGCCATCTGCATGTCTGCAGATAAATAAAAGGGTTTTTCTCAATGAAAACAAAATCCGTTTTATTGAAGGGATTATTTATGAAGATAATCCGTTTACACTTGAATGTCTTTCGCTTTCGCAAAGGGTAAGATATGAAAATATCAATCTTTATAACCGCAGGCTGCGGGAAAATTCAATTATAACAACTTCATCGGGAGCCATAAGTTCTTTTAATTATTATGTTATTGTTAAGGCTTTTGAAAAGCTGGCATTGAAATATAATTTTAATTCGGACAAGGTGTTTTACAGAGCCTTTTTGCTTCAGCTTGAAAGGGTATATAAATCAAGCCGCAATTTTGTTAAAGATTTAAGCAATAATGAACTGCTTGATTATATCTGTGCCTTGGATGAGGATACAGGAACAGATTATTTTGTTATGTTATCAAGAAACTGGAATGTAACAGCCGAAACAGAAAATAAGGATATAGCCGAAAAGGCGCTGATGGACAGGCATTTTGAAAGATGCCGCAAGCTTAACAGTGCACCCTTGCAGAAAAGCAAACCTTCATTTGCGCAAAGATTAAAGAGAAAAGCAAAAGCAATAGTAAAAATCAGTTGAATTAATAAAAATATTGCAAAATAGCGTGCGGATGAATACAACCAGCGCATATGGTTCGCTGTTTGATAAACATTGACAAAATATTAACGAATAATCTTGCGAACTATGTGGAAAAATATGTATTGATTTTGATAAGGATATAGCATATAATATTTATCGTAAAAGACTGAAATTTTATTTTAATCAGGAGAGGTATTAAAATGAACGCATTAAATAAGAAAACGATTGAGGATATTGACGTTAAAGGCAAAAAGGTTCTTGCCCGCTGCGATTTTAATGTTCCGCTTAAGGACGGCGAAATTACAAACGATAAAAGAATCGTCGCTGCCCTTCCGACCATCAAATATCTTGTTGAAAACGGTGCAAAGGTTATTCTTTGCTCACATCTTGGCAGGCCGAAGGGCGAATACAAGCCTGAATTCAGCCTTGCACCCGTTGCTGCAAGACTTTCAGAATATCTTGGCAAGGAAGTTAAGCTTGCCGAGGATGAAACGGTTGTAGGCGAAAACGCAAAGGCAATGGCGGATGCACTTGCAGACGGCGATGTTATGCTTCTTGAAAATGTCCGCTACAGAAAAGAGGAAACAAAGAACGAAGAGAATTTCTCAAAAGAGCTTGCTTCCCTTGCTGATATATTTGTAAATGATGCTTTCGGCACAGCGCACAGAGCACACTGCTCAACCACAGGCGTTGCGGCTTATCTTCCGGCTGTATGCGGCTATCTCATTCAGAAGGAAATTGAATTTATGGGCGGTGCACTTGCCGATCCGAAGCGCCCGCTTGTTGCAATTCTCGGCGGCGCAAAGGTTTCCGATAAAATCGGTGTAATCACAAACCTGCTTGATAAATGCGATACGCTTATTATCGGCGGCGGTATGGCTTACACTTTTATGAAATCTCTCGGCTACAATATCGGCACTTCTCTTCTGGAAGAGGAGCAGGTTGAAAATGCAGGCAAAATGATGAAGGATGCCGAAGCAAAGGGCGTTAAGTTCCTTATTCCTGTGGATAACAAGGTTGGTAAGGAATATGATGAAAACACAGAGGCTATGGTTGTGGACAGTAGCAAAATTCCGGATGGCTGGATGGGTCTTGATATCGGCCCTAAAACACAGGAGCTTTTCTCTGATGCAATCAAGGGCGCAGGCACTATTATCTGGAACGGTCCGATGGGTGTTTCCGAATGGGATAACTTTGCAGCAGGTACAATCGCAGTTGCAAATGCAGTGGCTGCATCAGGTGCAATTTCCATTGTTGGCGGCGGTGATTCCGTTGCTGCCGTTACAAAGCTTGGCTACAGCGATAAAATGAGCCATATTTCAACAGGCGGTGGCGCTTCCCTTGAATTCCTTGAGGGCAAGGAGCTTCCGGGCATTGTTGCACTTAATGATAAAGATTAATTGACATTGAAATCAGGGGAGGGTTTAATTGCCCTCCCATATTAAAATATTTTAGTAAAAGAGGTTTATACTTATGAATAAAAATCTTCGCAAAGCCGTTATAGCTGGCAACTGGAAAATGAATAATACGCCTGCTGAAACAACAGCACTTCTGAATGAAATGAAGCCGCTTGTTGCAGATGCAGACTGCGATGTTATCATCTGTGCTCCGTTTGTTGATCTTCAGGCAGCGCTTGATGCAACAGCGGGTTCAAATATTATGGTTGGTGCTGAAAACTGCCACTGGGCAGAAAGCGGTGCTTTCACAGCAGAGGTTTCTGCACCTATGCTTAAGGCAATGGGTGTGCCTTATGTAATCATCGGCCATTCGGAGCGCCGCCAGTATTTCGGCGAAACAAATGAAACGGTTAATAAGCGTGTGCGTGCTGCGCTTGATAACGGTCTTAAGGTAATTCTCTGTGTTGGCGAGGTGCTTGCAGAAAGAGAACAGGGCGTTACCTTTGAGGTTGTAGGCCTGCAGACAAAGATTGCGCTTCAGGGTGTAACGGAAGAAGAGCTTCAGAATGTTATCATTGCTTATGAGCCTGTATGGGCAATTGGCACAGGCAAAACGGCAACTGCCGATCAGGCAGACGAGGTAAACGGTTATATCCGTTCTGTAATTGAAGAGCTTTACGGCAAGGCTGCTGCCGATGCATTTGTTGTTCAGTACGGCGGTTCCATGAATGCAAAGAATGCGGATGAGCTTCTTTCAAAAGAGAATGTGGACGGTGGACTTATCGGTGGTGCATCTCTTAAAGCAGAGGATTTTTCAATCATTGTTAAGGCAGCAAGCAAATAACTCTAACAAAACACCCTCTTGCTGATGCGAGAGGGCTTTTTAAAATATTCGGAGGAAAGATACTTTTATGAAAAAACCTGTAGTTTTATGTATAATGGACGGATTCGGCAAAAATGATTCCGATTACGGCAATGCCATTTCCATGGCAGAAACACCAAATCTGGATAAGCTTATGGCAGAATGCCCGATGACTTATATCGGCGCATCGGGAATGGATGTCGGCCTGCCGGACGGGCAGATGGGCAACAGTGAAGTCGGACACACAAATATGGGCGCAGGCAGGGTGGTTTATCAACCGCTTACCCGTATTACAAAGGCGTTTGCTGACGGCGAGGCATATGAAAATCCTGCCCTTTGCGGCGCTATGGAAAATGCGAAGGACAAGGCACTGCATCTGATCGGCCTTGTTTCACCCGGCGGTGTGCACAGCCATACAGAGCATCTTTATGCCCTGCTTGAAATGGCAAAGAAAAACGGTGTGGAAAAGGTTTATGTGCATGCCCTGCTTGACGGCCGTGATGTTCCGCCTGCATCGGCAGTGGATTATCTTGCACAGTTGGAAGCAAAAATGCAGGAAATCGGAGCAGGAAAAATCGCTTCCGTTATGGGAAGATTTTATGCGATGGATCGTGATAATATCTGGGATCGTGTTGAAAAGGCTTATGCCGCTATTGTTTACGGAGAGGGAATACAGGCAGACAGTGCGGTTGAAGCAGTTAAAGCTTCCTATGAAACCATTGATGAGGACGGAAAGCATTTAACGGACGAATTTGTGCTTCCGACCGTTATCGGAAAGGACGGCAGAGTGCAGGAAAACGACAGTGTTATTTTCTTCAATTTCCGCCCGGACCGTGCAAGAGAAATCACCAGAACCTTTGTTGATCCCGATTTCAAGGGTTTTGAACGGAAAAACGGTTTTTTCCCGCTCAACTATGTCTGCATGACACAGTATGATGCTGAAATGCCGAATGTTTCCGTTGCGTTCGGCCCTGAAGCACTTACAAATACACTTGGCGAATATCTTTCCGCCCAGGGCAAAACACAGCTTCGCATTGCCGAAACACAGAAATATGCGCATGTAACCTTTTTCTTTAACGGCGGAGAGGAAAAACAGTATTCGGGAGAGGACAGAATCCTTGTTGATTCACCGAAAATTTCAACCTTTGATTTAATGCCCGAAATGAGTGCGCCCGAAGTTTCCGAAAAGCTGAATGAAGCTGTAAGAAGCGGAAAATATGATGTTGTAATCGTAAATTTTGCAAACTGCGATATGGTTGGCCACACAGGCATTATTCCGGCTGCTGTTAAAGCAGTGGAAACGGTGGATACCTGTGTAGGCACGCTTACACAAGCAGTTCGGGATATGGATGGCGTACTTTTCGTAACGGCAGACCACGGCAATGCCGATAAAATGCTGGATGAAAACGGCGAGCCGTTCACGGCGCATACAACAAATCCTGTTCCGTTTATCGTTGTGAATTATCCGTGTGAACTCCGTGAAGGCGGAAAGCTCTGTGATATTGCACCCACAATGCTTAAGGCTATGGGGCTTGCCCAACCTACTGAAATGACAGGCGAAAGCATTATTAAATAATAAAAATAAAGTTATTTTATGGCAGGGAATTCCCCTGCCTTTTTAATTTTTCGTAAAAAGGCTTCTCCCGAGAGAAGAGGCTGGCTGCGTAGCAGACTGATGAGGTGATAAAACAAAATCATTTATAATTAATAATCCTCATTCACCGCAGACCATCCCCCTTCCCCAGAAAAGGGGAAGGCTAAAACGCTATACATATGTATAGCGTTTTGATATATCTTCAATCAATATCCCATTTTGTTCAATGTATTTATAAACAAGATTTTTGTATGGTTTAAAAGGAACAGAGGGAATTATACAGAACGGCTCTGCCTGCGGTGCGCCGCCGCTTTTTTATTTTCTTGACGAAAAAGATGTCATGTGATAGAATGTTTTTGCGATGCAATTTAATAAAAAGCTTAATTTAGTGCAAGACTAATTATGGGAAAAATACTTGCCCTGTTTTCTTGTACTATTTTAAGTATTATGAATTGCATCGCAGCATGGGGCTTGTGTTTTTGGCGCAGCTTCGGCTGCGCATTTTTTATTTTGTTATGGCTGAATTTTTGCCATATGTTTTGTTCGGCTGCAGCAAAGCATATTAATCAATTTACAGCCGGAAAGGATACGATGGCATGGAGCATAAAATTGAAAACGATTCAGTTGGCAAAAAAATGGAATATTGCCGCAAATGTGCAAAGCTTTCCAGAGAAAGGCTCAGTGAAATGCTTGGCATTGAAAAAAGCGTGCTGGAGGATTGCGAGGAAGGCAGGGCGCTGCCGCGCATAAAATGTTTGCTGGATTTTTATAGGATATTTAATTTGGAATTTGATTCTCTTATTGATAATGAATTTACATTGGCTGATTTTGAAAAACAGTATACACCCGAACACTGTGCAAATTATACTTTTCCGCTTAAATATTTGGATTCAGCGAAGCAAACAGAGGATGAAATATAAATTTTTTTCTGCAGGGTTCGTTGTTTTTATGGCATATTTCTGTTAATTTGCATATTTGAATATGCTGAAAATGCAATTTGTTGTTTAAAATCACTAAAATATGCCTAAACTTTTCTACACGTGGCAATATTGAAATTAAAGGGATATTGATGTAAAATGAAAAGAAAAAGGGCTGATGATGAATGGACAATGTTATTAAAATTACTTCGCCGAGAGATGATCGGGTGTTTATCCGTGTTACGCACGGTCATTTTGTAACGGCAAATGCCCATATCAATTATTATGTAGGAACATCGGATATCAAGCATAACCATATTGTTTCAACCGATACGGCAATGCTGATGGCGGAGTATTACAACACAAGGGGCATTGAGGTGGACACCGTGCTCTGCCTCTATGAAACCCAGGCGCTGGGTGCTTATCTTGCACATGAGCTTGCAAGGCCGTCTATGATGTCGCCGAATCCGAACCCGAATATTTATGTTATCGGGCCGGAATACGATGTTCAGGGAAACATTATTTTCCGTGATAATCTTCAGCGGATGATAAGAGATCAAAAGGTTATTATTCTGATTTCCTGTATCACAAGCGGTAAAACGGTTGAAAGGGCAATTGAAAGCATAGGATATTACGGCGGCAATGTGGTTGGCATTTCCGCAGCGTTCAGTGCGGCAAAAAATATAAACGGCATTGAAGTGAATTCCATTTTCACCGAAGAAGATTTACCGGGCTATGAGGTTTATGATGCTCACCACTGTCCGCTCTGCCAGCAGGGCAAGGCTGTGGATGCGATTGCAAACGGCTATGGGTATTCAAAACTGTAGGCAAAACTGAATATGAAGGGGTTAAACCTGTCTGATGGTCATAAGCTGTCAGGCAGGTTTTTTGTTTTTCTTCGGAAATAAAACAGCTTTATTCTCAGGCAATCGTAATTGAATAATTTGTGCTTGACAATTTCCCGTTTAAGGCATATAATGATTTTACTAAATAAAATAGTACCCAAAAAAAGCTGTGAAGCAGAAAAAGATTTTAATTTTCAGTTGCAGAGAGTCGGCGGCAGGTGAAAGCCGATACGGAAATCAAAATGCATAGCTCTCTGCGGAGCTGCTGCTCTGAAAAGCCGGAAGGCAATAGGGGCAGACGCATAACTGCGTTAAAGGTTAAGGCATTATTTGATGCTAAAGGGCAGGTTTTCTGCTGAAATAGGGTGGTACCGTGTAGAATTTCTGCACCCCTATACTACATAGGGGTGTATTTTTATATCCCTTAATCAGAAAGGAGTAATCATTATGTTAGACGGATTCAGAAAGTATATTCCGTTTCAACCAATCCGTATTCCGGACAGAACATGGCCGGATCAGACCATCACGAAAGCACCTGTGTGGTGCTCGGTAGACCTCAGGGACGGTAATCAGGCACTTGTTGACCCGATGAATCTTCAGGAAAAGCTGGAACTTTTCAACACACTTGTTAAAATCGGTGTAAAGGAAATTGAGGTTGGCTTCCCGTCTGCCTCGGAAACAGAATATGAAATTTTAAGAACGCTGATTGACGGCGGCTATATCCCGGAGGATGTAACCATTCAGGTACTGGTGCAGGCTAGGGAACATCTGATAAAGAAAACCTTTGATGCAATCAAAGGTGCAAAAAATGTTATTGTTCATTTTTATAATTCAACCTCAACTCTGCAGCGCAAGGTTGTTTTCAAAACAGATATGCAGGGGGTTATTGATATTGCCGTAAACGGCGCAAAGCTTATCAAGGAGCTTACGGATAAGCAGCTTGCCGAAAATCCCGATATGCATATCCGATATGAATATTCGCCGGAATCCTTCACAGGCACGGAAATTGACAATGCTATCAGAATCTGTGAAGAGGTTATGGCAGTTATGCAGCCAACACCCGAAAATCCGATTATTCTGAATCTTCCGTCAACGGTTGAAGGTTCTTCACCGAACGGTTATGCAGATCAGATTGAATATTTTTGCCGCAATATGAAAAACAGGGAAAGTGCAATTATTTCCGTTCATCCCCATAATGACAGGGGTGAGGGTGTTGCCGCAACAGACCTTGCACTTCTTGCCGGAGCAGACAGAGTGGAGGGCACCCTGTTCGGAAACGGAGAAAGAACGGGCAATGTGGATATTATCACCGTTGCACTGAATATGTGGACGCAGGGCATAGACCCAAAGCTGGATTTTCATAACATTAATGAAATCAGAGAGGTGTATGAGCGCACAACGAAAATGAAGGTCGATCCGCGCCATCCCTATGCCGGCGAGCTTGTGTTTACTGCTTTTTCGGGTTCTCATCAGGATGCGATAAACAAAGGCAAGCAGTATATGAAGGAGCATGACACGGGCTTTTGGGAAGTGCCCTATCTTCCGATTGACCCTGCAGATGTTGGCCGGGAATATGAGCCGATTATCCGCATCAATTCTCAGAGCGGAAAAGGCGGTGCTGCCTTTGTGCTTGCATCGGAATACGGCATTAATATGCCGAAAGCCATGCATGCTGAATTTGGCAGCATTGTAAAGCATGCCTGTGATGAAAAGGGCAAGGAACTGCTCAGCAGCGAAGTGTTTGATTTATTCCAGAAGGAATACAGAAATGTTGTGGGCCCTTACAGGATTATCAATCATAAAACCTATGAGGAAAAGGAAGAAAACGAATATCTTACCCGCGTTCATTTTGAAGGCACTGTACGGATTAAGGACAAAAGCCTTGTAAAGATTGAGGGCAAAGGAAGCGGACCGATTGATGCTTTCTTCAATGCGCTTGGCCAGGTGGGAATTGAGGGCTATGAATTTGTGGACTACAGCGAGCATGCGATTGCCGTTGGTTCTGATTCAAAGGCAATTTCCTATATCCATCTTAAAAATCCGAAGGGAAAGGATATTTTTGGCATCGGTGTTTCACACAATATCGGCTATGCTTCCTTAAAGGGCATTATCTGTGCTGTGAACAGGGATCAGCAGGATTGCGTGCGTGATGATACCATGCCGGGCATTTTTGAAAAATAATAACGGAGGAATATTTATGAATCAGTATAAGATAACGGTTTTAAAGGGCGATGGAATCGGCCCTGAAATTGTGGATGAATGTATTAAAGTGTTGAATGCAGCAGGCGAAAAGTTTGATTTTAAAATAGAATATGATTATCAGCTCCTCGGCGGCTGTGCAATTGATGAAACAGGCGTGCCCTTTCCAAAAGAAACAGAAGTTGCCTGCAAGGCTTCGGATGCAGTGCTGCTCGGTGCGGTAGGCGGCCCGAAATGGGACAGCCAGCCGGGTAATAACCGCCCCGAAAAAGGGCTTCTTGCCATCCGTGAGGCGCTCGGTCTGTTTGCAAATCTTCGCCCGGCAAAAATTTTTGCACCGCTTAAAAGTGCTTCACCTATTAAAGAGGAAATTATCGGAAACGGCCTGGATATTCTCATCGTTCGTGAGCTTACAGGCGGTATTTATTTCGGCGACAGGGGAACTTATGAAGAAAACGGAATTGTGGGTGCATATGATACAGAGCGCTATACCGTGCCCGAAATAAAAAGAATTGTGAAGGCCGGTTTTGAATATGCTATGAAGAGAGGAAAAAGGCTTACCTGCGTTGATAAGGCAAATGTGCTTGATTCCTCAAGGCTTTGGCGCAGGGTTATGGAAGAGGTTCATGCAGATTATCCCGAGGTGGAGGTTTCCTATATGTATGTGGACAACTGTGCAATGCAGCTTGTGCGCAATCCCGGCCAGTTTGATACAATTGTAACCTCAAATATTTTCGGCGATATTCTTTCGGATGAAGCTTCAATGATCAGCGGTTCCATCGGCATGCTGGCTTCTGCTTCGCTGGCAGAGGGAACATTCGGCCTTTATGAGCCGATTCACGGCTCTGCACCCGATATTGCAGGTCAGCAAAAGGCAAATCCGCTTGCAACCATTCTTTCAGGTGCAATGATGCTTCGTTACAGCTTCGGTGAAAGCAAGGCGGCAGATGCTATTGAAAAGGCGGTTGATGAAGCGCTTACAAAAGCAAGAACACCTGATATTTATGAAGATGGCTTTGCAAGGGCAACCACTTCGGAAATGGGCGACCTTGTGGTTTCACTTTTATAAACAGATTTGAATATACGGAGGGGCACATTATGATTTGCAATCATTGCGGAAAAGAAACAGATAGCAATGCTGTGGCATGTCCGTTCTGCGGCGCACAGCTGCAGGCACAGCAGGTTTGGGAAAATGCTTCGGTTCAGCAGAAATATGCACCGCAGCAGCATGAATTTACGCAGCAGGCGCAGGCGGGTCAGCCGAATACGCCGCCTGTGCAGAATTATGGAGCGCCGAACCAGAATTACACATCGCAGCAGCAATATGCTGCTTATCCGAACGGCACCGTTTTTCAAAATACGGACAGAAGGCGCATATCCAAAAAGGAATATATAGAAAAATATGCACCTGCCAATTTAAAAAAGAATATAAACAGCACAGCTTATCTGCTGTATGGACTCAGTGTGTTTTCGCTGATTTTGAATTTTGTTCTGGCGGGCTTTAGCTGGATTACGCTGGTTGAAATCAGTGTGCTTGTGGGTCTGATTGTGGGTATGCACATAGGAAAAAGCAAAATCTGTGCCATTCTGCTGGTTGTTGTAAGCATTGCAGAAACGGTTATAACGCTGATTTTAAGCGGTCAGGTTACAGGCTGGTGGTGGATTATTGCCTCCATTTATGCGGTTTCCTGCTTCAATAAGCTGGATAAGGAATATAACAGCTTCCTTATGAATGCAAATGGAAATACAAACCCCTATTTCAATCAGCCGCAGCCCGAATATACTTATGCGGCGCAGCCGGGTCAATCGTATACACCGCCTGCACAGAATTATGAAGCACCGAATCAGAATGATACTGCACAGCAGACTGTGCTGAATGAAACAGAATAAACAAGATTAAGAGCTGAAAGGATTTTCAGCTCTTAAATTTAAGGGGGTGTTTAAATGGGTGATTGGAATTCAGAACAGTATTTAAAGTTTAAAAAAGAAAGAACGCAGCCGTCCTTTGATTTGGCTGAAAAAATTGAGGCTGTAAATCCTAAACGCATTATTGACATAGGATGTGGTCCGGGAAACAGCACAGCGGTGCTGAAAAAACAGTTTCCCGATGCTTACATTCTTGGTGTTGATTTTTCACCTAATATGATTGAAAAGGCAAAAACAGATTATCCCGATATGGATTTTATGCTTTTTGATGCCGAAAAGGATTTTGATAAGCTGAACGGGAATTTCGATATCGTGTTTTCCAATGCATGCATCCAGTGGATACCGAATCACAGAAAGCTGCTTACCGAAATGATGGGTGTTCTGAATTCGGGCGGTGTGCTTGCGGTGCAGATTCCGTTTCAGTTTGATCAGCCCATGCATAAAGCGATTCAGCAGGTGGCGGCAGGCGTTAAATGGAAGGAAATCATTCCTTTTGAAAGGGTTTTCAATATACTTTCGGAAAATGAATATTTTGATATTCTTTGTGAACTGTCATCAGATTTTACAATGTGGAAAACCGTTTATTTTCACAGAATGCCATCGCAGTTCAGCATCATTGAATGGTATCGTGCAACCGGACTGAAGCCTTATCTTGATATTTTGTCCGATAAGATGAAAGCGGAATTTGAAAACGATGTGTTTGAAAAAATAAAGCCATTTTATCCCGTGCAGCAGAACGGCGAAGTAATTTTTCGCTTCCCGAGGCTGTTTTTTACGGCAGTTAAATAAATATAGCTTAGGCGAAGGGCATGATGCCCTCATCATTCCAAAAATTACAGAATGCAGATAATATAAGCCAATTTTTAAAGACAATGATAAAGACAAAGCACTGTTCAATCTGAACAGTGCTTCTTCTTTATCTAAAATCAAACAATTCTTTTTCGGTTATATTCAATTCATCACATATTTTGAATATCAAATCAATAGATGGTGCATTTTTCCCGATTTCCATTCCGGAAAGATGCGAACGGTCTATATTCAGTATTTCTGCAAATTCAAGTTGTGTATATCCGTTCAGCTTTCTGTAGTATGCAATATTTAGTCCAAGCAATTTGTATTTTTTTATGTAATTTATATCCATAATCTCACCGCCACTATATATTGTAATGCTATTATAGTTTTGTTTAAACCTATTGATATAAATCAAATGTATATTGACAGTAGTTATTTGATTGATTATAATTGTCATAAAGAAAACAATGGAGGTTTTTATTAAGATGGGATTATTCAATAAATTGACAATGAATGTGGGCAAAAGTATAAAACAAATCGCTAAAATTAATTACTATATTCAGCTTGCAATATCAGCTGTATGCTTAATTTTTACAATTTTTTGTTTTGCTGATGGTTGCGATACGGGAAATGAAGATAAACTGATTATGGCATTGGCAGGATTTATTACATTTATATTTGTAGCAATAAACTCTGCTTTTTCTGTAATATTATTATATGGATTCGGCGAATTAATAGAATGCAGTAAAAATACAAATCAAAACAGCAATTCTATTAAAGAGAATACAAACAATATTGAAAATATTGATAGGATGATTGATAGATTAATGGCTTTAAAAGAAAAAGAAACTGTAAAAACAGAATGCAAAACAAAATCAGATAAGAATAGGACAGAGGAAAGCGATAAACAATTATCGGAAGAGGAGATAATGCAATCTGTTTTCGATAGATTTAAATATGGTGATGAGACGCATTAGAACTTTATATGTGTATGATTACAGCAACTCTTAGCAGGAAAATAATTTATACCCTTGACAGTTATAATTTCCTTTGCTATAATACATAGGCTACCTTGAAAAAGGCGGCAATCCTTGCCCGAAACAGAGATTTCGGGCCAAAAGTCCAGAAGGAGGTGCACAGGAATGGCATCAAAGAAATACGAAATCGTATTAGTTTTCTCTCTCTCAAAGGGTGAGGAAGCAGTTGAAGCTCTTAAGGTTAAGTTCACGGATTTAATCAAGGCTAACGGCACTCTTGGCGAAGTAGAGGAGTGGGGCAAGCGTAAACTTGCATACCCGATCAACTACGAAACAGAGGGTTATTACATCGTTGCCCAGTTTGAATCTGATGAAAACTTCCCGGCAGAGATTGACCGTGTTATCAACATTACAGACGGCGTGCTTCGTTCTTTAATCGTTGCTAAAGGCGAATAAGGAGGACGCAGAATGATTAATTCGGTTGTTATCATGGGAAGATTAACCTATGATCCGGAGCTTAGAACTACACCGAACGGTGTTTCTGTTGTGCAGATTCAGGTTGCTTGCGACAGGAATTTTCAGAGATCAGGCGAAGAAAGAAAAGCTGATTTCATTGATGTAACCGCTTGGCGTCAGACTGCTGAGTTCATTTCCCGCTATTTCCGCAAGGGCTCTATGATTGCGATTGAGGGCTCTATCCAGACAGATAATTTCACGGATAAGGATGGAAATAAGAGAAAAACAGTTCGTGTTGTTGCAAATAATGTTTCTTTCTGCGGTTCAAAGGCAGAAAGCGGCACAGCTTCAAATCCTGCATTCAGCCAGCCGGCTCCGAGCTATGCTTCAGCTGATAACAGTGATTTTGAAGAAATCATTGATGATGACGACAACTTACCATTCTAATTGAAGGAGGAAACTTAATTATGGCATATAATAAGGGCGGCGTAAGAAAAGGCCGCAGAAAAGTTTGCCAGTTTTGCGTAGAAAAGAGCGAAGGCATTGATTACAAGGATGTTTCAAAGCTGAACAGATTTACTTCTGAAAGAGCAAAAATCCTTCCCCGCCGTGTTACAGGCACATGCGCTAAGCACCAGAGAGAGCTTACAACAGCTATCAAGCGTGCTCGTCAGATTGCTCTTCTTCCATACAGCGCTGACTAATTAAAATTGTATTTTCGGAACTCTGCTTTTGCAGAGTTCCTTTTATTATTTTGCAGTTTCTTTTTTTAATTTTTTATGCTATACTCTTTCAAAGAGGTATTCATATGAAAATAAAGAATATTGAATTTGAAAATATTGCTTTTCTTGCGCCCATGGCAGGTGTTGCCGACAAAGCCTTCCGTGAGCTTTGCGTGCGTTTCGGTGCGGCATATACCGTTACGGAAATGGTAAGCGCAAAGGGGCTGACGATGGGTGATAAAAAAAGCGCACAGCTTTTAATGCTCGGCAAAGAGGAAAAAACGGCAGGTGCACAGATTTTCGGGGATGACCCTGAAATTATGGCAGAAGCCGCAGTGAAGTGCTGTGCATTTCATCCAAGCATAATTGATATCAATATGGGCTGCCCTGCGCCGAAGGTTGCTATGAACGGCGGCGGAGCAAGCCTTATGAAAAATCCTGTGCTTGCTGGGGAGATTATGCGGGCAGTTTCCTGCGCAGTTGACATTCCCGTAACCGCTAAAATCAGAAAGGGATGGGATGAAAACAGCATAAACGCTGTGCATATGGCGGAAGTTCTTGAAAAAAACGGTGCAGCTGCCATTGCTGTGCACGGAAGAACAAGAAAAGAGATGTATAGCGGAAAGGCGGATTATGATATAATCCGGCAGGTGAAAGCTGCCGTTGGCATACCTGTTATCGGAAACGGAGATGTTGTTGATGCACAGAGTGCCGCAGTTATGCTTGAAAAAACGAATTGCGATGCTCTTATGATAGGCAGGGGTGCTATGGGGAATCCATGGGTGTTTCAGCAGATAAATGCCTATCTGAAGGACTGCATTGTGATTCCCGAACCAACGCTGATGGAGAAAATGAATGTGATGCAGCAGCACATCCGAAAAATAATCGAATACAAGGGCGAATATACGGCTATGAGAGAAGCACGCCACCATGCTGCCTATTACACGAAGGGGCTCAGGGGCGGCGCAAAATTCAGAGCGGAAATGGGAACACTGGAAAGCTTTGAACAGCTTGAAGAAATAATTTTCAGAATCGTAAAGGAAAATGCGTAATGATTTTAAAAAATGTTTGTTTTTACAATGAAGTATTTGAAAAAGAGGTTGCCGATTTCAGAATTGAAAACGGCAGAATAACGGAAATCGGCATAATGGATGAGCCGGGAAGAGATATGAGCGGATTAACTGCTTTGCCGGGATTTATTGATATTCATATTCACGGCGGAGCCGGCAGTGATTTTTCAGATGCGTCCGTTGAAGCTGTTGACGCAATCAGCTGTTATCTTGCAAAATGCGGTGTTACTTCCTTCTGCGGAACATCTATGACATTGGATAATGAAACACTCACGAAAATCGTTAAATGCGCAAGGGAATATATGGGAAAGGAAACAGGCGCAAAGCTGGTTGGCATTAATCTTGAAGGTCCGTTTCTTTCTTATGAAAAAAAAGGAGCGCAAAACGGTGCTTTTGTCAGATCAGGCACGCTTGCGGAATTTAATCAGCTGTTTGCGGACAGCGGCGAATCCGTAAAAATCATTACCATTGCGCCCGAAGCGTTTGACAGCGGTGCATTTATAAAAGAAGCAAGCAAAAAATGTGCCGTTGCAATCGGCCATACCTCGGCAAATTCCGATCAGGCGCAGAAAGCAATAGATCTTGGCATAACCCATGCAACGCATCTTTATAATGCAATGACGGGGATGACACACAGGGAAGCAGGCGTTGTCGGAACAGTTATGGACAATGAAAAGGTGATGTGTGAGCTGATATGCGATGGCGGCCATGTTTGCCCTGCTGTTGTAAGAAATACTTTTAAAATACTTGGTGAGGACCGGGTTTGCGTGATTTCGGATTCCATGCGCGGTGCAGGTCTAGGTGCAGGGGAATTTGATCTCGGCGGGCAGACGACTTATGTGCATGAAAACGGAAAATATGCTGTTCTTAAGGACGGCACAATTGCCGCTTCCATCACAAATGTGTTTGATGAATTTAAAAATCTGCTTGATTTCGGAATTGATTTCAAAACAGCACTTAAGAGCTGCACAATCAATCCTGCAAGGGCAATTGGGCTTCAGGAGGAAATCGGAAGCCTTGCGCCGAATAAGGCGGCAGATATTGTTTTTGTGGATGAAAGCCTGAACATAAAGGAAGTATATATTTATGGAACACGCGCTTAATATTGTGTTGATAGAGCCTGAAATTCCGCAGAACACAGGCAATATTTCACGAACCTGTGCGGCAACAGGCACAAGGCTTCATCTTGTGGGCCCGATGGGCTTTCAGATAACGGATAAGCAGGTTCGCCGTGCCGGGCTGGATTACTGGGACAAGCTTGATATTTCCTATTATGACAGCACAGCGGAATTTTTTGAAAAGAACAAAGGCGGCACATTCTTTTACTTTACAACCAAGGCAGAGCAGACGCATTCGGATATAAGCTATCCAAACGGCGCATACCTTGTTTTCGGCAAGGAAACAAAGGGGCTGCCTGAAGAACTTTTAAAGGAAAACCATGACAGCTGTGTGCGCCTGCCGATGAGGGGAATAATCCGAAGCCTCAATCTCAGCAATGCGGTTGCAGTCGGTGTTTATGAAGTTTTGCGGCAGTGGGATTATCCCAAACTGTCGTGCAAAGGGCAGCTTCATAATTTGAAATGGTAACCAAACTGGAGTTTGTTGATTTAAACCTTATTTTGTTCGACTCTTGATTGCCTAACATCATGAAACGGTCAGAATGGTATATCCTGACCGTTTATATGGTATAAGCGATTTGAAAACAATTTACGGAAAAGGAAATGAAGAAGGAACGGATGATAAAACCAAAAAGATTGCAAAAAGGGGATAAAGTTGCAGTTGTAAGTCTGTCCTGGGGCGGATTGGGGGACGATTGCTTTATTCATAAATATCATATTGCCAAAGAACGGCTGGAAAAGGATTTTGGATTAGAGGTAGTCTGTATGCCGCATGCATTAAAGGGCAGTGCTTTTGTTGCGGAGCATCCGGAATTAAGGGCAAAAGATTTAATGGATGCCTTTTCCGATTCTTCCGTTTCTGCTGTTTTCTGTGCAATCGGCGGAGAAGATACGATACGCATATTGCCTTATATAGATTTGACGGTCATTCAAAACAATCCTAAAATTTTTATGGGCTATTCCGATACAACCATCAATCATTTTATGATGTATAAGGCAGGCTTGGTATCTTTTTACGGTCCGTGCGTAATGTGTGAATTCGGAGAATATGTTAAGATGTTTGATTACACAAAAAAAGCAGTAACAGATATTCTTTTTGGTGAATGGGAGCAATATGCACTTTTGCCGAGCACCGAATGGTCGGATGACTATGTTCTCTGGCAGGAAAGCAATATAAATACTCCACACCGCATGAAACAGGATACACACGGGTATGAGGTAATTAACGGAAGCGGAATGGTTCAGGGTCATTTGCTTGGCGGATGCATAGATGTATTTATGATGGCAAACGGAACAAAAATCTGGCCTATGCCTGAAGAATGGAAAGATGCAGTTCTTTTTATTGAAACAAGCGAAGAGAAGCCGTCTCCCGATTTTGTGAAATGGGCACTCAGAAATCTGGCTGCGCAAGGCATCCTGCATGTGATTAAAGGGATTCTTGTTGGAAAACCGCAGGGCGAAATATATTATGAGGAATATAAGGCTGCAATTCTTCAGGTGGTTGTAAAGGAAGAACATTTAGAGAATCTGCCTGTTTTTTATAATGTAAACTTCGGGCATGCAAAGCCTACCGGTGTTCTTCCTTACGGTATTCAGGTGCAGTTGGACTGTAAAAACAAGTTCGTGATTTTCCTGGAAAGCCCAACGGTTTCGTGATGGAATATATATCTTAATAAAGGATACTTCTCGGCAAAAATAAAAATACAGCCCACGGGCTGTATTTTTATTTTTTTATACTTATGTTATTCAGTCAAAAATGCTTTCAGATTTTCAAGGCTCTTTTGTCCCTGCAAATAGCCAAGCTGATAAATGGATTCCAGCTTCAGCACATTCCGTTCCATAGATGTGCAGTTCAGTGGCTTTTCAGGCCTTATAACAAAAATACTGCCTTTTTTTTCTTCCTCTTCCACAAATTTCCGCTGTTCGTTATATATAGTATGGCGGTTTATAAGTGTGTCGGCAAGAAGCGGATATTTTTTATAAAGTCTTTTCATAACTTTTGCCGCTTTTACAGGCTGCTTAACAAAGGTTTCATCCTGTGTTAAAATAACCACCGGCTTTTTGCAGCCGTCCGCAAAGGCTTTTTTCAGCGGAATAGAATCGGCAACGCCGCCGTCATAATACCGGATACCGCCGATGTCAACACCCTTTGTAACAAGAGGCATGGAACAGCTTGCCCTTAAAATCGGGCAGCCGCGTTCTCTTAAATTATCAGGGTAGAAATATTCGGCTTTTCCCGTTTGTGCATTGGTAAGCACAGCACATAAAACAGAACCGCAATTTTCAAAATTATCATGATTCAGGGGAATCATATCATAGCTGAGCTCGCCGAACAGCCATCCCATATTCATAAATTCGCCTGTTTTTCTGTATGCGGAAAAGCCCATATATCTTTTATCATTTGTGTAATCAATAATGAAATCGTGCTGCCGGCGGATATTTTTTCCAAGGTATGATGCTGCGTTGCAGGAACCCATGGAAACACCGATTACATAGGGAAAGCTTATTCCGTTTTCAATAAAGCAGTCCAGCACGCCACTTGTGAAAATTCCGCGGTTTCCGCCGCCCTCCAGAACAAGACCGCTGTTATACATTTAAAAATCACTTCCTGTAAAAATTTAAGGAGGAGCTTAAGCTCCTCCCTCTTTCGGCTTATTATTCTGCTTTCTTTGCAGCCTTCTTTTTAGGTGTCTGTTCAGCAAGAACTTCTTCAGCCTGAGGTGCCTCTTCCGTTACATCAATGATTTCAAGATCATTGTCGCACTCAAAGAAATCATTGTCGTCAAAATATTCAGGCTCTTTCTTGTCTGTAAACTTTTTAACAGCAAAATAGATTGCAGCTGCAATACCGGCAACAGCAACTATTGCACCTATGATTTTTAATATTTTATTTAAATTCATTGGTAACCCCTCCAATTAACAAATTTATAAATATATTATATATACATTACAATGCAAAGTCAAGCAATAAAAATTAAACAAAAAATGAACTCCTGTCAAATTAGGACAGGAGTTGAAATCTGTAACAGGATTAAGCCTTGTTAAGCTTTGAAACAAGATTGCTCTTCTTTCTTGCAGCTGTGTTTTTATGAATAAGATTTTTAGCGGCAGCCTGATCAATCTTTTTAACGGCTGCTTTTACTGCAAGGTTCTTATCTTCGGCGTTTGCTTCAATAGCTGCATTCGCTTTTTTTATAGCTGTTTTAAGCGCTGTGTTTGTTGCTTTGTTGTTTGCGGCCTTCTTAGCCTGAACCTTAACTCTTTTTTTAGCTGATTTAATATTTGGCATGTTTTTCACTCCTTTAGCGGACAATTAATTTAAGGGCATACACCCAATATCTTTTAAATGCTTAAACATAGTATCACACCTTTTTCAAAAATGCAAGTATTTTTTTATTTTTGGGCATACTTTTATTGAAAATGTTGTAAAAACGGGTGATTTATTTTGGAAAACCGCACAGATTTGGCAGTGGAATGCTATGAAGAAAGCAAAAAAACAGAAATAAACGGTGTAAAGGTAACAGAGGAAAACGGAATAACAACCGTTTCGGTTCTGAATAAAAACGGAGAAAAGGCAATCGGAAAGCCGGTCGGCAGCTATATAACGGTTGATGTGCCTTCTTTTGTGAATGATACGGATATTTTTGACGGAAGGCTGAAAAAAATTTCGGCAATTCTAAAAAATCTTCTGCCCGCAGAATGCGACAATATTCTTGTTGCCGGGCTTGGTAATATGGAGATAACGGCAGATGCTTTAGGGCCGAAAACAAATTCCTATGTTCTGGCAACGCGCCATATTTCAAAGAATTTAAGAAAGGAAATGGGTTTTGAAAATCTGAAAAGCGTTTCCACGGTGCGCACAGGTGTGCTTGGTGAAACGGGAATTGAGAGTGCCGAAATTATAAAAGGCATTGTAAATGTTATCCATCCCTGCTGTGTGATTGCCGTTGATGCACTTGCCTCCTCCTCTGCCGAGCGGCTCGGCACAACAGTGCAGCTGTCTGACACAGGCATATTTCCCGGCTCTGGAGTGGGAAATCACCGTTTTGAAATTTCCGAAAAAACGCTTGGTGTGCCCGTTGTTTCCATCGGAATACCAACCGTTGTTTCCACCGGAGTAATCATGGGGGCTGAGGATAATTCCATGTTCGTTACCCCAAGGGAGATTGACAGAGTAACGGAGCAGGGCGCAAAGCTTATCGGCATGAGCATTAATGTTTGCCTTCAGCCGGATATAAGCGAACGCGATTTATATGCGCTTGTGGGATAATTGAAAAAATCTTTTCATATATATAATGTATAAAATAGTTTTATACATTAAAGGTGGATTATGAAAAGAGATATTGTATTTTTTATTTCAAACATTGCTGCGCTGTTTGCTTTTACGGCAGTTATAATCGGAATTTCTCCTCATCTTTCCTCGAATGTAACACAGCTTGTGCAGGGTATGGATAAGGTTTCAAGGCCGTATTCCGAAATAAAAGAAACATCTTCACAAATTTCTATGATTATTTCAGGGGAAAATACAGATAATAATAACACCGCTCAGGAAGAGTCCCGGGAAGTTATGAACAGTATCAAGCCGGAGGACAGCTCTGTTGATACGGATTTAAAGAAAATTCCCGATGACATTATGAAAGTAATGGCCGAGGCTGAAAAGAATATCGAATCGGAAAAGGTAAAAGGAAAAACAAGCGAAGATAACTACACGGGTGGCGGAACAATAGTAACCTTCGGAAATGTTCAGGTTCAGAGTAAAATACCTGATTCCTTTTACAAGCTGGATATCGAAAATCTGCTTAAACAAAAGGCAAGCCTTGAAATCAAGGATTTGTCAAAACCGACTGTTTTGATTTACCACAGTCATACAACAGAATGTTTTACTCTTCTTGATGTGGGTTATTATACAGAGTCCACCGACCTGAAAACCAAGGATATTTCCAGAAATATGGTAAGGGTCGGGGACGAAATCTGTAAGGTTCTTGAAAGCAAGGGCTTCAATGTGCTCCATGACAGGGAAATCCATGATTTATCCTATAATGAAGCCTACGACAGCTCCAGAAAAGCCGTAAGTGCATATCTTGAAAAATATCCGTCTGTTGATATAACCATAGATGTTCACAGAGACAGCATTACATATAAAGACGGAACAAAGGTTAAGCCCACAGTAGAGGTAAACGGCAAAAAGGCTGCCAGAATGATGATTATATCGGGCTGTGAGCACGGCAGGATTTCCAATTTCCCGGATTGGGAGCATAATCTCAGATTTTCCACTGCGGTTACAAATGCCATAAATGAAAGATATGCCAATCTTATGCGCCCGATTCTTTTTTCGGAACGCAAGTATAATCTGGATCTTACAAAGAATTCTTTTCTGCTTGAGGTGGGAACGGAAGCCAACACGCTTGACGAGGCCTGTTATTCAGGCAGGCTTTTCGCAGATGCATTTGCCGATTTGATTTTAAAGGATTATATAAAGGAATGATAAATAATGAAAAAGCATCCTGTTGCCATAATGGTTTTTGTTTCTCTTTTAATTGTGTCTGTTGGGGCGTCTGTAGCTTATTACAATACAAAAAGCTTCGGATTTGATGAGGACGCAGTTATTTTTAAGCAGGAAAATGACGGTTTCACCGTGTTTGATTATAAAATATATTATGATGACATTAAATCATATTATAATGAAACAAAAAAGTATGTGCCTGGTAAAAGCTATTCAACAGGTCCATATATTGTGGATCAAATCAGGGAGCATATAATATAATGTATATATATTATATAATAGGGCAGGATATTCAATCCTGCTCTTTAAAGTGCAATTTTCGAAACACTCGGCGCAGTGTTAAAGTTTATGAAAAAAGTTTGAAAAAAGTGTTGACATTTGCTGTTGGGTTTGGTATTATTAACAAGCACTTTGCGAGGGGGGGCCGGGAAGGCAAGCCGAGCAGAGAGAGAAAAGG
>CAJUDJ010000001.1 GCA_910584985.1 uncultured Eubacterium sp. | reverse complement strand
ATGATGTGGTGGACAGCATAACGCTTGCCGATCTTGTTGAGGAACAGAACAGCAAGGGCGGAAATTTTATTATATAATTTTGAAAAAACACTTGATTTTTGTTTTAACAGGTGATATGCTTTTATTAAGCTAATTCCTATAAAACCAATAGGAATAGTATAAATAGATTGGAGGCGGCAATATGAGGCAGCCAAATATACGAAAAACAGCGTTTATCTTCTTACAGATACGAATGTGCCGATGTTGTTGATTGAAACCAAAAGCAAATTTGTATATTAAAAAAGGAGAGAAATTGATTATGTCAGATTATAAATATCATTTTGAAACTCTGCAGCTTCATGCGGGACAGGAGCAGGCAGATCCGGCTACGGATGCAAGGGCTGTCCCGATTTATCAGACGGCTTCCTATGTTTTTCACAGCAGCGATCACGCACAGGCAAGATTCAATTTAACGGATGCAGGCAATATTTACGGCAGGCTTACAAATTCCACACAAGCAGTTTTCGAAAACAGAATTGCTGCGCTGGAGGGCGGTGTGGCTGCGCTGGCAACCGCATCGGGTGCTGCTGCACTTGCCTATACCTTTCAGGCACTTGCTAAAGCGGGGGATCATATTGTAAGCGCAAAAACAATATACGGCGGCACCTATAATTATCTTGCACACACCTTTCCCGGGCACGGTGTAACCGCAACCTTTGTTGATCCGCACAATCCTCAGGCCTTTGAAGATGCAATCCGTGAAAACACAAAAGCAGTTTTTATTGAAACGCTTGGAAATCCGAATTCAAATATCACAGATATTGAAGCCGTTGCAGAAATTGCACACAGGCATGGCATTCCGCTTATTGTGGATTCCACCTTTACAACGCCTTATCTGCTTCGCCCGATTGAATACGGTGCGGATATTGTGGTGCACAGCGCTACAAAATTTATTGGCGGCCACGGCACAACGCTTGGCGGCGTAATTGTTGACAGCGGCAGCTTTGATTGGGCAGCAAGCGGAAAATATCTGCAGTTTACAGAGCCGAATGAAAGCTATCACGGAATCAGCTTTACGCAAGCGGCTGGAAAAGCTGCATTTATTACTTATGTGCGTGCCATTCTTTTAAGAGATACGGGTGCTGCCATATCGCCTTTTAATGCTTTTCTTCTGCTTCAGGGGCTGGAAACGCTTTCGCTTCGTGTGGAACGCCATATTGAAAACACAAAAAAGGTGCTTGCTTATCTTTCGCAGCATCCGTTGGTTGAAAAAATTAATCATCCGGAAATTGATGAAAATGAAAAGGCACTTTATCATAAATATTTTCCGAACGGTGCAGGTTCAATTTTTACATTTGATATTAAGGGCGGCGAGGCTGAAGCGAAGCAGTTCATAGATCAGCTTAAAATATTTTCCCTGCTTGCAAATGTTGCAGATTCAAAATCACTTGTCATTCATCCGAAAACAACAACGCATTCTCAGCTTTCGGAACAGGAATGCAAAGAGCAGAATATTTATGATAATACGATAAGGCTTTCTATCGGAACAGAAAATATTGACGATATTCTTTACGATTTGGAACAGGCCTTTGATTCGATAAAATAAGGAAAGGGTATTTATAATGGCAATTTATAATAATATAACAGAGTTAATCGGAAAAACACCGATTATGAAGCTGAACAATTTTACCGAAAAGGAACAACTGAACGCTGGGATTTATGCCAAGCTGGAATATTTTAATCCTGCCGGCTCTGCCAAGGACAGGATTGCGGCAGCCATGATTGCGGCAGCTGAGGCAGACGGTACGCTGAAGCCGGGTGCAGCCATTATTGAACCCACATCGGGAAACACCGGCATAGGGCTTGCAAGTGTCGGCACTGCCAAGGGGTACAGGGTGATTCTTACCATGCCGGAAACCATGAGTGTGGAAAGAAGAAATCTTGTTAAGGCTTACGGTGCAGAAGTGGTATTAACAGACGGAGCACTCGGTATGAGCGGTGCAATCAGAAAAGCAGAAGAGCTTGCAGAAGAAACAGAGCACGCCGTGATTCTGGGGCAGTTTGAAAATCCGGCCAATCCGCAGGCACATTATGAAACCACAGGACCTGAAATCTGGCAGGATATGAATGGAAGCATAGATGCATTTGTTGCAGGTGTGGGCACAGGCGGTACGGTTTCGGGAATCGGCAGATATCTGAAGGAGCAGAATCCGGATATTAAAATTATTGCAGTTGAGCCTGCTTCGTCCCCGGTTCTTTCAGAGGGCCACGGCGGTGCGCATAAAATTCAGGGCATCGGTGCAGGCTTTGTGCCGAAAACGCTGGATACTGCCGTTTATGATGAGGTAATCGCGGTTTCGGACACGGATGCACTTGAAGCAGGAAACAAAATTGCCAAAACGGAAGGTATTCTTGTGGGCATTTCAAGCGGTGCAGCTGTATGGGCCGCAGCAGCGCTTTCCGAAAGAGAAGAATATAAGGGAAAAAACATTGTTGTGCTTCTGCCGGACACAGGTGAACGATACCTTTCAACAGGTATGTTTAAATAGAATTCCATAGGCAAAACTGCATATGCGCCGGTGTTGTATGAAGCTTTAACCCAAAGGACAATGTTGTTCTTTGGGTTTTTTATGTTATAATCTTATGAACAGACAAATTGGGATGGGGGGCATATTTGTGAATTCACCGGAAATAAAAAAAGTGAACAGAGGCACAGACTTAGCTGATAAGCTGATTTGTTTTGTTGAAAATTTTTCGTGGGAAGATGTAAAAGAACATATGTTAAGCGAACTTCGGGCGTGGGCATTTACAGATTGGGAAACCCCGTTTGCAGCAATAATAAATGATCGGATTACAGGAATAGCCTATATCAGAAAGGAAGACTATTATCCGTTGCCTGAAATATATCCATGGGTATCAGGTGTTTTTGTGGCGGAGGAGTATCGGGGATGCAGAATCAGCGAACAGCTGATTTCCTTTGCAAATGAATATGCCAAGGAAAACGGATTTGATAAAACATATATTCCCTCCATACATGTTGGGTTATATGAAAAATATGGATATCGCTATCTCAGGGATATTGTTAATTATGGTAATGGAACAGACCGGTTGTATGTCAAAGAAATATGATATGCGGGTTCAGTAACTTTCGGTTTATTGTGTAAATAATAAATGTAATATTATAGCGGGAATCGGCTTCAGATATATAAATTCCAATGGAAAACCACGAACATAAAATGTTCGTGGTTTACTTTGTCTCGGTATCTTAAATTGTTGCAAAATGATCCGTTTTTTAAATTATTTAATTGAATAATAGGTTGTGCCGTTTTCAAGCGTTTTTCCTTTATAGTAGGCAAGCTCTGCCACATTTACAATCTGGTATCCGTTTTCAATCAGCTTTGGAATCACACATTCAACAGCATATGCGCTGCTTGGGTATATATCGTGCATAAGTACAATGCCGCCATCCTTTGCTTCATCAAGAATTTTATAATAAATCTTGTTTCCGTCCCGTGTTTTCCAGTCTTCAGTGTCTATGTTCCAAAGCACAATCGGTGCGCCGCAGTTCTGTTTTATAATATCCGATAAATAGCCGCCTGTCGGTCTGAAGGCTGTCGGCCCGTGGCCGCTGATTTCATTCAGCCTGTCAGCACATCCGGTAATATCCTCAATGGTTACATCAGAACCGTAATGCTTGTGGTCATAAGTATGGTTTCCAAGCTGAAATCCGTTTTCAATCATTCGTTTGATGCATGCTTCATTTGCATCACGGAAAGTTCTGTTTCCGACTATAAAGAAGGTGCAGGAGGCTTTGTTTTTTTCAAATGCATCCAGAATTCGGTTTGTTGTTTCGGCGTTGGGGCCGTCATCAAAGGTAAAAGCAATCATTGGTTTTCCGGGGTCAAGATCCGGTCTTATATAATAGGGCTTTTCAACAACGGAAATTTCACAGGAAGCGGAAACCCCGTTATAGGTTGTTGCAGTAATCGTTGCCTTTCCCACAGCAACAGGTGTAAGCTCACATTTTGAGTTCACCTTTATGATTTCTTCATTGTCAGAACTGATTGCAGTTGCCTTTGAAGCACAGTCAGCAGGGATGTTTATAAAAATTTTGCCCGCAGCACCAAGGAAAAGTGTGTTTGAGGATGCCGAAAGGCTGATTTTATCGGGCGGATTTCCAACCGAAACATCACAGGAAGCGGTGCAGTTGTTATAAGTAGAAACCGTTATGGTTGTTTTTCCGGCGGAAACAGCCGTGATTTTACCGTTTTCATCAACCATAACAGCATTATCGCCGGACAGTGTGTAAGTAAAGCCTGTATTAAATTCAGAGCCGGGAACATATGGGGAAAGGGTATATTCCTCGCCCACACCCATGGAAAATGCACCGTCATCCAGCTCTACACTTTCAGGTGCATCGTAAACATTTACGTCAATTCTTTTTCTGCCTGCCGCAATCTGGGCAGAACCCTTGCTTACAGCGGTGATAACACCGTTTTTATCAACCGTTACAATCTCTTTATTGTAGCTGTGAAATCTTATTTTTGCCGTGCTTTCGGGAAACTGATAGGTTTGCCCCACTCCCATATTGATTGCCGTGTCGAAAGCAGTGGTGCCCGTCATCAGATTATTCACAATAACCGCTATAAAGGATATAAAAATCAGCAGCAGAACAAAGACGAGGGACATAAGCTTGTATGCTGATTTTGATTTCATTAATTCTGCCTCCTGACAATTTCGTATTCGCCTTTATCGGGGCGAAAATATCGACAACTTTTATTTTTGTCCTGCATAAGCTGAACAAATTCATCTTCATCAAGCTGTAAATCACAGTAATATTCATCAGAGGCTTCGTCATAGGCGTTATACCAGCATTTTTCGCACAAATTCTCCAAAAAAACCATCTCCGAATACAATTATACTCTTTAACAACAGGAATGTAAATATACAAACTGTAATATACAATGTAAAATTTTAATGAAAAAAAGGAGCTGATATTGTGCAATATTTTTGCCAAACATCAGTTCCTTTAAGTATCCTTTATAAACTATATATATTAATGGTGGAAAAGGCGTATTCCTGTCATTGTCATTGCAATGCCAAAGCCGTTGCAGCATTCAATTACATTTGCATCCCTGACAGAGCCGCCGGGCTGTGCAATGTATTTAACGCCGGATTTAACGGCTCTTTCAATATTGTCCTCAAACGGGAAGAATGCGTCAGAGCCAAGGGCAACCAAATCCATTTTTTTGTGCCATTCTGCTTTTTCCTCTTTGGTAAACGGAGCAGGCCTTTGTGTGAAAAATCTTTTCCATGCATCGTTTTCAAAAAGTTCTTCGTAATCATCGCTTATGTAAAGGTCTATTGCATTATCCGCATCGCATTTGCGTATTCCGTCAATAAACGGAAGATTCAGCACCTTTTCATTCTGGCGAAGCCACCAGTTATCTGCTTTATTGCCTGCAAGGCGTGTGCAGTGAATACGGGACTGCTGGCCTGCGCCAACGCCGATGGTCTGCCCGCCCATTGCATAGCAAACGGAATTTGACTGCGTATATTTAAGTGTAATCATAGAGATAAGCAGATCAATTTTTGCAATTTCGGGAATCTCCTTAATTTCTGTGGGCATATTGTCAAAAAGCTGCATCGTGATTTTTGCATCGTTTCTTTTCTGTTCAAACTTAATGCCGAACACCTGTTTTGTTTCTGTTTCCTCGGGAACAAAATCAGGGTCAATTTTAATAACAAGATAACCGCCGCGGCGCTTGCTTTTCAGAATTTCAAGTGCCTCCTCTGTGTAGGACGGGGCGATGATTCCGTCTGAAACCTCTTTCACAAGAAACTGTGCAACTGAAGCATCACATTCATCGGAAAGTGCTGCAAAATCACCGAAGGAAGAAACACGGTCGCATCCCCTTGCTCTTACATAGGCCTGGGCAATCGGTGAAAGCTCCAGCCCTTCGGGAACAAAGCAGGCTTTTCTTTCGTTTTCAGAAAGCGGTTTTGCAACAGCGGCACCGGCAGGTGAAACATGCTTGAAGGAAGCGGCACTCGGAAGCCCGGTTGCTTCCTTAAGCTCCTTAACAAGCTGCCAGGAATTGAAAGCATCCAGAAGATTGATATAACCTGCACTGCCGTTTAAAATTTCAAAAGGCAGCGTTTCGCCGTCCATATGAATTCTTGCAGGGTTCTGGTTTGGGTTACAGCCGTATTTTAAAGTATACTCTGTCATTTTAAATCCTCCTCTTGTTTGCTGCGGCACAGAATCGCAGTATTTTTGTAAAAACACCTGCCGTTTCCGGTTGCCTGCCGTTCAGCGTTTAAAATAATATATTTATTTTATAACGGCAGATTGAAAAATGCAAGAATAAATGATACAATTATTAAAATAAAAAGGAGAAAAGCAGATGAAGGGTGTTCTTGCGGTTAATCATTTTCTGGTATCTGATAAATTCAATATGCTTCACAGGGCACTGGCAGCATCTGCCCGGAAACAGAATATCGGGTTTTCGGTTAAAACAAATCTGGAGCTTTCCCTTGAAATGCCGGAATGTGATTTTGTACTTTTCTGGGACAAGGATATAAATCTGGCAAGAAGGCTGGAGCAGGCAGGCCTGCCTGTTTTCAACAGTGCTGACTCCATTGAAAAATGCGATGATAAAGCCCGAACCTATACAGAGCTTCTTGGCTGTGTGCAGCAGCCCGAAACGATTATTGCGCCGAAAACCTATTTTAAGGCAGATTTCACCGAATTTGCCGAACAGGCAGCGGAAAAACTCGGCTTGCCGGTTGTGTTCAAGGAATGCTTCGGCTCTTTCGGAGAACAGGTGTTTCTTTGCGGAACGGTTGAAGAAATTTTAAATCATGTAACTGAAAAACCGTTTATACTTCAGAAATTTATAGCCGAGTCTGCCGGACAGGATAAACGCATAGAAGTTGTGGGCGGACGGGTTGTTGCCGCAATAGAACGCTTTAATGAGGCCGATTTCAGATCCAATATAACAAACGGCGGAACCATGAAGCCCTGCACACCAAGCGAAAACGAATGCAGGCTTGCTGTGGATGCCTGCGAAAGGCTGGGCCTGCATTTCGGCGGTGTGGATATTTTAGACGGGGGAATGGTCTGCGAAGTAAACAGCAATGCCCACATAATAAATATTATGGAATGCACGGGTATAGACATAGCAGCTGAAATTTTTGAGGAAATAAAAAGAAATTTATGAGCGGATTATTGATTTACAGCAGAGAGGAAGCAGAAAGAAACGCATTTTCAGTTGAAAAGTATAAGCAAAATCTGGATATAAAGCTTGTGTATGAAAAAGAAACCGATTTTTCACAGCCGACGGATTTTGTTATAAACAGAACAAACAATTATAAGATTGCAGCAGGCTTTGAGAAGCGTGGGGTGCGTGTATTCAATCCCGCTGCTTTAACAAAGCTTGCAAACAACAAGCAGCTTTGCTATGAATTTATGCAGAAAAACGGCATTGAAATTCTGCCTGTAAATTATAACGGCATTCCTGCTGTGAAAAAATCAGTAAACGGCAGGGGCGGCAAAGAGGTTTTTATGCTTCGTAAAAAAGAGCCGATTGAACCCGGTTTTGTTTATCAGAAGCCGGCATCTGATCTCGGAAAGGATTTAAGAGTATGGCTTATCGGCGGCAGAATTCTTGCAGCTGTGCTGCGTGAAAGTAAGACGGATTTCCGCGCAAACTTCTGCCTTGGAGGCCGTGCAGTGCCTTACAGGCTTTCGGAAGCGGAAAAAACACTTGTTTATAAAATTGCATCGCTTATAAAATATGATTATATAGGTATTGATTTTGTGTTTAACAGTGGTAAAATAGTTTTTAATGAAATTGAAGATTCCGTTGGGGCAAGAATGGTTTATTCCCTGACGAATATGGATATAATAAAGGAATACTGTGATTATATCAAAGAAGAGGTAAACAATGGTTAAAATTGCACTTGCAGGAAACCCGAACTGCGGAAAAACAATGCTTTTCAATGCGCTTACAGGCTCCAATCAGTATGTGGGCAACTGGGCAGGCGTAACCGTTGAGGCAAAAGAAGGCAGGCTTAAGGGAGAAAAGGATGTAATCATTGCCGATCTTCCGGGCATTTACAGCCTTTCGCCGTATACACCCGAAGAGGTTGTGGCAAGAAATTATCTTGTGAATGAAGAGCCGGATGCCATACTGAATATTATAGATGGCACAAACCTTGAAAGAAATCTTTATTTAACTACCCAGCTTTGTGAAATCGGCATTCCTGTTATTATGGCAATCAATATGATTGATATTGTACGCAGAAACGGAGATGTGATAAATCCGGATGAAATCAGTGAGCATTTTGGCTGCGTATGTTTTGAAATATCGGCGCTTAAAGGCACAGGTGTAAAAAAATGCGCCAAAAAGGCAGTTGAGCTTGCCAGAAACAATAAGGGCGTGCCGCCTGTTCATCACAGCTTTGACGACAGGGTTGAATCCGCCCTGCATTTTATATCTGCGCTTCTGCCTGACGGCACGGATATGCTTCATAAACGCTATTATGCTACCAAGATTTTTGAAAGAGATAAGCTGATTTCTTCGGATTTTGATGACTGTGAAAATATAATCCGGGATGTTGAAAAGTATTATGGTGATGACAGCGAAAGCATTATTGCCGATCAAAGATATAAATACATAACCTCTTGCATTGATGAATGCCGCACAAAAAGCGGAAAAACGCCTGTTTCGGAAAAGATAGACGGCATTGTTACCAATAAATATCTTTCACTTCCAATCTTTGCGCTGATTATGTTCGGCGTCTATTATCTTTCGGTTACAACGCTGGGCGGCTATTTGTCGGAGCTGATAACAGGGCGGATTTTCGGTGCAGGGGGAATAGCCCTTGCAGCAGAGAGTTTCCTTGAATCCGTAAACTGTGCGCCGTGGCTTATCAGCCTGATTACGGATGGCATTATAGCAGGTGTTGGTTCGGTTTTATCCTTTGTTCCGCAGATTATTGTGCTTTTTATTTTCCTTTCCTTTCTGGAAGACTGCGGCTATATGAGCCGTATTGCATTTATTATGGATAAGCTGTTCAGAAAATTCGGGCTTTCGGGCAAAAGTTTTATTCCCATTCTTGTGGGCACAGGCTGCGGCGTGCCGGGAATTATGAGCAGTCGCACGATTGAAAATGTAAATGAACGCAGAATGACGATTATTACCACTACCTTTATTCCCTGCGGTGCAAAGCTTCCTGTAATTGCTTTGATTGCTTCTGCACTTTTCGGTGGTGCATGGTGGGTTGCTCCAAGTGCATATTTTATCGGAATTGCGGCAATAATCTCAAGCGGAATACTTTTAAAGAAAACAAAGCTGTTCAGCGGTGATGTTTCACCGTTTGTAATGGAGCTTCCAAGCTATCATATGCCAACCTTTAAATCGGTTGCCCGTGCCACATGGGACAGAAGCTGGAGCTATGTAAAAAAAGCAGGCACAATTATTCTGCTGGCGTCCTGTGCTGTCTGGTTTTTATCTAATTTCGGCTTTTACGGCGGAAAATTCGGAATGGTGCAGCAAATGGACAATTCTATTCTTGCCTATATCGGAAGCTTCATTAATGTAATTTTCCGGCCGCTTGGTTTCGGCAGCTGGCAGGCAGCGGTGGCAACGCTGCTGGGGCTTATTGCCAAGGAGGAAATTGTCGGCGTATTCGGTGTGCTCTATGCGCATTTGGGCGATGGTTTTACAGCACTTTCGGGCTATTCTTTCCTGATTTTCAATCTGCTCTGTGCACCATGTGTTGCTGCAATGGGTGCAATCCGGCGGGAAATGAACAGCTTCAGATGGACTGTGTTTGCAATCTCCTATCAGTGCCTGTTTGCTTACTGCACCTCGCTGGTGCTGTATCAGCTTGCGCTGTTTATTACAACGGGAAGCATAACGGCAGGAACAATATGTGCATTTATTGTTATTGCGGTTTTTGTGTTTATGCTGGTCAGAAAACCGAGTGTCAAGAAAATAAAATGATAAATTGAAATGAAAAGAGGATAAAAGAATGGAAGTAAAAAGGCAGTATGGCATAGATCTGTTAAGAATACTATCCATGTTTATGATTATTGTGCTTCATATTCTTATGCAGGGCGGTATTTTCAAGGCGGTAAAACCGCTCAGTCATCAATTTGATGTTGCATGGATGCTGGAAGCACTTTGCATATGTGCCGTAAACTGTTATGCTCTTATCAGCGGTTATGTTTCCGTAAACGGCACAAAATTGAAACTGCATAAAATCGCAGTGCTTTGGCTTCAGGTGGTTTTTTATACAATTCTTTTTACTGCCGTGTTCGGTGCCTTGAAATTTGGCGGGGAGGGGTACACCTATGAGATATGGAAGAAAAGTATATTTCCCGTTTTCACTAATCATTACTGGTATTTTTCCTGCTATTTTGCATTGTTCTTCTTTATTCCGTTTTTAAATAAAATGATAAATGCACTCCGTGAAAAAGAACTTAAAATGCTGTTTTTAATTATCGTTGTCGTTATTTCGGTTCTGCCCACGGTTTTCAGAACGGATGTTTTTAAAATCTCAAAGGGCTACAGTGTGATATGGCTTATGATGCTGTATATTCTCGGCGGAATTACAAAAAGGCTTCACACTGTAAAATTAAAGGTTTTGCCGCTTCTTGCCGGTTATGCGGCATGTGCGGCAGTTGCTTTTGTTTTTCTTTACGCGGTAAACAAAACAGGAACGGACAAGGTTTCCGATCAGCTTTTATACAGTTACAGTGCGCCGACAATATTGCTGGCAGCATATTTTCTGTTTCTTGCGGCAATAAATATGGATATAAAATTCAAACCGGCAGTATTTTTAATCAGATGGTTTTCACCGCTGTCTTTCAGCGTTTACATAATTCATACAAATTACTGGATATGGAATTTTGTTATGAAAAACCGCTTTGCGGATTATGCGAAGCTAAGATCAATCAAACTTGCTGCAGCAGTGCTTTTAACTGCATTTGCAATTTATTTTTTCTGTTCGGCAATAGATGCCGTCAGGCTTTATATCTTTAAGGTTACAAGGCTTTCTTCTCTTTTGGAAAGGCTTGAAAATAAAATTTTTAAACGACAGAATACGAAGGATGAGGTGAGGCTGCCTGAAAAAACAAAATCTTCATAAAAATAATGCGGCAGGCAGATACCTTAATCCGTTTTTTATAAAAGTGTCTGCAGGAATCAAATCAGGCTTCATGAAAGTAATCCGTTTTTTCAGGGACTATGTTCGTGCCTGTTTCGGCAGAGCAGAAAACAAGACCTATACGACAAAACGGATTAAGCAGTTCCGAATTTTTACCGCATTGCTCTTTTTTACGGTAATAGCTGTATTTATTTCTGTTACTGCCGTTAAAATTTTCGGCTCTGTAAGCAGTGAAAACAAATTCCGTGAAGCAGCGGGAAAGGTATGTTCCGATATCATTTCCGAGCACGGCACATGCCGGATGGAATATACGGATGATACAACGGAAGAGAAGAACGGTGGCAGCTGGAGTCTTTCCGGCCTGTCCTATATTAAGCAGGTTGATTTTAATGCAGACGGCAGGGATGAATTGCTTGTTGTTTACGGCAGTGAGGGTTCTTATAATCTTGAAGTGTGGGGATTTAAAGGAAAAGGCTTTGCAAACCTGTATAAAGATAGGGCAAACCGCCTTGAAGGCAATAAGAACTTTGGGGAATGGATTACGCTTTATCAAAACGGCGGCAAGTGCCATATAGGAAAAATAAAGGAAAACAGCGCCGATGAAATGGAGCTATTGGCACTGAAAGGAAGCACTTTTTCCGCAGTTTCCGCATGCGGTTTTAATTTGGAAGAACAATCCTATTCCGTAAACGGAAAGCAGAATGCAAGCAGTTTTGAAACCGTCAGATTTTCCGGACTTACATCGCCGAGGGCAGAATATCTTCAGAATCAGGTCAACAATACCTTGTCGGGATTTATCGGCGAAAAATATGTGAATTCAAATGTTCCTGAAACGGAAGAACAGAGAAAGGCAGCGGCTTTTTGCAGCATTATTGAGTTTGAAAAACAGAAATACGGAGAGCCATGTGTTTCTTTGGCAAAAAACAACTGCTTTGCAGACGGTACGGCAGTTGTAAGACTGGTTGATTTTAACGGAGACGGCGAGGACGAATTGTTTGTTATAGGCAGAAATAAAAAGCATTTTGAAGATACGGATGCAACCCCCAGATATGTTATGGAGGTTTTTTCCTGGCACAACGGAGAAGCACGGAAAATCTTTGAAAACGATTTGCTGACGAATTATTTTAACGGAAGCAGCGGAGATTTGTTTTATATTCTTCAGAAAAAGAACGGCAGGGTGAATATATGCAGTAACACATATTCCTACGGAGAAAATCCTGAAAAAACATGGCGCGCTGTAAGCCGTATCCATGAAATGACTTCCGAAAATGGTTTTGAAACGGTTTTTACGGCAATACTGAACAACAGAAACGGCTATAAAAATTACAGAATAAACGGGAAATCGGTTTATAAACGGGAATTTGAACAGGATGGCTGCGCAGTTCCTTATTTCTGCAATGAAGATGATTATGATAAGGAAGAATTTGAAATAACCTTGTTGAATACAGAGCAAAGCGGCAAAAAGCAGATTGAAAGCGTAATATCCTTAACCGAAGAAACCGTAAAAACGCTTTATAATACCTGTGCTTCCGGTAATACAGAAACATAAAAATCTTAAAATATTTCAATATACTATTGCACTGCGGCAGCTATTTATATATAATTTCTATTATTGCGGCATAACCGGTGGCAGAAGCCGCTGTCAAAACAGGAGGACGGATATGGAAAAAATACTTGTGCTTGATTTCGGCGGGCAGTATAATCAACTGATTGCACGGCGTGTGCGTGATAACGGCGTTTATGCTGAAATTTTGCCGTATACGGTATCGCTTGAAACCATTAAGAAAAAGAATTACAAGGGAATTATCTTTACGGGAGGGCCGAATTCTGTGTTTGAAATGTCCTCCCCGCATTATACAAAAAAAATTCTTGAAATCGGTGTTCCTGTGCTGGGAATCTGCTACGGCTGTCAGCTGGTTGCATGGATGGCGGGCGGAACGGTTGAAACACCTGTAACCGGGGAATACGGAAAAATTGAGCTTACTGCCGAAAAGTCGGTGCTTTTTAAAGATATTCCTGAAAAAAGCATTGTTTGGATGAGCCATACGGACAGAATTGCAAAGCTGCCGAAGGGCTTTGAGGTTATTGCTTCAACGGAGGACTGTCCCTGCGCCGCTATGCAGGATTCTGAAAAAAACATTTTTGCCGTTCAGTTTCACCCGGAAGTAACGCACAGCGAATACGGAAAGGCGGTTCTGCACAATTTTCTTTATGAAATCTGCCAATGCAGCGGCGACTGGCAGATGGATAATTTCATAGAAGCAACTGTCAGAAAGCTTAAAGAGCAGATTGGCAGCAAAAATGTGATCCTCGGTCTATCGGGCGGTGTGGATTCCTCAGTTGCGGCTGCGCTGCTTTCGAAAGCTGTCGGCAGGCAGCTTACCTGTGTCTTTGTGGATCAGGGCCTTATGCGAAAGGATGAGGGTGATTTTGTTGAACAAACTTTTACCTCTCTTTTTGATATGAATTTTGTGCGTGTAAACTGTGCCGCACAGTTTCTTGAAAAGCTGAAGGGCATAACAGATCCCGAACAGAAAAGAAAAATTATCGGCACGGAATTTTTCAATGTTTTCTGGAATGAAATCAGAAAACAGCAGGATAAAGGCTATTTTGCACAGGGAACGATTTATCCTGACTGTATTGAAAGCGGCAAGGGAGATGCCGATGTTATAAAAACACATCATAACAGAGTAAATCTTCCCGAAGATGTGGAATTTCTCGGCGTTATAGAGCCGCTTGCGGACCTGTTTAAGGATGAGGTTCGCAGTGTGGGCGAAAAGCTCGGTATTCCCAAGGAACTGGTATGGCGTCAGCCGTTCCCGGGGCCCGGTCTCGGTGTAAGAATTATAGGTGAAATCACAGCTGAAAAAATAAGCATTCTTCAGGAGGCGGACTGGGTTCTGCGTGATGAAATGGCGAAAAACGGCTACGAAAAAAATCTTTCACAGTTTTTCTGTGTGCTTCCCGGCGTGAAAACCGTAGGCGTAATGGGCGACCACAGAACCTATGAAAATCTCGTTGCTATCAGGGCTGTTACAACCGATGATTTTATGACGGCCGACTGGGCAAGAATTCCTTTTGATATTCTAGCAAAGGTTTCAAACCGAATTACAAATGAAGTTAAGGGTGTGAACAGAGTTGTTTATGATATAACCTCAAAACCACCCGGAACGGTGGAGTGGGAGTAAAGTACAAAGTGCTGTAAACCTGCATAAACACGAACAATTTTCAAAATTTAAGTGCTTTACGGCAACACTTTGGCAACAAATTTTATTATTCATAATTATTAAGAGCTAACTGATTTTAGTTAATCAGTTAGCTCTTTTTTCATTTCTTTTAACTTTATATGCAATTCTTCTGATTCACCATGAGGATATTTATATCTCCAATTATCATATTCCTCTTGGGTAATTTCACCGCTTTTCAAAAGCTTATTCATATTAAGCCAATCAATAAATATGTAATTTCTGCTTGATGTATCGTCTTTTTTTAGGATTAAACAAGGTGCACCGTTTTCACATTCATCAACTTTAAAAACATTTTCATCTTCGAGTGCAAAAAGAAACTGAAAAAATGAAACATAATCAGATATATCAATTTCAGGGATTTCCAAAGCACGTTCATTTACATTTAAGATTTCTGCAATTTTATCAGTATATTTTTTCTTCGGATTTCTTGTTCCTTTTTCATATTGAGCAATTCTTACATCAGCAGTTCTGTTGTCAAATCCAATAGCTTCGCCTAATTCCTTTTGTGTTAACCCTTTTCTATTGCGAAAACGCTTAATTCTATCGCCAATAATCATATATATTCTCCTAAACAGATTTGTTTTGTAATTACAGTATAGTCGATTTAAAATTAAATTGCAACAAATTAAACAAAAAAGTTTATATTTTATGTCTGATAGATATTGACATAAACAAATATGTTTAATATAATAAAGACAGGGATTAAACAATTTTGTTTAAATACAATAAAATTTACATAGCCGTAAGGCTAAAAACAAAGAGGGAGGTAATTAAATGAAAGAAAATCTTTTTATTAAGGCTGATGAAGTTTCAAAAGAGCTTGGAGTATCAAAGGCTTACGCATACAAACTTGTTCAAAAATTGAATGAGGAACTTGCCGAAAAAGGTTATATAACCATTTCAGGCAGAGTAAGCAGAAAATATTTCAATGAAAAATTCTATGGTATGCAGATAAACGAAAATAAAGGAGCGTGATAAATATGTCTGTATATAAAGAAAATTCGACTAATACCTGGAGAGTGATTTACCGATATACAACTTGGAAAGGTGAAAGGAAGCAAACAAGCAAAAGGGGCTTTGAAACTAAGCGAGAAGCCCTCGCTTGGGAGCGTGAGCAACTTCAAAAGGTACAAGCCGAAATGGATATGACCTTTGAAAGCTTTGTTGAAATTTATACTGCCGATAAAAAGAATAGAATTAAATTAAATACTTGGCGTTCAAAGAAATATATCATTGAAAGGAAATTGTTGCCTTATTTCGGCAAATTAAAAATGAATGAGATTACTCCGAAAGAAGTACTCGCATGGCAAAAAGAAATGATTGATTATCGTGATGAGCATGGGAAGCCATATTCTCAAACTTATCTTAAAACTTTGCATAATCAATTAAGTGCAATTTTAAATCACGCAGTACGATATTATAACCTTGCATCTAATTCCGCTGCCAAAGTCGGTAATATGGGTAAAAAGGAAAGCGATAAAGAAATGCTCTTTTGGACTAAAGAAGAATATTTAAAATTTGCTGATGCAATGATGGATAAACCGATATCCTATTATGCTTTTGAAATGCTTTATTGGTGTGGATTGCGTGTAGGTGAATTATTAGCGTTAAATTGTAATGATTTCAATTTTAATAATGAGACTGTTACCATTAATAAATCATACCAGCGTATCGGAGGTGAGGATATTATCACTGATCCGAAAACACCTAAAAGTAAACGTATAGTGAGAATGCCGTCATTTCTCAATGAAGAGATACATGACTACATTAGTTCACTTTATGGAGTAAACAATGATATGCGTATATTTCCTATAAGTAAAAGTTATCTTCATCATGAGATGAACAGAGGCTCAAAAACTGCCAATGTTAAGCGTATCAGAATACACGATTTAAGACACTCTCATGTCTCCTTGTTAATAGATATGGGGTTTTCTGCAGTAGATATTGCTAATCGCGTTGGTCACGAAAGTATTGATATAACCTTTAGATATGCTCATATGTTCCCTACAAAGCAAAGTGAAATTGCAAATAAATTGAATATGGAAAGAGGTGCTTAATTTGTCAAAGAAGAATGTTGATCATCACAATCGTTTGAGAAGTAAAATAGTTTCTTTCAGAATGTCACCAGAAGAAGCACAACTGCTTGATGATTTTGTTAGTCTGTCAGGATTAAACAAGCAAGATTATTTAATCAGCAGAGTTTTGCAAAGAGAAGTTATCGTACAAGGCAATCCAAGAGTATATAAAGGATTACGAAATGAACTCACTAATTTAACGAATGAATTGCAAAGCTTATCACAAGTTGATGATGAATTTTTGTTAGTGTTAAAACAATCTTTAGCTATACTCTCCGATATGAAAAATCTGTCTTGAAGATAGCATCAGCACCGCAGGTCGCAAGGGCACTTATGATACGAAGTGTCAAAAGTGCTTTTGCGTTACTCTTGACAAGAGTAACAGAACTTCAAAGGTATAATTAAAAAATATATAGGAAGAAAGGTGATAAATATTAAGAGAAGTATAAGTGTTATGGTTGGTAAAGGCTCTGTTAATCACAATAGCCGAGTATTTAATACAAAGAATACCAACCCTGAACGAACACATTTGAACAAGGAATATATAAACAATGATATTCAAGTAGTGTATCACAATTTATTTGATGCTGCACTTGAAAGATACAATGCAAAACAAACAAGGTCGGACAGAAAGATAGACAATTATTATGAAAAAATTTGTTCAGGAAAGCAGGAAAAACCTTTTCACGAGATTATAGTCCAAATTGGTAACTGCGATAATATGAAATCAGATAGTAAAAATGGTGAACTTGCCGAAAAGATACTTGATGAATATATGCAATCTTTTCAACAGAATAATCCAAACCTGCGTGTGTTCTCCGCTCATCTTCATATGGATGAGGCAACACCTCATTTGCATATTGACTTTGTGCCTTTCACAACAGGCAGCAAGCGTGGTCTCGATACAAGAGTATCATTAAAACAGGCACTTAAAAGTCAAGGCTATATAGGCAATGGTAAAAGTGAAACAGAATGGGCAGTTTGGGTACAAGCCGAAAAAGAGCATCTTGCAAAGGCTATGGAAAAATATGATGTTGAATGGGAACATCTTGATACACACGAAAAGCATTTGTCCGTTCTTGATTACGAAAAGAAAATGCGTAGCCAAGAAGTTAATGAGCTTGAAAGCAAAATCGAAATCCTTGATAAACAAGTCACTAATCTTGTGAAGTGCGAAGATACTTTTAAAAAAGTATCTCAAGGTTTTGAAACAGACGAACAATTTCAGTTGCCTGAGCCACAGCCATTAATGTCTGCAAAATCGTATAAAACAAAGATAGTGGAACCTTTTGTTGACAAAGTGAAAGCGACTTTGAAAGCAGTTTTAGTTGCCTACTTTAAAATGAAAAATAAATTTACAGAATGCCAACAAGAAAATTCAAAATTATATTTTTCAAATGTTAAATTGAAAGAACAAAACGATAGACTTCTTGCAGATAATTTCAAGCAAATAAAAATCCTGAAAGACTACAAATTACTGCGTAAGATTTTAGGTGCAGAACAAGTAGATAATTTACTTGCACAAGCGAGGCATAAAAATAAAAGATTTGAAAGGAATTTATAATTATGAAAATAAAATTTGATTACACACTCGTTGGAGATGTTTATTTCCCTAATTTCACCTCAATTGATACAAATTATGAAATAGGCATTTGGGGACAAAGGCATAAAAATTATCTAAAACAAAATCATAGGGTTATTTATTATAATCTACTAACTCAAAACAAACTTAATTCATATCTTCACGATATAGATGTTAAAGCAAGGAAAATGTATGATGATTTAATTCATCAACTTGCCGAAAAGCAAGGCATTACAGAAGAATTTAAAGCAGATGATACGATAGCTTGGGTGCAGGCTATGAATAACATTTCATATATAGCTAGAGAAATAGTTTGTGACGATATATTATATAAATAAAATAAGTATCCAATTTTATAATTGGATGCTTTCTACCGGTATTTGTAGACTTAATTTAATTTATATGCTATACTGTAAAAAAATGTAAAGGTGAAGTTATGTACTATAATATATATTGCGACGAAAGCTGTCATTTGGAACATGATGGTATTAATGTTATGGTTCTTGGTGCTATATGGTGTGACCAAAAAAAAATCAAAGAAATAAACCTTAGAATAAAAGACATTAAGGAACGAAATGGGATTCCTACATCAACAGAAATGAAATGGACAAAAATTAGTCCATCTAAAATTGATGCCTATAAGGATTTAGTTAATTATTTCTTTGACGATGATGATTTACATTTTAGAGCATTGGTTGTGCCCGACAAAAATATGCTTGATCATGATAGATTTAATCAAAGTCATGAAGATTGGTATTATAAAATGTATTTTGAAATGTTAAAGGTTATACTTTCCCCAACAGAAAGATATAATATTTATATTGATATTAAAGATACTCATTCATATAAAAAAAGCCAAAAACTTAAAGAGGTATGTTGTAATTCTATGTACGACTTCTCGGAAAGAATAATAAAAAAACTCCAACCAATTAGATCAGATGAAGTGCAGATTATGCAACTTGTAGATATATTGATAGGAGCAGTTGGATATCAAAATAGAATTTTTGATGACGGACATGTTGAAAGTTTAGCTAAACGTGAGATTATTGACCTTGTTAAAGCGCGATCAAGATATTCATTGAAAAAATCAACACTTCTTAGAGAAGAAAAAATTAATCTATTAATTTGGAATGCGAGGGGCTGATATGAGCGATTGTTGGATTCCAAATCTTGAACTTTATGACGATTTTGATGGTGAATATCCTGAATATTTTGATTTTTTATACGAAATATTTAAGAATGATTTTATAGACTCTAACCCAAAATTTGACAATAAGAATGTAGTTATCAGAAAACACCCTATCCAGCTTGGAAAAGAGGAAGCCTTCTTTCATGTAACTTGTAAAGATTTTCAACACGAAGGAGATAGAGAGCCTGACTTAAGGCGATGTGAACGCGTTAGATGGGTAAGGGCTTTTATTGAAAATTACCAGTGTGATTCTAGCAAATGTCCTGCGTGCGACGGCGTTAGGGTATGGGAAGAGGAATATAAATCTGGCATTAGAGTGCATCTACTACTCGAAGAAGAGAGATATATGGTTGTACTAGAAAAAAGGGAAAGTTATGTTTTGCTTATTACGGCTTTCTACTTTGATTATGACAATGCTTTAGAAAGAAAATTAAAAAAGTGGAAAAAGTTGCATAAATAAAGCAAAAAACGCCTCATAAAATGAGACGTCTTCAGAAACTCCTTCAACACATGGTAGATGAGTTAATTATATTATAACATAAACCATAGAAAAGTCAAGTGGTTGTTATAATCAGCAAAATGCTTGCAAGCACTTTATATATTATGCTAATATTTGTGTTTTGACAAGTGTGAGTTGTTTTAAGTACGTTTTATTGTACAGTTACAAATTTATTTTTAACAAATATGCACATTATTATGCATAAAATATTTCAAAAGAGCAATTTTATAATTGCTCTTTTAGTTTTGATTGACAAATTGTTGTTTTTCCTATATAATGTTAAGTGTTAATTAACACTTAACATTATATAGGAAGGAGGTGCACCATTGTCAAAATCCGATTATGATTCAAATGACAAAAATGAATTTGGTTCTTTATTGGCTGAAGCAAGATTGAGTATAACTGGTAAACATAGTCAAAGATATGTTGCCGATTGCTTAGGAGTATCGAATACGACACTAAAATATTTTGAAGATGGAATTAATGTTCCCAGTTTGAAAAATTATAAGTTTTTGATACAGTTTTTTAAGGATAACGATGTTTCGAATGAAATACTAACTTCTATTGAAGAAAAGTATTATGATTTGAAAGGTGTACCTTCAATAGATGTTTCAAGTGTGTTAGATACAAATCCCCAATTAGCAACTGTGATTAAACAGTTAGATGGATTAACGCTAAATGAAAGTCAATTACAACAAATAAGCAATTTATTTGAAAAAATTAGCAAGGAGAGCAAAAATGAAAAGTAATTACAATATATTCACTGAGGATGAAAGAATTGATGTTAGTAAGGAAATAGCACTTGTATGGTCTGTTGCTAATTCATTAAGAGGAGCTTACAAGAGTGATAAATATAAGGATGTAATTATTCCTATGGTTATTATTCGTAGATTCGAATGTGCACTTGAGGAAACAAAGCAAGCTGTTGTTGATAGGTTTAAGTCAAATCCTAATTTGCCAGAAGCAATTTTATGTACAGAATCAAAATATCCTTTTTACAATACAAGCGAGTTATCACTTAAAGAATTACTTAATGATAGTGATAATATTGCATCAAATTTCAAGTTTTATATTTCATCATTTTCAAAAAATGTTCGCAGAATAATAGGAAATCTTGAATTTGAAAAAGAAATTGACAAACTTGAAAAGAATAATAGATTATACAGCGTAGTTGAAAAGTTTTCAGATATGGATTTTTATCCAACAAGTGTAAATGCGATTAAAATGGGATATTTATTTGAGGAAATTATTCGGAAATTCTCTGAAAATGCTGAAGCTGGTGATCACTATACCCCAAGAGAAGTAATCCGTTTGCTCGTAAATCTTTTGTTAGCAGAAGGTTGCGATGATATTCTAACCAAAGAGGGTAAAGTCGTTAAAGTAATGGACGCAGCTTGTGGTAGTGGAGGTATGCTTTCAACTACTTACGACTACATATTGAGACATAATAGTGAGGCTGATGTCAGACTATTCGGACAAGAAATAAATGATGAATCTTATGCTATATGTCTTGCAGATATGCTTATAAAAGGGCAAAACATTGATAACATTCATGGTGGAGATGAAGCTAATACGCTTATGTATGATAGATTTGAGGGTGAAGACATGCGTTTGTGTATCATGAATCCTCCATTCGGAACACCATGGGGCGGAAAGGATGCACCAACAGGACAGGAGGCTTCAGTAAAAAAACAAGCTTCAACGAGATTCAGTGCAGGTCTTCCTACTAGTGGTGATGCACAACTTCTGTTTATGCAACATGCTATCAATAAACTTGATGAAAGAGAAGGCAGAGCTGCAATTATAACAAATGGATCTCCGCTTTTCTCAGGAGGCACAGCAAGTGGTGAAAGTCAAATAAGAAGATGGATGATTGATAATGACTATATTGAGTCAATAATAGGTCTGCCTTCACAACTGTTTTATAACACCGACATTGGAATTTATGTGTTTATACTATCTAAAAACAAAAGCGAACAAAGACGGAATAAAATTCAACTTATAAATGCAACAGATATGTGGAAGCCTCTGAAAAAATCTCTTGGTAAAAAGAGAAGAGAAATTGATGATGAAAGTATGGTTAAAATAACAAAATTATATTCAGATTTTGAAGAAAACGAACACTGCAAAATCTTTGACAAAGAAGAATTTCTCTATAAGGAATATGCTGTTTATCAACCATTACAGCGTAAAGGATATCTTTCTGTTGACAGAATTAATAAGCTTGCTGAAAGTTCTTATTTTACAAGCAACAGCAGTATATTCAGTGAGGTGGATTTTGAGATTCTTAAAGAAATGAATCCTCGTGATACAAAATATGAAAAGAAATATCAGAAATATATAAAAGGCAAGGCTTTTGTAGAAGATGTAGTAAAAACTTTAAAGGAAAATGCAACTGACAAAGTGTTTGATGATTTTTCTGAATTTGAATCTCATATCAAATCGATTATCAAAGGCATTGATGGGTTTAGCCCAAGCAGATTAAGTGGTATTGCTATGCAGTTATCAGATATGGATAAGTCAGCAGTTGTTCAAAAAGATAATAAGGGTACTGTTGTTATTGATACTACAACTAAAGATACAGAGATTATTAAATATAATCGTGATGTTGATGATTATATGGAAAAAGAGGTATTACCTCATATTCCGGATGCGATATGGCTTTTTGAAGAAAATCTTAATGCGAAAAAGTCTATTATTAAAACAGGAGCGGAATTCCCATTCACAAGATATTTCTATGAATATAAGGCTCCCGAAAAAGCACGTGATTTGCTTGCAGAGTTTATGGATATTGAAACAACACTTTCTGACAAGATTAATGCTCTTTTGAAGGAGGGTTGATTATGGGAAATATAAAAGATAGTGGCATTGAATGGATTGGTAAAATACCAAAAAACTGGAATGTTAAAATAATAAAAAATATCTGTAAGCTCAAAGGCCGAATAGGTTGGGAAGGATTAACTTCTGATGAATACATAGATGAAGGACCATATCTTATTACAGGAATTGATTTTCTTGAAGGACATATTAATTGGGAAAACTGTGTTCATGTATCAGAATGGAGATATAACCAAGCAAAAGAAATACAAATTAAAGATAATGACCTCTTGATAACAAAAGATGGAACCGTAGGAAAAGTAGCATTAACAACAAACACACCCCAAAAAGCAACTTTAAATAGTGGTGTGTTGCTAATGAGACCTATTGGTGCCGATTATAAAGAAAAATTTCTTTATTATGTATTGCTTTCAGAAGAATTTTGGCATTGGTTTGAATTAGAAAACTTAGGAAATACAACCATTGTACATTTATACCAGAATGCTTTTGCAAAATTCAAGTTAGCTTTACCAAATTTGGAGGAACAACAAGCAATTGCTGATTGTCTTGATGATAAAGTTGGAAAAATTGATGATATTCTTGCTGATTTGAATAAGCAGGTTGAGATATTAACTGCTTACAAAAAATCACTTATTACTGAAACTGTAACAAAAGGTCTTAATCCTGATGCCACTATGAAAGATAGTGGTATTGAATGGATTGGTGAAGTACCAACACACTGGGATATAAAAAGGCTTAGATATATCTGCAATTTAAAAACAGGAGGAACTCCAACTGACAGATATGGTATAAATGATGACAAATATGGCTATCCGTGGGTAACTGCTCCGGATATAAATAACACATATAAAATTAATGAATTTTCTCAGTATATATCAAATGACGCTATAAGGGAAAGTGCTTATAAGCTGTTTCCAGAAAAAACTATCTTGCTTGTATGTATTGCTTCTGTTGGGAAAATAGGCATCATTAATGAGAAGTGCTATTCAAATCAACAAATTACTGCTCTTATGGCAAAAAACAATATTCATCCTGAATATTTATTGTATTTTATGATATCTTGTTCTGATAATATTGTTGCAGATGCTTCAAGTAATGTTGTTCCTATAATTAATAGTTCATATTTAAAAGATATAAAATGTACTTTTCCTAGCGAAAAAGAGCAAATTACTATCGCTAATTATCTTGATAAAAAATGTTCTCAAGTTGATTCTTTAATTGCGGACAAACAGACACAAATTGAAAAAATGAAAAAATACAAGAAGTCGTTAATTTATGAATATGTTACAGGTAAAAAAAGGGTAAAGGAGGTAGTCTGATGGCTATAAAAGGTGGTTTACTCAAGGAAAGGGCAGATTATCAGGCATATATTCTTGAAATGCTTGAAAAAGAAAATGGCTATATAGTTAGACCTTCAACAAAATTTGATGCTGGTTATGCAATGGATCCCGAATTATTATTTCAATTTCTTAATGACACTCAGCCAGAAGCAATGGTGAAGCTAACAAAGCTATATAAGGATAAAACCCAAACTACAGTTTTAAATTATATCAATAATGAAATTAACAAAAAAAATCGTGGTTTGTTAGATGTTTTAAAGCATCCAGTTGAATTTGACAACGGTGCAACACTGAACTTAATGTATTATAAACCAGCAACATCTTTTAACAAAGAAGCAGAAAAACTTTATCAAAAGAATATTGTTTCTGTTATGGAGGAGGTTTACCATAAAGAGGGCGAAAGAATTGATTTAGTAATATTCATTAATGGCATTGCTATATTTACTTTTGAGCTTAAGTGTAATACGAGTGGTCAAAACTATGAAGATGCTATTCGTCAGTATAAGCACCAAAGAGATTGCTCAACAAGATTGTTAAAGTTTAAATCTGGATGTCTTGCACACTTTGCTATGGATTTGAATGAGGTATATATGTGCACTCATTTGAATAAGGCTTCGTCATTCTTCTTGCCGTTCAACAAGGGTAGCGGAGAAGGTATTAATTCTGGTAAAGGTAACCCTCATAATGAAAACGGAATTAATGTTTCATATATGTGGGAAGATATTCTAAAAAAAGATAACATTATTTATCTTATTGAGAAAATTATCTTCTTGAAAAAAGAAGTTAAAAGAGCTCCAAGCACTGGAAAAAGAAAGGTAAAGGAAACGCTAATCTTTCCTCGTTATCATCAATTTAATGCAGTTCGCAAAGTTGCTAACGATGTAATTGAAAATCATACTGATAAAAACTATTTGATTGAGCATTCAGCAGGTAGTGGTAAAACTAACACTATCGCTTGGCTTGCTCACAGACTTGCTTCTCTTCATGATAAAGAGGACAATGTTATTTTCAATACGATTTGCATTATTACAGATAGATTAGTTGTTGATCGTCAGCTTCAAGATGCTGTTTTGGGTATGGAGCATAAGGCTGGACTGGTTAGAGTAATGGATGAAGATTGCACATCTGCTGACCTTGCTGATGCATTAAATCATAACACTAAAATTATCGTAACAACAATACATAAATTTATGTATATTAAAGATCTTGTAAATGAAATGAATGACAAGACTTTTGCAGTTATTATCGACGAAGCTCATTCATCAACTGCTGGTTCTGCTATGAGTGCTGTAACCTATGCACTATCTGAAAGCAAAAAGATTAGCGATGCAACTGTTGAGAGCATTGATGAAGAAGAAAAATCATCATATGACTTGATTGAAGAGGAAATTCAAAAAAGTGGAAAACAACCAAATGTATCAATGATTGCTTTCACAGCTACTCCAAAGCCAACTACTTTACAATTGTTTGGAACACTAAATGAAGAAGGCAAAAAGGTTGCGTTTGATTTATATTCAATGAAGCAAGCTATTGAAGAAGGCTTTATTTTTGATGTGTTACAAAACTATATTAGATACGAAACATTTTTCAAAATTAACAAAGCCATAGAGGATGATCCAGAGCTTGAAACAATTGCTGCTAAAAGAAAAATTGCAAAAGCTATTGAACTTCACGATACAAATATTGCCCAAAAGGTTGAAATAATAATTGAGCATTTCAAAAATAATATTATGAAGGGACTTGATGGCAAAGCAAAGGCAATGGTGGTTACATCCTCAAGACAATCTGCTGTTAAATTTAGAAATGCTTTTGTCGAATATATTAATGAGAATGGATACACAAACATTCACGCTTTAGTAGCATTTTCTGGTAAGGTTACTGTTGATGGCATAGAATTTACAGAAGCTGCTATGAATGGTATTGCTGAAGATAAGTTGCCAGAAGCATTTGATACAGATAATTACCAAGTTTTGCTTGTTGCAAATAAGTATCAAACTGGATTCGATCAGCGAAAGCTTTGTGCTATGTATGTTGATAAAAAGCTTCGAGGGGTTTCAGCAGTTCAAACATTATCTCGTTTAAATAGAATTTGTGCACCATATGATAAGAAAACATTTATTCTTGACTTTAAGAATGAGTATGAGGATATTCAAGCAGCATTTGCACCATATTACACTGAAACAGTTTTAGGAGAAACAATTACTCCTTCAGATATTAGGACAGTTGAAGCTCAGGTTGATCAGTATAATATCCTCGATATAGATGATATTGCAGAGTTTAATGAATATTTATATCAAGATAAACGCCTTGCAAAAGACAAAGCAAGAATGTGGGCATTGCTTGATAAATCTTTAAAGCTTATAAATGAGTATTCTGACATTGAAAAGCATGAGATGAGATCAACTATTAGAAGATTTATAAGATTCTATAGCTTTTTAATTCAAGCAACAGCTTTTGAAAATGTAGATTTGCATATGAAGTATAATTTTTTATCATACTTGGTTAAAGAAATTGAAATTACTGGTGGTGGTAATGATTTTGATATTGCTGATAAAATTACTATCAGCAACTTTAGACAAAAGAAAACTGGTGAAAAGACATCAGAAATCGAATCTAAGCCAGAAGTGTCATTGCCAAAACCAAATGAGGTATTCTTTGATGAGGATACTAAGAAAAAGCTATCAGAAATTATCGATGAGATAAATGCTGTTTACAACAAAAACTTTGATGTTGATGTTGCATCAAAATCAGCTCTTCAAATGAGAGATATTTTGTTAAAAAATGGACATCTTAAAGATAGTGCTAGAAACAATACACTCAAAGATTTTGCATACGCATATTTTGATGCTGTTCAAGATGCTCTTATTGAAGGCTATGAACAAAACACTGGATTTTTCTCTCTTCTTCTTGATAATGATGAAAAGAAGCGTGAATTAATGCAGGTGTTTTTGAAAGAAATATATAATGAGTTAAGGAAATAGTTTCCAATATTATGAGGAATTTTCAAGAAAATATTGAAACTTCATATGTTTTATGATAATATCTTTATATGAGATTTACATTTATTATAAATCCACTTGTGGCAACAATTTGGCAACAAAAAGTCAGATAGTGAAAATAATATGAATAAAATCGGTGGCAAATTGGGATAAAACTTCATTAAATGTTAAACAATTAAGTTTAATATTTATATTTTGTCGCTGAGTGGGAATAAAGTTAAAAGCCCTCAGAAACCGCATGGTTATGCGGAATCTGAGGGTTTATTTTATGCTTGTGGTACTATTTTGGTACTACGATTTTTTGCGTTTTTCCTTATTCTCTGTATTTTCTCTGTTCCATTTATTCATTATTAATCGCATTATTTGGTTTTTTAGCTTGGTTTTATGTTTTTATTTACAGTTAAAAGGCTGCGTATCTCAATAAAAATTTTTATTGACAAGAAAGAACAGATATGCTATTTTTAAGTTAAAGCTGTATTATGCTTAATAGTACAGTGGAGCCGCTGTTATCATAAAGGCAGCACAAAAGAGTTGAAGGAGGGAGTTTTAAATGTTTTCATTGGATACCAAAAGTAAGGATCCGATTTATACACAGCTTGAAAAAAACATTGTAAAATATATCAATCTGGGAATCTATGAAAAAAACAGTATACTCCCGTCTGTAAGATCACTTGCATGTGAGCTCGGAATTAATCCGAATACGGTTTCAAAAGCATATAAAAATCTTGAATCAAACGGTGTTATTTATACCGTTGCGGGCAAAGGTGTGTTTGTCAAGGGTGAATCCACACTCAAAAACATCCACAAAATAGCGGCTGATGAAATAAAAACAGTGCTTAGGGATGCAAAAAATTCCGGCGTGAACAAGGATGAGGTAATTGGCATTGTTAATGAAATCTGGGAGGGCTGATTAAGATGATTGAAGTTAAAAATCTGACAAAAGCGTTCGGAAAAACAAAAGCGCTTGATAATATTTCATTTTCTGTTGCCAACGGCTCCATTTTCGGCCTTGTAGGGTCAAACGGGGCCGGAAAAAGCACGTTGCTTCGCATAATGGCAGGCGTTTTTCAGCCGGATTCCGGCAATGTATATTTAAACGGGGAAGCACCTTTTGAAAACAACGGAATTAAGGCAAGAACGGCGTTTGTTTCAGATTATCCTTATTTTTTTCCGGGTGCAACCGTTGAAAGTATGGCAAGATACATCAAAACGCTTTACCCCGAATGGAGCGAGGAAAAGTATAAGTATTTAAAAACAGTATTCCCGATGGATACAAGAATGAAAATATCGGCAATGAGCAAGGGAATGCAGCGGCAGAGCGCCATTATGCTTGCACTTTCGTATAAGCCTGATTTTATTCTTTTTGATGAAATTTTTGATGGGCTTGATCCCGTTGTGCGCGAGCTTGTTAAGAAAATTTTGATTGAATATGTTTCCGAAACCAGAGCCACCATTGTGATTGCAAGCCATAATTTAAGGGAGCTTGAGGGCTTCTGTGATCATATCGGGCTGCTTCATCTGGGCGGCATTCTGCTGGAGCAGGATATAGATGGCGGTTCAATGGGTGTTTACCGCGTGCAGTTTATTCTTGAAAATCCAGAGGATTTTTCTTTTATAAAAGAAAAACTCAATATTATAAAGGAAACCCATCAGGGAAAAATGACACAGATAACCGTAAGGGGAGGTGAGGAGGAAATTCTGGCGGCAGTGGAAGCTGCAAAGCCTGTTTTTTCGGAAATGCTTCCGCTTACGCTTGAAGAGCTGTTTATCAGTGAAATGGAGATTGCAGGGTATGACATCAACAAATTCTTCCACTAAGTTTTTCAGAATGCTTAAAACCGTTTTTTGCAGAAACGCTGTGCTTGCAACTGTGTTTCAGATTTTAACGGCTGTGTTTGCATTTTATATCTCATCACCGTATCTGAGCAGGGCTTTATTCGGTGAAGCCCGTGAAACGGACACTGTTTTTGTTGCAGACTGGATGTATTTATGCTATGGGCATCTCTGCATTGCATTCGGTTTTTTGTTTGCAGCAGTTCTGTTTCGGGAACTTTACGGAAAAAGAGCATCTGATTTTCTGTTTTCCATGCCTGTAAAAAGAAGTGTTTATTTTAATGCAAATGTTTTTTTCGGGCTGATCAATTTTGTTATATCTTTTGCTGTTTCGGCAGGAATTGTTTACGCTGCATATTCATCATCCGAAAGCTTTGATTTTGCTTATTTTATTAAAATAATGGCCGTTCTGCTGTTGTGTGTTTCGGCAGTATTTCTGGTGTTTGCTTTCTGCGCAGCGGCTTCGGGCAAATTGTGGCATTATTTGCTGCTTGCCTTTATCATTACTGTGATTATCACGCTTGGGGCATTAAGTGCCGCTATATATATCAATAATTCTGTGTGGGGGCTTCGATTCAAAGTCGGATATGCGTGGTCTGTTGCTCCTTTTGGCTTGCTTTATCGGGGGATGACGGGCAGAGCACAGTTTCTGCCGGCAAGAGCAATCCTGCTTTTCATACAGGCTGCCGCCGCATATGCGGCAGGGCTTGCGGTATTCAAACGCAGAAAGGCGGAAACTGCCGAAGATAAGGTTTCCGGCAAAGCCGTACCTGCTGTATTTATTATAATATGTATTCTTTCCGAGATTTTATTTTGTCTTTGTTTATCTGAAATCGGTTTTTCTTTAAGAATTGCGGTGGCAGCTGCCGTTTCCTTGGTAACGGCTGTTGTGCTTTCTGCCGTGTTTTACAGAAAGGTATTGGGCAAAGGAGCTGTATGCGGGCTTGGCACGGCACTTCTGGTGTCTGCTGTGTTTATCGGCGCTGTTGAATTTGTGCTGCCCGAAAAGTATTCCACCGTTGTTCCGAAGCCGGAGGAAGTAAAATCGGCAGTCGTTTACAGCAACGGAACAAGCGGTATTACAAGCATTCAGAAAGAGCTTTACAGTAGTTTTTCTGTGGATATTCCTAAGATTCTGTTTGATCGTCCGCCGTCCGTTTATAATCTTTTTGAAGGCAACGGAGAAGACACGCAATATGCCTATACATTTGCACAGGAGGATTCAAAAGAAAAGCTTTTTGCGCTGCACAGCAGGCTTGCTTCGGAAGAACTGAGAAAGAAAGCCTGTCAAAAAGATCATTATGAAAACGGATATAATTCACTGAAAATTGAATATGAACTGAAGAACGGCAAAAAAATAACCCGCTTTTTCAGCTGGGGCTCTGATGATGCATTCAGCGAATATGCAGCGCTTCTGAAAACGGAAGAAGGGTTGAACCGAATAATGCCGTTCAATCTGAAACAAGAAAATATTTTCTGTGCATCAATCAGCCTGACTTATCCGCAGGCCTATTCTTGTTACGGAACTGAAGCATCTCCGTTTCATGATATGTATCTTTCGGATTATACGGAGCTTCTTGATGCAATGAAAAAGGATATCGCAGCTATGCCTGCGGTGGAATTTCTGCACAACTATGCACCTAATTTTGCAGTGGCTTTGCCCGAAACAATATATCAGCAGAATGTGATGACTATGTCTGTTTACGCTTTGAATGAGAATACGGTAACGGATGAGCAGAGAGCGCTGTTTGAAAACATGCTGCTCGGTGAAGTTCTGGATTGTGAACAGCAATACCGCGGACAATCCGGCTTTTCCGGTCCGCTTACGGATTTATGTAATATTAAAGTTTCAAAGAATGACCGGGCAACGCGTACATTTATTGAGGATTATTTAGGTTTTGCTTTTGATGAAGCAGTGTTTGATGCATGGGCAAATGCAGACGAAAACACCCTTCCGGATACAGAATCAAGCGGAAGATAAAAAAATGAATGTTATGAAAGGAGGCGCACAGGATGAAAAGCAAGCACAGTTTTGGAGGCATGTTTAAAAATATATTCAGGCGTAATGCAGTTGTTTTTATCATTTTTCAGTTGATTGCGCTTCTCAAAGCTGTTACATCTATTATACACTTTAGCAATGTTCAATGGCTGCCGAAGGATGATATTTACATTTCGGAATATTCTTTGTATTCTGCGGCAGACAATGCACTTCTGATGTTTCTGCTGTTTGTGGAAAGCATTATTCTGGCATTTATTCTGTTTCGTGAATTGTTCGGCAGGCGGTCAGTGGATTTCCTTTTTTCTGCCCCTGTAAAAAGAACAGAATATTTCGGCAGTGCCGTTCTGTTTGGACTGCTGAATATTTTATCAGTCTGTTTTATCATATGTGCAATTACTGTCGGCGCAGTAAAGCTGAATATTATTGATGCCGACCGGATTGTATTTGACACGGGTTTATTTTTTAAGCAGCTTTCTGTTGTGTGTTTAAGTTCCTGTGAAATTTTTGCGCTGTTTGGTCTGTGTGCCGCCGTTTCGGGCAGAGTATGGCATTATCTGATTTTCTGCTTTATCGGCACAGTGGCAGTGTATTTTACTGCAGGGGGAATGATACAGTATATCAATTCTATCTGGGGTTTGTGGATTGATTATTCCAATGTGAGACTTGTTTCACCGATTGGTGCCGCAGTGCCCGAAAGCACAAAGGAAACCGTGTGGCTGTGTGCGATTATTCTTTTCCGAACAGCGGTTATTTATACGGCAGGGCGGCTTGCGTTTAAAAAAAGAAAAGCGGAAACGGCGGAAACCTCCGTTTCGGGAACGGCTGTGCCGACGGGAATGACGGTGATTATACTTCTTCTGCTTGCCTTCTGCTATTTTTCATACAATCGAATTTCATTCTATACATGCACTTTCGCTGTTTTATCAATAGCTGCTGCCGCTGCTGTTTTCTCTGCTGTTTTTTACAGGAAAGCATTCACGAGGTTTGCTGCAGTGTGCTTTGGCATAACCGTTCTGATAACGGCAGTGTTTATCGCATGTGTTGAGCTTATCCCTCAAAAAAGCTATGTGAAGTATGTGCCGGAACTTTCGGAAATTGAAACCGTTACGATTGAAAGCGGCGGAGATTATATGACCGACTATCTGTTTTTTGATGATTATTTTAATGGGGACGAAGCCTATATTTATGCCTTTACAGAGGAGCATTCAAAGGAAAAATGCCTTCTGCTGCATAAAAAAATCGTAACCGAAGAAGCTATAGAAAACCGTTTTTCGGATACTTATTATCAGAACGGGCAGCATTCTGTAAAGATAGAATATCTGCTGAAAAACGGTAAAAAGATTTCCCGTTCCTATACGGCAGCGGCTGATGATATATTCTCGGAATATATGTGTTTGATGAAAACGGACGAGGCACTTGCACAGACTGTGCCGTTCAGCTGTAGAACCGATGAAATTGTTCTGACCTGTGCTGAAGTATATACAGATGATTTTTATTCGGAGGGGTCTTCAGAACAGTATTTATATATTCCTGCCGAAGAATATGAAGTTGTTCTGAATTGCTTGAAGGAGGATTTAAAATCCCTGTCCGATCAGGAGTTTTCGTTGCATACAGATACAGGGGCTTTAGATTTATATATTCCTGAAAAAGAAACGGCAGATGTTGTTTTGGGTATCACTTTTTTCAAGTTCGGCGACAGTGCAACCGAAGCACAGAAAGCACATTTTCTGAAGCTTTCGTCTGAAGAGAGGATGGAATTTATAGAATCTATTCGCTTTTCGGATATTGTGTCTGAGGAAAACGCAGGGATCATTTCTGTATACTGCCAGGTTACAACGGATTTTAAAAATACCATAAAATATTTTGAGGATAATGGATATCTATAATTAAAAACACCCTCGTATACAAAGCATACAAGGGTGTTTTTTATGTGTTTAAATAAAAGGTTCTAAAAGAACAGGCGTTATTTCAGCATGGAAAAGCCGATGTCAATGGCGCCGCCGAGAATTCTTGATGTTTTCCGCATGCCGACGGTTTCCGTTATCCATAAAATGATAAGTGCAATCAGAATTGCAATGATAAGCGTTTCTTTTTTCATTATTTTACCTCCGCCGTTAATACTATAATCAGGAAATGCACAGTTAAAACGGTATTTATTTTAACAGACGGGCAAAACCTGCAACACAATTTATTATATACCATTTGAAAAATAAATCAAGGGAATATAATATTTTTATAATTTAAAAATTTATGTTGAAAAATAGACAAAACTGATTTATAATACTACTGATTTAATATAATGGGGGAATGTTTGAATGTATCAAATGGTTCTATCTCTTTCAGAAATTGGAGAAAAAATATCTAAAGCTGTTGATGATTATAAAGAACTCATTTCAAATGTAGACTGGATAGAGGTTGCAACGGTTGTAATCGCCGGCATCGTAATCGTTTTAGGTGTACTTTTGGTGCTTATCGGTGTGTTCGGCAGTTTCGGCAAGCTGGTTTCCGGACTGGAGAATTCGGCAAAGAAAAGAAAAGCAAGAAGAGCCGCCAGAAAGGCTGCAAAACAGGCAGCAAAGGAAAAGGCCGGTGAAGCAGCCGTTGCCGTTATTTGTGAAACGGATGTGCCCTCTGCTTCTGAGAAAGAAGCTGAAAACAGAAGGCCTGTTTTGTCCGCTGCTGAGGAGCAGGGCGTAAGCGGCGAGGTTGTTGCGGCAATCACGGCGGCCATAGCTGCAAGCGAGGGCAGCAATAACTTTGTTATCCGTTCTGTTAAAAGAAAAGATGCAGGCAGCAGAAATCCGTGGGCAAGGGCTGCCGTTGCGGATAACACAAGAGCGTTTTAATAGGAGGAGATACAGATGGAAATTTTACAGGGCGTTTGGGGCGCCATTGTTGATATTTTTGCAAACAGCGGTTACGCATTTTTCTTTACAGATGGCGGCTGGAAAAATCTTGTTATGCTTTTGATGTCATTTTTCTTTTTGTGGCTTGGCATTAAAAAGGGCTTTGAGCCTCTGCTTATGATTCCGATTGCGTTCGGTATGCTGCTTGCAAACATACCCGGCGCAAATCTTGCGGTTCAGTATCATGATATGCAAAATTTCATAGAACTTGTTGTGCGCGGCAGAGTTTGGGATGAGGTGAATGAGGTCTGGATAACAGGCTTGTCCGCAGGGCTTATGGACTTTTTGTACTTTGGCGTTAAAGCCGGTATTTATCCTCCGCTTATTTTCCTTGGCATCGGTTCTATGACGGATTTTTCTCCGCTGATTGCCAATCCGAAAAGCTTTATTCTGGGCGCAGCAGCACAGTTCGGCATTTTCTTCACATATATCGGTGCAACGCTTCTTGGTTTTTCATCGCAGGAATCGGGTGCTATTGCCATCATCGGCGGTGCAGACGGCCCCACGGCTATTTTCGTAACCGCTATTCTTGCGCCCGCACTGCTTGGCACGATTGCCGTTGCAGCATATTCCTATATGGCGCTTGTGCCGGTGATTCAGCCGCCGATTATGCGTGCTTTAACCACGAAAAAGGAACGCAGTGTTGTGATGGGCAATCTCCGTCCCGTGTCAAAGCTTGAAAAAATCCTGTTCCCGATTATGGTAACAGTTATTGTTGCTCTGCTTCTGCCGGATGCAGGTGCGCTTGTGGGTATGCTTATGTTCGGAAATCTGCTGAAGGAAAGCGGCAGAACAGAGCGTATTGCAAAAGCGGCACAGAATGAACTGATGAATATTGTTACGATTATGCTTGGTGTTTCGGTCGGTGCAACAACAAGTGCACAGTCTTTCCTGACTTTAAAAACAATTTCGATTGTGGCACTTGGCCTTGTTGCTTTTGCCGTTGGTACGGCAAGCGGTGTGCTTTTCGGCAAATTAATGTATATTTTCACAAAGGGAAAAGTGAATCCGCTTATCGGTTCGGCAGGTGTTTCCGCCGTTCCGATGGCAGCCCGTGTAAGCCAGAAGGAGGGGCAGAAGGAAAATCCTTCAAACTTCCTGCTGATGCACGCTATGGGTCCGAATGTATCGGGCGTTATCGGCTCTGCCGTTGCCGCAGGTGTTCTTTTAACACTGCTTGGCAAATAAGCTTATATACCGATTATAAATTAAAAAAGGGCGCCGTTTTCCGCGGCACCCTTTTTATCATAAATTTTAAAAGAGGATAATACATATGGCACTTAATGAAATGCAGCAGCAGGCTGTTGAATGCACGGAAGGCCCGCTTTTAATTCTTGCGGGTGCAGGCTCGGGAAAAACAACTGTGCTTGTAAACCGTGTGCAGCATATTATAGAAAGCGAACTTGCACGTCCGTGGGAAATTCTTGCAATCACCTTTACGAATAAGGCGGCAGGGGAAATCAGGGAAAGGCTTGTAAATGCAATCGGAGAAGAAGCGGCAAGCATATGGGCGCATACCTTTCATACCTGCTGCGGAAGAATTTTAAGACGCTACGGCGAACGGCTGGGTTACAGCAGCCATTTCACAATCTATGATACGGATGATCAGAAGCGTGTAATGAAGCACTGCCAGAAATCACTTGGTATAACAGATAAAATTATTCATCATAAATCCATTTTAAATGAAATCAGCAGGGCAAAGGACAGTTTGATTGATTACAGTGAGTATAAAAAAGAAGCTGTAAACGATTTCAGAAAATCCAAGATAGCAGACTGTTATGAGATGTATCAGCAGGAACTGATGAAATCGGATGCAATGGATTTTGATGATATGATTTTCAATGCCGTGAAGCTTTTAAGGGAAAATGAAGATGTAAGAACGCATTATCAGCAGCAGTTCCGTTATGTTATGGTAGACGAATATCAGGACACCTCGCATGCCCAGTATGTGCTGGTTTCACTTCTTGCCGGCGGCTATAAAAATATCTGCGTTGTTGGTGATGATGATCAGAGCATTTACCGTTTCAGAGGTGCAACCATTGAAAATATTTTATCGTTTGAACAGCAGTTCAGCAATGCGCAGGTAATCCGCCTGGAGCAGAATTACCGCTCCACACAGAATATTCTGGATGGGGCAAATGCCGTTATTTCCAATAATAAAAACAGAAAGGGGAAAAGCCTTTGGACGGCGGCAGGTGCAGGCGAAAAGATTGTATTAAATACCGTAAACAGCGAAGCCGAGGAATCTGTTTTTATTGCGGAGCAAATTCTGAAAAATGTGAAAAACGGCAGAAAAATGAGTGATCATGCCGTGCTTTACAGAACAAATGCACAGTCTCGAAATCTGGAAATTACGCTTACAAAAAGCGGTATTCCGCACAGAATTATCGGCGGAAACCGCTTCTTTGACCGCAAAGAAATCAAAGATATTATCTCGTATTTTGCCATAGTAAACAATTCTTCCGATAATGTAAGGCTTCAGAGAATCATCAATGTTCCAAAAAGAGGAATCGGGGAAACCATGGTTGCCAATATTATGGAAATTGCAACCGGGATCGGCATTTCAGCTTTTGAGGTATGCGAAAGAAGCGATGAGTTTCAGAAAACAGCCCGTTCTGCCGTAAAGCTTCAGGGCTTTGCCGCTATGATAAGGAATTTTCAGCAGATGCTTGAAGAGAAAATGCCGCTTTCCGATTTACTTCAGGAAATTATTTCTGAAACAAAGTATTTTGAGTATCTTGCAGAGGATCCTGAAACCGAGGAGGACAGAAAGAATAATATCAGCGAACTTTCTTCTATGTTTATTCGGTATCAGGAGGAGGAAGCGGATTTTCAGCTTTCTGATTTTCTGGAGGATGTTGCGCTTGTTTCAGATATTGATTCCTATAATGAAGCAGAGGACTGTGTTGTGCTGATGACGCTTCATGCTGCAAAAGGACTTGAATTTCCGATTGTGTTTATTCCCGGTATGGAGGAGGGAATATTCCCCGGCAATCAGTCTATTTACAGCGAGGATGATCTGGAAGAGGAACGCCGCCTTGCCTATGTAGGCATTACGAGGGCGAGGGAAAAACTCTATCTTATAAACGCAAGGCAGAGAATGCTTTACGGCACAACAAACAGAAATATGGCATCACGCTTTATCCGTGAAATTCCCGTAAGCGTAACAGAGGATATAACGGTGGATGCGTATCCTTCAAGAAGTGCTTTTTCGTCAGGCAGAACAGGAGCTTATGGCTCAAACCGGGTTGAAATCGGCAGCAGTAGGGCAAGCTCTTCCGCAGCGCACAAATTCGGACAGGTGGGCGGCGCTTCGGTCAGCAGCGGAGTTACATATAACGCAGGAGATACAGTAAGGCATAAAACTTTCGGCACAGGTGTTGTGCTTTCCTGCACGCCTATGGGCAATGATAATCTGCTTGAGGTTGCATTTGACCGTGCAGGCACGAAAAAACTGATGGCGAATTTTGCAAAGCTTGAAAAACTTTAAATTGCAAAACGGATTTTACAGATTGCTTTTTTGCGATTGGCAGAAAATAAATAAAAAAGAAAAACACCTCTTCGCGGGAAGAGGTGTTTTTTGTTATTCTGCATCCTCGCAGCATTTTTTATCCGGTGAACAGCAGGATGGCGAATTTTCTCTTTCGGGAGGGAAGAATTCATCAACCGGGAAGTCAATAGACTGGAAGGTTTCGCACGGATTCTGCGTATTGCAGCAGCATTCTCTTTCCGGAATGCAGTAATCATATGCAGGAATCAGCATCTGCACATCACGTTCCATCTGAACAATGCTGAAAAGACCAAGTGTTACAAGCACGGCTCTTGAAGAACCTGCACTCGGAATGCTGTCTGAAACATTGTTTAAAATAGACTGCGGGAAAGAGGAACAGATCGGAATATTACAGTCGCACGCATCAATTACATCGCAGGAAAGAATAACGGGGTCAACTGCCTGCACCTTTGCAGTGGGATTGGAATACTGCGGTGCTTCGGGGCAGTCGCGGTCCTCGTTAATCGGATTGGATGTGAAAATCTTTACATTGCCGTCCGAACCGTAAAGTATGCATTTTTTGGTGAACTGGGCAAATCCAATTGCAACCTCCGGTGTTGTGCAGGGCGCCGAATAGGTATCGAAGCAAAGGCGGAAATAGAAGGTAATATCCACGCTGTAATAGCCCCTGTTAAACGGTACCTCCTCAACATCTATGGAAACAGATGTGATTTCGCATTCACGGCATTTAACCGTTACCGCATCGTCAATCAAACGCTGGCTGCGGCAGAAAAATGTAACTCTTAAATCTTCCAGACAATCCTTTGAAACACAGCTGTCGTAAATTCGCTTTGTGTCTATGCAGACTGCTTCATTTATTTGTCTTTCGCTTGGAATATCAGCCATTAAAAAAACTCCTTTACAGAATATTTGAAGATTACTTCATAACATTCTATGAGGGAGTTTTCATATTGTTAATCAAAAACAGGATACATTCTTCTGAAAATTGAATTTATATGCCTGAAATAGCTGAAATCTATGCTGTTCAGCGTGTCCTCGGTAGTTCTGAACCGCCAGTTTTCCTCGGGGATACCCGGCCGGTTCATTCTTGCATCCGAACCGAAGCCGCACATATCCTGAAAAGAAAGAATTGCCACATTGGATGCACTTTTCCAAACTGCCTCAATAACCTTGCGGCAGCTGGGGCTGTAATACCCGCCGTCTCCCCAGTTGTCGCCGGTAAAGCCGATATAGTCCAGTGCAAATTTTCTTTCCTCTTCATCTGCTTCCCAGAGCCAACCCAGAATTGTGTTGTTATCATGTGTTCCTACATAATTTATGCTGTTCGGCACGGCATTGTGCGGCAGATGGCTTGAATCGGAATTCGGATCAAAGCCGAACTGCACTACCTTCATTCCGGGGAAGCCTGTCTCTTCAAGCAGCTGAACCACATCCTCGCCGAAGCTGCCGAGGTCTTCGGCAATAATCGGCGCATCGGGAAAGGCTTCAAACACCTTTGAAAAGAAATCCATTTTAGGGCCGCTTTTCCATTCGCCTGTTTTGGCGGTTTCTGCATCTGCCGGCACCTCCCAGTAGCTCGCAAAGGCACGGAAATGGTCTATTCGCACAACATCATATGTTTCAAGTGCCGTTTTCAGCCTTGAAATCCACCAGGAATAGCCGTCCTTCTTCATTTTTTTCCAGTCATAAATCGGATTTCCCCAAAGTTGTCCGTCCTCGCTGAAATAATCCGGCGGCACACCTGCAACCTTTTCGGGCTTCAGCGTTTTTTCGTCTATCAGAAACTGCGGCAGATTTGCCCACACATCCACACTGTCCATTGCCACATAAATGGGCATATCACCTATAACGGCAATTCCCTTTTCATTTGCATATTCTTTTATTTCATGCCATTGCTTAAAGAAAATATACTGCACAAAAGTCCAGAACGCAGCTGCATCTGCAAGCGAAGCGGTATTCTGAACGCATGTACTGTAGTGAGAAAAGCTTTTGTTCCATTGCCACCATGGCTTGCCGCCCTCTGCTTCCTTAGCAGCCATAAAAAGCGAATAATCCGTTACCCATGGATTTTCTGTTTCAAATTTTTTGATTTCTTTTAATATACTGTCTGTAATATTTAAAAAAGCCTTTTTCAGTGTGGTCAGCCGTTTCTCTGCGGCAAATTCATAATCTGCCGTATAGGGCGAACCCTCATAAAGATTTGCTTTTACATCTGCTTCTCCGATGAGCCCGGTTTCGCAAAGATATTCGGGGTTTATAAAAAGATAATTTCCCGCAAAGGCACTTGGCGAGCAGTAGGGGCTGTTTGAATTATCCGTGGGATTAAAGGGCAGCACCTGCCAATAGGTAAATCCCATTTCACACAGCTTATCTATAAAATTCTTTGCGTTTTTTCCGAAAACACCGATTCCATACGGAGACGGCATTGAGCTTATATGGAAAAGAACACCTGCTCCTCTTTTTTTCAGCATTCTATCACCTCATTATGCAGATTTTACCATTTTAAACAGATAATTGCAATCCTTATATTATCTGCGTTTTATATATTAAATATTTATATAAATTAATAATTTTGTTATTGAATAAATGCGCTGTGTTTGATATAATGAAGCATATTATGGGTTTTTATGTTCAGAGGTGGGAAATGATGGAAAAAAGCAAAAGAAAAACAGCTGTTATAAGCGAAAGCGAAATGAACAGGCAGCAGCAGTTCTGCCGGAAGGCGGCTTCCGTTATATCCCAAAGATATGCCGAAAAGCCGCTTGCCTGTGTGGTTACCTACGGCTGCCAGCAGAATGTGGCGGACAGTGAGCATATCAAAGGCATGCTGAGTGAAATCGGCTACGGCTTTACGGAAAACAGAACCGAAGCAAAGCTTATAATATTCAACACCTGTGCCGTGCGTGAGCATGCAGAGGACAGGGTGTTCGGCAATGTGGGTATGCTGAAATCCTATAAGCGTGAAAATCCCGATGTTGTAATTGCCTGCTGCGGCTGTATGATGCAGCAGCAGCACATTGCGGATAAGATAAAGAAAAGCTTTCCCTTTGTTGATCTGGTGTTCGGCACACATGTTGTTTACAGGCTGCCGGAGCTTCTGTATAACACCTTAACCCGTAAAAAAAGAGTTTTTGAGCTTCCTGATATGGACGGTGCCATTGCCGAGGGTGTGCCCGTGCTTCGCGATAATGACAGAAAAGCATGGCTGCCCATTATGTATGGCTGCAACAATTTCTGCTCCTACTGCATCGTGCCTTATGTAAGGGGCAGGGAAAGAAGCCGAGAGGCGGCAGATGTGATTGCCGAGGCAAAGGAACTGATTGAAAGCGGCTTCAAGGAAATAACACTGCTTGGGCAGAATGTGAATTCCTACGGAAAGGATCTTGTGCCTGCCGTTTCGTTTGCACAGCTTTTAAAAAGCATAGCAGAGCTGGACGGTGATTTCAGAATACGCTTTATGACAAGCCATCCGAAGGACTGCACCAAAGAACTTATTGAAACTATGGCAGGCTGCGAGAAGATTGCAAAACATCTGCATCTTCCGTTTCAGAGCGGGAATGACAGGGTGCTGAAAGCAATGAACCGCCATTATGACAGAGCAAAATATCTTGAGCTTATCCGTTATGCCAAAGCACTTATGGGCGATGCACTTTCCATAACTTCTGATGTGATTGTGGGTTTCCCCGGTGAAACATATGAAGAATTTAAGGATACGCTTTCGCTTGTGGAAGAGGTTAAATTCACCTCCCTGTTCACCTTTATCTATTCACCGAGAAAGGGGACACCTGCTGCAGAGCTGCCTGATCCCGTTTCTGCCGGGGAAAAAGGAAAATGGTTTAAGGAGCTTACGGATATGCAGGAAACCATATCTGCCGAAAATATGAAGAAGCAGAAAGGCAGAATTTTTAAATGCTTTGTTTACGGCAAGGGCAAGTTGGGTGATAATTATATTGCTGCCAGAACAGACGGCAATTTGATTATAGAATTTGAGGGTGCTGAAAATCTGATCGGCACTTTTCAGAAAATCAAAGTAACAGAGCCTTTAACCTATGTGTTGAAAGGCGAAATGGAAAGGAACAAATTATGAGTTTAGAATCAGCACTTCGTGAGCTTGGAAAAGAAATTCAGGCAGATTCACGCTTTGCAGCACTTCAGGCTGCAGCATCGGCAAATGATGCAGACAAATCCCTTCAGGAGAAAATGCAGGAACTTCAGCTTATTTCTCTTAAATATCAGCAGGAGGCCGGCAAGGCAGATGATGCGGATAAGGACAGAATTGCAGAGCTTCAGCAGCAGTATCAGAATCTTTATGAAGAGATTATGAAGAATGAGAATATGGAAAAGTATTCCGCAGCAGCTGCACAGATGGAGGAAATGGCACAGTATATCAGCAAGATGATCGGTCTGTTTTTTGACGGTCAGGATCCTGCCACCTGTGAAATTCCTGAGGAAAACTGCACACATAACTGTTCAACCTGCGGCGGCTGCCACTGATTGAATCAATAAAACAAAGAGGAGGAAAAGCAATGGCAAAAGGATTATCGCCCATGATGGCACAGTATTTTGAAATCAAAAGTAAATATCCGGGAATGCTGCTGTTTTTCCGCCTCGGTGATTTTTATGAGATGTTTTTTGACGATGCCAGAGTTGCATCTGAAGAGCTTGACCTTGTTCTTACCGGGAAGGAATGCGGAATGGATGAGCGTGCACCGATGTGCGGTGTGCCGTTTCATTCGGCAGACAATTATATTGCAAGGCTTGTTGCAAGGGGATATAAGGTTGCAATCTGCGAACAGGTTGAGGACCCGAAGCAGGCAAAGGGGCTTGTTAAAAGAGATGTCATAAGAATCATCACACCGGGCACGGTTATTGAAAGCAATATGCTGGATGACACCGTAAACAATTATCTTTGCTCCATATGCAAAGGCAAAAAGGAAACCGGCATCTGTTTTGCCGATGTTTCCACCTGTGAATTTCATATCACCGTTGTAAACGGCGAGGATGCCGAAGAGCAGATTGTCAATCAGCTTTCCACCTATCAGCCAAAGGAAATTCTTGTGAATTCGGCAGCTCTTGATTTCAGCATGGTTGCCGATTTTACAAAGCATCGACTTTCGGCAGAGCTGCAGCTGATTGATGATGTGAAATTTGATTTTGACGAGGCTGCAAATCTGATTCTGGAAACACTCAGAAAAGAAGAAATAGATTCGCTTTCCATCGGGCACAGCAAAACGGCAGTGGGTGCTCTTGGGGCAGTGATTGATTATCTTAAAGAGGTTCAGAAAAAGGATGAGCTGGAGGCACCTGCCGATATAGATTTTTTCGATAAAGAAGAATATATGAAGCTGGATATGAGCGCAAGGCGCAATCTTGAGCTTACAAAATCCATGATGAGCGGAGAAAAAAAGCATTCCCTGCTCTGGGTGATAGATAAAACCAAAACCGCAATGGGAAAACGGATGATCAGAAGCTGGCTTGAACGGCCGCTTATGTCGGTTCAGAAAATTCTGAAAAGGCAGAATGCCGTGGGTGAGCTTTCAGATAATCCCGTTATGCGTGATAAAATCAGAATTTCGCTTGCGGGAATCAGCGATATGGAAAGGCTTATGACCCGTATTGCCTATGGCACGGTGAATGCAAAGGAATTAAAATCTCTTCAGAGCACAATCAGCCGTCTGCCTGAAATCAAGGCAGAGCTTTCCGGCTGTGCCTGTGCACTGCTTAAGGATATTGAAAAAAACATTGATTTGCTGACGGATGTTGAAGATTTGATTGCTTCAGCGATTGATGAAAATCCGCCGTTTACCTTAAGAGAGGGTGGCATCATCAAAGCGGGCTTCAATGAAGAGATAGACAGCCTGAGAAAAATCATGAATGACGGTTCGGGCGTGCTTGCCGAAATAGAGGCGGCAGAACGTGAAAAAACAGGCATTCCGAAGCTGAAGGTGGGTTATAACAGGGTTTTCGGTTATTATATTGAAGTTACGAATATGTATAAAAACCTTGTGCCCGAATATTACATAAGAAAACAGACGCTGGCAAACGGCGAAAGATTTATAACACAGGAATTAAAGGAGCTTGAGGGCAGAATCCTTGGTGCGAAGGACAGAGTGGTTGCGCTTGAATATGAGGTTTTCTGCACAGTGCGTGAAACGGTAAGCGCCGAGGTGGACAGGCTGCATTCCACAGCCAAATCACTTGCTGTGCTTGATGTGCTTGCCGGGCTTGCAGAGGTTGCGGTGAATAACAACTATGTCTGCCCGCAGATAAACACAACCGGAATACTGGATATCAAAGAGGGACGGCATCCTGTGGTGGAAGCGCTGCTTGACGGTGCGCCGTTTGTTCCGAACGATACCGTTCTGGATAAAGAAAATAACCGCTGTGCGATTATCACAGGCCCGAATATGGCGGGCAAATCAACCTATATGCGCCAGATTGCGCTGATTGTGCTGCTTGCGCAGATCGGTTCGTTTGTTCCTGCAAAATCGGCAAATATCGGTATTGCGGATGCTATATTTACAAGGGTTGGCGCTTCGGATGATCTCGCAACAGGCCAGTCTACCTTTATGGTTGAAATGAACGAGGTTGCCTCCATTCTGAAAAATGCAACGGAAAACAGCCTGATTATTCTGGATGAAATCGGCAGGGGTACTTCAACCTTTGACGGAATGAGCATTGCCCGTGCTGTGCTTGAATTTGTGTGCAAAAAGAAAACGCTTGGCGCAAAATCGCTTTTCGCAACACATTATCATGAGCTTACAGCAATGGAAGGTATGCTGGACGGCGTGAAAAACTATTCCATTGCCGTTAAGAAACGCGGCGATGATATAACCTTCCTTCGCCGAATTGTAAAGGGCGGCGCAGATGAAAGCTTCGGTATAGAGGTGGCGAAGCTTGCCGGTGTGCCGGATTCGGTTGTTAAGCGTGCGAAGGTTATTTTAAAAGAACTTGAGCAAAACAAGATAGATATAGAATTTAAAGCAGAAGATGCCGTTCTGGAGGAGGAAGAGGACGATATTCAGTTCAATTTCACGGTAAACGGCAAAAATGAAATTATAGAGATTCTTAAAGCAACAGATGTAAATACGCTTACACCTATAGAAGCGATGCAGACGCTTTATGATTTAAAGAAAAAATCCGAAGAACTTTAATACAGCCGGGGAATGAGAAGAAAAGAGGTGATATAAATGCCGAAAATCAATATTCTGCCCAAAGAGGTTTACAGCCTTATTGCAGCAGGCGAGGTTGTGGAACGCCCGATGAGTATTGTTAAGGAAATGGTTGAAAATTCAATAGATGCAGGAGCAAAGCATATTACCATTGAAATCAAAAACGGCGGCACTACTTATATTCGGATAACGGATGACGGATGCGGAATTGCGCGGGAGGATGTGCAAAAGGTGTTTATATCACATGCCACTTCCAAGATTTCCACCGGAGCAGACCTTGATTCCATTCTTACCCTCGGTTTTCGGGGCGAGGCGATGTCATCCGTTGCCGCAGTGGCAAAGGTTGAGCTACTCACCAAAACCGAAGCTGAGAATGTAGGCACAAGATATGAGATTGCAGGCGGCGAGGAACTTGATTTTTCAGCAGCAGGCTGCCCCAACGGCACAACGGTGGTTGTAAGGGATGTTTTTTTCAATGTGCCTGCAAGAATGAAATTTCTGAAAAAGGATGTAACCGAGGGAAATGCTGTGCAGGGCATCGTTGAAAGAATGGCGGTTTCAAATCCCGGTATTTCTTTCCGCTTTATTCGGGACGGAAAGCAGGTGCTGATAACGGCCGGAAACGGCGATTTGAAAAGCACGGTTTATTCCGTGTTCGGTGCAGCGCTTTCGGACACACTTGTTCAGGTTGAATATGCCTATGAGGGTATGCGGGTTTCGGGCTATGTAAGCCGTCCGCACCAGTCGCGCAAAAGCAGGGCAATGCAGTTTTTCTTTATAAACGGCAGATTCGTAAAAAGTGCAACGGCAATGGCGGCACTTGAACAGGCCTATAAAAATCTGATCATGGTTGGTCGGTTTCCCGCCTGTGTGCTGAATATTGAACTGGATGCCAAGCTTGTTGATGTAAATGTGCATCCTGCTAAAATAGAAGTAAGGTTTGCAAATGAAAAGCCGATTTTTAATCTGATTTATTATGGTGTTAAAACTGCCGTTGAAAGTCAGGATTCGGTTAAGGAGGCAAGTCTGCCGGACAACGGTATTTCTGAAATTTACAAAGCTGCAAAACCGGCGGCTGCAAAAACAGATTTCTTTATAAAAGCGGAAAAACCCGATCAGCTCAGGTTTTCTTCTGCCTCTCTGAACAGCCGAACACTTGCTTCACCGAAAAAGGAAATCAAAAAGGCTGAAAATCAAATCAGCGGCAGTTTCGTACAAAAAGAGACGGTTTCCTTAAAAATAGATTTGCAGCAGGCGGCAGCTGAAAAACCACCTGTAAAAAACGAAGAACGGTTTGATATTTCGTTTGAAGAACAGGAGGCACCGCAGCCTGTTATTGTTGAGGAAAAGAAGGCGGCACCGCCTTTCAGAATTGTGGGTGAAGCCTTTAAAACTTACATTATTGCCGAAATAGAGAATGACCTTTATTACATAGATAAGCATGCGGCACATGAGCGAATGAATTATGAACAGCTGAAGGCACAGACAGAGATAAGCGCACAGCTTCTGCTTTCACCTGTGGCTGTAAGGCTGTCGGCAGAGGAATACAGCGTGATTACCGATAATATTCCGCTTCTTTCAAAATGCGGTTTTCTGGTTGAAGATTTCGGAAACACATCCGTTATTGTGCGGGAAGCGCCCTCTATGCTTGACGGTGCTGATATAGAGGACCTGATTGTTGAAACAGCGCAGAAGCTTCTGGAACATAAAACCGATATAGAACCGGATAAAATGGATTGGATTTTCCATTCCACAGCCTGCCGCAGTGCAGTAAAAGGCGGAGATTATACCTCGGAACGGGAACGGGAACTGTTTGTTGAAAAACTGCTTTCCATGCCGGATATACGCTATTGTCCGCACGGAAGGCCGGTTATGATAAAAATTTCAAAATATGAGCTTGAAAAGCAGTTTGGAAGAATACAATGACGAAAACAAAACTGATTGTTGTTGCGGGCCCCACTGCAAGCGGAAAAACAAGGCTCGGCATTGAAATAGCAAAGGCTGTGGGCGGAGAAATCATTTCCGCCGATTCCATGCAGGTTTATAAAGGTATGGGAATTGCAACTGCCGCACCCACAGAAAGCGAGCGGGCAGAGGTGTCCCACCATCTTGTGGAATTTCTGGACCGAAGCGAAAGCTATTCCGTTTCTGATTTCTGCAGCTATGCGGAAAAAGCAGTCGGTGATATAACAGGCAGGCATAAAGTGCCTGTTCTTGTGGGCGGAACAGGCCTGTTTATAGACAGCTTTGTGGATCATATAAAATTTACACAGGCTGAAACGGATTTTAAACTGCGTGAACGCCTTATGGCAAAAAGTGCGGATGTGCTTTATGACGAGCTTCTGAGAATAGATCCACAGGCTGCTGAAAACATTCATAAAAACAATAAAAGCAGAGTGGCAAGGGCTGTTGAAATCTATTATACCTCGGGAAAAACAAAAAGCATGCAGAATGAACATTCCAGGCTGGAGGAAAGCCCCTATGATGTTTTGTATTTTGTGCTTTGCTATAAAAACAGGGAATTGCTTTACGACCGAATCAACCGCCGTGTTGATATCATGGTGGAAAACGGACTTACCGATGAAGCGGCACATTGCCTTTCGGAAGGCGGAAAAACCTCGGCACAGGCAATCGGTCATAAAGAGCTTGCCCCTTATTTTAAAGGAGAAATAAGCTTTGAGTCAGCAATTGAAAAGCTTAAGCAGGAAACCAGGCATTATGCCAAAAGGCAGATGACATGGTTTAAAAGAAGGAAAAATGCAGTTTGGCTGTTTGCAGATGATGAAAATACGGATGCAGCAGCTTATGCAGTTGATAAAAGCAGGGAATTTTTAAAAAATGGTTAAAAGAAAAAATCGGCTTTCCGCCGCAGCAAAACAGAATATTTTAATCGCTGTAATCCTTATTGTCATTGCCGCAGTGATTATCGGAGAATGTGTAAGTGTGCTGAATATAAGGCTTCAGACACAAGTTGCCGAGGCCACCACGGTTTATGATACGATAGAAACAAGAGCACTTGTTATCCGGGATGAAAAGGCTGTTGAAGGAATTAATGGCATAACCATTCCGGCTGTTGCCGATGGGGAAAAGGTAAATGCCGGCGGTGAAATTGCGATGTTTTTTCCGTCTGCCGAAAATGCAGAAAGATATGCAAATTTCTGCCAGCTTGAAGAAAAGCACAAATATTATACGGATATGGCAAATACCGCTGTGGGCAGTGTAACGGATATTGAAGTGCTTGAAAGCAGCATTCTTTCGGATGTGAATGCATATATCCGTGCAGCAGGAAGAAAGGATTTAAGCAAAGCAAACAGCTGTGCACTTGATGCAAATGACAATTTTACAAGAAGAGAGCTTCTTGTGGGTGAAACAGTTGATTTTTCGGCGGTGATTTCCGATATAGAAAATCAGATTTCTGCTGCGGATGTTTCCTCGTGCAAGCCCACAGGCTATGTAAAAGCAGATAAAGCAGGCTATTATTCAGCGTATACGGACGGCTGTGAAAGCATCTTTGATTACAGCAAAGTGAAGGATATGAACACGGAAACCTTCAGTGAATATCTTAAAACTGCTGTTGAGGCAAAGGGAACTGTTAAAAACGGCGGCAAGATAATCAGCAGTTTTGTATGGTATCTTGCCTGTGTTGTGAATGCTGATGAAGTTGACGGATTACGGGACGGCTATAATACACAGGTAGTTATAAAATCAACCGATACCGTGCTGAAATGCACGGTTGTAAAGGGCGCAGATGTTGCGCTCAGTGCAGATCAGACGCTGCTTGTGCTTTCCTGCAATGAAATGGATAAGGATATTTTGTCTATGCGTCTTGAGGATATTGAAGTCAGAGTGAAAAGCTATAACGGTATAAAGGTGGACAGCAGAGCCGTTCACGATAAGGATGGGGAAAAGGGTGTCTATGCGCTTGTATCCAATATTGCAAAATGGCGCAGGGCAGATATATTATATACCGGTGATGGATATGTTATTTTAAGCTATGATGACCCGGATATTAAAAACGGCATCAAGCTTTATGATAAAATTATTATTCGCGGAAGGGATGTTTATGACGGAAAAGTTTTTGCATGATGAAAGCAGGCTGAAGGCAGTTGAAGAAAATTATAAACGGGTGCTTGAAAGCATTAAGGAATCAGCTGTAAAGGCAGGCAGAAACGAAAACGATGTAAGGCTTATGTGCGTTACCAAAACGGTTGAACCGGTTTATATAAACAAGGTGCTCAGCCTGGGCGCTGATCTTATCGGCGAAAACAGGGTGCAGGAATTTCTCGGCAAAAGAGATGCACTTGCGCTTGATGGAGTGGAATGCCATCTTATCGGCCATCTTCAGACGAATAAGGTAAGGCAGATTGCAGGTGAGGTGGATATGATAGAATCCGTTTCCTCGCTTAAGCTTGCAAAGGAAATTTCAAAGGTTTCGGTTTCCAAAGGGATTTTAAGCAGCTGCCTTGTTGAGGTAAATATAGGCAGGGAGGAAAGCAAAAGCGGAATTTTTGCCGAGGAGCTTGAAGAAATGCTTTATGAAACGGCACAGCTTGAGGGTATACGCATTAAAGGACTTATGGCAATACCGCCGATTTGTGAAAGTGAAACGCAGGTCAGAAGGTATTTTGCCCAAATGAAGCAATATTTCATTGACATTAAAGATAAAAAAATAGATAATATAGATATGGAAATTCTGTCTATGGGAATGAGCGGTGATTTCGAAGCCGCCGTTGCCGAAGGCTCAAATATAGTCAGGGTTGGTTCTGCCATCTTTGGCGCACGAAACTATTTTTAGGAGGATATGGCTATGGGTTTTATGGATAAGTTTGCCGATATTTTTAAAGAGAGACCCGAGGATGATTTTGATGATTTCTATGAAGATACCTCTTCGGATTTTGATATGCCGCCCCGTTTGTCAAAACAGAGCAGCAGGCAGACCCGGAATGTAAGAGTTCCGAAAGAGGAAAAAACAGAACGGATACATCGCTTCAGGGGCGATTCCGATAAAGTAGTTAATATTCACACAACAGCGCAGGTGCAGGTGGTGCTTGTTAAGCCGGAACAGTTCAGTGATGCTCCGGGTATAGCTGATAATCTTAAATCAAAGCGCACGGTTGTGCTTAATCTTGAATCAACAAACCGTGATATTGCAAGGCGTTTGCTGGATTTTCTCAGCGGTGTGGCTTATGCAGATGAGGGCTCAATAAAAAGAGTTGCAAACAGTACATATATTATTACACCTTATAATGTGGATGTGCTTGGTGATGACATACTGGATGAGCTTGAACACAACGGAATGTTTATGTGATGTTTTTTGGAGGAGAATAAAATATGATTACACCGAACCAGATTAAGGAAAAGCAGATTTCCACGGCTGCCCATGGGTATGATATTGATGAAACAAATGCGTTTCTGGATGAAATAGCCGATTCCTATACCGCAATTTTCCAGGAAAATAAAGAACTTTACAAAAAAATGGAAATCCTTGCCAATAAAATTGTTGAATACAGGGAAGATGAGGATTCTATCAAAGGAGCAATCATTTCCGCACAGAAAGCGGCGAATGAGCTTGAAAAATCCGCAAAGGAAAAAGCGGATAAGCTTGTTTCAGAAAGCGACAGTCAGGCAAAGAAAACCGTTTCGGATGCGAAAACAGAGGCTGAAAAGCTGATCTCAGAGGCACGCGATTATGTTGCGAATCTTACAAAGGAAAAAACAGCTGCTGCCAATGCGATTGCTGCAGAAGCAGAAAAGAAAGCAAGCGGAATTTTAAGCAATGCAAAAACTGCAGTTCAGGATATGTTCAGGCAGACAAAGGACCTTTCCGAAGAGCTTATCATAAAAGCAAGAGAAGAAAAGGAATATCATGAAAAGCTTGTGTCAAAGCTGAAGGAGGAATCCGAAACCTTTAAAGCAAGCCTTGTTTCGCTTTATGAAGCTCAGCTTTCGAAGCTTAAGGAAATGATGGATTCACCGGTTGAGGCTGCAAAGCAGCTTGCTGCCGATAAGCTTGCGGATATAGAAAGCAGATTAAGCGATTCAGATTCATTTTCCGAAGCTGCTGTGATGGATGCCGAGCCTGAAAACACTGCTGCCGAAGAGGAGCAGGAGGAAGCTCTGGCGGCAGAGAATGCAGTGGAAACAGAAGAGCCTGAAGAAGAAATTCCGGCAGAACCGATTGAAACGGCAGAGGAAGAAGCAGAAACGGTTGATGAAGAACTGTTGGAAGAAGAACCCAAGCAAACAGTCGATGTGCCTGTAATTGCGGTTAAGGATGCAGAGGATATTGAGGATTTTTCCGAGCCGGAAGAGCCGTCTATGATAGATGTTGATCTAAACCGTGCAATAGATGCCTTTGACAAGGATGAAATCACGCCTGTTGAAGGCCATCCCGTAACAGAAATTACGGAAGAACCCGAAATGGAATCTGCACAGGAATCTGAAAAGGGCTATAACGAGGAACTTCCTTTTGAAAGCTTTTTCAATGTTAAGGCAGAGGGCAGAACAAGTGAAAAGATAAGTCTGATTCCTCCTGATGATTTTGAAGAGGATGAAGAAGACCTGAAATTCAGAGGCTTCTTCAAAAAGAAAAATAAAAAGCATAATTAATTTATGCCGTGTTTGCGGCGCTAAGGAGATTTTCTATAATGGACTATAAAGATACTTTAAATATGATGAAAACGGATTTCCCGATGAGAGCGGCACTGCCCCAGCGCGAACCTGATATTCTGAAAAGATGGTATGCGCAGGATCTGTATAAGCAGCTTATGGACATAAACGAAGGAAAGCCGCTGTTTGTGCTGCATGACGGCCCGCCTTATGCAAACGGTCCGATTCATATCGGCCATTCCCTTAATAAAACACTTAAGGATTTTATTGTAAGATATAAGAATATGACGGGCTTTAAATCGCCTTATGTGCCCGGCTGGGACACACACGGGCTTCCTACGGAGCTTAAGGCAAGAAAAGCAGCAAATATTTCTGCCGAAACCAATATTTCGGATCTGGAGCTTCGCAAAATCTGCCGTGAAACAGCACTTGGTTTTGTTGATTTGCAGCGCGAGGGCTTCAAGCGCCTTGGTATTATCGGCGAATGGGATAATCCGTATATTACACTGACGAAGGATTTTGAAGAGGAGCAGATCAAGGTTTTTGCTTCTATGGCATCAAAGGGCTATATCTATAAGGGCTTAAAGCCTGTTTATTGGTGTGCGGACTGCAACACCGCACTTGCAGAAGCCGAAATCGAATACGGCGAAGACCCCTGCCATTCCATTTATGTTAAATTTAATGTAACGGATGATCTGGGCAAGCTTACGGCTATGGGTGCAGATTTATCCAAAACCTATTTTGTTATCTGGACAACAACAACATGGACACTTCCTGCCAATGTGGCAATCTGTGTTGGGCCTGATTTTGAATATTCACTTGTAAAAAGCGGCGATGAATTTTATGTTATGGCAACGGATTTGGTTGCTTCCGCTATGCAGGCAAGAGGAACAGAGGATTATGAAATCTGCGGAATCATTAAAGGTTCAGAGCTTGAATATATCAAATGTCAGCATCCGTTTATAGACAGAACCTCGCTTGTGATTGTCGGCGATCATGTTACGCTGGAAAGCGGCACAGGCTGTGTTCACACAGCACCGGGGCACGGTGTGGAGGATTTTGTTGTATGCAAGAATTATCCTGAAATCCCTGTTATTGTTCCTGTTGATGCAACCGGCCATTTAACAGAAGAAGCAGGGCAGTTTGCCGGGCTTTCCACAGAAGAAGCAAACAAGCCGATTGCGCAGCATCTTGAGGAAACGGGAAATCTGTTTGCCCTTCAGAAAATTGTGCATCAGTATCCGCATTGCTGGAGATGTCATAAGCCGGTTATTTTCCGTGCCACCTCACAGTGGTTCTGCTCGGTTGATGATTTCAAGGAAGCCGCAGTAAAGGCATCCGAGGATGTAAAATGGTTCCCCGAATGGGGTAAGGACAGATTGCAGTCCATGGTAAGAGAGCGTGCCGACTGGTGCATTTCCCGCCAGAGAAAATGGGGCGTTCCGATTCCGGTGGTTTACTGCAAGGCATGCGGAAAAGAAATTATTGATAATGATGTTATGATGAAGGTTTCCGAAATCTTCGGCAAAGAAGGTTCGGACGCATGGTTTGCGCATGATGCCGAATATTTCCTGCCGGAGGGCTTCAAATGCCCCCACTGCGGCGAAGCAAAGGGCTTTGATAAAGAAACCGATATTATGGATGTATGGTTTGATTCGGGTTCATCCCATGCCGCAGTATGCAAAAACAGGGATTATCTTAAGGTGCCGGCAGATGTTTATCTTGAGGGTGCGGATCAGTACAGAGGCTGGTTCCAGTCTTCCCTGCTTACATCGGTTGCAGGCGGCGGCGGTGCACCGTTCAAGGAAATCGTTACACACGGCTGGACAGTTGACGGAGAAGGCAAAAAAATGTCTAAATCTCTTGGAAACGGCATTGATCCGCAGGATATTATTAATAAATACGGCGCAGATATTCTTCGCCTTTGGGTTGCGTCTTCGGATTATCATGCCGATATCCGCATCAGCCCCGAAATTTTAAAGCAGCTTTCCGATAATTACAGAAAAATCAGAAATACGGCCCGTTTCTGTCTTGGCAATCTTTATGATTTCAATCCGGATACGGATATGGTGGCAAATGATAAGCTGGAAGAGCTTGATAAATATGCGCTTATGAAGCTGGATCAGGTACTTGAAACGGCACGCAGGGGTTATGAGATTTATGAATATCACACGGCAGCACATTCTATTCACAATTTCTGCGTTGTGGATATGAGCAACTTCTATTTTGATGTGCTTAAGGACAGACTTTATACATCTGTTCCAACCTCGGCAACTCGCCGAGCAGCACAAACGGTGCTTTATAAAATTCTGGATGCGCTTACGCTTCTTTTAACACCGATTCTTGCATTTACTGCCGATGAAATCTGGCAGTTTATGCCGCACGATAAATCAAGAAACACTGAATCTCCGCTGTTCAATGAAATCCCGAATCCTGATTTCATTGAAACAGATGAAGCCTTTATGGATAAGTGGGAAAAGATTCACGCTGTGCGTGTGGATGTGCAGAAGGCGCTTGAGCTTGCAAGAAATGAAAAGAAAATCGGTAAGTCGCTTGAAGCAAAGGTTGTGCTTGGCGCGGACGGGGAATTTTATGATTTCCTGAAAGCCGTTGAAGCAGAACTTCCCGAAATCTTTATTACTTCAGCGGTTGAGGTTGTTAAAGAGCCGCAGGGCTTTGCAGGTGATGTAGAAGGCCTGACGGTTTCTGTTTCCAAAGCAGACGGTAAAAAGTGCGAACGCTGCTGGAAGTTCTCAACAACAGTAGGTGAAAATGAATCGCATGCTGCGCTTTGTGCACACTGTGCAGCTGTTATTGCCGAAATCGGGGAATAATGCAGTATGAAATTAAAAAGGGGCAGATAACATTTCTGCCCCTTATCTGTTAAATTTGTATCGGAGGGATATCTTTGCACAAAAAAAAGCATATCTGGTGTTCTGTAATGATCATTTTTATAGTCACCTTTGATCAGATTACAAAATATTTTGCGCAGAAATATCTTTCCGGCGGCAATACCGTACCTTTTTTAAAAGGCATTGTGCAGTTTCATTATGCCGAAAATGACGGAATGGCATTTTCAATGTTCAGCGGTGCCAAATGGTTTTTTATTGTTATAACAGCAGCTGCCTGTGCGGCGGCATTATGGTATCTGTTTTCCGATAAATGCAAATCCCTGTGGCTTTACTGGAGCATCGGCGTTATTGTTTCGGGCGGCCTCGGAAATCTGATAGACCGAATTGCTTATGGCTATGTTATTGATTTTATTGAGCCTGTATTTATGGATTTTGCAATCTTTAATATTGCGGACTGCGCTGTTTCACTCGGTGCTGCCTCCATGTTTATGTATCTTATTTTTGATATGATAAAAAAGGAGAAAACGGATGCCTGATTCATTGATTTTTACGGTTTCTTCCGAAAGCAGCGGCGAAAGAATAGATAAATTTATAAGCGATCGGGCAGAACGCTTTTCACGCTCAGCGGCGGCCAAAATTATTGAAGAGGGCGGCGTGAGCGTAAACGGAAGCACCGTTTCAAAGAATTACAAATGCAGGGAAAACGATAAAATAACCATGCTTGTGCCGCAGGCAAAGCCGCTTGAAGCAAAACCGCAGAATATTCCCGTTGAAATCATTTATGAGGATAAGGATCTGCTTGTTGTAAATAAGCCAAAGGGAATGGTGGTGCATCCTGCCGCAGGGAATTATGAAGGCACGCTTGTGAATGCACTGCTGTATCACTGCGGCGATTCGCTCAGCGGTATAAACGGTGTTATAAGGCCGGGCATTGTTCACAGAATAGATAAAGATACCTCGGGGCTGCTTATCGTTGCCAAAAATGATATGGCACATTTATCGCTGGCAAAGCAGATCAAGGAGCATTCCTTTCACCGTGCATATGAATGTGTTGTGCATGGCAATATTGTCGAAGACAACGGAACAGTTAATCAGCCGATCGGCAGGCACCCGAAGGACAGAAAAAAGATGGCGGTTATTTACAAAAATTCAAAAAATGCCGTTACACATTATGAAGTGCTGAACCGCTTCGGAAACTTTACACATTTAAGATGCACGCTGGAAACCGGAAGAACCCATCAGATAAGAGTGCATATGGCGTATATCGGCCATCCTGTTGCAGGGGATGCGGTTTACGGGCCGAAAAAGGTGCAGAAAGGGCTCAGCGGCCAGTGCCTGCACGCAAAGCATATTGGTTTTGTTCATCCTGTCACGGGAAAGTGGCTTGAATTTGAAAGCCCGCTCCCTGAATATTTTACGAATTTTCTGAAAAAGCTCGGCAGCGGGGAATAAATAATACAGTAAGAAAGGCAACAGTTATGGATAACACCTTTGAAAACTGGCTTGTTGTTTCGGATATAGACGGAACACTTAACAATAAAATAAGACGGCTTCCAAAAAGAAATTATGATGCAATTAAGGAATTTACGGAAAAAGGCGGAAATTTTACACTTGCTTCGGGAAGGCTTACATCAAGCCTGAAACGAAATTATAACCGTATCACGCCGAATCAGCCTGCGATTGTGCTGAATGGAGCAGGAATTTATGATTTCAATAAAAAAGAAATGCTTTGGCGCTCAACAATCGGCGAAGCGGGGCAGGAATTTGTGCGCACGGTGCTGTGTGAATACAGCAAAGCGTTTAAGAGTCTGGATATCGGCATCTATTTTGATGATTATGTTTATATCGTTAAAAACGGCTTTTTCGGAAAAGGCACTGTTTTAATTGATAAGGCACATTATGAGGTAACCAATATTGACGCCGTGCCCATAGAGGGCTGGATGAAGGTGATTTTCTGGGGGCTTCCCCAAACGATAAATTCACTCCGCCGTCTGATAGACCGTTCTGAAATCAGACATCAGGTTAATTTTATGGCGTCCTCGCTTTATACAATGGAAATGCTTGCAAAGGGCACGCATAAGGGCGTTGGCATTATGCGCCTTGCGGAAATGCTTGGCATTGAAAAAAGCCATGTTGCGGCAATCGGTGATTATTATAATGACTGGGATATGCTGAAAACTGTTGGGCTTCCTGCCTGCGCAGGGCAGGCGCCGAAGCCGATTCATGATATCTGTAAATTTGAGGCTTGCCACTGCAATGACGGCTGTGTTGCCGATTTGCTGGAATATATTATGAGCGGCAGGGCCGAAGAAGAAATGAATAATTAATAAAGGGGTAAAAGCAATGGTTATAGGAGCACATTTAAGCGCATCAAAGGGATACACACATATGCTGGAGGAAGCACTCTCTATCGGGGCCAATACCTTTCAGTTTTTCACAAGAAATCCGCGTGGCGGCAAGGCAAAGGATATGGATGAGGAAGATATAAAAACCTTTCTTGAAAAAGCAAAGCAAGTGCAGTTCGGCACAATTCTTGCCCACGCACCGTATACGCTCAACTGCTGTTCGGCAAAGCCTGAAACACGGCAGTTTGCGCTTGAAACCTTTGCCGATGATTTAAAAAGAATGGAGTATACACCGAATATGCTTTATAATTTTCACCCCGGTTCGCATGTGGGGCAGGGAGAAGAAACAGGCATAAAGCTTATATGCGAAACGCTGAATTCGGTGCTTTTTGAGGATATGACAACCACTGTTCTGCTGGAAACCATGGCAGGCAAGGGATCTGAGATGGGGAAAACCTTTGAAGAGCTCAGGTCAATTCTTGACGGTGTGGAATTAAAGGATAAAATGGGTGTTTGTCTGGATACCTGCCATGTGAATGACGGCGGCTATGATATTGTAAATCACCTTGATGATGTGTTGGAGGAGTTTGACCGTATTGTCGGCATTGAAAGACTGCAGGCACTTCATCTGAATGACAGTAAAAATCCGCTGTCTGCACATAAAGACCGACATGAAAAAATCGGTGAGGGCTATATCGGCACACAAGCGTTTGAACGGATTGTAAACAACAAATATCTGAAAAACCTTCCGATGTTTCTTGAAACACCGAATGATCTGGATGGTTATGCAAAAGAAATTGCCCTTTTACGAGGGCTTCAGAAGTAAATTCCACGCTTCGTAGACAGAATCTATCGGCAATGCATTGAAGAAGAACAGTGTTTCGGGCTAAACTTTGTATGAGGTGATGAAATGGATTCAAAAAAGACAGGCAGCCTTATTGCCGCTTTGAGAAAAGAGAAAAACTGCACACAGGCTCAGCTTGCCGAAATGCTGAATGTCAGCAACCGCACCGTATCCAAATGGGAAAACGGTGATGGCTTTCCCGATATTACCACCCTTCCCGCTATTGCAAAGGTGCTCGGCGTTACAGTGGATGAGCTTCTTGCCGGCGAAAAAGCGCCGAAGCAGGAAACAGCAGATTTTAAGGTTACTGAAATTGAAAATAAAGATAATCTGCTGAATTTATTCAAAATCGGTTATGTGATTGCATTGTTTTTAGGCGTGTTTGCTTCTTTGCTCGGAACGGTAACGGAAATTTACTGTATCTGGGCATTTCCGATTCTGTTCTATACCCACTGGGAAATTATGTTTGTTGCCGTTTCGCTGGCTGCATTGATTCTGGGTGGTCTTGTATATGCTGTAAGTGTAACAAGGCTCGGCATTTCATACAGCAAAAAAGAAATTCTTTCCATTGCAGGCAGAAAAGGTGTTTTTCTTTCCGTCATTTTTCTTCCGTTTCCTCTCTCTTTTATTGCAAGAATCATTGATTTTTCAAAATGGAGTTTTTTGACTCCGTTTGTAATGGCAGGCATTATTCTTCTGCTTGTCGTTTTAGAGAGGTATCTTTATGAAAAAGTTAAGTAAAGGAAATCTGATTTTGAAAATTTTATTTATTGCTGTGGGGGCGCTGCTGCTTTTATGGTATTTTGCCTCCTTGCTTACCATTACATTTAATGTGGGAAATCTGTTCGGAATGATCGGTTCATCCCTGCTGATTGCTTTCGGCATATTCTATAACGGCATTCCGCCGGTGCTGAAAAAGAGTATTTTCATCGCAATGGCACTGTTTCTGGCTGTTGTAATACTGCCTATATCCTTTAATATGGTGAAATATGCAAATTATAAAACGGATGCAGGGGCGCAGACGGTGATTGTGCTTGGCTGCAAGGTAAACGGCAGCACGCCCAGCCGGTATCTGTATGACAGATGCAGAAAGGCCGCAAGCTATCTGAATGAAAATCCATCTGCCGTGGCGGTGCTTTCGGGTGGTCAGGGCTCGGATGAAGCCATCAGCGAAGCGCAGTGCATGGAAAATGTGCTTGTAAATATGGGCATTGACAAAAGCAGGCTTTTTAAAGAGGAAGCGTCTACAAGCACCTCTGAAAACATTTCCTTTTCCAAACAGGTGATAGCAGAGCATAACCTTTCAAAAAGTGTGCTGATTGTTACCAATGAATTTCATCAGTTCAGGGCAAAGTTGAACTGTGATAAAAACGGATTGGAATTTCATTCCTCGTGCAGCTATTCCTCACTTGCAACCTTTCTTTCCTATTATACAAGGGAAATTCTCGCTATTTCGAAAGAGGTTTTAATCGGTTAGGTAAAAGCAATGAAGAAATTTAATTATATAGAATGGATTTTTTTTGATATAGGCTCCACGCTTATGGATGAAACGAAATGCTATGAAAAGCGTTTTGAAGAAACTGTTTGCGGCACGGATATTTCAATGGAGGAATTCAAAGATAAGGTTATTGAATTTTTCTGTCGGAATTTAAAGGGCGATCATGAAGCTGTAAACTATTACGGTTTGTCCCTGCCGAAGTGGCACAGTGAACTTGAATTTCTTTATCCCGAAGCAGAATATGTTCTGAAAAAGCTGAAAAGCAAGGGCTATAAACTTGGAATTATTGCAAATCAGCCGCCGGGAACACAGGAAAGGCTTAAACATTATTCCATAGCAGACTATTTTGAAATTATTATTTCCTCTGCCGAGGAGGGTGTTTCCAAGCCGGATTTAAAAATTTTTCAGGCAGCACTTGAACGCATGGGATGCAGGGCGGAAAACTGTGTAATGGTGGGCGACAGATTGGATAACGATATTGTCCCTGCAAAGCAAATCGGTATGAAAACGGTATGGATAAAGCAGGGCTTTGCCCGATATTCTTCACCGCAGAGTGAAACGGAACAGGCGGATTTCACGGTAAACAGCCTATCCGAAATACCGGATTTGCCGATAATATAATCAGTTTTGCATTAAGAACTAAGATGTTGCCGAACTTTACAGGGAGGAGTTAAATGGTATGTGTGAATTATTCGTTTATCATGCAGTAACCGAAAAACCTATGCACATAGGTCAGCATATCCTGTTTAACGAAAATCATTATAACGGTGTATGGAAAAGAGTTAATGAAAAGCTGGACATTGTGAAGGATATTTATAAAAATTCCGATAAATATAAAAATATTGTGCCTGAACATCACACTTCTGTTGCTCTAAGAGAACTTGCATTGGAAAAGGTCAGAGCCGATAAATATCCAAATTATCCGTCAAGAATGGCGTGCCTTTATGTTTCAAAAACTTTTGAAGAAGCGGAAAAATGGTTTGATTATTTTGTCAGCTTAGGCAGACCGACATTTCAGATTGTAAAGTTAAAGGTCAGCGGCAATGTCTTTTACGGCGATGCGGAAAAATGCTTTGACGGCAGATTAACGGAACAGGAAAACCTCATCCTTGCCGAAAAGTATTGGGAGAATAAAGATTTTAACGATTCTTTAATTATGGAAATGCTTGTGGACGGTGATATTGAGGTTGTTGAAATAATTAAGGAGATATAATATGCCTAAAGAAATCGGCTATTGCGGTAATCATTGTGAATACTGCTTTTTTACGGAGTGTGATGGCTGCAAAAGCAAAAATCCAAGCGATTCCTATGCGAATTTGTTTGATGATAAAAAATGCCCGAATGCAATTTGCTGTAAAAATAAAAAGATTGACGGCTGCTGGCAATGTGATTATGTCAAGGATTGCGATATTGGTTTTTACAGCTCAGGCGAAAAGGATGCAAAGGCTTATGCCTTATACATAAAGAAATACGGCACTGAAAAATATACACAAAGAATTTTAGAATTGATTCATAAAGGCTATAATTACCCAAAGATATTTAAAAATATTAATGATGTTAATAAGATTTTAGAAATATTTGAAACCGGAAAACAGCCGGGCTAATTTGCATTAGATGTTTTATATGTTTTTCTGTGAAAAAGGCGTACGCTCTTATTATTGAGTGTACGCCTTATGCGGTTTTCAACACAGTTACAATGAAAAAGGCGGCGCTCAATTGTTCTGTCTCAGCATTAAAATTATTTTTTAATGAAAACTGAACCTTTTGATGCTCTTTTTCGTCTTACACAGTGAAAGCGCTTTTAAAACTATAAAAGGTGGTGATGATATGGATTTTGAAAGCCTGCTTTGTGAACATAAAGCAGCGATTGAACGCTTTGTACATTTTCGCATTTCAAACAGGCAGGATGCTGAGGATGTTTTGCAGGAAACCTTTTTAACAGCGTTCAGAAAGTTTGATACATTAAAGAATACAGCTTGCTTCAAAGCGTGGATTTTAAGTATTGCAAGAAATAAATGCAATGATTATTACAGAAAATCAGCTGAAAAACCGATGTTTTCAGGTTTGGATTTGAACCTGATGGTTTATGAACAAAGCTGCGGCGGCATAAAATTAAGCAGTGAAGAAGATGTTTTCAGCAGCCTGAAAAATATGGATAAGGAAATTCTTTATCTTTTTTATTGTCTTGAATTATCCCAAAAGGAAATATCCGAAAAGCTGCATATTCCGGTTGGTACGGTAAAAAGCAGGCTGTATTATGCAAGGGAGAATTTTAAATCCAATTATCCGTATACATTAAAAAACAAAGGAGAAAATGTTATGAAATTACCGGAAAAAATGCCCGAATATAAAATTATAAAATCCAAAAACACGCCGTTTTCCGTTAAATGGGAGGAGCTTATGGGATGGCTGATTATACCAAAGCCTGATGAAAGTATAAGCTGGGCTTTATATGATTTTCCGTCAAAACAATACTCGGAATATGTTGAAATGCAGGTTACGGGAAGGGCAATGGTGCATGGCATAGAGGGTGTTGAAATTGAAGCCAAAGAATATAATTCTAACAGTGATAAGCCTTTTTCGCAGCGCCGTTTTGTAGCACAGCTTACAGATACGCATTGCAGAATTCTTGCCGAAAGCCATAAGCAAAACGGAGTAAATAAGTATTACACATTTCTTGACGGCGACGAGTTTATTAAAAATTGGGGCTTCGGCGAGGATAACTGCGGCAAGGAAACAAATCTTTCTGTTAAAAACAGAATCAGGCGCATCGGTGCGGGAATTGAAGGCGACGGCAAACCGTATTGCATGGATATTGTCGGCCGGTACACTGTTATAATCGGCAATATGGAATTTGATACAGTGTGTCTGATGGATATTGAATCCTATGATACAGGTGTTGTCACGGAACAGTATATAGATAAAAACGGAAAAACGGTTCTGTGGCGGCGCTTCAATGCAGATAACTGGAAATTCAGCCGTTATAACAAAAGCTGGAGCGAAATGCTGCCCGATAACGAGCAGATAACGGTAAACGGCAGAAAATATGTGCATTGGTATGACTGCATCAGCGATTATATACTGTAATTCGTTTTCTATGAAAATATTGCAATTTTATGTAATTCTTGTTATTATAATAAAGAAATATATAAGAAAAAGCAGGGCATTGTCCTGCTGCCTTATAAGAACTGATTTCAGGAGGATTTTATGGAGAATAATAAAAGGCCCGAAGCAATGGCAAGAATTACAACCAGGGAGTTTGCAGATGCGTTCATCGCAGAACAGGTTTCTGAAATTCAGCAGCAGGTTGGCAGTAAAAAGGTGCTGCTTGCACTTTCCGGCGGCGTGGATTCATCTGTTGTTGCCGCACTTCTTATCAAAGCAATCGGAAAGCAGCTTGTTTGCGTGCATGTAAATCACGGCTTGCTCCGCAAGGGCGAACCGGAACAGGTGGTTGAGGTATTCCGCAACCAGATGGATGCAAATCTGATTTATGTTGACGCTGCGGACAGATTTCTGGACAAGCTTGCAGGCGTTGCAGAGCCGGAGAAAAAGCGTAAAATTATAGGCGCTGAATTTATCCGTGTGTTTGAAGAGGAGGCCAGAAAGCAGGAGGGCATAGAATTTCTTGCACAGGGTACAATTTATCCCGATATTATTGAAAGCGACGGCGTTAAGGCGCATCATAATGTAGGCGGTCTGCCAGAGGACCTGCAGTTTGAACTTGTAGAACCGCTTAAGTTTCTTTATAAGGACGAGGTAAGGGTTGTCGGCAATGCACTCGGCCTGCCCGATGCAATGGTTTACCGCCAGCCGTTTCCCGGCCCCGGTCTCGGCGTGCGCTGCCTTGGCGCAATCACACGCGACAGGCTGGAATGTGTGCGTGAATCGGATGCCATTCTTCGTGAAGAATTTGCGAAAAACGGTCTTGAAGGCAAGGTTTGGCAGTATTTCACGGCAGTGCCGGAATTCAGGTCCGTTGGTGTTAAGAACGGAAAACGCACTTATGCGTATCCCGTAATCATCCGTGCCGTGAATACAACAGATGCAATGACTGCTACGGTTGAGGATATTCCTTTTGCCCTGCTTCAGCATATTACAGAGCGCATCACAACCGAGGTGAACGGCGTAAACAGAGTGCTTTATGACCTTACACCAAAGCCCTGCGGCACGATAGAATGGGAATGAAAAATAAGGAAAACATACAGGAAAAGTTATATAAACTGCTTCTGATAAAAGAAGATATTATAAATCTTATTCTGGAAAATATGGATGCAATAAAAAAGAATATCTGTCCGGAAAAGAACGGTTATGCAACTGCTTTTGATGGCCTTGGACTGTTTACACCCAGCCTGCTAACAGATAAAATAACATCGAACTATAAAAAAGGACGGATTATAAAAAAACAGCCAAAATCCAAAAGATATGCAAAATGCTATTATGATAAAAAGGGCGAACTTTTATTTTTTGAAAATTATAATCAGTTTGGCTGTGATTGCACATATTATTTTTTAAAACAGGATAACAGAGTATATGCCGCACCGTTTATAGGGCATACAAAAAAGAAATATCCTTCTTCAATATATTGTTTTGTTTTTAATGAAAACAGAATCATCAGTTATTCTGAAATCACTTCCGGAAGTATTGATTATGAGCAATATGTATATAAAAATGATTGTGAAGCAGTTTGTTATAAATATTATTATGTACCGGAAATCAAAAATGAGCCGCCGTTACGGCAGGCAAAAATATATTTGCACTTAAATTATCAGAAGGTAGAAAGTCTTGATTATTATAAAATAGAAAACGATAAAGAAAAGATTGTTTATTCATGGCATAAGCCGGCTTGTAAATAAAAAGGAGGGGGATTTCGTAAAAAATCTCCCTCCTTTTTTGCGGTGAAAAAAGCTTTAGTTCTTTGCAAATTCAAATTCAAAGGTGAATTCAAGCGGTTTGCCGTATCCGAATTCAATAAGGTGTTCCTTACCCGGCATAGGGCCGCAGCTTGCAGAGCCTGTGCCCCTTACAAAGCCGTCTATGGCGGCAAAGGTTGTGTCTGCATCCGGTAAATCCTCAATATGCTTTGCAGCAACAAGCTGCTTCAGCGTAAACGGTGTTGCATTGAAGCTGAAGGTTCTGTTTACAGCATTAAATCGGATTTCATTGCCGTTTGTGTTCTTCAGTACGGCATAGCGCACCTCGCCTCTGTTGCCTGAATCCTGTGGCTTAATATACTTATGTGCCATATCCTTTACGGCAGTTTCATAAATTCCGATTGTGGCATGCTCTTTGAAATCCGAATAGTTTTCATCCGGGCCGAGGCCGTAATACTGCACAGCGGAAAATTCTGCGGGAAGCTCGCAGTGAACACCGAATCGGGGAAGCTGTATCGGAAGCGGACAGCTGTTTTTAAGCCTTGCTGTTACATAAACATTTCCGTTGTCGCCGATTGTGTAATCCACTGTTGTCTTTGCAAGCGTGAAAATACCGCGTGTTACAAAGCTGTATACCGTTCTGATAATCTGTTTTCTGTTTTCTTCAGTCGCTTTGCAGGAACGAAGCTTCGGCTTTGCATGGTCAAGACCGATAATATTCCAGAATACTGCTAAATTTCTGTCATTGTCAATCGCACCTCTGAAAATATGGGGAACAAAGCCATAGCCTTTATCAGACGGTGTCGGATGGATATATTCCACACCGTTCGCATTCAGGCTGACAAGTCCTTTTTTCTTATCAAAAACGGCGCTTCCGCATTTGAAATCAACAGAAATGCGGTTTTTGGATGTATTGATCAGGGCATTGTTCATTTTTCTTTCACCCTGCATTTCTGCTTCACAAAGGATCAGCTGTTCCTTTGCAATTTCAAAGCCGGTGTTTTTATCTTTATATGTAAAGTTTACGAAAACATCGGCATCCTTTTTATCCAGCGAGGCACATTCTATGCTGAACACATGCTTATCCTCGGCAGGAATCTCCACATCAAAGTTTCCTTTCTGAACGGATATGCTGTTTTCAACAATTTCATATTCAATTCTTATATCGGCAGTTGAAGCAAAGCTTCTTGTGTTCCAGAATTCAAAATTGCCGCCGCCGATATTGGATGCTCTTACGGGACGGTAGCAGGCTTTCATCTCAAGTGCACCGCTTGAGGGTGTTCTGTCTGGGAAGAAAAGACCGTCCACACAGAAATTGCCGTCATGAATCGGTTCGTTATGATCTCCGCCGTAAGTCCACTTGTATTTTGCGTTTTTATCATAAACGCTGTGGTCTGCCCATTCCCATATACAGCCGCCCATAAACTGGTCCGAGGAATAGAAAAGCTGCATATATTCTTCAAGTCCGCCCGGGCCGTTGCCCATTGCATGCGCATATTCGCACTGGAAAAACGGCTTGCCTTTATATTTGCTTCCGGCTGTGCCGTTCTGAATTTTTTTCATTAAGTCCTGTGAGCCGTACATCCTTGAAACAACATCATAAGCCCAGCGCTTGCTTCGGTTTACCCCTTCATAATGAACAGGGATTTCCGGGTTCACCTTTTTCAGATAAGCATTGCAGACATCCTGACATTTATAGCCGCCTGATTCGTTGCCAAGGCTCCACATCGTAATGCTGGGATGGTTTTTATCCCTGCCGTACATTCTTTTTACCCGGTCCAGATAATGGTCTGCCCATGTTAAATCATTGCTCAGCCTGTTCGGATTATAGGTGCTGTGCGGAATGGCATAAAAGCCGTGGGTTTCAATATCTGCCTCGTCAACAACATAAAGGCCGTATATATCGCACATTGTAAGAAATGCGGGATCGGGCGGATAGTGAGAGGTTCTTACACAGTTGCAGTTATATGCCTTCATCAGCTGAACATCAAGCTCCAGATCCGAAAGGCTCATGGCATAACCCTTGGTCATATGCGTGTCGTGATGGTTTACGCCCTTGAGCTTAATCATTTTATCGTTGAAAAAGAATACTTCGCCCCTGATTTCAATGTGCTTAAAGCCAAGATAGGTACGGATTGCTTCTGTTTCCTCTCCGTTTGTGTAAAGAATAATGGAAACCTCATACAGCTTCGGAATTTCCGCATTCCATTCCTCTGCAAAAACAGAGGGAACAACGATGCTTTTATCAGGCAGAAGCTCTGTTTGAAAAAGCGTTTCGCTGTCAAAAGCTTTGATTTTAATAACGGTATCGCTGTCGAAACAACCGTCAACTGAAATGTTTACATTGTATGTGCCGTCCGGATTTTTTACAGGGCGCAGGCAGAAATCCGTGATATGGTTTTTTTCTGCTTCAAGAATATAGACATCTCTGAAAATGCCGTTTTCACGGAACATATCCTGGCATTCCAGATAGGTTCCGTTGCTCCATTTATATACAACAGCAACAAGCTCATTTTTTCCCGGCTTTGTAAAAGCGGTAATATCAAATTCAGCAGTATTATGCGAGCCCTCGCTGTAACCTACATATTGACCGTTGATATAAACGGCAAGTGCACCGGCCACACCAAGAAAAGTCAGCGTTTTTTGGGCTTCGGCATGATTAATATTAAATGTTTTTCTGTAAATGCCTGTTGCAACATCTTCGGGAATATGCGGCGGTTTTTTCGGAAACGGATAGCGGGTGTTGATATATGCAATCTGGTCATATCCGGTTCGCTGCCAGGTGCTTGGAACGGTTATTCTGTCAAATTCAATATTATCGGTGTCAAACAGATCGGGAACAAGGCTGAGCTTTTTGTAATAGGCAAAATCCCATTCTCCGCTGAGCATAATGATTCTGTCCGATTTATATCTTTCATTTTTATAATCGGTTTCTGAAAGTGCTGATGCGCAGGAAAAGGGTATAAAATAGCTGCGTTCCGGCAGCTTGTTCTGTTCAAAAACAGAAAAATCCGTATGAAGCTTTCTGCTGATTTTATATTTCATAGATTCTGCTCCTCTTTATTAAAGCGTTTAACAGCAGGGTATTCTGATTCAGAATTGTTTTTAGCCTGCGTTAATAAATACAAATATAAGTGTTATTATAATAACATAATATTGGCATTTCTTCAACTGTGTAATGGAAAATAAAAATGTTTTGCTTGAGAAGAGTACAAAAATAGACTAAAATATAATTAGTACAAAACCGTACTGAATTTTCAGGGGATGTATGATGAAGAAATGATTTTACAGAAATTATTAACAGATATTACGAAATTTGGCAGGAGTACAATTATGTTTGCGGGGAATTTGCAAAGAAGTAAGGTGTATCTGTAAATAAATTACTTGTGTTGTGTGCGGTGCAGGAAAAAACGGGAGCTGCACACAGAAAAAATAAGCAGCAGCTGGCTGATACCAGAACAGACGGTGAATATGGTTTTAAAGGAATTTATACAAAAAGGTTTTATAGAGCTGCTTATTATGCTGTTCTAACGGCTTTGTCAATAAAAGTGTGTAAGTTTTTTGAATTAAATAAAAATGATATGTATTCATAGATTTGGCTAGCCAAATCTATGAATCAGCGGTCAGATGAGATGCTCAGTAATTGTATAAGTGTTATTCTATTTTGTTCATATCTGTTTGATTTATCTTTTCGTGCTAACCATTTGTAGTATCCCAAACGGTTAATAAATATTATTTCGCATAGAAATTTAATGCTGTATTTGTCTTTCAACGAATATATTATTTTATTTTCACATCTTTTAAAGAAACGAATTCCTTGTTTGCACCGACTCCGTTCACTTGATATCCTTTTTTAACCGTTCATTTTCAATTTCTGATTTTACTAATTGCAACCTTAATCTTTCTGTTTCGGTTAAAGTTTTGCTTGTGTGTAATGCTGCAAAAGGATTTTCCGGATGTACTTTGCAATCAAATGCAGCTTCGCCGTATTTGATGTAATCCCTTACCCGATGACAGATCATACTTCTGTCTGCATTATATTCTTTTTCGCGCGCTCGCACAGAAATATGTTCATTTAAGTGTTTTCCTATGATTTCTAATTTTCGTTCATTTGTCCTTTTTTCATCTTTCCCCCCATATTATATTTTAGCATAACAAAAAGGTAGATACATGGTGGTTTTCCATGTGTCTACCTTTATTTTACTATTGCAAAAGGGAGGTTTTAATTATTTTATTGCATTATCTTCTTGGGCGACGGTCATTTCTGAAATTGTCGCGGCGCGGCTTTCTCGGTGCTTCGTCAATTTCATTTTCGGGTGTCATGCCCTCAAGCTCAATCAGTGCATCTCTTCTTGAAAGATTAATTCTGCCCTGATCGTCAATCTCAATGCATTTTACAATAATGGAATCGCCGATGTTTACGCAGTCTTCAACCTTTTCGGTTCTCTTAACATCAAGCCTTGAAATATGAACAAGGCCTTCCTTGCCCGGTGCAATTTCAACAAACGCGCCGAAATTCATAATTCTTGTAACAATGCCGTTATAGAAAGCACCAACTTCAGGATCGGTTGCAATAAGCTTAACCACTTCAAGTGCACCCTTGCACTTATCAATATCTATGCCGCTGATAAATACACGGCCGTCCTCTTCGATATTGATTTTAACATCAAATTCATTCTGGATTTCCTGAATAACCTTGCCGCCTTTGCCGATAACATCGCCAATCTTATCGGGGTCAATCGAAACGGTGAGCATTTTCGGGGCATATTTTGAAAGCTCCTTGCGCGGCTCACTGATAACAGGAAGCATAATATCATCCAGAATATAATTTCTTGCCTTGTTTGTTTTTGCAAAAGCTTCTTTAATGATTTCAGGGGTAAGGCCGTGCACTTTAAGGTCCATCTGGATGGCCGTAATGCCTTTCTTTGTTCCGGCAACCTTAAAGTCCATATCACCGTAGAAATCTTCAAGACCCTGAATGTCAACCATTGTCATAAAGTCGCCGTAAACACCGTCATCGCCTGTGATAAGTCCGCAGCTGATGCCTGCAACCGGTGCTTTAATCGGAACGCCGGCAGCCATAAGAGAAAGTGTTGAACCGCAGACAGAGCCCTGTGATGTTGAACCGTTTGAAGAAAGCACTTCAGATACTACACGGATGCAGTAAGGAAATTCATCAACAGTAGGAAGCACGGGAATAAGTGCCTTTTCAGCAAGTGCACCGTGGCCGATTTCTCTTCTTCCCGGTCCTCTTGACGGCTTTGTTTCACCAACGCTGTAGCTCGGGAAATTGTAATGATGGATATATCTTTTTTCTGTCTGTTCATCAAGTCCGTCCAGCATCTGGCAGTCGTTCATCGGGCCAAGCGTTGTAACGGAAAGCACCTGTGTCTGTCCTCTGGTAAACATACCGGAACCGTGTGCTCTGGAAAGCAGGTCAACCTCTGCGTTAAGCGGGCGGATTTCATCAATTCCTCTGCCGTCCACACGCTTATGCTCATCCTTAAGCCATGCACGCACAACATGCTTCTGCACAAGATACATAATCTCGTCCAGCTTAGCTTCGCAGCCTTCAAATCTTTCATCAAACTTTTCATGAACAGCTTCATAAATCGGAAGAAGTGCTTCATCACGGATAAGCTTATCGTCCGTATCCAGTGCTTTTTTAACATCTTCAATGCAAAAAGCTTCGATTTCTGCCATAATTTCAGGATCGGGATCGGAGGATTCGTAAGCAAATTTCGGTTTGCCGATTTCATCCACGATGCGCTGAATAAATTTAACCATTTTCTTGTTTTCCTCATGGCCTGCCATAATGGCATCAAACATAAGGTCATCCGGAATTTCATTGCCGCCTGCTTCAATCATGGCAACAAGGTCGGCAGTGGAAGCAACTGTAAGTGTTAAATCTGTTTTTTCTCTCTGTTCGAGCGTAGGATTAAGAACGATTTCGCCGTCTACAAGACCTACATTAACAGAAGAAATCGGGCCGTCCCACGGAATATCGGAAACAGCAATTGCTGCCGAAACGCCGATTGCTGCTGCAATTTCGGGAGAGCAGTCCGGATCAACAGACATAACGGTTGCAACAACGGAGCAGTCATTTCTTAAATCCTTCGGGAACAGCGGACGGATCGGTCTGTCTATGCAGCGACTGGTAAGAATAGCCTTTTCACCTGCTCTGCCCTCACGGCGCAGGAAAGAACCCGGGATTCTGCCCACGGAATACATTTTTTCTTCGTAATCAACGGAAAGAGGGAAGAAGTCAATGCCTTCTCTCGGCTTTGCAGAAGCTGTTACAGTGCAAAGCACCTCGGTTTCGCCGTAGCGTGCAAGAAATGCAGCATTTGCAAGCCCTGCCATTTTTCCTGTTTCAAGAACGAATCTGCGGCCTGCAAATTCCGTTTCCCATGTTTTAAAATTTTTGAAAAACATTGTTTTTACCTCACTTTTTCATGTTTTTTATATCAGAAGGAGGTGTAAATAGTAATAAATTCAGCACATAAATCAATGTTATATGCTCAGTTTACTACTATATTCACCCTCCTTGAGATTCTGTTAATGATGAAAAGCAGACGATAGCTCTGCACTATCGCCTGCTGTGTTCACATTATCTGTCAAGCGTATCACGGATACCAAGCTTTGCAATAAGTGCACGGTATCTTTCAATATCGCTCTTGTAAAGGTAAGCAAGAAGATTTCTTCTGTGTCCTACCATTTTAAGAAGACCTCTGCGTGAATGATTGTCCTTCTTATGAATCTTAAGATGAGCGGTAAGCTCATTGATTCTTGTTGTAAGAACAGCAATCTGCACCTCAGGAGAACCTGTGTCGCCCTCGTGTGTAGCGTATTCAGCGATGATAGCCTGCTTTTCTGCCTGTGTCATACATTTCACCTCATTTTAAAATATTTGCCGAATGCGAAAAACTCAGTAACGGGCAAGGTGAATCCTTTAAAGGCTTGCCCCCGTAACCGTGTAAATCGTTTGCAGCGTATAAAATTATAGCACAATAATTATTATTTGTAAAGAAGTTTTTTATTATTGTATTATTTTAAATAAAATGATGAAAATCCACTATCGTGGAGAGATGTTACTTTCTTTTTGACGAAAAGAGAGTAATATCCTGCCGTGATAACGCCACTGTATATGATTTTGTAAAATGATAAAGTAAGGAATGTCCCCCCCGCGGCAGTGGAAGTTTTTTCATTTGTCTAAAGAGAGAATTGTTATAATAACAATTCTTTTATTTTTTAAAATAATTATTGACATACGCTGTTTTTCTGTTATAATAATTAAGCCGCATATTATGGGTTGAAAAGTCATATATAATGTATGCACCCATCGTAGCGAGTCTTGATAAAGGAAGGTAAACTTGATGTACGCAGTTATCGTAACAGGCGGTAAGCAGTATAAGGTTTCCGAAGGCGATGTGCTTTATATTGAAAAGCTCGGCGCAGAAGCTGATGAGGAAATCACATTTGATACGGTTCTTGCAGTAAGCACAGATGCAGGCTTCAAGGCAGGCAAGGATTGTGCCAAGGCAACTGTTGCTGCTAAGGTTCTTAAGAACGGCAAGGGCAAGAAAATCACTGTATTCACTTACAAGCCAAAGAAAAACGAAAAACGCAAGATGGGTCATCGTCAGCCTTACACAAAGGTTGAAATTACAGCGATTAATGCTTAATTACCTATGATTAAAGTTAAATTTTATAAAGCAGATAATACTTTAACAGGCTTTGAGGCTTCCGGCCATTCCATGAGCGCCCCCAAGGGCGAGGATTTGATTTGTGCTTTTGTTTCCGGTGCATGCCTGATGGCTGCAAACACGGTTACGGAGGTAATCGGGCTGAATGCCGAGGCTTATGCCGAGGACGGATATCTTAGGCTTACAGTTAAGGAATCTGCAAATCCGGCGCAGGATATTCTGAATGGGTTAAAGCTTCATTTAACAGAGCTGCAGAAGGATTATCCTGAAAATATTAATGTGATTATTTCGGAGGTGTAATAATGCTTAAATTAGATTTACAGCTTTTCGCTCATAAAAAAGGTATGGGTTCCACAAAGAACGGCCGTGATTCCGAATCCAAAAGACTTGGCGCAAAAAGAGCAGACGGCCAGTTTGTTCTTGCAGGCAACATTCTTTACCGCCAGAGAGGAACACATATTCACCCGGGCAACAATGTTGGCATCGGTTCTGATGATACACTTTTTGCTCTGATTGACGGCACTGTAAGATTTGAAAAAATGGGTAAAGACAGAAAGAAAGTTTCTGTTTATCCTGTTGAGCAGTAATTTACAAAAGCTATGCACGGATTGAACCTTTCAATCCGTGCTTTTTTACTGTTGCTTATTTTCTGTGTATTTGCTATTATTGAGTAGGGTGATGGAATGAATTTAAATAAAATAAGAAAAAGAACTGTATACTATGCAGAAAAAATAAATAAAGCAGATAATTTTGAATTTTTAAACAAAAATTACTGCAAAAAAGGGCAAACTGTTCTTGTCGGCGATTCTATTACGGAACTGTTTAACCACACAGAGCTTTTTGCCGAATATACGGCTGAAACAGGAATATCCGTGTATAACCGGGGCATCAGCGGCGACACGAGCGACCGTCTGCTTGAACGCCTTGAAAGAAATGTTTTGAATATAAAACCGAAAAATATGGTTTTGCTTATCGGAACAAATGATCTCGGCGTTGGTGCAAACCCTGATTTTGCGGCTGAGCATATTGAAAAGATAATTGTGCAGGCAAAAAAACGGTGCCGTGAGATGAACATTATTGTGGAAGCTGTTTATCCCGTAAACAATAAAGTACACAATCAGGGAAGAAGAAAGAATAGGGATATTTCGACCTTAAATGCAAAGATAAAAAGTATTGCCGAACAGCAAAAAGTGCAGTTCCTTGATTTAACAGATGTGCTTTCGGATGAAAACGGAAGGCTTGCATCAGAATATACATATGACGGGCTTCATACAAATGCCCGGGCATTTGAAAAGATAGCGTGCGCAATTCTGCCGCTGCTGAAATAACAGGATTTGGAAATAAAATTATGTTTGTAGATATAGCTAAAATTAAAATAAAAGCAGGGGACGGCGGCGCAGGCGCTGTTGCGTTTCACCGTGAAAAATATGTTGCCGCAGGTGGTCCTGACGGAGGAGACGGCGGCAAAGGCGGCGATGTTGTTTTTGTTGTGGACGATAATCTGGCAACGCTTGCCGATTTCAGATATAAGCGTAAATATGCTGCTAAAAACGGTCTGCCCGGAGAGGGCGGCAGACGGCATGGGAAAAACGGCGAAAGTCTTGAAATTCGTGTGCCGAGAGGAACGGTTATTAAGGAAGTAAACAGCGGTGCCGTTATGGCGGATATGAGCAAAACAGACCGCTTTGTTGCAGCAAAGGGCGGCAGAGGCGGCTGGGGCAACCAGCATTTTGCAACCTCCACAAGGCAGGTGCCGAGGTTTTCAAAGCCCGGCATTCCCGGCGAAGAGTGGGAAATCAGCCTTGAACTGAAACTGCTTGCGGATGTGGGGTTGCTCGGTTATCCGTCTGTCGGAAAATCAAGTTTGATTTCCGTTGTTTCGCAGGCAAAGCCGAAAATCGGCGATTATCATTTTACAACGCTTGTTCCGAACCTCGGTGTTGTTTATATTGGAGAGGGCAGCTCGTTTGTAATTGCCGATATACCGGGGCTGATTGAGGGTGCAAGTGATGGTGTGGGGCTTGGCCATGAATTTTTAAAGCATGTTGAGCGCTGCCGTCTGCTTGTGCATATTGTGGATGTAAGCGGCCATGAGGGCAGAAATCCAAAAGAGGATTTTGAGAAGATAAACAATGAACTTGTGAAATTTAATCCCGAGCTTGCCGAACGCCCCCAGATTGTTGCCGGCAATAAAATAGATATGGCGGAGCCGGAGCAGATAGAGGAATTCAAAAGCTGGGTAGAGGCACAGGGCTATGCATATTTCTCAATCTGTGCACCGATACTGGAGGGCACAAAAGACCTTATGAATGCCGTCTGGAATAAACTGCAGACTCTGCCGCCGATTAAGGAATATGAAGCAGAGGAAATTCCGCTTGAAAGCCTTGTTAAAAAAGATGACGGCTTTAAAATTACACAGCCGGAAGAGGGTCTGTTTATTGTGGAAGCCGGCTGGTTTCCCAGAGTGCTTCGCGGCATCGATGTGGAGGATTACGAAAGCCTGCAATATATGCAGCGTGTGCTTGAAAAAAGCGGAGTGTTTGATGCTTTGCGTGAAAAAGGAATTCAGGAGGGCGACACGGTTTCCATTTATGATATTGAATTTGAATATGTGCCGTAATAAATAAAAAGTACTCATCAAATTTTTGATGAGTACTTTTTATTTGTTTTTTAAATCTTTAATAAGCTGTTCAATGTGTGCAATTTCGTTGATAGATAAACCGCTTACATCAATGGTAATCTTATTTTCCTGTCCAAGCAGATAATCTGTTGTAACGGAAAAACAGTCTGCAATTTTTACAAGCATTTAATGGATGGCTGAATATTATTGTTTTCCCAATTTGATACAGTTTGTTTTGTAACTGAAAGCTTTTGCGCCAGCTCAACCTGATTAAAGTTGTGTGCAGCACGCAGCTTTTTTATTTTAGCACCTAACAAATGATCACCTCTTGTCAATTATTACAATACTATTGTAATAATTGACAAATTTGTAAAAAGGAGAATTAAAATGTATTGTAAGAACTGTGGAAATGAAATTAATGAGAATCAGGCTGTTTGTCTTAATTGCGGTGATTCAAATTATAATAGGAATAATATCTGCAATGTCTATGTATTTCACACCAATCCTTCTTGGAATATGGAACATTATTATGGGCTTAAACAGAATGAAATACAGTAAATCTTTATCGGAAATGCCGGTTGGTGTTTATGAGAATTTTAAAAAGCAAGGCACATCAAATATAATATTTTTCGTTTTAAACCTCTTTTTAGGCGGTATTATAGGCTGTATTGCAGCAGGATATGATATTTATATCAGAAAATTTGTTATGGATAATGAAGAATATTTTAAATAATTGAATTGTAAACGGCTGATTTTTTAATAAAAACCGGCCGTTTTATATGTTGCAATTTTATTATGTTTCTGATAATATCTATTATAATATCAGAGGTGATAAAATGAGATTGATTGACAGGGAAATAAACCCGAAGCAGCTCAGCCCGCTTAATCTTGCCTTTGTGGGGGATTGTGTTTATGAAATGCTGGTGCGCGAAACACTCGTGTGCGATGCAAACAGGCCCGTGAATGATCTGCACCGTGAAAGTGTTAAATTTGTTTCGGCAAAGGCGCAGACAGAGGCATTCGGTAAGATAAAGGATATTCTTACGGAGGAAGAAATCGCCCAGTTCAAGCGGGGAAGGAATGCAAAAACAGGCCATACACCCAAAAGCGCAAGCGAAGCCGAATATCACACGGCAACAGGTGTGGAAGCCCTGTTCGGCTATCTGTATCTGACCGGTAATACAGACAGAATCAGAGAATTATTTACCATAATAAACGGATAATAAGAAAGCAGTTGGCTTATCTGAAACCAACTGCTTTTTGTTTATTTTAAAATTTCCTTACAGGCTACAACGTCAACGCCTGTATCAAAAAGGTTTTCTATAACTACATCGCCCACATGAATTGGCGCTTTCAACACAATGTCATCCAGCATTGCCATAACCTCAAACATTTTTCCTTTTGCAACGGCACCATTTGTTTTAATGGGGCAGCGGCAATATTCCTTGCTTTCGGCTTTAACGGTAGAAGTGATCACCCTTTTCGGGTTTTTCAGCTCGTTTCTGCCGTATTCAGCGCCTCTGGGGCAGGCATTGCCTGTTACGGCGTAATCGTTTTCTTCATCAACCTTAAGATGGCAGCCTTTCGGGCAGGTAATACAAATCAATTCTGTCATATTTATGCCTCCTCAATTAGAACGGTAAGCTTATCGGATGTGATTTTCCTCATAAGTGCATTCGGGATTTTTATTTTTTCCATTTCGCCCGGTGCAAGATGTTCGCGCTTAAATCTTGCAAGCTGATTTTCACCGTCCATCACCACAATAGCGGAATCCTTGAAAATCTGCCGTACTCTGAAGAAGATTTCCGCTTCATCGGCAGCTTTTCTGATTTTCTGCGGCACGGTGTAACCAATTCCGTTTCCGTTTGCAAGCGTTATATAATTGCTTTTATCCTTTTCACCGTTTTGCACATAATCTGCGGCAGCTTTTCCGGCTTTCTGGCTTTCTGCTGTTACAAAGTCAACCAAATCATGCACATGCACAACATTTCCGCAGGCAAAGATGCCGTCCACAGAGGTTTCCATGTTTTCATACACAACAGAACCATTTGTTCTGCCGTCCATTTCAATATCGGCTGTTTTGGTAAGCTCGTTTTCGGGAATCAGGCCAACAGACAAAAGAATGGTATCGCAGTCAAAATGAATTTCCGTGCCGGCTATCGGCTTTCTGTCCGCACCTACTTCGGCAATCGTAACGCCTTCCACTCTATTTTTGCCCTCAATATCAATAATCGTGTGGGAAAGATACAGCGGGATATTGAAATCGTTCAGGCACTGCACAATATTTCTCTGCAATCCGCCGGAATACGGCATCAACTCAACGCAGGCCAGCACCTGTGCGCCCTCCAGTGTCATACGGCGTGCCATAATCAGACCGATGTCGCCCGAACCGAGAATAACTACCTTTTTGCCGACCATATGGCCTTCAATATTCACATATCTTTGTGCTGCGCCTGCGGTAAGAATACCTGCGGGGCGCGTGCCGGGAATGGAGATTGCCCCTCTTGTTCTTTCACGGCAGCCCATGGCAAGCACAACGGATTTTCCGCTTAAAATCTGGTAGCCGTCCTTTGTGTTTACACAATGCACCTTTTTTTCCTTTGTAAGCTCAAGCACCATTGTGTCTGTCATAACCTTAACATTGGTGTCATCCAGCATTTTAATGAATCTTCCGGCATATTCGGGGCCTGTAAGCTCCTCCTTGAAATAATGAAGCCCGAAGCCGTTATGGATGCACTGGTTCAGAATGCCGCCAAGCTCCTTATCTCTTTCAATAATAAGAATGTTTCTGAGCCCGTTTTCATATGCACTTAAAGCTGCGGCAAGGCCGGCAGGGCCGCCGCCGATTACGATTAAATCATAACACATCAGTTTTTACCTCCGTTCTTTGTTGGTTCGGTAAGTATGTAGCTTCCTGTGTTGTCCTGAAGGATGTTTTCATACTCGGTATTTTTGAATTTTGCCATAATTTCAAGAATTTTCGGCCCGCAGAAGCCACCCTGGCATCTGCCCATGCCTGAACCTGCACGCCGTTTGATTCCGTCCAGCGAAACAGGGGGAATGGGTGAATTGAGCGCCTGCAGAATCTCACCCTCGGTTATGGTTTCGCATCTGCATATCACTCTGCCATAAGCAGGATTCTGATAGATTACCTGGTTTTTAACAGGTGCTGAAAGATGCTTGAAAACAATATGCGTTCTTTTGTCAATATAGCTTTCCTTTTCCTCTGCCTTGAGTCCGTTTTCAATCAGCATTTCTTCTGCCATTTTAGCAATGGCGGGCGCTGCGGAAAGACCGGGAGATTTAATTCCTGCAAGGTCAAGAAAGTTTTCGGCTGCAAATTCAATAATGAAGTCATCAATTGTGCTTGCGGCACGCACGCCTGTGAAGTTTCTGATATTTTCGCGGAAGGAAACAGACGGAACAGATTTAACAGCCTTTTCCCTTACAAAATCAAGACTTGCTGTTTTGGTTGCTGTGTCGTCTTTTTCACTGCTGACTGCATTCGGACCGACAATCAGATTGCCGTGCACGGTGGGCGATACCAGAACACCCTTGCCGTCCTTATTCGGGCACTGGAAAACAACATGGGAAACCCTTGTACCCTCTGATTTGTCAAGCAGGTAATATTCGCCTGCACTCGGGATGATTTTAAAGGTTTCATCAGCCACCATATTGTGAATGTCATCGCTGTTTACACCGGCGGCATTGATTACATATTTTGCCTTTATATCGCCCTTTGAAGTGCGGATGCTCCAGCAGCCGTCCTCTTTATCAATTGCGTTTACTTCTGCTTCCAGCATTATCTCTGTGCCGTTTCTTACGGCTGTTTCAGCCATTGCAAGCCCGTATTCCCACGGATTTACGATTGCGGCGGACGGTGCAAGAAGCGCACATACTGCTCCCTCCGAAAGGTTCGGTTCAAGCTGCATGAGCTCTTCCTTTTCCACAATTCTTACACCGGGAACGCCGTTTGCAAGGCCTCTTTCATAAAGCACCTTAACCGTTTCGGCTTCTTCCTCGGAAAAAGCCACAACAAGTGAGCCGATCTGATTGAAAGGCACATCCAGCTTTTCGCAGATTTCCTTTGCCATAGCAGAGCCTTCCACATTCAGCTTCGCCATCAGCGTGTGTGGTTCAGGATCGTAGCCTGCGTGGATAATGGCACTGTTTGCCTTTGTGGTTCCGCAGCAGACATCGTTGTTTTTTTCAATTACAACGGTTTTCAGTTTAAAGCGGCTTAATCTGTATGCACAGGCTGAGCCTACAACGCCGCTGCCGATAATTGCAACATCATACATAAAATTTCCCCCTTAAAAGTGCACCCGATAAAATAAAAAGCAACAGAAAACAAAGGCGGCTCTCGCTGCCTTATATTCCTGTCACTCAAAACTCATCAGGTATTTTTATTTACAAACTAATATTACAACTTTTTCAATATTTTTGCAAGTGTTTTTTATCATAAAAACCAAACGGACGGATTGGTTGAGGAAATGGCAACAGCACCGCTTGAAAGTGCTGTAACAACATCCTCCTTTTCCTCTATCATACCGCCTGCAATAACAGGCTTTTTCGTCATTTTTGAAACCTTGCCAATGATTTTCGGCATAAGTCCGGGCAGAATTTCAATAAAATCGGCATGCTGCTTTAAATCACAGTGGCGTATATTTTCCATTGCCCTGGAATCGATTACAAAAAAACGCATCACGGTAAGCAGTCCGAGGGATTTGGCATGCTTAATCAGTGACAGCTTTGTGGAAATGATGCCGTGTGGCTGTACTGCCGTATGCAAAAAGTCTATGCTTGCCTCGCGGTTTGCAAGCCCGTCTATCAGATCGGCATGCACAAACACCGTTTTGCCGGCAGTTTTTAATCTGTAAACGATATCGGTAATGTTATTGATGCTTCCGTAAAGCACAAAAACAATGCAGCATTCGCTTTCCATGCATTTTGCAAGCCCTGCATCATCCTTAACGGCAGATATAACAGGGTGCGCCATCAAAAGCTCATAGATTGTGTTTTCCGTCATATGCTCATAGCTCCTTTTTTACAGAATTGCATTCTGCCTTTATCCGTGATGTATAGTAAAAAATAGTTATAATTTTGGGGTTTTCCCCGTTTTGTCATTTCATATGTGCCGTAATAATTGTATAGCTGTAGGAATTAACCGTTATGATGATATTGCCTGTTTCACAGTACCATTTTTGCCTTTTTTGTAAATGTTGCAGCTTTTATCCAAAATTCTGTTTTTACAGTATTCCACGGCATCGTCATGCTCCAGCTTCAGATTTTTTCTGATTCTGTCTGTGCCCATTTGTGTGTATGTATTCTATCCATACTGTTCAGTAATGTTTGTTTATCTTCCATAGCCGTTCTCCGAATAAGCGGATGCAATTTGTTTATAATCTGATTATACCGAGATTCAGAAAATTCTTGAAATCGATTTTGTGTATTTTAAAATTTTTTGCATAAATTGCAAAGCGTTGCTTATTTTTATTGCTTTTTGTTCGGTTTCTTCTTTATTAACAGTAACTTCTTCAAATCCTGTAATATTGAACAATTTGTTATATCAAACATAACCCATTTTCCATCGTGAAATATTTGCGCATGATCATAGGTTTTCAATACATCGGATGAAAGTTCGTTTCTTATTTCTTCAACTTTTGCTCTTTCATTTTTACCGAAGATAATCATAAATCCCAATGTGTTTTCCTTAAAATAAAAGGCACATAAAGTTTTTCCGCTTTTTCTGAACTTGTATTCATAGGTCCATTTTTTGCCGCCGTTATTCCAGATTTGTTCCATATCGTAAAGTTTTGTTATTTCATCGGCAATAGCATAAAAAGTACGGGCTTTGTCCATTCCGATTAAGTATTCTATTTCTTCTCTTTTAATATTTTCCATATTTACGGCTCGCTTTCAATTTGCACTTTATCGGCGAATTAAAATCCCTTTCATATACTGTGTTTCATTATGCGTTTCGTATATAATCTTTTTTTCTTCTTCCGTGCAGCCAATCAGTATTTTAATTTCAGAATCCCTTTTCATCAAGTCAACAATGCACATAACGGCATCTGTCTTTGTTCCGTTTGTTCCGACCCACACATCTATTCCGGCACCGTCCATAGATGCCGTATCTTTCAGATACCCGTAATTCACTTTATAAATAAAATCAGAATATTTTGGATGTGCTGTTCCTTTCGGTCTGTCTATAACAATCTCTGATCCGGCAACCAAAGTATCCAATGCATTCCAGAAATCATGATCAAATCTGTTCATAAAAACTCCTCCGAATTCCGATTTGTGCAGCACTTTATAAATAAAAACGCACACTTTCCGGCAAAGTGTGCGAATGTTATTCAAATTGGAGCGGATAACGGGAATCGAACCCGCCTCCTCAGCTTGGGAAGCTGATATTCTACCAATGAACTATATCCGCACAACACAGTATATTATATATCTTTTTATTCTGTTAGTCAAATAAAAAAAGCTGCCCGATGAAAATTTTCACAGGCAGCTTTTATTTTGCTCTTTATAAGGCAGCAGTTTTTATTGCTTGGTCTGCTCTTTTATTATAAATCACAAGCAAAAGTGCCGTGATTGCGGCAAAAAGTGAAATACCGGCTGCAAGCAGAACAGCAATTATCAGATAGGAAGCAAACAGATTAACAGGCTTATCTTTAAAAAAGAGCTTCCAAATAAATTCCGGATTATAAAACGGATAAGGGTAATAGGTCGGTTTAAAAACAGCACCTCTTACAAGGGAAAACACGGAATAAACAAACGGATAAATGCCTGAAAGCGTAAGGCATTGTTTTACAGATACCTTTTTATCCGTAAACGGGAAAAGCAGCAGAACAAATGCAGCAGGCGGAATCAGCATATGATAATAAATCTGATTGACTGCCGAAAAAATATGATAGGCACTGTCCCATTTAAACGGAGGAGTCATTCCCATCGGAATGCCTGCGCAGTATGTAATGCCCGCAATCAGCACATAAACCGTTACAAGTACGGCGATTGTGGGATTAAAAGCGATTTTTTCAGCTTTTTTTACACCGAAAATGCTGATTGCAGCAAAGAAAAAATACAGATAAATAAAGAAGTTGGACTGAATTGTAAAATAGGAAAGAATGTTGAACTGTCCGTAATCTATCGGACTGTACTGTGCATCATATTCATAAACATAGTAAAACAGGCGCGTAATGATAAAGCAGATGCCGATAAGTGAAAGCAGCATCAGAACAATGCCAACCGCCTTGTTTTTGGAAATTGAAGAATAGTTCTTTTTCATTTCATCACCTTTTGTTCCGTTTTAATCTGCCGTGAATTCTGCCGCATCCTCAAATGCTTTTCCGTTTGCTTTCGCAACGGCTTTTACTTTGTTTTCCCCCTTTTCCAGCTTAACGGATTTAAAAATAAAAATGCCTTTCTGTCTGCAGTTTTCGGCGGAAATCGTTTTGATTTCTTTTCCGTTTACAAAAAGGGCAACGGAATCGCCGTTTGAATAAACCTTGAAAACGGTTTTTCTTTTCCTGTTTTCAAGCCGTTTGCTTGTGATGTGCACCATCGGATATTTGCTTCAGGCACACTGATAAAGGTAATAACTGTCTTTTTTTATTTTTCTGTCAAAGCTTACAAGGCCTTTGTCATTCATGCCGGGGCGGCTGCCCTCATTTCTGCCATCCGATCCAAAATCAAACATATTCCAAACATAGGTGCACCATAAATAATCACGCTTGTTAATGGATTTCAGAAAAGCTTCGTGGCTGATGGTCTGGTATTCCTCGGGATGCCACTGGCCGTCATGCTTCGGGTGCTTCGGCTTTAATTCATGCTGATTATAGTTTCCACCTGCGCCGTATTCCGAAATACCGGTGGGGCGTTCAAAGCGGTTATTGTCCATAAACCAGCCAAGTTGCTTTCTGCTCATTCCGTACCATCCGGGATAAACATTCCATGCAATCCAATCGCTTTTCCAGTTCCCTGCACCGCTGTGGTTTGTTGCCATAACGGTGTATCTGTATTCATCCTCCGCCTTGGCTGTGTTATGCAGTTCTTCGGTAAACGGGCGTATAACATCATCAAACTTTGCCATAATTTCATTCTGTATTCCCCAGCATACGATGGCAGGATGGTTGTAATTCTGGTTGATCATTTCTTTCAGCTGCTGCTTTGTCGTGCGGAAAAATTCTTTTTTATAAGCTCTGTTTCTCTGTAAATACCGCCGTAGAAAGTGAAATCGGCAGTAAGCGGCGCAATTTCCTCGGTGTATTCATTATTCACCCGCACTGCAAGCAGATTTTCACTGCTGAAATGCAGAAATGGTGTAATGTCAAAAGCAAAAGCGGTGTAGCCGCCCTTGTGTGTGCCTGCCGATTTTCCGTTTACAAACAGTTCAGCTTGTGTATTTGCGCCCTGAAAGCGAAGAAAAATCTGCTTTTCCTTATCCTTGTTTTCTATGAAAATTTTCTTTCTGTACCAGCAGTCGCTTCTGAAATAGTCTGTATCCTTAATGCTCTTTCCGCCTATCGTGCCGTCCTGTCCGTCAATATGATTCCAGGTGTGCGGAACGGAAACGGTTTCCCATTCGCTGTCGTCCAGTTTAGGTGAATAGCCGCTTTCAATCTGCCCTTTATGAAATTTCCAGTCTGTATTCATCAAATGAATCCCCTCCGGTCTGTTTTTGAATTGGTTTCTCTATATAAAGTATAATGGAAACAAAGGCAGTTGTCCACTGATAAACTGTAAAATTTTAATTGAATGGTTTATTTTGGATTTGTTGGGCGGGTTTGGATAAGTCTTGCCCGGTTTCAGGAATTTAATAAAAAAGTACGCAAATAAAAGAGGACTGCCGATTGTTTACGACAGTCCTCTTTTTAACAGGGTTTGACTGATGTGATTTTTCCGCAGGCAATTTTTTCGCCCGATTTGCCTGACGGAGCTGTTGTAAAATCATCGGGATTTTCGTGTATTATAACGGTTTTATCCATAATTTCCTCAACAGTAAATCTGTTTGTCAGAAAGCTTGAAAAGGCAAAACCGCCGTTATTGATAAGCGGCGGCAAATCACCTGCATGGTTTGGGTGTGCACTTCCATTCGGGTTGTAGTGCAACTTTGCGTTTGCAAACGAATCATTGCTGTTACCGCTGCATTCTTTGCCGCTGTGAATATGAAACCCGTGAAAGCCTGTGCAGTCAGGCAGACCTGTTATAACAGCATATACCAAAGTGCCGTTGGCGGTTTGATAAAATTTAATAATGCCCGAAATGCTCTTGTAATCCTTGCTGCCTTCCATTTGCGCATAGGCTTGGGGATGTTGGCACAGTAATGATATGAAAGCCTGATTAAATCCATCATAAACCAATTTGTTTTTCATACGAATCCCTCCGTAAAATTGTATTCACAGAGGAATTAATTAATGAAAAATATCCCAATTCAATTGATAATTTGGTATAAAATGAAACCTTAAAATAAAAAACAGACTGCTTTTGCAGCCTGTTTTTTATGGTGGGAACAATAGGGCTCGAACCTATGACCCTCTGCTTGTAAGGCAGATGCTCTCCCAGCTGAGCTATGCTCCCGAGTGAAATATATTTTATCATATAACAGAAAAAAGTCAATACCTATCCGGGATTTTATGTAAAAAATTTTTTCACTTTTTTATATATAATTCACAAAAAAAGGAATTCATTTTTACATTATGCATTTACTTGTTGAAAAACCGATGGCTTTGGTTTAGAATAAAACTATATTTTAACCAAAAGGGGAATGATTATGGAAAAGTTATTGGATTCGGAATTTGAACATGTTTCGCCGGAATCTGTTGGCATTAAAAGCAGTGCAATAAAAGCATTTGTTGATGAAATCAATGAAAAGAAGCTGGGACTTCAGAGCTTTACCGTTGTAAGAAACGACAAGGTATGCGCACAAGGCTTCTGGAAGCCGTATGCTGCCGAATATCCGCATGTGCTTTATTCGATGAGCAAATCCGTTACCTCAACAGCAGTCGGTTTTGCCGTAAGTGAAGGGCTGATTTCTCTGGATGACAGGGTTGCCGATTTCTTCCCGGAATACAGCTCTGCACAGAAGCCGAAAAATCAGCAGCTTACAATCCGAATGCTACTTACGATGCGCTCGGATAAATTTATTACCGTTGCCGATGAAAAGGGCGGGCGCGACTGGATAAAAAGCTTTTTTGATGCAGGCTTTATCTGCAGGCCCGACACTAAATTTAATTACATATCCGAAAATACTTTTATGCTTTCTGCCATCCTTACCAAAGTAACGGGCATGAGCATGATTGATTATCTGTATCCGAGAATGTTTGAGCCGCTCGGAATTGAAAAGCCTTTCTGGGAAAAGGATGGTGCAGGCAACAATGTTGCCGGCTGGGGGCTTTATATGAGGTCTGAGGACCTTGCAAAATTTTTCCTGCCTTATATTCACGGCGGAAAGTGGAAAGACGGCACACAGCTTGTTCCTGCCGAATGGGTTAAGCAGGCAACTGCCAAGCAGACGAATTCTGTTAAAGCAGGATTTATTGACAATATGTGCGGTTACGGCTATCAGTTCTGGCGCAACCCTGCCCCGAACAGTTACCGCTGTGATGGCTTGTTCGGTCAGCGCTGTTTTATGTTCCCGGATTACAATGCGCTTGTTGTTCTGAATTCAGGGGAATCCGAGGATTATAAAATCATGAAAGTGTTCTGGAAACATTTTCCCGAATGCTTCGGGGCAGCACCGCTTCCTGAAAACGAAGCAGAGCATAATGCATTACTGGACACACTTGCAAACTGCCATGTGGAAGATTTGCCTGCCGCACCGAGAAACAGGGAGATGGAAAACAAAATCAGCGGCAGAACCATCCGATGCAAAACAAATGCAAACACCTCTGTAATCACCATATCGGTTATGCAGATGCTTTATAACAAGCCAGGAAAAATCAGTAAAATTAAATTTGATTTCACGGATGACGGTCTGAAGTTTACATGGCGTGAAAAGGAAAATGTAAATACAATAGATGTCGGTATGGACGGCGAATACAGAACAAGCGAAATGCAACTGTGCGATCTGCATTATCATGTATGCTCAAAGGCTGCATGGCAGCCGGACGGCACGCTTAAGGTGTGGATAAGGCCTGTTGAAACCGCACATGTAAGAAAATTCACCTTTAAGTTCAGGGATAACGGAACTGTTCGGGTTATAAATGAAATGAGCCCCACTTTCCAGGAACTTGCGATTTATAACTTTACCTTCACGGGTATGCCGATTAAGCTGAAAAGCACGGAGGAGTTTGTGAAAGGTGCAATCAAACAGTTCGGTCTTCCGATATTTGAACCGAATTTTACAGGGAAATTTGAAAACTGAACAGAAAAATTATAACAAAAAAGATATGCATGGTTTTTCAATGCATATCTTTTTTATGAAATTTCCGGAAGATTATATAATATAGAGAGGAAATGATATTTTCTTCTATGCGGCTATGCGGCGTTACGCATCGTGTGCCGCTGCACGAAATAAAGGGGCTTGCAAAGGGGATTGGAGCGTGCGGTACTCCCCCCCCTTTTTTTTGCTCTTTTCTTTGTTTTCTCTCTTTTTGATAAAAAGCGAGAAACATCTCTGCCGTGATAACAGAGCTTTTGTCATTTTGTAAAATTATATTGTTCGCCGAAAAGTTTTCTTTCCGTAAGAGAACGACTGAATGTGAGGGTATATACAATGCTGCTTTTAACAAGAGTGGATGATTATTCCGGGTATTTTAAATCCTCTTTTGTCCAGTCTTTAATAATTTCATAAAATGCCTTTGCCTCTTCCTTTGCCTGAGGCAGATTATGGTCAGCATAATTTCCGCATTCCTTTGCGGATGCACCCGGAATTCTGCCGCAGAAATCGGCAATGAAAAGAAAGGCTTCCTTTATAAGATTTACAGTGTAATTATCCGTCAGCGAGCGGGTAAGGAAATAGAAGCCTGTGCGGCAGCCCATTGGGCCAAAATAAATTATATTATCGCCGAATTCCGTGTTGCGCACATAGGTTGCAAACAGATGCTCAATCGTGTGCATTGCTGCATTTGTCATAACCGTTTCGCGGTTCGGCTCACGCATGCGGATGTCATAGGTGGTAATGTCATCATCAATTCTGCTGATGTAAATGCCCTTGGTTAATTTATTGTGATCAATCTGAAAGCTCGGTATGGTTTTCATTTTACTTCAACTCCTGTTAAAAATGATAGGTTATCGGTTAATTCTGCACCGTCTGTTCCGCTTTGCCATTTGATAAGCATTTCTGATGCATCTGCTTTTGATAATTCAAATAAATCAAAAAAGCTTTCGTTGTGCACTTTGCAGTCAAACGGGGAATTCCATGTTCCGTTTTTTATATTAACATATTTTTCTGCCTTTTCCAAGTTATCTGTGCGAAAGTATGCGGAAAGCATAAAATGATTTGTAAAAGGCGCAGCAGCATTTTCAAGAAGCGTTATTATTTTTTCCTTTTTCCCCGTTTTATCAAGCAGAAGACGCTGCATTTTTTTCATATCCGAAATTGCTTTTTTTGCATCCGTGGCTGAAATTTCTGCTGAGAATGAAATTTCTTCTGAAATTTCGCAAAGCTCCCTGTCTGTAAGGGAAAGGGCGTTGTCTGTTTCAAAAAGTCTTGGATTTTTCAGCCCGAAATGTCTGTTGATCATAACGCTGTCTATGGAATGTTCAATTACATTATGTGCGGAATGGGGATTAAAGCCGATGCTTCTGTCCGTAATTTTATTTTGCAGATAATATACATACGGGTGGCAGTTTCTGTCCAATGCATAATGCAGTATAAATCCGAAGGCATAGCTTTTGGCGATGTTGGGATTTCGGGAAGATGCGCAGTATTCATAAAGCCTGTCCATAATCCGTGCAGGTTTCGCACGGTGCAGAGCCGAACCTAACTTTCTCAGCGGTTTGCCGGGCTGCCAGGGAAAAGCACGGTGGAAAAAGAAGATGTCGGGGCCCTGTGTTCCTGCTGAAACAGCATTTTCGTTCAGACTGAAATCCGCAATATGCTTTAATTCTTCCATCATTTCAAGTGCAAAAATATAATGGGTTGAAAAGGCCGGCATAGTGGTTCCTCCTAAATAAGCTGTTTAAAATCATTTGGAAACGGACTTGTTATGTGTATCGGTTTTTCCGTAATCGGGTGCATAAAATAAATATCCCGGCAGTGCAGTGCCTGACGGTTTATAAATCTTTCATCACCGCCGTAAAGTGTGTCCCCAAGCAGGGGATGGCCGATATGGGAAAGATGCACCCTGATCTGATGCGTTCGCCCTGTTTCAAGATTTAATTTCAGAAGTGTTGTGCCGTTTTTTGTGCTGATAATCTCATAATGTGTTACGGCATGCTCTCCGTCAGCCGAAATACAGCGTTTGATAATGCTTTCGTCAAGTCTTTTTATGGGCAGGGCAACCGTGCCGCTTTCCAATAAAATTCCGGTTACAACAGCGTAATAATCCTTTTGGATTTTTCCGGCCAGTTTTGCCGCCGAAAGCTCGTGCTTTGCAATCAGAACAATGCCGCTTGTATCCCTGTCCAGCCTGTAAACGGCACGGAATGCAGTGTCTTCACGGATATAATTTGAAACAGCGTTTGACAGCGTATCCCCTCTGTGATTCCTGCTTTCGTGCACAGGCATAAAGGGCGGCTTGTCCACGGCAAGAATGTCCTCATCCTCATAAAGAACAAAAACGGGAAGATCGGCAGGAACAGGCATATGACCGCTGTTTTCAACGGAAATCTGAAGCCTGTCGCCGCTTTTCAGTACATCTATTGCCCGTGCAAAACTGCCGTTGAGCAGAATGCCGTTTTCCGTTTTTTTCAATTTGGTGAGCAAAGCGGAGGAAACGCCGAAATTTTTTAAAAAATCTTTAATCCGAAAGCCGCTTTGCAGTTCGGTTATTTCAAAATTTATCTTTCTCATACAATATTTAGTATATATTTTATTTTCTGTTAATGCAATTAAATATTGAAATAAATTTTTAAAAGTATTATAATGTTTTTTTGAAAACAGTTTAACCAACTGCACCCTTCCCGTTGCCTGAGGATGCGTTTTCAATACTGAGGAGATGTTTAATTTATGGCAGAATATAATCCGAAATCATTAAAGGCTGAGGAATTTATCAATCACGAAGAAATTCTGGAAACGCTTTCCTATGCAGATGCACATAAAAAGGATTTAAAGCTTATTGATGAAATTCTGGATAAGGCAAGGGAAAGAAAAGGCCTTTCCCACAGAGCGGCAAGTGTGCTTCTTGCCTGTGAGGATGAAGAGAAAATCAAAGAAATTTATGATCTTGCCGAGCAGATTAAAAAAGACTTTTACGGAAATCGCATTGTTATGTTTGCACCGCTTTATCTTTCCAATTACTGTGTAAACGGCTGTCTTTACTGTCCGTATCATGCAAAGAACAAGCATATTGCCAGAAAAAAGCTTACACAGGAGGAAGTTGCAAAAGAGGTTGTTGCACTTCAGGATATGGGTCATAAGCGTCTTGCCATTGAAGCAGGGGAGGACCCGGTCAACAACCCGATTGAATATATACTTGACTGCATCAAAACCATTTATTCCATAAAGCATAAAAACGGCGCAATCCGCCGTGTGAATGTAAATATTGCTGCAACCACGGTTGAAAATTACAGAAAGCTTAAGGATGCCGGAATCGGCACCTATATTCTGTTTCAGGAAACCTATCATAAAAAGAACTATGAAATTCTTCACCCTACAGGGCCGAAGCACAACTATGATTATCATACCGAAGCGATGGACAGAGCCATGGAGGGCGGAATTGACGATGTGGGAATCGGTGTGCTTTTCGGGCTGGACAAATACCGTTATGAATTTGCAGGCCTGCTGATGCATGCAGAGCATCTGGAAGCCGTGCACGGTGTAGGGCCGCATACAATCAGCGTTCCCCGTGTGAAAAGGGCAGATGATATTGACCCGGATGAATTTGATAATTCGCTGAGCGATGAAATGTTCTGCAAAATTGCAGCATGTATAAGAATTGCCGTTCCTTACACAGGTATGATTATTTCCACAAGAGAAACGCCCGAGGTGCGCGAAAAAATCATCCGCCTCGGAGTAAGCCAGATCAGCGGTGGTTCAAGAACCTCGGTGGGTGGCTACTGTGAGGAAGAACGCCCCCATGATACAGAACAGTTTGATGTTTCGGACAACAGAACCCTTGATGAGGTTGTGAACTGGCTGATGCGGGCAGGCTATATTCCGTCTTTCTGCACGGCGTGTTACAGAGAGGGCAGAACCGGCGATCGGTTTATGAGCCTTTGCAAATCAGGTCAGATTCAGAACTGCTGCCACCCGAATGCACTGATGACGCTGAAGGAGTTTCTTATGGATTACGCTTCCGAGGACACAAGAAAAATCGGTAAAGCAATGATTGAAAAAGAAATTGACAATATCGGTAAGGACAAGGTTAAGGATATTGTGCGTGAACGCCTTGTGAAAATTGCAAACGGAGACCGGGATTTCAGATTTTAAATGAATACAAAAACAGGAGGCTGTCTGCCTCCTGTTTTTATGTAAGATAATATTATTTTGAAAAGGAAACCAGAACGCCGTGGTTTGAAGCATAAAGCGAATTCAGCCCGCTGGCTTTCAGAATGATGATGTTTTGATATCCGCATTTCTCTTTTATAAGTTTTGCAACCGTATTTGCTTTTTCTTCGCAGCAGACATGGCTTATTATAATCATTTTATCGCTTAAATCGCTGCCCTCTGTTTCTTTCTGAACAAAGGCGGCAAGCTTTGCAAGAATTCTGGTTTCGGATAAATCCTTTCCTGCAAGCGATATGTTGCCGTAATCGGTTCTGCGGCAAATCAGTTTAACCCTTAATGCCTCTATCACCTTTGCACCCAGATTGAATAATCTGCCGTTGCCTTTCAGTGCATCAAAGCTTTCCAGATGAAAATAAAGAAAGCAGTTGTTTACGCAGAATGCTTCAACTGTATTCACAATATCTTCAAAAGCCGTGCCGTTATCGGCAAGCTCTTTTATTTTATAAGCCATAATGGTTTCAAGACCGGAGGTTGCAAGAGAATTGAACACATGAATTTTCTTCTGGCTTTCGGGGTGGTCGTCATTATATAAGGCCACACCCTGAACTGCACTGTTGTAGCAGCCGCTCAGCTTATCGGTGATGGTAATTATGTAAACCTCGTCCTCCTCACCCTCACAGGCCTGTGCAAAGGCATCCGGCGAGGGACAGGCGGATTTTGCAAGCTGATTTGAGGATAACATTCTGTTTATGAAATCCTCCTGATTAAAGTTTGCATCATCGGCAATCACATAATCGCCAATCTGCAGAGTAAGCGGAATAACCGAAAGATTATCCCATTTTTTCATTTCCTCTGTAAGATCACAGCAGGAATCAACAACAATTTTATATGACATAGTAGTATCCTTACAAATTATTTATCGCTCAATATGTGTCTGTTTAATCGGCTTTGCTCAAGCCTAAACTTATTATAACTACTGTGTGGTAATAAGTCAATAAACCGAAATAAAATGTTTACAATTACATCTGTCTGTAATAATTTATTCAGGAAATGAACTGCTTTGCGGCTTCAATCTGCTTTTCAACGCTTTCATGGCTCGGTCCGCCGACAACCGTTCTGCCTGCAACACATGTATCCAGGTTGATTGCATCGTAAATATTTTCATCAAACAAACCGCATATGTTTCGGTATTCTTCAAGCGGAAGTGTTTCAAGGGTAAGTTCTTTATCTATACATAGCGCAACAAGCTCGCCTGTTGCTTTGTAGGCATCACGGAACGGAAGCCCTTTTCCGACAAGATAATCCGCACAGTCCGTTGCATTGATAAAGCCCTTTGCAGCCGCATTTCGCATATTATCTTTCAGCACGGTCATTGTGTCTATCATAGGTGTAAATGCCGTAAGGCACATTTTAACGGTGTCAACCGCATCAAAAATGGCTTCCTTATCCTCCTGCATATCTTTATTGTATGCAAGTGCAATGCCCTTCATAACCGTCAAAAGTGCTGTTAAATCGCCGAACACCCTACCACTTTTTCCTCTTACAAGCTCTGCTATGTCGGGATTTTTCTTCTGCGGCATAATGGACGAGCCTGTTGAAAAGGCATCGTCCAGCTCAACGAATTTGAATTCCCAGCTGCACCACATAATGATTTCTTCGGAAAATCTTGAAAGATGCACCATAATCAGGGAAAGTGCAGCGGCAAGCTCTATACAGAAATCACGGTCCGATACACCGTCAAGTGAATTCAGGGTGATTCCGTCAAAGCCAAGCTGCTCTGCCGTCATTTCCCTGTTCAGCGGATAGGTTGTGCCTGCAAGTGCGCCTGAGCCGAGCGGGCAGATATTCATTCTTTTTTCTGCATCGTCAAGCCGGCCGAGATCCCTGCAAAGCATGGCAGTATATGCCATGATATGATGGGCAAAGGTAATCGGCTGGGCCCGCTGAAGATGGGTATAGCCCGGCATAATTGTACTTTTATTTTCCTCTGCCTTTGTGCAGATAACAGAAATAAGCGCTTTTACTTTTTCTTTTATCTCTTCAATTTCCTTTCTGAGTGTAAGGCGAATATCCAGTGCAACCTGATCGTTTCTGGAACGGGCGGTGTGAAGCCTTTTTCCTGTTTGGCCAAGCCTTTCGGTAAGCTCACCCTCAATAAAGGTGTGAATATCTTCTGCCTGCATATCTATTTCAAGACTGCCGTTTTTAATATCATTCAGAATGTTTTCAAGCCCGGAAATGATTTTATCACTTTCTGTTTTATCAATTATTCCGCATGCCCCAAGCATGGTTGCATGGGCAATGCTGCCCTTAATATCTTCTTCAAACATGCGGCAGTCAAAGCGTATTGAAGAATTGAAATCATTTGTTTCCTTTGCAAGTTCCTTTTTGAATCTGCCCTTCCATAACTGTGCCATAATACCGTCTCCGTTTTCTGTTTATATTGTATTAAGGGCTGCAAATGCAGCCCTTTAAAATGAATCAGTTGTTCTGTTCTCTCTGTGCGTCAAGCAGTGCCTTAACCTTTATGGAAAGACCGAAAAGGTTTATGAAGCCTGCTGAATCAGCCTGGTTGTATGCGCCGCCGTCTTCACCGAAGGAGGCAATGTTCTCATCATAAAGTGTATACGGCGAAGTGATTCCGGCGTTTATGATGTTGCCCTTGTAAAGCTTGAGCTTTACATCGCCTGTAACGGTTTCCTGTGTTTTGTCAACAAAAGCGGAAAGTGCCTCACGAAGCGGCGTAAACCATAAACCGTTGTATACAAGCTCGCCGAATTTCTGCGCAACAAGCTTTTTATAGTGTGAAGTTTCACGGTCAAGCGTAATCATCTCAAGCAGCTCGTGTGCTTTATAAAGAATTGCACCGCCCGGAGTTTCATAAACGCCGCGGCTCTTCATGCCCACAAGCCTGTTTTCCACAATATCAAGCAGGCCGATGCCGTTTTTGCCGCCGATTTCGTTAAGCAGCTCAACAATCTGCAGTGCTTTCATTTCTTTACCGTCTATCGCTGTCGGAACACCCTGTTCAAAATGGATGGTAACATAGGTGGCCTTGTCAGGTGCCTGCTCGGGAGCAACGCCTAATTCCAGAAAGCCCTCTTTTGCATACATGGGTTCGTTTGCAGGATCTTCAAGATCAAGGCCTTCGTGGGAAAGATGCCAAACATTTTTATCTTTTGAATAATTGGTTTCCCTGTTTATTTTTAAAGGAATATTGTGTGCTTCGGCATATTCAATTTCTTCTTCACGGGATTTTATATTCCACTCTCTCCACGGAGCAATGATTTCCATTTCAGGGGCAAAAGCTTTTAATGTAAGCTCAAACCGAACCTGGTCGTTGCCCTTTCCCGTGCAGCCGTGGCAGATTGCATCTGCGCCTTCTTTTTTTGCAATTTCGGCAAGTCCCTTTGCAATACATGGGCGTGCGTGTGATGTGCCGAGCAGATAGGTTTCGTAGTCTGCGCCTGCCTTTAAACAGGGCATGATATAATCCTCAACATATTCATCCTTAAGGTCAAGCACATACAGCTTTGATGCACCTGTTGCAATCGCCTTTTCCTCTAATCCGTCAAGCTCTGTTCCCTGTCCCACATCGCCGCTTACCGCGATGACCTCGCAGTTGTTGTAATTTTCCTTAAGCCACGGAATGATGATGGATGTGTCAAGACCGCCGCTGTATGCAAGAACCACTTTTTTTATTTCTTTTGCCATAATCTGTTTCTCCTTTGAAAAGGCATTATGCTGATATGCAAAGCCTTTGTTATTTAAACTGATACCTATTATATATTTGACGGAGAGCATAGTCAAGCAAATTCATAATATTTGTATAAATATACAAATATTCGAAAATATATACAGGAAATATGTATATTATTCAATTGATATGCAAAAATATACAAAAAGCAGGCGAATTTATCGCCTGCTTTGCATATTCGGCTTTTCAGCGGGAATCAGGCAAGAATTCTGCCCATAAGCACACCGTGAACGCTTGCCATCATAAGCCCTCTTGTCCAGCCGCTTGAATCGCCAAGGCAGTGAAGCCCTTTGATGTTTGTGTTGAAATCCGTGTCCATTTTAACTCTGTTGGAATAGAACTTCAGCTCGGGGCTGTAAAGCAGGGTTTCGGGGGAAGCGAAGCCGGGCACAACATGGTCCATCGCCTGAATAAAATTGATAATATTAATCATTGCCCTGTAAGGCATTGCGGCAGTAATATCTCCTGCCACCGCATCGGGAAGTGTCGGTTTAAGGTTAGAGCGTGAAAGTTCCTTCTGCCATGTGCGCTTACCGTCCAGTATATCGCCGAAGCGCTGCACAAGAATATGACCGGCTCCAAGCATATTTGTAAGCTCGCCCACCTTCTGTGCATAGGCAATCGGCTGATTGAACGGCTCAGTGAAGTTGTGGGAACAGAGAATGGCAAGGTTTGTATTGTCGCTTTTCAGTTCCTTATAGGAATGCCCGTTTACAACGGCAAGGTCATTATCGTAATTTTCCTGTGCCACAAAGCCGCCGGGGTTCTGGCAGAATGTGCGCACCTTGTTTTTGAACGGTTTCGGGTAACCAACCAGCTTTGATTCGTAAAGCACCTGATTAACCTTTTCAATAACTTCATTTCTTACCTCAACACGAACGCCGATGTCAACTGTGCCGGGCTGATGGGCAATTCCGTGATCCGTGCAGAGCTGTTCAAGCCAGTCCGCACCTCTTCTTCCGGTTGCTACAACCGTATGCTCCGCATGGATTTCTTCTGCGCCGTTCTTTCCTGAAATTTTAACGCCAAGGCAGTTTTCACCATCCAGTATCAGATCGCTGCATTGGCTGTCAAACAGAATTTCAACGCCATGTGCAATCAGGTATTTTTCAATTGCAAAATATAATTCCTGTGCCTTTTCCGTTCCGAGATGGCGAATCGGGCAGTCCACCAGTTTCAGGCCTGCCTGAATAGCACGCTTTCTGATTTCTTTAACTTCTTCGGTGTTGCCCACGCCTTCCACATGCGTGTCCGCGCCGAATTCGAGATAAATTTTATCGGTATAATCAATCGTCTGCTGTGCAACATCCTCGCCGATCAGCTGGGGCAGATCGCCGCCGACCTCATAGGAAAGTGAAAGCTTTCCGTCCGAAAACGCACCTGCACCCGAAAAACCCGTTGTAATATGGCAGTAGGGCTTGCAGTTCATGCATCTGCCTGTTTTCGCCTTGGGGCACTTTCTGTTTTCAACAGATTTGCCCTTTTCAATAATAACAATGCTTTTCTCAGAGCCTTTTTTAAGCATTTCAAGAGCGGTGAATATTCCTGCCGGGCCTGCGCCTATGATTGCAACATCGTATTTTTTCATCTTTTTCATCCTTAAAATAAAATTAGCTGTCAGCAATCTCCGTTGGACTGAGGAGATCGTGGCAGCCGCAATATCATAATTTACATTTGCATATTACCATAACTTCTGGCTCTTGTCAAACGAAATTCAGTGTGATATTATTAAATCAGGTTTTATATACATAATTTATACATAAAAGGGGAAGAGAAATGAAGGAATATAATGTTTTGCATTACGGTGCAGCAGGGGACGGAAAAACAAATGATGCCTTTGCCATTCAGCATGCAATAGACGACTGTGCCAAAAACGGCGGAGGCAGAGTTGTGCTGCAGAGCGGTCATGTTTTTTACAGCGATTCCATTCAGATTAAAAAGAATGTGGACCTGCATATTCAAAAGGGAGCTTCCATCAAAGCCACTTCAAATATAGACGGATATATCCGCCCAAACAAGCTGATAAACGATCCGAAAACGGCTCTGATCGGAAACCCCGTAACAGGAAAGCCAAGCTTTGTGTTTATTTACGGCTACGAGGCAGATCACTGCACAATAAGCGGCGAGGGCACGATTGATGCAAACGGTCATGCCTTTGTGCAGCGCAAGGACAGATATTATGTAACCGGCGATTTTTATCCGCGCCCTACCGTTATGTATGTTGAAAAAAGCAATCATATCACCTTTAAGGATTTTACGGTTGTGGATGCACCGTTCTGGACGTTGCATCCGGCCGGCTGTGATGATGTGCTGATAGACAGAATCCGGATTTTAAATGACCTTGATGTTGCAAACAGTGATGGAATAGATCCCGATCACTGCACAAATGTAAGAATTTTGGGCTGCCATGTTACCTGTGCGGATGACTGCATCTGCCTGAAAACCTCAAAGGGAAACAGCGAATACGGCCCAACGGAAAATGTGGTGATAGACGGCTGCACGCTGATTTCAACCTCTGCTGCTGTTAAAATCGGCACGGAGGGTGTGGGCGATTTCAGAAACATTATTGTTTCCAACTGCACAATCAGCAAATCAAACAGGGGACTTTCCATTCAGATCAGGGACGGCGGCAATGTAGAAAATGTTACCTATTCCAATATTATTATTGAAACACGCCGCTTCTGCCCGGACTGGTGGGGCACGGCAGAGCCGATAACCATTACCACTTTCAACAGGGATGAAAACACGAAAAGCGGAACAATAAAAAATATACGCTTTTTCAATGTTACGGCAAAGGGTGAAAACGGCGTGCTGATTCACGGCAATGCGGATAATGTGATTGAAGATATTACCTTTGAAAACTGCCGTATAGAGCTTACCAAAACAAGCAAATGGCCATGCGGTCTGTATGATTTAAGGCCATGCCTGGACTGGGGTGTTGAGAAATTTGACAATTCTGCCTTTTTCCTCAGATATGTTAAGGATATTACAATTATGAAAACAAAAACACTTTGGGGAGAATGCTGTGAAAGCTATAAATATGCCATAGATGCAGAAAATGTTGAAAATATTGAGCTTGTGCGTTTCAGCGGCAGCGGCGCCTTTGAACACACAGAGGCCTTCAGATTTAATAATGTTTTAAAAGTATAGGCTGAAAGCAGACAGGGAGAAAATCCTGATTTATACCAAAATAAAAAATCCGTGAAAAGTCATAAATGGCTGCATTTTTCGGGCAGCATGGCTTGTTCGCGGTTTTTTTAATTTTTTCTTTACTTTTTCATTACTTTGTTTAAATTTTACTGCGGTTTAATACAATTAACGGGTTTAACTTGTGTTCTGATTATGTTACAATACGGAAAGGGAGTGATTACAGATGGAAACCATACTTGTCTGCGATGATGATAAGGCGATACTTGATTCTATCGAAATTTATCTTAAGATAGAGGGCTATAATGTTTTAAAAGCGGAAAACGGGCTTGAGGCACTGGAAATGATTGAGAAAAATGAAATTCACTGTCTTGTGCTGGATATTATGATGCCGAAAATGGATGGTCTGCAGGCCACGCTTAAAATCAGGGAAAAGCATAATTTTCCGATTATAATGCTTTCGGCAAAATCAGAGGATACGGATAAAATTGCGGGGCTCGGCTTCGGGGCGGATGATTATGTTACAAAGCCGTTCAATCCGCTGGAACTTGTGGCAAGGGTGAAATCCCAGATCAGAAGATATATTTCCTTTTCGGGCTTTGTGAAAAAGGCTTCGCAGATTGTAACAGGAGGTCTTATCGTGGATACGGATGCCAAAACCGTGTCTGTAGACGGCGAGGGTATTAAGCTTACGGCAACGGAATATATGATTCTGGAATATCTTTGCAAAAATATGGGCAGGGTGCTTTCCTCGGGGCAAATATATGAGGCCGTGTGGAATGAACCGTCTTTCCGTTCCGAAAAAACAGTTACCGTACATATTAAGAACATAAGAGAGAAAATTGAAATCAATCCAAAGGACCCGAAATATATTAAGGTGGTGTATGGCCTTGGATACAAAGTGGAAAAAATATAAATACAGCAGTCTGAATAAAGCACTCTGCGTGCTGCTGGCATGCTTTATGGCGGCGGTTCTGATGAGCAACGGCTTGTCCTTAATCCGCTATTGCGTGTTCTTCGGCAATGAAAAGAATTTTCTGAATCCCGAAAAAAATAATTTTTACACAAGTGCCGCATTTGAAAATAATTTTCTGGAGGATATATCTTCTGTAGAAAATGTCATTACAAATTCGGCAAGAGTGCAGCAGAAGCGTGATTATATAGATTCGTTTTTTGCAAACTATAAACAAGCGGAGCGTGAAAACCGGCTGAGCGATGCCGAGGTTTTAAGCATTGTTTACGGCGAAGAAGATGTTTATTACGGGGATAATGAATCGCAGGACGGCCATTATAAATCAGGACATCTGAAGGATGGCAGAGCCTATTATCAGGGCGATGACGGTTATTATTATACCTGTTTTATGGTGTATGAGGATCAGTCGCTTGCCGTGCCGGAGGACAGCAGAAGCGGCATCAATTTCGGGCACAGTGATTCTCTTGCTCGTAACATGATAAGTCAATATTATACCAGCATTTCCAATTATTCTTATTATAACAGTCCATACGGCAGCAATAAGAATATAAGCTATTATGCTTCCTACGGAGATGAAGTGATTACCAATGTTTCCGATACGGTGGCATTGATAAGCAATGTTGAAAGCGGGCAGGGTGATTATATTTATTTCAGCTCCGGCACAAACAGCTTTTCTTCGAGCGAAAATCTGATGCATTTTAAAGGGAATGCTGCTTTTAATCCGGACAACTATATTCTGAAACCGCTTGGCGGCAATTTTATCGTTTATATCAGCATAAATCCCGAATTTTCAGAAGAGGATAGTTATCATTATCTTTATGAGGATTATCTGAAAGCCTGTAGTGCGGATATTGATTATATATTTATCAATATGCTGATTTCAGCCGTTTCCTTAATTGTGCTTGCTGTTGTTTCCTGCCGCCTTGCAGGGCATAAAAACGGCACGGTTTCGATGGCGAAAACAGATAAAATACCGGCAGATATACAATTTGTTTTGATGGCAGCTGCCATCGGATTAACCGGCACCGGAATCGGTGTATTAATGCTTGAATACGGATATGTTTTCGGGCACCCGAAAACCTATTTCGGCAGAGGCGATATTGCCTTTTATCATTCGGGCTGGCTGCATCTGATTTTCTGCCTGGGTGCTGTTCTGATATGTCTTATCCTTTTGGGTTTTGCCGTTTCTGTTTCCAGAGCAGTTAAGGTGGATTATCCTGTATTCGGCAGAATGCTCATCGTAAGAATTCTGAAGTTGATTTATCAGGCGTTTATATGGGTATTCAAAGGCATAGGAAAAGGCTTCAGAAGATTCGGCGCTATGTTAGCAGGCTTTGCTTTCAAGCCGAAGCTGCTGCATAAACGCTCTGTGCCGGCAGTTGTGTTTTATACGCTGTTTAATATCGTTTCCGTTCTGATTATTATGGGATGTTTTATAGATGGATACGGTTTTTCCGTTTTCTGCGGTCTTCTTGGAATTCCTGTTGTTCTCGGTTTGGATGCGCTTTTGATTCACAGGGCAGTGAAATATATGAAATTGCTGGATGATATTATTGTCGCAAGCGAAAAAGGCGAACCGCTGCCTTATAATACTGCTCAGCTTCCTCAAAGCCTTAAAATTCTTGCGGACAGCCTTGAAAAAACAAATGCAGAGCTGCAGCAGGCGGTTATCAAAGCGGTTAAGGATGAGCGCACAAAAACAGAACTGATAACCAATGTTTCCCATGATCTGAAAACGCCGCTTACTTCGGTTATCAATTATATAGATTTGCTTCAGAAATGCGATATTGAAAATGCGGATGCAAAGAAATATATGGCGGTTATTGCAGAAAAATCCAATAAGCTGAAACGGCTGATTGAGGATTTGATAGAAGCCTCCAAGGTTTCCTCCGGCAATGTAACCATCAATAAGACAATGCTGAATCTGAACGAACTTGCCGCGCAGGCTGTGGTTGAGGAAACGGCGGATATTGAAAAGAATAATTTACAGGTGATTTTTGAAGAATCCGCGGATAAGCACATTGTTTATGCAGATGGCACAAAGATTTACCGTGTGTTTGAAAATCTGCTGTCCAATGCAAGAAAGTATTCCGCCCCCGGTTCCCGTGTATATGCAAGGGTTTATTCCGATTCCGATTTCGGTTACTTTGAAATCAAGAATATTTCAAGGGAACAGCTGAATATTTCGGCAGAGGAATTAACGGAACGCTTTGTACGGGGCGATCAGTCCAGAAGTCAGGATGGGAACGGGCTTGGTCTGTCCATTGCAAAGGAGCTTTGCAGACTGAATAACGGCGAACTGATTATTTCAATAGACGGCGATTTGTTCAAGGCAACGGTTAAAATTCCGAAAAAGTAAATTTGTGTAAAGAGCAGGGAATCCTGCTCTTTATTCTTTTTATAAAAAAGGTATGAAAGAAACAATTTAAGGGGAGTTTTTGCTTGTGGCTCAATAGTTCTCCCTTAAAAATCCCCCCCTTATTTCATTTTTGCAAGCGCACAATGTGCACATGCCAAAGGCAGCGTTCATTATCATTTTTTTTAATGATAATGAATACTTTTTACAAAAAGCATTTGATTGTAAAATTTTTATTGACAAACAAATAACAATCGCGCATAATACAATGTAAGGGGGAATTTTTATGCAGAAGAAAGGTTCAGGGCTTGGAGCCAAAATATGGTTAAATATTATTATTTTCGGCTTTATCGGGCAGATTGCATGGGCTGTTGAAAATATGTTTTTCAACACATTCCTTTACAATTCTGTTTATAACGGCGCTTCGCAGGCGGCGGTAAACGGTTCAATAGATGTTATGAGCGCAATCAGCACCATGGTTGCGGCAAGCGCATCCTTTACCGTGCTGGCAACCTTTTTGATGGGTACACTCAGTGATAAAATCGGAAAAAGAAAGCCATTTATTTCAATTGGCTACATATTGTGGGGTATTGTAACGGCTGTATTCGGTGTTATATCAAGGGATAACACGGCAAAGCTGTTTCATCTTACTGATGAGGTGCGTATTTTAACAGTAACGGTTGCCATCGTTATTGTTATGGACTGTGTAATGTCCTTTATCGGCTCAACCGGAAATGATGCTGCTTTCAATGCATGGGTAACCGATGTTACAAGCACGAAAAACCGTGCAACCGTTGAAAGTGTTTTAACGCTTCTTCCGCTTGTCGCAACAGCCGGTGTTATGGGGCTGGCAGGTGCTGTGGAATCCATCGGCTATAATGTTATATTCATCGGGCTGGGGGGAATTGTAACCGTATGCGGCATTTTAGGTCTGTTTACGGTTAAAGATGCAAATGTTCAGCCGCAGACGGAGGGCTCTTACTGGAAGGATATTGTTTACGGTTTCCGGCCGTCTGTTGTTAAAGAGAATAAAAAGCTTTATCTTGCGCTTTCGGCAAACTGTTTTACTTCCACGGCATTTCAGGTGTTTTTCCCTTACATATTCATATACCTCGGCAATGTAATGCATTTCAGCCTGGATAATGTTATGGCATCGCTTACACCTGCAATAATGGCTGTTGCCGCAGTGGTTGTTATTGCTGCCGTTGCAATGGTTATTCTGGCAGGCAGGCTTATGGATAAGCTCGGCAAGGAAAAGTTCATGGTATTTTCCGTTGTTCTTTATTTCCTCGGTTTGTTTGCGGCAGGTTTTGCAAAGAACATCGTTGTTTTCTTTATCTGTGCGGTTCCCGCACTGCTCGGCTGGGCACTGTTCGGCATTGCAATGAATGCTTCCGTGCGTGATTTTATGCCGGAAGGAAAGATTGGTTCGTTCCAGGGCATCCGCATTTTATTCTATGTGCTTATTCCGATGATTATCGGCCCGTTTATCGGAAATGTTGTGTGCCGCTTTTCGGAAATAACTTACACAAACGAATACGGCGTTGTTACTTCTGCTCCCGGAAATGTTATGTTTTGGGCAGCTGCCGCAGTTGCTGTTTTAACATTAATTCCCGTTTTGATTTTAAGAAGAAAAAGCAGAAATATGCAGGCACAGTAAAATCTTTGTTTTTAAGCCAAAATTTTAATGGAAACCTATTTTTATTTTTGGTCAGAATTAACAAAGTTTAATAAATGGAAAAAAGTGCTTGATATTCGGGGACAAACAGTATAAAATATAATACGATAAAATATTGAAAACCAATATTTTAAATAATCATTATTTTTCGGAGGTATATTCCAATGGTAAAGGTTGCTATTAACGGTTTCGGCCGTATCGGTCGTCTTGCATTCCGCCAGATGTTCGGTGCTGAAGGCTATGAGGTAGTTGCTATCAATGACCTTACAAGCCCGAAAATGCTTGCTCATCTTCTTAAGTATGATTCATCACAGGGTAAGTATGCTCTTGCTGATACAGTTGAAGCTAAGGAAACATCAATTGTTGTAGACGGTAAGGAAATCGAAATCTATGCAAAGGCAGACGCTTCTGAGCTTCCATGGGGAGAGCTCGGTGTAGATGTAGTTCTTGAATGCACAGGTTTTTATTGCTCAAAGGATAAGGCTTCTGCTCACATTAAGGCAGGTGCCCGCAAGGTTGTTATTTCTGCTCCTGCAGGCAATGATCTTCCAACAGTTGTTTACAATGTAAACCATGAATCACTCACAGCTGAGGATACAGTTATTTCTGCTGCTTCCTGCACAACAAACTGCCTTGCTCCTATGGCTAAGGCTCTTAACGATTATGCAGAAATCCAGAGCGGTATTATGTGCACAATCCACGCTTACACAGGTGATCAGATGACACTTGACGGCCCGCAGAGAAAAGGCGATCTCCGCCGTTCACGCGCTGCTGCTGTTAATATTGTTCCGAACTCAACAGGTGCTGCAAAGGCTATCGGTCTTGTAATTCCTGAGCTGAACGGCAAGCTTATCGGCTCTGCTCAGCGTGTTCCTACCCCAACAGGCTCAACAACCATTCTTACAGCTGTTGTTAAGGGCGACAATGTTACTGTTGACGGCATCAACGCTGCTATGAAGGCTGCTTCAAACGAAAGTTTCGGCTACAACACAGATGAAATCGTTTCTTCTGATATTGTTGGTATGCGTTACGGTTCACTCTTTGATGCTACACAGACGATGGTTCTTCCGATTGCTGAAGGCCTTTATGAAGTTCAGGTTGTTTCCTGGTATGATAACGAAAACAGCTACACTTCACAGATGGTTCGCACAATCAAGTACTTCTCAGAGCTTGGCTAAGCGCAACTGCTGAAAATGCAATTCAATGAATTCAGGGCGGATAAAATCCGCCCTGTTTTTTTGTTTCAGAATGCTTTGAATGCCAAAAAACAGAACGGGTTTGTTTAAGAAATTCCATATATTGTTAATAATTTAACAATTAAAAATTGCGTATTTATTTGCCGTGTTTCTGACATTGAAAACTGCACAGATTTTATAAATTTTATGAGCAGAATTTATAATGTTTGCTAAATTTTTGTTAAAATATTGACAATCTAATTTTATAAGGTTATTATTGTATTTGATAATATGCGTAATATAATATTTTGCGCAAATAAATTTATGTGAGGTAAATAAATTATGGCTAAAAAAATAGTTCTTGCAGGCGCATGCCGCACGGCTATCGGCACAATGGGCGGCACGCTCAGCACAACTCCGGCTGCAGAGCTTGGCTCAATCGTAATCAAGGAAGCTCTTAACAGAGCAGGCGTTCCTGCTGATGCAGTTGACCATGTTTATATGGGCTGCGTAATTCAGGCAGGTCAGGGTCAGAATGTTGCCCGTCAGGCTTCCATCAAGGCTGGTCTTCCTATCGAAACACCTGCCGTTACAATCAATGTTGTATGCGGTTCAGGTCTTAACTGTGTAAATATGGCTGCGCAGATGATTCAGGCAGGCGATGCCGATATCGTTGTTGCAGGCGGTATGGAAAATATGAGCATGGCGCCTTATGCACTTAAGCAGGCCCGTTACGGTTACAGAATGGGTAATGCACCAATGGTTGATACCATGGTAAATGATGCTCTCTGGGATGCTTTCAATGATTATCATATGGGTATCACAGCAGAAAATGTTTGTGAAAAATACGGCATCACCCGCGAAGAGCTTGATGAATTTGCAGCAGTAAGCCAGCAGAAAGCTGAAAAAGCTGTAGCAGAGGGCAGATTCAAGGATGAAATTGTTCCTGTTGAAGTTAAGCAGAGAAAGAATACAGTTGTTTTTGATACAGATGAAGGCCCCCGTCCCGGCACAACTGCCGAAGGTCTTGCAAAGCTTCGTCCTGCATTCAAGAAGGACGGTATTGTTACTGCCGGCAACTCTTCGGGTATCAATGACGGTGCAGCAGCAATCGTTGTTATGAGCGAAGATAAAGCAAAAGAGCTTGGCGTTAAGCCAATGGCAACATGGGTTGCAGGTGCGCTCGGCGGTGTTGATCCTACCATTATGGGTGTTGGTCCTGTTGCTTCCACAAAGAAGGTTCTTGCTAAAACAGGCATGAGCATTGATGATTTTGATCTTATTGAAGCAAACGAAGCATTCTCAGCTCAGTCTATCGCAGTAGGCCGCGACCTTAACTTTGATCTTTCGAAGCTGAATGTAAACGGCGGTGCAATTGCTCTTGGCCACCCGGTTGGCGCATCAGGCTGCCGTATTCTTGTAACACTTCTTCACGAAATGGAAAAGAGAGATGCCAAAACAGGTCTTGCAACGCTTTGCATCGGCGGCGGTATGGGCTGCTCAACCATCGTTAAGAGAGATTAATTTTTGAGGTAATACAGAATGGAATTTATTAATTATGAGGCTGAGGGTGCTGTTGCCGTTTTAACTATCAACCGCCCCAAGGCACTTAATGCTTTAAACAGCGCAGTGCTTGATGAAATTAATGAAGCACTTGATGCTGTGGATACAGATACAGTCCGTGCGCTTATCATTACGGGTGCAGGTGAAAAATCCTTTGTTGCCGGCGCAGATATTGCAGAGATGAGCACGCTTACAAAGGCAGAGGGTGAAGCCTTCGGCAAAAAGGGAAATGATGTTTTCAGAAAAATTGAAACACTTCCGATTCCTGTTATTGCAGCAATCAACGGTTTTGCACTTGGCGGCGGTTGTGAAATTTCCATGGCATGCGATATCAGAATCTGTTCCGAAAATGCTGTTTTCGGTCAGCCTGAGGTTGGCCTCGGAATCACACCGGGCTTCGGCGGCACACAGCGCCTTGCCAGAACAATCGGTGTCGGCATGGCAAAGCAGCTTATTTATACCGGAAGAAACATCAAGGCAGCAGAAGCACTTCGTATAGGACTTGTGAACGCTGTTTATCCGCTTGAAGAGCTTATGGGTGCAGCAAAGAAGATGGCTTCCATCATTGCTTCAAATGCGCCGATTGCTGTTCGCAACTGCAAAAAGGCCATCAATGACGGCCTGCAGGTTGATATTGATGAAGCACTTGTTATTGAAGAAAAGCTCTTCGGCGACTGCTTTGAATCAGAGGATCAGAAATACGGTATGGCTTTCTTCCTTGACAGAAATAAGGACAAGGTTAAAGAGCCTTTCCAGAATAAATAATTTACGGAGGTAATCACAATGAAAGTTGGTATTATTGGTGCAGGCACAATGGGCAGCGGTATTGCACAGGCTTTTGCACAGGTAGACGGTTATGAGGTTGTTCTTTGCGATATTAATGAAGAATTTGCTGCAAACGGCAAAAACAAAATTGCAAAGGGTTTTGAAAAAAGAGTAGCAAAGGGAAAGATGGATCAGGCTAAGGCTGATGCAATTCTTGCTAAAATCACAACAGGCGTGAAAGACATCTGCACAGACTGCGATCTTGTTATTGAAGCAGCTCTTGAGGTTATGGATGTTAAGAAGCAGACATTTAAGGAATTACAGGCTATTGTTAAGCCGGAATGCATGTTTGCAACGAACACTTCCTCTCTTTCCATTACAGAAATCGGTGCAGGTCTTGACAGACCGCTTATCGGCATGCATTTCTTCAATCCGGCTCCTGTTATGAAGCTTGTTGAGGTTATTGCAGGCGCAAACACACCGGATGATATGGTTGCTAAGGTTAAGGCAATTTCAGAAGAAATTGGCAAAGTTCCGGTTGAGGTTAAGGAAGCTCCCGGATTTGTTGTAAACAGAATTCTGATTCCGCTTGTAAACGAAGGCATTACGGTTCTTGAAATGGGCATTGCAAGCGCAGAGGATATTGACACCGCTATGAAGCTTGGTGCAAATCATCCTATGGGCCCGCTTGAGCTTGGCGATTACATAGGTCTTGATATTGTTCTTGCAATAATGGAAGTTATTTATGCAGAAACAGGCGATCCGAAGTACCGCCCTGCCACCCTTCTTAAGAAGATGGTTCGTGCAGGCAAGCTTGGACGCAAAACAGGCATCGGCTTCTACGATTACCGCAAGTAATGAATATATTTTTACAGGCCTCTGCCTTTGGCGGAAGCCTGTAACACTGTTAATGGAGGATATATATAATGGATTTTACATTCAGTAAAGAACATGAAATGGCAAGAAAGCTTTTCAGCGACTTTGCAGAAAACGAAGTTAAGCCGCTTGCTATTGAAACAGATGAAACAGAGAAATTCCCCCGTGAAACCGTAACAAAAATGCAGAAAATCGGCTTTATGGGCATTCCTGTTCCGAAGGAATACGGCGGTCAGGGCTGCGATCCGCTTACATATGTAATGTGCGTTGAAGAGCTCTCCAAGGTTTGTGCAACAACAGGTGTTGTTGTTTCTGCACACACATCACTCTGCTGTGATCCAATTCTTACATACGGCACAGAAGAGCAGAAGCAGAAATTCCTTGTTCCGCTTGCAAAGGGTGAAATGCTTGGTGCATTTGCGCTTACAGAGCCGGGTGCGGGCACAGATGCGCAGGGTGCGCAGACAAAGGCAGTGCTTGATGGTGATGAATGGGTGCTCAACGGCTCAAAATGCTTTATTACCAACGGTAAGGAAGCAGATATTTATATTGTTATTGCAATAACAGATATTGTTGAGGATAAGCGCGGCAGAAAGAAGAAGTTGTTCTCTGCATTTATCGTTCCAAAAACAGCTCCGGGTTTCATTTTCGGCACAAAGGAAAAGAAAATGGGTATCCGCGGTTCAGCTACCTATGAACTTATTTTCCAGGATTGCAGAATTCCGAAGGAAAATATTTTAGGCCCGCAGGGCAAGGGCTTCCCGATTGCTATGCATACACTTGACGGCGGCCGTATCGGTATTGCTTCACAGGCTCTCGGAATTGCAGAGGGTGCGCTTGACAGAACAGTTGAATATGTTAAGGAAAGAAAGCAGTTCGGCAGATCCATTTCCGCTTTCCAGAACACACAGTTCCAGCTCGCAGATATGGCAGCTAAAATTGAGGCTGCAAAGCTTCTTGTTTACAAGGCAGCAATGGCAAAGGCTACACAGAAGGTTTATTCTGTTGAAGCTGCAAAGGCCAAGCTTTTTGCTGCAGAAACAGCTATGGATGTTACAACAAAATGTGTTCAACTTCTCGGCGGCTACGGCTATATCCGTGAATATGAAGTTGAGCGTATGATGCGCGATGCGAAGATCACTGAAATCTACGAGGGTACTTCCGAAGTACAGCGTATGGTTATCAGCGGCGATTTGCTCAGGTAAGGAGGGTTATAAGAATGAAGATTGTAGTTTGTATTAAGCAGGTTCCGGATACAAAGGGCGGCGTTCAGTTTAACCCTGACGGTACTTTGAACAGAGCAGCAATGCTCACAATTATGAATCCTGACGATAAAGCAGGTCTTGAGGCTGCACTTCGCCTTAAGGACGAATTCGGCGCAGAGGTTACAGCACTTACCATGGGTCTTCCGAAGGCTGAAGAGGTGCTTCGCGAAGCAATGGCTATGGGTGCAGACAACGGCATTCTTGTTACAGACAGAGTGCTCGGCGGTGCAGATACATGGGCAACATCAACAACGATTGCAGGTGCACTTCGCAATATTGATTATGATATAATCATCACAGGCCGTCAGGCAATTGACGGTGATACCGCACAGGTTGGTCCTCAGATTGCAGAGCATCTCGGTCTTCCGGTTATCTCCTATGCTGAAGATATTAAGGTAGAGGGCGACAGCGTTATCGTTAAGCGTCAGTTTGACGACAGATACCATATGCTTAAGGCAAAAATGCCTTGCGCAATTACTGCGCTTTCTGAACTTAATGAGCCGAGATATATGACTCCGGGCGGCATTTTTGATGCTTATAAAAAGGAAATCACGGTTTGGGGCAGAGCTGACCTTAAGGATGTTGACGATTCAAATATCGGCCTTAACGGCTCACCGACAAAAATTGCAAAGGCTTCCGACAAGGTAAGAAAGGGTGCCGGCGAAACGGTTACACCTGATTCACCGAAAGAAGCAGCAGAATATATTTTAAATAAGCTTGTTGAAAAGCATATTATCTGAGGAGGGGAAAAGTAATGATTACAGAAAATATCGAACAGTATAAAGGCGTTTACATTTTCGCTCAGCAGGTAGATAACGAAATCAGCCCGATTGCTTATGAACTGCTTGGAAAAGCAAGGGATTTGGCTGCTGATCTGAACACGGATGTTACGGCTGTTCTTCTTGGCAGCGGTGTTAAAACTCTTGCCGATTCACTTGCTGAATACGGCGCAGATAAGGTTATCGTTGTTGACAGCCCTGTGCTTGAGGTTTACAGAACAGAGCCTTACACACAGGCACTTACAGCAGTTATCAATGAATACAAGCCTGAAATTATGCTTGTGGGCGCAACCGCTATCGGCAGAGATTTGGGCCCGCGTGTATCTGCAAGAGTAGGCACAGGTCTTACAGCAGACTGCACCGTGCTTGAAATCGGAGATTTTCCGCTTAATCCGCTTCCGAACAGAGAGCAGAAGCACAATCAGCTTCTTATGACCCGCCCTGCATTCGGCGGAAACACCATTGCTACGATTGCCTGCCCGGATAACCGTCCACAGATGGCAACCGTTCGTCCTGGTGTTATGCAGAAGATTGAAAAAATCGAAGGCGCAAAGGCAAACATCATTGAATTCAATCCTGCACTTGAAGAAAATAACTGCTATGTTGAAATTCTTGATGTTGTTAAGGAAGTTGCAGCAGCCGTTGATATTCAGGAAGCAAAAATTCTTGTTTCCGGCGGTCGCGGTGTTGGCAGCAAGGAAAACTTCAAGCTTCTTGAGGATCTTGCAGAAGCACTGGATGCTACAGTATCCTGCTCAAGAGCTGTTGTTGATAACGGCTGGTTTCCGAAGGATCTGCAGGTAGGCCAGACAGGTAAAACCGTTCGTCCGAATGTGTATTTTGCAATCGGTATCAGCGGTGCTATTCAGCACACGGCAGGTATGGAGGAATCCGATATCATTATCGCTATCAATAAGGATGAAACCGCTCCTATCTTTGATGTTGCGGATTACGGCATCGTTGGCGATCTGAACAAGATTGTTCCTATGCTTACAGAAGCAATTAAAGCACAGGTTAAATAATTCAGCTTACATAAAAAATGAAGCGGTCGGAAACCCGACCGCTGATTTTTTATGTATTCTTTAATAAGAGGACAGAAAATTCCACTGCCAGGGAGACAATACGTTTTTTTGAGAAAAAGAGAGAAACATCCTGCCAAGATAACGGCATTTAATATCATTTTACAAAATGATTAAACGATATTTTATTTATAGATTTCAACAGAAATAACAAGCCTGTTTTTCTTTGTGCTTCCGAGAATACCGCTATAAATAAACCTGCCTTTTCCGCGAACGGAAATCATATCCTTCTGTTTCGGATTATAAGAGAAATTTTCGCAGAGTCTGCTGTTTACATAGACTCGTCTTGCAGTAAATAATTCCTTAACGGCACTGCGTGAAAGATTATATACTGCTGAAACGATAACATCCAGCCGTTCGGAAGCAGCAATCAGCTGCTGTTCCTCGGGCTTTTTTACGGCTGCTTCGGGCAGATCATCAACAAGGCTGCATTTTACAATGGTATGCTTTATTTTGCCAAGGTTTTGCAAAATATAGTCTGCAATCGTATGCAGGCAGAATATATATCCCGCGTTATCGGCAATAATAATATCGCCAAGCACCTCTCTTTTAATGCCAAGCCCCATAAGAGAACCGAGGAAATCTCTGTGTGAAAGTGCATCGGCAAACTTCGGCGAAACAGGTTCGGCTTTGATAATGGCTATCGGATAATCCTTATCGGCAATATCATATCCGAAAGCGGCAATGCATCTTTCCGCACCATCATATCCGCCGAACAGGCGGTATTCAATATTAAAATGTAAAGAACCAAGCACATTTTCCTCTTCCAGATTCAGAAAGTCGGAAAATGTGGTATAAAATCTGTTTTCAGCCCTGTCTGCAAGCTCTGCAAATCTTTTTTCCAAAATATCCATAGCTATATTTTAGTATAATCGGATTGTTTTTTCAAGAAGAACAGTATATAATCTATTTGGTGATTCAATGAAAATTCTTGTTCTGTTTACAGGCGGAACGATTGGCTGTTCCGTAAACGGTGAAATGATTTCGCCTGATAAGAAAAATGAAAAGCTTCTGCTTAAAATATACTCTGATAAATCAGATGCATCTGTTGAGTTTGAAACGGCAGAACCGTATTATGCGCTCAGCGAGAATAATACAGGGCTGACACTTTCAAAGCTGATTTCTGCCGTTTGCAGTAAAATCCATAAAGATTACAGCGGTATTATTGTTACGCACGGAACAGATACCCTGCAGTATTCTGCCGCAGCTTTATCGTATGCGCTGGGAAGCAGAAATATACCTGTTATGCTGGTTTCAAGCAATTATGTGCTGAAAGACAGCAGAGCAAACGGAGTGGATAATTTTTCCGCAGCTGTGGATTTTATAAAGGGCGGATTTGGAAAAGGTGTTTTTGTGCCGTATAAAAACAGCGATGGAAAGGTTTATATTCACCGTGCATCAAGACTTTTGCAGCATAACGCGCTTTCAGATGATTTGTTCAGTATTAAAAATTTGTATTACGGCAGCTATGTGGGTGATACTTTTATTAAAAATCCCGATTACGGAGCAGCAGATGATGAAATTATCCCTTTTGGCAACATAAAGCTTTCGGAATACAGCAATAAAATTCAGGTTATTCAGACATATGTTGGCTGTGAATATCCGCATATGAATGAAAGCAGCAGGGCTGCTCTGATAAAAACCTATCATTCCGGCACAATCTGCACGGGGGATAACCGTTTTAAGCAGTTTGCAGAGGAATGCAGGCAAAAAAATATTCCCTGTTATATCTGCGGTGCGGAAAACAGGGAAATCTATGAAAGTGCAAAGGTGTTTGAAGAATATGGTTTTACGGTTCTTCCTCCGGCATCTTTTGTTTCACAATATATCAAGCTGTGGCTTTGCCTTTCGGCAGGAAGGGATTTTAAGGAAATATGCAATAAATCGCTTGGGGAAGATATTTTGAAAGAATAGGAAAAGGAGGGGTGCTATCCCTCCTTTTGTTATAAGGTTATTTATTCTGAACCACAACGGCAGTGCCTGTGGCAATAACCATAATCATTCCGGCATTGCCAAATGATTCATAGTCAATCTTAACGCCAACTACTGCGTTTGCGCCAATCTGTGCTGCCTTTGCTTCCATTTCCCTTAAGGCATCGTTTCTGGCAGTCATCAGTTCTTCCTCATAGCCTGCCGATCTGCCGCCTACAATGTTTCGGATGGAAGCGCCGAAATCCTTAATAAAGTTAATTCCGGCAACAATCTCGCCTGTGATAATGCCCTTATATTCAACGATTTTTCCGTTTTCAAGGGTTGGTGTTGTTACACTGATCATAAAAATTCTCCTTATTTTCCAAATATTGTTTTAGATTTTTATAAAGTTTTTCGTGCTGATGCACGGATAGAAGCGCTGCATTTCCGTTTTCAAGCTCTATATAAATTACATTTTCCCACACAGAATCGGGATGGGGCGTTTTGATTATATTTTGCCTTGTATTCAGAATACTGCGCTGTTCATCAAAAGAAGAAATATAACGAACCTCTTTGATGTACTGATACAGAATTGCAGGTGTGGCTTCTTTGGCATAGCATGTTAATTTTATTGCGGCAGTCATCTTATTCTGAATAACAGAAACGGTGTCAAAATACATGAATGCCATATTCAGCAGAAACAGTATGAAAAAGAATATGCCATAATAAGAAAAGCCGATTATTCTGCCGAAAGCCAACGCCATAACGGCTGAAACAACGGCCGGACAAAGGATTGTTATTATAAAATTATTAAAATAACATTTTAAATGACTTTTGAAAGGCATTTTAATAAAATATCTTTCCGCTCTTTTTCCTGTGTAGCTCTGAAGCCTTGGCTCTTCTGTTTCGCTTTCTGAAGCATAATTTTTTATGCAGGAAAGCAGTTCTTCGCATTTATAAACACAAACAGCAATGGTTTTATAATGTTTATCCTGAAACAGAATCACATTTTTAACCGGCAGAAAAAGGCTGGTGCAGTTTTCCGAAATCGGATTCTGTTTTGTTACAGTTCTGTTTATTTTCAGAAATTCCGCCGGATTGATTATTCTTGGGGATACAGCGCCACAGCAATCAATCGTAACGGTTATTCCAACAAAGTTTTTGAATTTCAGAATTCCGTTATCAAACACAACAAAGCTGTTGCGAATAAACCATACTAAGTTTATTATTATGAAAGAAAGTATGAATACAAAAAGTCTTTTGCTGAAAACAGTCCATAAAATACAGCTTATTATCAGGCTGAACGGCAGCATAATAAAAAACTGAGAGAAGCAATGTTCAAAGCCGGATTTGGCTACAAATACTTTTTTCATCTGTTTTTTACCGGATATATGTGAGGGGCTTTTGTCCCTCACATATTTGTTGTATTGGAGGGTGTATTTATTTCTTCAGCACGCCGTCAAGCCCTGCTGCCAGCCCTGCAAGCGACTGGATTTCGCTTGGAATAATGATTTTGGTTGACTGGCCGTCAGCAGCCTTTGCAAAGGCTTCAAGCGATTTGATTTTAACAACTGCTTCTGTCGGGTCGGCATCCTTAAGCATTCTGATGCCGTCTGCCTCAGCCTGCTTAATTTTAAGAATGGCCTGTGCTTCACCGTCTGCTTCGCGGATTTTCTGTTCACGCACAGCGTCTGCACGAAGAATGGCGGACTGCTTTTCTGCTTCAGCTTCAAGAATTTTTGATTCCTTAAAGCCTTGTGCTTCAAGAATACGGCTCTGTTTGTCGCCCTCTGCACGAAGGATTGCTTCACGACGCTCACGCTCTGCCTTCATCTGTTTTTCCATGGAATCCTGAATTTCTTTCGGCGGCAGAATGTTTTTCAGTTCAACACGATTTACCTTGATGCCCCAGGGGTCTGTTGCTTCGTCCAAAATGGAACGGATTTTTGTGTTGATTGTATCTCTTGAGGTAAGCGTAGCGTCAAGCTCCAGCTCACCGATGATGTTACGCAGTGTTGTTGCCGTCAGATTTTCAATAGCGGCAAGCGGTGCTTCAACACCGTAGCAGTAAAGCTTCGGGTCTGTTATCTGGAAGAATACTACCGTGTCAATTTTCATGGTAACATTATCTTTGGTGATAACAGCCTGCGGCGCAAAATCCACAACCTGTTCCTTCAGGGAAACAATTTTTGCAATTCTTTCCACAAACGGAATTTTGAATTTAAGGCCGCCTGTCTGCCATGTGGCAGAATATTTTCCGAGCCTTTCAACAACATATGCCTTTGACTGCGGAATAACCTTGATGTTTGCAAGCAGTATGATAAGCAAAAGTGCAAGAATTACACATACAGCAATAATAAATCCCATAATGATTCTCCTTAAAATTATAAATTATTGTTTTCGGCGGCTGAAACAATCAGCTTAACGCCTTCTATTCTTAATACATTAACCTGTTTGCCGGAAGATATAGCAGAACCGTCATCACTTCGGGCAGACCATATCTGGTTATCCACCTTAACCTGACCTTTTGCGTCAATATTGGATATATCCTCTGTAACAACTGCGGTTTTGCCTATGTAGCGGTCCGCATTTGTTTTTATATGCTCTTTTTTAAGTGATTTTTTAGCAAGCGGAAATATCACGGCAAGCGATACAGCCGAAACAACGCAGAACACAATCACCTGCACGGCAATATTGTCCGTAAGAAAGCTTGTTAAAAGCGCCGCAATTCCGCCAAGTGCAAACCATATTGAAAGCAGCTGTGCACTGATCGCTTCAACAATGATGGCAACGGCAGTTACGGCTATCCATACCCAGATCATTTCGTAACCTCCTCTTTTTGTTAAATTTGATTTTTTGCTTAAGCAATAAAAAGTCGAATTCCGAAATTTTCGGCTTTTTAGTTCTCAAACAATTAAAAAACGGTTTTAAAAAAACTCATATACGGAAGCCGCATATGAGTCTCATTCATTAAAATTTTGCCAGAGGCTTTCGTCCCTCGGTTGGTGACAAAATTCGCAATTTGATTTGTGGAATTACTCCCTCAATGTTGAGCTGATTATAACACAAAACGACAGAAATGTCAATATATTTCTGTTTATGACACCTGTGTTGACAAATGGATATGCAGTCGTATAATATAAAAATATGTAATTTATTTTTAAGGTGATTGCAATGAAAGAAAAATTAAAATCAACTTTCAGAAAGCTTGAATATCACAGAACGGAAAGCTTTTATCTTATTGTAAGGGGCATAGAGGTAGGCATTGCATCTGGGCTTATCTGTGTTTTATACCGCTTTCTGCTTTCCGGGGCAGAGAAGTACCTTTATATCGTTATTGATTATGTTAAAGGCAATCCGATTAAAACGGCACTGTGGCTTTTTCTGCTTTCTCTGCTCGGAGCAGCGGTTTCTTTTATTATCAAATGGGAACCACTTGCCGGCGGTTCTGGTATTCCGCAGGTTACAGGGGAAATACGGGGGCATCTTTCGCACAATTGGCTCCGTGTTATTTTTGCTAAACTTATCGGCAGCACGGTTTCTGTTTTTGCCGGGCTTTCTCTTGGCAGAGAGGGACCGAGCATTCAGTTTGGTGCCATGGCGGCAAAGGGTGCCGCAAAAATGACAAAGGCAGATAAAACAACGGAGCTTCGCATGATCAGCTGCGGTGCCGGTGCGGGAATGGCGGCCGCCTTTAATTCTCCGCTTGCAGGCATTATGTTTGTGCTTGAAGAAATCCATCACACCTTTGATAAGGCTATACTCTGCATGGGCATTGTTGCAACCATTACGGCGGATTTTGTTTCAAAGCTTTTTTTCGGGCAGGGCACCGTGTTTCATTATAATACGGAAAATCTGCCACTGCGGTATTACTGGCTGCTTGTTCTTTTCGGAATACTGCTCGGTATGTGCGGCTCCTTATATAATATTGTTATGGTAAAGGGGCAGGATTTATACAAAAAAATAACAAAAATCCCAGCATGGCTTAAGCTGGCACTTGTTTTTGCGGCAAGCGGTGTTGCAGGGCTGCTTCTTCCGCAGGTGCTGTGCGGCGGGCACAGCATGGTGGATTTTCTGATTCAGGAGCATCCCTCTGTTTCGGTTATGCTGTGTCTGCTTACTGCAAAATTCTTTTTCGGGGCTTTCAGCTTCAGTTCGGGTGCGCCGGGCGGAACACTTTATCCGCTTACGGTGCTGGGAACTTATATCGGTGCTGTTTTCGGCGAAGCGGCAATGAATGTCTTTCATTTGAAAGGCGATTTGCGCGAAGAATTTATTGTGCTCGGCATGGCAGGGCTTTTTGCTTCTATTGTGCGTGCGCCGATAACGGGTGTTATTGTTGTTTTTGAGATTACAGGGAATATGAAAAGCCTGCTTCCGCTGGTGGCAGTAAGCCTTGTTTCCTATGCCACGGCAAATATGCTTGGTTCAAAGCCTTTTTATTCTTCGCTTCTCAGCAGAATATTAAAAAACAGTGAAGATGTTCCGCAGGGTACAGGCGAAAAAGTGCTGCACACATTGGTTGTGCCAATGGGAAGCTGGCTTCACGGCAAACGGATTTCCGATGTGGAATGGGGCAGGCACTGCCTGATTGTTTCGGTTGAAAGAAATGAAAAGCCGATTACGCCGAAGGGCGATTTTCAAATTATGGAGGGCGATGAGCTTGTATTTCTCATAAGCCAGCGGCGCTTTTCAAGGGATATCACAAGGCTTGAAAAGCTTGTGAACGGCGAATAATAATTTATAAATTAATTATAAATATATTGATATTTTTTTCATTGTTTGTTAAAATTAATTTAATTTCAATAAGAAAAATCTGCTGTTTTCAGTATGCTTGTTCTTATGTTGATTATCTGTTTATCAAATAATTTATGAAAAGGGGTTACTTTATGTCTGAGGTTAAAGAACAGAAAAAGTACATGAAGTTTTCAGAGATTATTACATACGGTATCGGTTTATTCGGTGTTGCTCTTCTTACAGGCTGGATGCCGGATTATACCGCAACCTTCTTTGCAGACTTCGCTTTCAAAGGAAAAGGATTTGACACGGCAACCATGTCAAATGCCATTTCCATGGTATTTCTGATTGCAGGCGGCGTGGGTGCTGTTTGCGAACTTGTTATCGGCTATCTTGTAGACCGCACAAGAACAAAATTCGGAAAGGTTAAGCCATGGGTAGGCTTCGGTGTTATTCCGCTTGCCGTTATTTCTCTTCTTGTTTTTGTTGCGCCGAATACAAGTTCACAGACAATGGCAATTATATGGATGTTTGTGATTTACAGCCTTTATACGGCAATATCCTGTGCTGTTGAAAGCCCTTCAAACTGCTTCGGCTCTCTTTGCTCTCCGAATCCGGGTGAGCGGTCAACAGCAATTTCCATTTCTTCGTTTCTTCGCTCGGTAGGACAGAGCGGAGGCATGGTTGTTATTATGGTTGTTGGTATTATCATGAAAGCAATCATGGGCCAGCAGCAGTTCAAAAATGCAGAAGGACAGGGTATGGACCTGATTGTTTCAACCGCTGTGTGTGCACTTGGGCTTATTCTGTTTACAATGATTTTCTTTGCAAATAATAAGGAACGCGTTCCGTTTACACAGGAAAAAATCAGTATCAAGGATTCCATAAAGGTTGTTTTCGGAAACAAGAATCTTCTTATGGTTTCGCTTACAAAGCTTACAGGCTGCGGCAGAGGTGTTTACGGCACCGTTTCGCTTTATATTGCCATTTATCTTCTGGGCTCAAAAGATTTGAAGCTGGCGCTTTTGCTTCCTATGGGTATCGGCACGGCAGTGGGAACACTTCTTGTAAACTTTGTGCTTAAAAAGTTTTCAACAAAGAAAACCTTTATTTTATTCTGCATTTACGGTGCAAGCTCACTTGCAATTCTTTATCTTGTTTCCAGCACAATCGGTTTCAACAGCACACTTATTATTCCGTTTTTAATTATTAATTTCTTCTGCGGACTTCAGCACGGCAACACAAACACAACGCCGAATATTATGATTGCTGACTGTGTGGATGAAATTGAATACAAAACAGGCAAGCGGCAGGACGGCGTTGCCTATGCAGGCTACGGTCTGTTTTCAAAGGTTGCTTCGGCATTAACCAAAGGACTTGGCCCGTGGCTGCTTTACACATGGTCGCAGTATCAGGTTTCACAGGATGTGAATGTTGCATATGCACCGCAGTCGGATACAACGCTGAACCGAATGCTTATGATATATACGATCATTCCTGCTGTATTTGTTCTTCTTCAGGCTGTGCCGATTTTCTTCTATGATAATGTCGGCAAGAAAAAGGCTATGATAACAGAAGCTCTTCAGGAACGCCGTGCAGCTGCCGCAGCAGAAAACGGTAAGGCTGCCGATGAAGCAGCAGCTGAATAACAGGGGGGTAATTGATTATGGCTAAAGATAATAAGAAATTCAATTACGGGCTCTATGCCGTATCTGTTTTTGCGGCAGTAGCTGTAATTCTTGTTTTGATTACAACCTTTACTTTTAAAAGCAAATATGTTGCCTTTGATGCAGAAAAGGTTGCTGTTAATTTTACAGATACAGTTGTGCAGAGAGGCGATGGCTATAATGCCTATAAGTTTACACTTGCCTCAAAAAATGAGAAATACGGCGATTTTGTGCGCCGGCAGTTTATGTATCCTTTGATTTATCCCGGATATGAAGCCGGAATGGATAAAAAGGCATTTGAAGAAATAAAAAAGAACGGATTTGATTCAGAAGAACATAAATCCGATGTAACCAAAAATGACAACGGCAAGCTGGCCGGAGAAGTCGCCAATAAGATGTATCCTTATTATGCCAAGCTGATGCAAAATGATGGCTGGGATGATTATTCTTCCGTTTATACAAACTATTTTAATAAGCTTGCAGAGGTAAGAAAAGAAGTTTTCGGCGATAATTATATGAGCGATGAGGTTATGTTTACAGCACTTGAAGCAAATGTTGCGGCATACGGAAATTCACTTACAGGCACGAAAAAAAAGCTTGCTGCAGATAAAAAAACAGTGATTCAGGAGGAATCAACAGGCCTTTATCAAACCGCTTTCGGAAAAGATTATAAAATCGTAACAAAAGCCATGAATGTTGAAAAAATCTCTGATCTGAAGGCCTATAAGGCTTTGCTGTCAGCAGAAGATCTTGAAAAATACGGTGTGTCGGCAGATGAAATATCAGAAGCGGTAAAGGTGCTTGTGGATATTACGCTGGCGGACGGAACAGTTCTTTCTTCAGCAGAAATTTATGAGGTGAAAATCGGAAATACATGGTACGTGGATCACCTATCAACCAATACCAAAGCACTTTATACAATTGCACAGTAAGCAAAGGATAGAAAACAGCGGACGGTTTATACCGTCCGCTTTCTGTACCTTTATAACAAACACCTCTTTCTTTTCAGAAAAAGGTGTTTGTTTTTCATTAATCTATTTTAATTTCGTGAACCCAGCCCTCCGGGCCTGCAACAGTGCCCATCTGGATGCCGGTAAGCGTATCATAAAGTTTTTTAATAACAGGGCCCATTTCATCCATTCCGCTCGGGAAGCAGATTTCGTTTCCGTGATCAACAATTTTGCCAACGGGGCTGATAACGGCTGCAGTGCCGCAAAGTCCGCATTCTGCAAAATCCTTAACCTCATCAAATCTTACAGGGCGGTGTTCAACCTTCATTCCCAGAATCTGCTCGGCAACAACGCAAAGGGAACGCCTTGTGATTGACGGAAGAATGGAATCTGATTTTGGGGTAACAATTGTGCCGTCCTTCGTTACAAACAGGAAATTTGCACCGCCTGTTTCCTCAACATAAGTTCTGGTGGCGGCATCGAGATACATATTTTCATCGTATCCCTGATTATGTGCATCAACGATTGCATAAAGGCTCATTGCATAATTAAGACCTGCCTTAATGTGGCCTGTGCCGTGCGGTGCTGCACGGTCATAATCGCATACACGGATTGTAATCGGCTTTGCTCCGCCTTTGAAATAAGGGCCTACAGGCGTGCAGAACATTCTGAACTGGTATTCATCGGCGGGCTTAACACCTATAACGGAATTTGAGCCGAACATAAACGGGCGTATGTAAAGTGTTGCACCCGAACCGTAAGGGGGAACCCATGCGGCATTGGCTTTAACAACCTTCTCAACAGCCTCAATAAATCGGTCTTCGGGGAAAACAGGCATCTGAAGCCTTTTGGCAGAATCTGCAAGGCGTGCAGCATTCAAATCGGGGCGGAAGCAGACAATTCTGCCGTCTGCCGTTGTATATGCTTTAAGGCCTTCAAAAATCGTCTGCGCATACTGAAGCACACAGGCACATTCGCTCATTGTAATGGTGTTTTCGTCTGTAAGAACACCGTCATCCCATTTTCCGTCTTTAAAATCGGAAACAAATCTGAAATCCGTGGGCATATATCCGAAGCCTATATTGGACCAGTCTATATTTTTCTTTTCCATAAATATAACTTCCTTTCTCTTTTTATATATGGTTTAATTTTACTACCATTATTTTGTAATGTCAATAATTCAGAATATATAAATTCAAATAATCATTCGGAAAACACAGGGAAATTATGATGGCTATTTTATCAAAAATTTCTTTCAATAACAGTGAATTTTGTGCAGATGTCAATTAACTTGTCATCACCGATTTTATGATTCATTACATCATTAATATCGTCATAATAAACATCCTGACTGTTATCATCGCCCAATAAACAAATAAGCTATTGATGATTTTCGGCAGGGAATATTCCATATTCAATACCTTGCCATTCAAAACCTAATTCACAATTTCTGCTAATTGCGTTTTTAAAATTATACTTTGCTTTAAAATTTCTGTTATTATCAATAGTAACTTGTATTATATTCATTTTACGGTTCCCTTTTATTATATGATGCTTAAAATTTGGTGTTTTTCTGTCGGGATAATTAATAGGTGAACCTGGGTATGGATGACAGTTTTCACCAATCAGATTTATTTCATGATTGTGTGGATTTGAATGTTTCTCAGGTCGATTATGATCAGTATGATGTCTTTCCCTTATGGCCTTACCAATGTTTCCGATTTTTGTTTCAAACCAATAATCTCCTTTTTTACCTAAAATATATGTGTACTTGATTTCACCGGGTTCACCGAAAAACATTGCATCTTCAAATTTGTAATCATATAATAAAGAAATGAACAAAGCAATTAAAATGTGTATCTCTGTCTGTTTTTGCAATATCAAATCCTTTTCTTTTTCATCATCCTGCAAAGAAACCTTTTTAGAATTGGCATATCCGCCCCAAACTGATTTCTTAAAAACATTGGATTGGTTCTGTATTTATAATTCTTTTCTGTCATATGTATTATCTCTTTTTTTGTAAAATAGGATGTTTTATCCAATTTTAACAGATTAGAAATGAAATGTTGTTTTGTCAAGTGTTTTATACAAAATTTATTGCTTTAATAGTGTTATAATACTATAAATTAAAACACATAACATTGACAAAGTTGTATAAAACTGTTATAAATAGAATGTTATTTTATATGAAACAAAACAGAGGATTGGTTATGGAAAAAAACAGAAGTAATTTTACCGGCAGCATCGGCTTTATATTTGCGGCTGCCAGCTCTGCCGTAGGCCTCGGAAACCTGTGGCGCTTTCCTTATCTGGCCGCAAAATACGGCGGCGGCATTTTTTTGCTTGCTTATCTTATTCTTGCAGTAACCTTCGGCTTTGCGCTTATGGTTACGGAAATTGCAATCGGAAGAAAAACAAGGCTCAGCCCGATGGAGGCGTTCGGCTCTCTGAACAAAAAGTGGAAATGGCTCGGAAAACTTACAACACTTGTGCCGGTGCTTATTCTGCCGTATTACTGTGTTATCGGCGGCTGGGTAACAAAATACGGGGCGGTGATGCTATCAGGTGCTGTATCGGAATCGGCGAATGACAGTTATTTTCCGTCTTTTATCTCATCAACTGTTTCACCCCTAGTTTTCTTTTTGATTTTTGCCCTGCTTGTGGCAATCATTATTTTTCTCGGTGTAAATAAAGGCATTGAAAAATTCAGCAAGCTTCTTATGCCGCTGCTTCTTGTTCTTACAATCGGGCTTACCGTTTTTGTTTTAACCAGAAAAGGCGCAGGTGCAGGCGTGGCCTATTATCTTAAGCCCGATTTTGCGAATTTGAGCATTAAAACAATTCTGGCGGCGCTGGGGCAGCTTTTTTTCTCTATGAGCCTTGCCATGGGAATTATGATAACCTACGGTTCTTATGTCAGAAAAGAAGATAATATTGAAAAATCTGTTCGTCAGATTGAAATGTTTGACACGCTTATCGCTTTTCTTGCCGGCCTGATGATTGTGCCTGCCGTGTTTGCCTATTCGGGCGGAGATGCGGATGCACTCGGCAAAGGCCCAAGCCTTATGTTTGTAACCCTTCCGAAGGTATTCAATGAAATGCCGTTTGGAAGTGTTGTTGGTGCACTGTTCTTTATTCTTGTATTTTTTGCAGCCTTAACCAGTGCAGTTTCGGTTATGGAAGCGATTGTTGCCGGCATTGACGATAAATATAAAACCGGCAGAAAAAAAGCAACGGTAATCGTGTTTCTATATGCTGTTGCAATCGGTGTTCTGTGCTCTCTCGGTTTTGGCGTGCTCAGCAATATCACAATTATCGGTTTCGGCATTCTTGATTTCCTTGATTTTATGTCAAACAGTGTGCTTATGCCGATTGTGGGAATGCTGACCTGTATTGTTATCGGTTTCGTCGTTAAGCCGAAAACCGTTATTGATGAGGTGGAGCTCAACGGAAAATTCAGAATGAAGAAATTTTATACCGTAATGGTTAAATGGATTGCACCTATCTGCATTCTGATTATTCTTGTGTCATCCGTGCTGGATGCGCTGGGAATTGTTAAACTGTGATATATTTTTGAAAACGGAGGATAATTAAAATGATTAAAATAACAGACAGCATTAAATATATCGGCGTTGATGACAGGGATATTGACCTGTTTGAAAGCCAGTATATCGTGCCAAACGGAATTTCCTATAATTCTTATGTAATTCTTGATGAAAAAATTGCCGTTATGGACACGGTTGATGCAAGAAAAACAGAGGAATGGTTTGAAAATCTTGAAACAGAGCTAAATGGTAAAGCACCGGATTATCTTGTGATTTCTCATCTTGAGCCGGATCATGCCGCAAATATTCAGAAGCTTGCCGAAAAATATCCGTCTGTAACGCTTGTGGGCAATGCAAAAACCTTTTCAATGCTTCCGCAGTTTTTTGATATGGATGCATCTGTAGAAAAGCTTACTGTTAAGGAGGGTGATACACTTTCTCTCGGAAGTCATACCCTTACCTTTATTATGGCACCCATGGTGCATTGGCCGGAGGTTATGGTTACTTATGAAAGCAGTGAAAAGGTGCTGTTCTCTGCCGATGGCTTCGGAAAATTCGGTGCGCTTGATTGTGATGAGGACTGGGCATGCGAGGCAAGGCGCTATTATTTCAATATTGTCGGCAAATACGGCGGCCCGGTGCAGACGCTTCTTAAAAAAGCATCAGCACTTGATATTCAGAAGATCTGCCCGCTCCACGGACCGATTTTAACTGAAAATCTTGGATATTATATCAATCTTTATGATATATGGTCCTCCTATCGTGTTGAAGCAGAAGGTGTTTTTGTTGCATATGCTTCCATTCACGGAAACACGGAAAAGGCAGCACTTAAAATGAAGGAAATTCTGGAGGCGAAGGGCTGTAAAAAGGTTGCAGTTTCGGATTTATCAAGGGATGATATTGCAGAGGCTGTTGAAGATGCATTCAAATACGGAAAAATGGTGTTGCTTGCAGCAAGCTATGACGGCGGCGTATTTCCGCCGATGGAAGCATTCCTGCATCATCTGAAAAGCAAGGCTTATCAGAATCGAAAGGTTGCTGTTGCCGAAAACGGTTCCTGGGCTCCGTGTGCCGCAAAGGCTATGGTTTCCGTTCTTGAAACAATGAAAAATGTAACCGTCTGTGAAAATAAGGTTACGGTTAAATCTGTTATGAAGGCATCGGATATTCCTGCTATGGAAGCACTTGCCGATGAAATTCTTGCAGATTGACGGATATATTTATAAAGTTCCGAACAGGCAGATAGGATGTTTATCTTATCTGCCTGCTTTTTTGTGGTTTTTTAGTGATTAATGCTAAAAAATACAGCGCTTTAATGAAAATTTATATTGATTAATACCATATCTTACATTATAATCTAAAGTGTAATAAATTTTAAGGGAGAGAATGTTATGGCACAGGTTAAAACCTATTCAGGAAGAGAACGCAATATGTACCTTACAGGGCTTTTCGGGCAAAATATGATTTATAATATTGTTGCAACAGGGCTTTATTATTATTTTCAGAATGTAATTTGCCTTCCTGCAATTGCACTGGGGTGGATTTTTGCACTTGCGCGCGTATGGGATGCAATCAATGATCCGATAATGGGCTCTATTGTGGATAAAACAAAAAGCAAATGGGGCAAATGCCGCCCATATCTTATTTTTTCACCTGTTGTTATCTGTGTCATTACCTGTGTTGCATTTTTAAACGGAAATTATGCAACTGCAAAGGCAGATGGCAACAGCACGGCAATGGCCTTTATTGTTGCATGGGCCGCCATTTCTTATATTTTGTGGGGCATGTGCTATACAGTGGGCGATATTCCTCTGTGGGGCATTATCAGCCGTATGAGCGAGGATGAAAAGGACCGTTCCACGCTGATTTCCCTTGCAAGAATCATTGCCTCCATTGCAGCAGGCGCAGTTGTTATTTCAATTATTGCGGTTTCCCAGGCTGTAAACGGAATGCTTGACAAGGCAAGCGATGCACAGGCAGGCTTTATCATTGTGGGAATCGGATTTACTATCGTTGCATCTGTTCTTTTCCAGTTTGCAGGTATCGGCACAAGGGAAAAGGTTCCTGTATCCTCCGAAACGAAAACTATGAGGGAAAGCATTGCACTGATGTGGAACTGCGTTCCGTTCAGAAGAGTGCTTATAAGCGGAATACTCCGTTCGCCGATGCAGCTTATGATGATTGTTGCAATGACTCTGTTTACATATTATTACTGCGAAGGCAATCTTACCACAGCCTTTACGGATATAAATAAGCTGGTGATTGTTCTGATTATTGCCGGTGGTCTTTTTGCCGGACAGTTTATTGCTATGGGTATCTGCCCTGCACTTTTAAAGAAATACAACACAAAAACCGTTTATAATCTTTTCAGCGGGCTTTCGGCTGTTCCGATGGCGCTTATCTTTGTTGTTTATCTTATTGACCCCACGGGGCTTGATAAGCTGCACTGGGTTATTGTGGAGGGTGTTCTTCTGCTTGGCGCAGGTGCGGGTCTAGGCGGCTCAAGTGTTTGCCAGTCCGTTATGATTTCCGACTGCATTGATTATGAGGAGTATCATCACGGCTTCCGGCCAGACGGTGTTTTCTTCAGCGGTCAGAGTTTTATCACAAAATTTCAGGCCGGCATTGCTTCCATCGTTTCGGCATATGTTTATGCTGCGGTGGGCTATACAGATGTAAATATAGCCTCTATGAATGCTGCGCTTGAAAACGGCGCAAATTTTGCGGCGGATTATCCCGATTATGCAAAGGCAATGTGGCTGCTTATATCTGTTCCGCCTGCTATCGGAATGATTATTTCAATTATTCCCACGCTGAAATATGAGCTTGATAAAAAAACACACGATAACATTCTTGCCGCACTTGTTGAGAAACACAGTGATGGGGAAGATGTATAATAAAAACAGAAGGATGCTGCGTTATCGTATCTCAGCTAAGGCGTACATAATCCATTCTTCAGGAGATATAAAATGAAAGCCGATATAAAATACATGATTACCAACTGGGTCAAATGGGACAGAAAAAGCCTTATATACTTTTTCCTTCGCATTCCTGCAATGGTTTTGCAGCCGCTTTAATTCGTTTGTTGAAAACAAAACGGCAATTTATATTTCTCACAGATTATCAAGCTGTGCTTTTTGTGATAAAATTGCCGTATTTGACAGAGCCGGACTTGTTGAAACAGGCTCACATCAGGAACTGCTGCAATTAAACGGAAGATATACAGAACTCTGGAATGCACAGGCCAGTATTATTTTTAAATATAAATTCAGAGTGAAAACAGACAGGAATAACAAATTTGGAAAGCAACCACTTATTCAAAAGCCTCGGAATACTTTTGTATTCCGAGGCTTTACCCTTTGCCAGTGCACCTTGCAGGGCAGAACATTCCTTGTTTCGCAAACCGACAAATTTTTTAATTCCGTCCGTTTATAATAGGTTGGAATGAGGGGAATAATTTGATTTTGCGGATGTGTAAACATGAAAACGATTACCCGAAAAAAAGAAACTTTCACAGAAAAAATAAAAAACAGTAAGCCGTCCTTAATTTTTACTGCTGCTGCCTATTTTATTTTAGGCTTTATATTAAGCAGTTGTTTTGTTTTAAGGGCGGCATCGCCGTTTTCGGTTTCCCTTATTTCAGTTTCAAAAAGAAGCAGCTTTGTTTATTCTGCGCTGGGAAGTGCCGTGGGCTATCTGCTGTTCTGCCCTGAGAATTTTGCAAGATATGCAGTGGCAGTGATTATTGTGTCGCTCGGCACATTTGCCGTTTCCCTGGCAGAATTGAAAAACCAGCCGTATTTACCGATGCTTATATCCTTTCTTTCCCTGCTTGTAACCGGGCTGGTGGTGGATATAAAAACAGGCGCACTGCCCATGCAGTATATGCTTACGCTTGCCGAAAGTCTTCTTGGTCTTGGCGGGACTTTCTTCTTTTTCAAAGCAGTAAACTGTAATTTCAGACGGTTTCGTTTTAAAGCGCTGCCCGTATCGGATTTGGCAAGCATTGTTATTTCCTGCTCGATTATACTGATAAGCTTTTCAAGGCTTACCATCGGCAGGGTGTCGCCTGCAAGAATGGCGGGCGTGCTGATTATACTTTTAATCACGCATTACGGTTCGGATAAGCTGGGAATGATTCTCTCTCTTTCCTTTGGTCTGGCACTTGGTCTGGAAAGCCGTGAAACGATTTTCCTTGCCGGTGCATATGCTTTTTCAACATTGCTGGCAATGCTGTTCTGCCCTGTGGGCAAATGGAGTGCTGCGCTGTCCTTTATCGTTTCAACAGCGCTTTTCTCAATCGCCTCCGGTTCGCAGACAGGAATTTATATTACGCTTGAAGCTGCGGCAGCAGCCTTTGTATTTGTGCTTATGCCCTCTGCAGCAACGAAGAAAATTGAAGAATTTTTCCACGGCGGTTCGGATATAACGCCTGACGGTTCTCTCAGAAACAGCCTTGTTGTAAGACTTCGCTTTGCCTCCTCGGCTATGACGAATATAAGTGAATGCGTAAATGAAGTCCGTGAAAAAATTAATGAAATCAACGAAAAAAACAATGAAAAATTAAGATGTGATTTAACGGAAGAGGAATATATCTCTCAGGAAATCATCAATGCAAAAACCAATGAAATCCGGGTGATTGCATCCGATCAGTTTTTTTCCATTTCAGATATGCTTGCCGACCTTGCCAGAGAATTTGACGAAGCGGAATATTTTGATAATATTGCTGCAGGCAGAATCAGGCGGCTGCTCGGTGAATATGAAATTTATCCGAAAAACATTTCAGTTATTGAAGATAAATACGGCAGGGTCAGAATTGAGATTATGACAAACAACAGGGAAACTATGCTTTCAAGAGCCGATATTCAGAAAGAAATTTCAAAAATCTGCGGCAGAAATTTTGAAAAGGGCAAAGTTACGCATTTTCGCGATGATTCCATGGTTACCTTTGCCGAAAGGCCGAATTACACCTTTGAAATCGGCTATGCGCAGCACAGTGCCGAGGGAAAACTCTGCGGGGATACAATCAAGCTTGTGAATGACGGAAAGGGCCACAGCATATTGATTATAAGTGATGGCATGGGGCGCGGCGGCAGAGCTGCGCTTGACGGGGCAATGGGGGCAGGTCTGCTTTCAAGGCTGCTTTCGGCAGGCTTCGGGTTTGACAGTGCGCTTAAGGTGGTTAATTCTGCACTTCTTGTAAAATCAAATGAAGAAAGCCTTGCAACCATAGACTGTGCTTCGGTTGATTTGTTTACCGGAAGGGTGGATCTATATAAAGCAGGTGCGCCTGCCACTTTTATCGTAAAAGGAAACAGTGTTACAAAATGCGAGCTTTCCTCTATGCCGGCAGGCATTCTCAGGGGCATTGAATTTGCAAAACGAACTGCCGTGCTCAGCAGGGGCAATCTTATTGTTATGACAAGTGATGGCATAACCGAAGCCGGGGGAGAATGGCTTCAGCCGCTGTTAAAGGGATGTAATGACTGCCCGCCGCAGGAAATTGCAGATACAGTTTTAAGAGAAGCGCTGAATATTGCCAAAGACAAAAAAGAGGATGATATGAGCATTATTGTTGCCCGTTTAAAATAAAAACAGGTTAATTTGACAGGAAAGGCTATGTGAATTTATATGTGCGGTATAATCGGATATATCGGGAAAAGCGAAGCAACGGGAATTCTGCTTCAGGGGCTGAAAAATCTTGAATACAGAGGATATGACAGTGGCGGAATTGCCGTGCTGAACCGGAATAAACTTCAGGTTGTTAAAGCAAAGGGAGAAATCAAATGTCTTGAGGAAAAGCTCGGGAAAAGCAATCTGAAAGGCTCGCTTGGTATTGGGCACACCCGTTGGGCAACACACGGAAAGGCAAATGAAATAAATGCACACCCCCACTGTTCAAAGCATTTTGCCGTTGTTCACAACGGAATTATTGAAAATTACAAGGAAATCAAAGAAAGTCTTGCCATGAGCGGAATTACTTTTGAAAGCGAAACAGATACAGAGGTAATCCCAAAGCTGCTGGAACTCAATTACAGCGGTGATGTGCTTCAGGCTATCCGAAAAACCGTTAAGCTGCTGGAGGGGTCCTATGCGCTGGGCATTATCTGCACGGATCATATGGAATCGTTTTACTGCACGAAAAAAGGCTCTCCGCTTATTATCGGAATAGGGGAAGATGAAAACTTTATTGCATCGGATATCAATCCGCTGCTTCATTATACAAACAATGCCGTTTATATGGAGGATGGAGAAACCGCCGAAATAACAGCAAACCATGTAGCTGTATTTGACAGCAGCTTTGCCGAAATCAAAAAAGAAATAAAAACAATTCAGCTGCATAAAAGCGCTGCAGATAAAGGTGATTTTGAACATTTTATGCTGAAAGAAATCTATGAAGAGCCCGCAGTGGTGAAAGCATCGCTGCATTCGGTTACGGATGACGGTGATGCTGTTTTTACGGATATGCCGTTTGGCGAAGCAGATTTTAAAAATCTCAGCCGTATTTATATCGTAGGCTGCGGTTCTGCCTATCATGTCGGCCTTATCGCAAAATATAATTTTGAAAAGGTGGCGAAAATTCCTGCTTTTGCCGAATATGCAGGGGAGTTTAGATATGCAGACACGGTTATTGACGAAAGCTGTCTGGTTATTATTATCAGCCAGAGCGGAGAAACGGCAGACAGCCTTGCAGCGCTGAAGCAGGCGAAAGAAATGGGCGCTAAAACAATCAGTATCGTAAATGTGCCCGAAAGCTCCATTGCAAAAATGAGCCATTATAATATTTTGACGCTTGCCGGTGCAGAGGTTGCCGTTGCCACAACAAAAGCATTTTCCTGCCAACTTTGCGTGCTGAATATGCTTTGCCTGTATATCGCAAGGCAAAGAAATGCCTGCACGGAGGTTTTCAGTGAAATCGCCGTAAATATGAGCCGGCTGCTGCCGAAAAAAATAGAGCGTGTGCTGTTAAAAGCAGATGAATTAAAAACGCTTGCAAAGAAAATAAAGGATATTGACCGATGCTTTTTCCTTGGCAGAAATGTGGATTTCGGTGTTTCGCTTGAGGGTGCGCTTAAGCTGAAAGAAATCAGCTATATAGATTGCGTGGGTTATCCTGCAAGCGAATTGAAGCACGGCACAATCAGCCTGATTGAAAAGGATACGGTGTGCTTCGGTCTTATTAGCAGCAATGATCTTCTGTCAAAAACCGTTTCCAATCTTACAGAGGTTACGGCAAGGGGGGCAAGAGTAATTGTGTTTGCGCCAGAAAGCCTTGCGGAAAATCTCGGCCAGTTTGAAACGGTTATAACTTATCCGGATTCCATACCGTTTTTAACGCCGTCCATTGAGGTGATTCCGCTTCAGCTGCTTGCCTATTATGTGGCATATGAACGGGGCCTTCCGATTGATAAACCCAGAAATCTTGCAAAATCCGTTACCGTGGAGTAAAATCTATAATACGGTGTAATTGCTTTTGTGCAGGGAATGATGCACGCATCCTTCCGAAAATCCGATGCAGGCAGTATAAATAATGCAAAAAGCCGTTTGAAAAACGGCTTTTTCTTGTTTAAATTTTTATGTGTGTTATAGTAGGTTTAAACCAAATTCTGGTGATAAAATGAAAAGAATTATGTTTGTATGCCACGGCAACGTATTCCGTTCGCCGATGGCGGAATTTATTTTTAAGGATATGATGAAAAAACAGCCGTTCAGCTTAAGGACAGCGATTATGATAAATATGACCATTTTATCGCAATGGACAGTATGAATATCTGCAATATCAAACAGATATTTAAAGAAGATAAGGAAAATAAGGTTAAAAAGCTGATGGATTATACCGAACGGGGCGGCGATGTTGCAGACCCGTGGTATTCACGCCGTTTTGATGTTGCTTATCAGGATATTTATGACGGCTGCAGGGGATTGCCGAACTATATTAAAGAAAGGAGTGAGTTGTAATGCGGATTTATAACAAGCTTGTGCGGGACAATATTCCCGAAATTATCAAACAGAAGGGCGAAACGGCAGAAACCTGTGTTTTGGATGACAGGAAATATCATAAATATCTGTGCAGAAAGCTGAAAGAAGAGGTTTTTGAATATCTGCAAAGCGGGGAAACAGAGGAATTGGCAGATATTGCAGAGGTTATAGATGCCCTTGCAGTTTTAAAAGGAAGTTCCTTTGAACAGGTGCTTGAGATAAAAGAGCAAAAAGCAAAGAAAAACGGTAAGTTTGAAAAAAGAATTTTTCTGAAAAGTGTTAAATAAAGAAAAATCTGCTGTCAATTTTATTGCTCCTTTTATCCTGCAATGCGGGCAGTCGCAAACAAATCTTTGATGCCTTCCGCGGCTGTGAAACTTTCATTATTTTTAAAAATGACAGAGAGGAATATCCCACCGTGATAACGGCATTTTTTTATTTTATAAAATCACAAAATAAAAAAGCCACGGATTTCCGCGGCTTTTTATCTTTTATATTATTAATATTTTTTGAGCTGGTCTTCATCAAAGGTTTCAAGAAATTCATCGTAGGTTCCCTTATGGTCAACGATTTTATCTCCTGAAATTTCAATAATCCGGTCTGCCACAGTCTGAATAAACTGATGGTCGTGCGAGGTGAAAAGCACCGTTTCGGGATAACGCATAAGTCCATTGTTCAGCGCTGTAATAGATTCAAGGTCAAGGTGGTTTGTGGGCTCATCAAGAATCAGCACATTTGCACCGCTGAGCATCATTTTGCACAGCATGCAGCGCACACGCTCACCGCCCGAAAGCACATTGGACATCTTCAGTGCATCATCGCCGCTGAACAGCATTCTGCCGAGCCAGCTTCTGATATCCGTTTCAAGCGTCTGCGTGGTATACTGGCGCAGCCAGTCAATCAGGTTCAGGTTCACACCGTCAAAATATTCGCTGTTGTCGCTTGGGAAATAGCTCTGTGAGGTGGTAACGCCCCATTTGAATTCACCCTCGTCAGGCTCAAGCTCGCCCATAATAATTTTGAAAAGCGTTGTTTTCGCAACTACATCAGAGCCGACAAAAGCAACCTTTTCTCTTGGGTGGATAACAAAGGAAATATCGTCCAGCACCTTTCTGTCGCCAATCGTTTTGGTAAGGTGATCCACACGCAGAAGGTCGTTTCCGCATTCCCTGTCCGGCTTAAAATCAACGTACGGAAAACGCCTTGAGGAAACAGGCATTTCAATCATTTCAAGTGCATCAAGCTGCTTTTTGCGGCTGGTTGCCTGCTTGGATTTGGAAGCATTGGCACTGAAACGCTGAATAAATTCCTGTAACTCCTTAATTTTCTGTTCGTTCTTTTTATTCTGGTCTCTTTGCTGGCGCTGGCGCATCTGTGTGTATTCATACCAGAAATCGTAGTTGCCCACATACATCTGAATTTTGCCGAAATCCACATCGCAGATGTGTGTGCACACCTTGTTTAAGAAATGGCGGTCATGCGAAACCACAATCACCGTGTTTTCAAAATCAAGCAGGAAGTTTTCAAGCCAGCGGATTGCCGATAAATCAAGATGGTTCGTAGGCTCGTCAAGCAAAAGCACATCGGGATTGCCGAACAGCGCTTTGGCAAGCAGCACCTTAACCTTTAAATCGGACGGCAGCTCTGCCATTTTCAGGTAATGGTATTCATCGGTAACGCCAAGCTTGTTGAGCATAAATTCAGCATCCGATTCGGCATTCCAACCGTCCAGATCGGCAAATTCTGCTTCAAGCTCACCTGCCTTAATGCCGTCCTCCTCGCTGAAATCGGGCTTTGCATAAAGAGCGTCCTTTTCCTCCATAATTTCAATCAGGCGGGGATTTCCCATAAGAACGGTTCTTACAACCTCATATTCGTCATATTTGAAGTGGTCCTGCTCCAGTACGGAAAGCCTTTCGCCGGGCGTCATAAACACATCGCCCTTCTGCGGTTCCAAATCACCGCTTAAAACCTTTAAAAAGGTGGATTTTCCCGCGCCGTTTGCACCGATAATTCCGTAGCAGTTGCCGGGTGAAAATATAACATTCACTCTTTCAAACAAAGCCTTTCCGCCGAACTGCACGGTAACATTATTTGCCTGTATCATAATCAGTCCTCCAATAAAGCATTCTCTATATTCTACTACACTTATATACTAAATACAAGTATAAATTATGGGGATAATAAAAAGACAGGTGGATGTATTTGTTTCATTCATAAATCGTTTATACAGTATTCCTCGGTTTGATAATTCGGACTATATATAATACAATTTGCATAAGAGAGGTGATATAATCAATTATAAAAAAGTCCTGTTAAAGGTTGTGAAAAAATATAATGAAGCGTCTGATACTATTGAAAAGAAATGGAGCAGGAAATCAGATAAAGTTATATGCGGCAGGGCAGTCTTCAGGCTGCTCTGTTTTATTTTCTTATTAAAATAATATATTAATTTATATGATTTTGTTGATTTTGTCTTTTTCGGAATGTATAATATAATTAATTATGTTTATACAAATTGTGATATTTTTTGCCGGATTAAGGAGCGTTTATGGAAATTAAGATTTCACCTTCTATGCTTGCATCGGATTATGCCAATCTGGAAGCAGAACTGAAAAAATGTGAAACTGCGGGAGCAGAGCTGATTCATCTTGATGTAATGGATGGGCATTTTGTACCGAATATTTCCATCGGTGCACCGGTTATCAAGGCAATGAAATCGGTTTGCAGTGTGCCGTTTGATGTTCACCTTATGATTTCCGATCCACTGAAATATATTGAAGCCTTTGCAGATGCCGGGGCAGATATTATCACTTTCCATATTGAAAGCGAAAGCGATGCGGATAAAACAATAGATAAAATAATTGCATGCGGCTGCAAGCCTGCCATTGCTGTTAAGCCCGGCACGGATGTTGAAGCGGTTTATCCCTATGCAGACAGGCTTTCCATGGCACTTGTTATGACGGTTGAACCCGGCTTCGGCGGTCAGAGCTTTATGGCGGATATGATGCCGAAGATTGAAAAACTGAGAGCCGAATATCCTGATTTGGATATTCAGGTGGACGGCGGCGTAAATGCCGAAACCATCAAGCTTTGTGCAGCAGCAGGTGCAAATGTGTTTGTTGCGGGTTCGGCCGTGTTCAAAAGTGAAAATCCGGCCGAGACGATTTTATTATTAAAAAAGAACGCAGGTAAACTATGAAAAGAAAACGCTTTTACAAACATGTAAAGCGAAACCAGACATGGACGGAAGAGGCACAGGGAAGAAAAATTGATTTTGCGGATAAGTATGCCGAAAACGGCACTTATTCAAATGAATCCGGTTATCTTGTGCCCGGACAGAAGCCAAAATTCAAAAAGAAAAATCCTAAGGACAGGGCAAAGACACTTTTGAAAGCAGCGGCGGCAGTTATAATCAGCATTCTGATTACAGGTGTCGGCTATACGGCAATGGATGTTTATATGATCCGCCACAGAATGCCTGATTTTGAAGCTGCCGAATCAAACCGTCAAAACAATCCGTTAAGTCAGGTTTCCCTTAATCTGAAATCCGAATATATTGATGCGGTTTCGCTTGACGGTGCGGATATGCTGGCATCGGTTATATCTGCAGCAGGGGAATATTCCTTCAGCAGTGTTGCCTTTGATATCAAGCGTGCCGAAGGCACAATCGGTTACAGAAGTGCGCTTGCAAATGCGCAGACCTATGGTACAGTTGCTTTCTCTGCGGCCAAGTTCAGGGAATCTGTTGAAATGCTGAATCAGGCCAATATTTTTCCCGTGGGAATTATCTGGTGCTATTCGGATAATGTTGTTCCTGCTGCCGATCCATCACTTGCCGTTTTGAATGATGATGGTTCGCTTTATAAGGATTCTGACGGAAACACTTATCTGAACCCCGATTCCGAAGATGTATACAGATATATCAAAGGCATTATTGAAGAAGTATATGCCCAGGGTGTAACGGTCTTTGTGCTCCGGGCAACGGAACTGCCCGAAGAGATAAGCGGAAGATATGAAGATGGCTTCAATGCACTTGCTGACCGGCTTTACAGTGATCTGGGAACTGATATTAAATTTATTCACGCAGTTGATGTGCAGCTGAGCGAGGATGCAGCAAAAGAAAAAAACAATGAAATCTCAGAAAAAATCAGCGATGATTTGAATGACGACAGTGTTTATTTTATAACTGCTGCTGCCGATAAATATCTGATTAAAGAAAAACTGGAGGAAGGCGGAATATTAAGCTTTATTCTTGCTGACAGATAACATGAAAAAAATATTTTCTTTATTATTTGCTTTTTTAACAGCGGCTGTTTGTGCATTTGGTGCATGTTCTGTTTTCGCACAGGAAAATCAGAATCAGCTTGTGCCGCTTTCCAATGTTCCGTATCTTGAAACCATTTCGTTTACAAATGCGGAAATAGACGGCGGCTTTCAGAAAAATAAAACAATGTATACGATAACGCTTGCGGATCCTGCAATAAGCCCCACCCTTAAAAGCTATCATATTACGGGTGATGCAAATGTTTTTGTTACTTACGGTTATGACGGGCTGAATCATCAGAATGCCATTATTGTTACACTCGGCTTTGAAAACGGCAGCGTTATCTATACTTTTAATTACAGCAATGTTTCGGAATTCAAGGTGTCGGGCAATGCAAACCTTATCGGCATTGCAAGCGATTACGGCGAGGTGCAGCCGGCTATAAATGATACGCAGACGGAATATAAGCTTTATATTCCGAGCGATCTCACACAGCTGGATATAACCCCAATCACACAGGATGTGAATGCACACTGTGATCCGCTGAGCATTGAAATAAACAGTAGCCAGGAGCCTGAGCTCAGCCTTACCGTCTGCGCATCTGACGGAACAACAAAAACATACAGGTTCAAGGTGCGCCGTGTTGATAAAACCATGGCACAGGTTAAGGAAGAGAAAAATAATCCTGCCTTTATTTCTTTTGTGGACGGTGAGCTGTTTTATCAGCGTCCGGTTTTTGCAATCATTCTGGGCTCTGCAGCCATCGGCATACTGATTATACTTATTATTGCAAAAATAACAAAAAGAATTACAATCAGTGTTTATGATGGTGATGAAAAGCCGTTTTACCTTGAGAAATAATGCTTGAAAGCTGTGTTTTTCTGACATGGCATTTGATAAAAACAGTTTAAGTTTATGAAAGGGCGTGAGCTTGTGGAATTTAATGAAATGCTGGAATATATTGATGTGCTTCACAGGCAACGCCGTATCAGTGAACTGAAAAAATATATCAATGAAATCAACCCGGCGGATATTGCGCAGCTGCTTGAAACGATTGAGGATGAAAAAAAACGTGTTTTTCTCTTCAGGCTGCTTACCAAGGAAAATGCAGCGGAAACCTTTGTTGAATTTGACGGGGATACACAGGAAAATTTGATAAGGGCATTTTCCGATACAGAGCTTAAGGAAGTGCTTGATGAGCTTTATATTGATGATGCGGCAGATATTATTGAAGAAATGCCGGCAACCATCGTAAAGCGTATTCTTAAGAATACCGATCCCGAAACAAGGGAAGCAATCAATACCATTCTTAAGTATCCCGAGGATTCGGCCGGTTCTATTATGACACCTGAATTTGTTGACCTTAAAAGGGATATGACGGTTGAGGATGCTTTTAAACGAATAAGGCGCACGGGACTTGACAAGGAAACCATTTACACCTGTTATGTTACGGATGCATCCAGGCATCTGATTGGTGTTACAACGGTTAAAGAGCTGTTGCTCAGCGATTATGACGATGTGATTGAGGATTTTATGGAAACCAATGTGATTTCCATAAATACGCTTGATGACCGTGAAACCGCAACGCTTGCGCTTTCAAAATATGACTTTCTTGCAATGCCTGTTGTGGATATGGAAAACCGCCTTGTGGGTATTATCACGGTAGACGATGCCATTGATGTTATTCAGGAGGAAAACACCGAAGATATTCAGAAAATGGCGGCTATCACGCCCACAGATACCCCTTATCTGAAAACAGATGTTATAGATTCGTGGAAAAAACGAATTCCGTGGCTTATGCTGCTTATGATTTCGGCAACGCTTACAAGCCAGATTCTTACTACCTTTGAGGATAAGCTGCTTCAGGCTTCTGTGCTTACTGCATTTATTCCGATGCTTATGGGCACGGGCGGAAACGCAGGCGGTCAATCCAGTGCAACCATTATCCGTGCCATTTCACTTGAAGAGGTAAGATTCAAGGATATTTTTCGAGTAATATGGAAAGAATTCCGTATTGGGGCAATCAGCGGCGCTACACTTGCCGTTGTATGCTTTATCAAGCTGATGCTGTTTGACCGTATTGTGCTTGGCAATGATGCAATAACCTTTACGGTTTCCGTTGTTATCTGCCTTACCATACTGCTTGAAACAATATGCGCAAAAATCATCGGCAGCACACTGCCGATTATAGCAAAACGGATGGGGCTTGATCCTGCCGTGCTGGCAAATCCGTTTATTACTACAATTTCGGATGTGGTTTCCCTGCTTGTGTATATCGGTTTTGCAATATTAATTCTTCAACTGTAAAATGCTTCTGCATTTTCAACTTTGCAGACGACAGGATTTGGCAGAATAGACTTGAAATTTTTTGTATTTGACAATAATTTATTATCTTGTTATACTATTAATTAGTTAAAAATAAAATTGGAGGCATAATGATGACTCAGAAAAATAAAGTTCAGCTTAAAATATGCGGTGCAACCTACACGATTGTTACCGAGGATGATCCGGAATATGTTGAAAGTCTTGGTGAGCTTCTTGATGCAGAAATGAAAAGCATTACAGGCTCAAACCCAAGCCTTTCCCTGATTCAGTGTGCTGTGCTTGTTGCACTTGATCAGGCAGACAGCTGTAAAAAAGCAACTGCTGCTGCTGATAATCTTCGTGCGCAAATCAAGGATTATATAGAGGATGCCGCAAGATCAAAAATAGAGGTTGATGTTGAAAGAAGAGAAATAGACAGGCTCAACAGAGAACTTGAAAACCTCAGAAAAAGATTAAATGGATAAATCCTTATGAAATTTGAAATTTTAGCTCCTGCCGGATCGCAGGAGTCGCTTGTTGCCGGCGTCAGATGCGGTGCAAATGCGGTTTACCTTGGCGGTAAAGTGCTTAATGCCCGCCGTAATGCCGGCAATTTTAATCCTGAAGAACTAAAAAAAGCAGTAAATTATTGCCACGCAAGAAATGTTAAGGTTTATTTAACGCTGAATACGCTTTGCCGTGATGGTGAGATACAAGAGGCTTATACGCTTGTAAAAAATGCCCTTTCTTATGGTGTGGATGCTTTTATTGTGCAGGATATCGGCATTATTAAAATGATTAAGAACTGTTTTCCGCAGGCCGGAATTCATGGCTCAACCCAGATGAGTGTAATGACTGCCGAAGGTGTTCGTGCACTTAAAGAAATGGGTGTTTCCAGAGCTGTGCTTCCGAGAGAAATGACAGCAGAAGAAATTTCCGAAATTCGAAAAAACACGGATATAGAGCTTGAAATGTTTATTCACGGTGCGTTGTGTATGAGTGTTTCGGGCCAGTGCTATCTTTCTTCCGTACTGGGGCAGAGAAGCGGAAACAGAGGGCTTTGTGCCCAGCCTTGCCGACTTTCCTTTTCGGCAGATAACAGCCACAGCTTTGATTTAAGCCTTAAGGATTTGAGTCTGATAAGGCAGCTTTCCCAAATTAAAGATCTGGGTGTGGTCAGCCTTAAAATTGAGGGCAGAATGAAGCGCCCGGAATATATTGCCGCCGCGGTTTCTTCGGTAAAAAAAGCAATTAACGGCGAATACTCCATAAAAGATGAAATTCTGCTGAAAAGCATATTCAGCAGAAACGGTTTTACGCAGGGATATTTCAATAACAAAATGAATCGGGATATGTTCGGAACAAGGCAGAAGGAGGATGTGGTTGCTGCAAATGATGTTTTGAAGCAGTTTGCGCATCTGTATGACAACGAAAATCCGCTTGTGCCGGTTGATATGGAATTTGAATGTTTAAAGGATAAGCCTGTTCGGCTGACGGCAAGAGCACTTGAAAAAGAGATAACGGTGTTCGGTGATGTTCCGGAAACGGCAATCCATAAGCCGATGACGGAAGAGGGCTTGCGGGAAAGGCTTTCAAAGCTCGGCGGCACGCAGTTTTATGCACGAAAAATTGAAATTCAGCTTGATGACGGAATTATTCTTCCGGCTTCAAAAATAAATGCGCTCAGAAGAGAAGCAGCTGAAAAACTGAACGAAACGGAAATAAAAGCAGTAAGCAGTTTCCCACTTCCTGAAATTCTGCCGCGTGCAACGGCAGGAAAACCGTATTTTACCGCACGGTTTTCAGATGCTGCACAAATTCCTGATAAACATCCGTTTGAAAGAGTGTTTATTCCGATATGGTCTTCCAATGAGGATTTTATAGATAACAGAGGGGGCGTTGAACTGCCGAGAGGGCTGTTCGGCTGTGAAAAGAGAATAGAGGAAAGGCTGCTGGTTCTGAAAAAAATCGGTGTTAAAAATGCCCTGTGCGGTAATATCGGCACATATAAACTGGCTCAGAAACTCGGCTTTAAGGTGTTCGGCGATTTCGGCCTTAATATTTTCAACAGTATTGCGGCAGCGCAGATACATTCACCGATTCTGTCTTTTGAACTTACAGTGGACGAAGCCAATCAAATCAGGGCTGAGGATACGGGAATTATGGCTTACGGAAAGCTTCCGCTTATGCTTACGCGAAACTGCCCGGTTAAAAATAATATCGGCTGTGAAGCATGCGGCAAAAAAGGTGTGCTTACGGACAGAAAGGGAATTAAATTTCCCGTTGTATGCTCGCCGTATCCATGTGTTGAGCTTTTGAACAGCCTGCCGCTCTATATGGCGGACAGAATGCACGAAATCAAAACAGATTTTATTCATTTTTATTTTACAGACGAAGATGTGAAACAGGTTGAAAAAATCATTGCTCTTTATAATAGCGGCAGCAGAGCGGATTTTGATTATACAAGAGGACTTTATTACAGAGGAGTGTTGTAAATGCTGATACTTGCATCCAAATCACCACGAAGAAAAGAGCTTTTAGGCTTTATAACAAACGATTTTATTGTTGTTTCCGAAGAAATTGATGAAACCGTGCCAGAGGATATGACACCTGAAAATGCGGTTCTTTATCTTTCAAGAAAAAAGGCAGAGCTTTTTCAGAACAGCGAAGATGTTGTTATAGGTGCAGATACGATTGTTGTGCTGAACGGTAAAATACTCGGAAAGCCGGCGGATGAAGAGGAAGCCTTTTCCATGCTGAAATCCCTCAGCGGCAAAGAGCATTCCGTTTTAACTGGCGTTACGCTCATAAGCCCTTCGGGTAAAAAATCTTTTTATAAGGAAACCAAGGTTAAATTTTTTGAGCTATCGGACGGCGAAATCAGCAATTATATAAAAACAGGCGAATGTATGGACAAGGCAGGCGCTTACGGAATTCAGGGCTTTGGTTCCCTGCTTGTTGAAAAAATAGACGGAGATTATTTTAATGTTGTGGGGCTTCCGGTGTCTGCATTGTTTCGTGAACTGCAAAACCCTTTTTTTAGTAACTTTAACAAAAATTAATAGTAATCTGCTGTGCATTTCGCCGAAATTTGTAACATTTGAGTCTTGAAAGATTTTAAAATTAATGTTAAAATGTATATATTAAGGGATTTTACCCCTTTTTATACTAAATTGAGGAGGCAAGTTATGGCAGCAGATTTACATTGTCATACAAAATTAAGCGATGGCTCGGTTGGCATTGAAGATTTAATCGTTATAGCACAGAAAAGCGGAATTGATACGATTGCCATAACAGATCACGATTGCCTTGCCGGCACAGTAAGAGGGCAGGTTATAGGCAAGCGCTACGGCGTAACGGTTATACCCGGTGTTGAGATTTCTGCATTTGATTTTGAAGCAGGCAAAAAGGTTCATATTTTAAGCTATCTGGCAGATGCCCCGAACAGGCTTGAAGCTGTGTGTAAGCGCATTTCGGTTGCAAGAAAAAGAGCAGGGCAGATTATGATGCTTAAGGTTGCAAGCCGTTTTCCGATTACTTCGGATTTCATTATCAATCATGCTTCGGGCTCAACCAATCTTTATAAGCAGCATATTATGCATGCGCTTATGGATGCAGGGTATACAGAAAAAATTTTCGGCGATTTGTATTATGCACTTTTTGATGCTTCAAGCGAAACGAATGTTCTTGCTCCCACAAAATATCCGAGTGTAGAAGAAGTTATCCGTGAAATTCACGGTGCAGGCGGCATTGCGGTTTTAGCTCATCCTGCTTTTTTTGATAACTTTGATGAAATTGAAAAATATGTTTCCATGGGGCTTGACGGTGTTGAGGTATGGCATCCGTCTGCAGATGAGGAAACAATCACAAGGCTAACAGCACTTTGTAAAAAGCATAAGCTTCTTTTGACGGGCGGTTCTGATTTTCACGGTATTTACGGCAGAAAAACAGTAACACTCGGCACCTGCTCCACTCCGCAGGAGCATCTGGATAAGCTTATGGGCTATAAGGCCAAAAAGAAAAGGGCTGAACGCAAGGCGGAAAAGGAAGCGGCGCTTCAGATTGCGGAATAAAGGATTTAAAGCAGAAAGAAACGTTTTTCTTTCTGCTTTTTCGTTATATTATATTGATTTTACGATTAAATTCTTTATAATTGAATTAAAGACTTTGATAAGGGTGATTCTATGCACAGAAAGATTGCAAAAACGCCGCCGTGCGGCTGGAACAGCTGGGACTGCTTCGGAGCGGCTGTGAATGAAAAACAGCTTTATGAAAATGCAGCCTATATGGCAGAGTATTTAAAGCCGTTCGGCTGGGAATACATTGTTTGTGATATTCAGTGGTATGAGCCAAACGCAAAAAGCAATGATTACAATAATTTTACAGAGCTGAATGTTGATGCATTCGGCAGGTTAATGCCTGCCCAAAACCGTTTTCCGAGCGCAGCAGGCGGAAAAGGCTTTAAAGAAATTGCCGATTACTGCCACAGCCTTGGTCTGAAATTCGGCATACATATTATGCGTGGAGTGCCGCGTTGTGCTGTTCATTCCAATCTTCCGATTAAAAACAGCTGCTTCACCTGCCGTGATATTGCACATCATTTTTCCGTTTGTTCGTGGAATACGGATATGTATGGCTGCAAAAACACGCCTGCGGCACAGGAATACTATAACTCTCTTTTTGCGCTTTATGCCGAATGGGGCGTGGATTTCATCAAGTGCGATGATATATGTGTTACAGAATTCAGGCAGTGGGATAATCCTTATTCTGCCGATTATGAAATTGAAATGATAAGAAAAGCCATAGACAGCTGCGGCAGGGATATGGTGCTTTCGCTTTCGCCCGGTCCGGCGCCTCTTGAAAATGCCGCACATTTATCCCGGAATGCAGATATGTGGCGTATGACAGGGGATTTCTGGGATCAGTGGGATAAGCTTTACGATATGTTCAGCCGCTGTTATCAGTGGCAGGATTATGCCGGAAACGGCTGCTGGCCGGATTGCGATATGCTGCCGCTGGGCAGGATCTCAAAGAATGCTCCCTGCCACGGAAAAGAAAACCGGTACACGAATTTTACAAAGGCGGAGCAGCTTACAATGATGACGCTGTGGGGCATTTTCAGAAGCCCTTTGATGTTCGGCGGAAATCTGCCCGAAAATGATGAATGGACGCTTTCCCTGCTTACAAATGAAGCATATATGAATATGCACAGAACATCTTACGGTGCACGCCAGCTGTTCAGAGAAGAAAAAAATAAAAAAGGCACGGTTGTGTGGCATAGCAATGGAAGAAAATGTAAATATCTTGCCGTGTTTAATACGGCTAACAGAGAGCGGAATATCTCAGTTGATTTAAAATCCATTCTGATGCCCGATACATATTATAATTTTTATGATATATGGGAAAAGAAAGAAGCGGGAAATATAAAAAATACGCTGAAAGTAACCGTTGCACCGCATGGGGCAAGGCTGTTTAAAATTATGAATGTGTAAATTTGAGGAGAATAGTGTGAAAAATCACACTATTCAAATTATATCGCCCTCAAAATTTGCCTGTGGCATAATTTTGAGATGGCTGAAATTACCACTTACGCCTGTTCAGGCAACACAGGATACCGGGTGATTTTATTATACTATTTGTTGCCTGAAAGGCTATGGTGATTATTATGAATTACTGGACACAGCTAAGTGCCGATCTTGCACAGCAGCGGAATTATTTGGATGAATTATATAAGGTCTATCCAATTACCCCAAATTTAAGGAGAGAAATATCCGAAGACAGCGAGAAAAAAGTTCGATTGGCCTTTGAAAACAGAAATAATGTAATGCTGGTTAAAGAGTTACTGAAATTGGATTTGTTTCCCATAAAAGACTCTTATGTTGCTTATCTGAAAAAAGACGAAACAGCGATAGATAGAAATCCGCAAACTGTAAACAGAATTGCCGGCACTTTATTTCAGATGGGAATTGACGAAATAATAGAAAAATGCACAGAGCCAAAGGAGACAAACAGACAAATCGGTCCTATGTTTAAAAATTGGATTAATAAGGGAACGATCGGTGCGGAAATTTTCAAGCATGCCGAAAGTTTTTTGAATTATGATGAAAATTGTATTTTTAATGCATCAGATGCCGAATTAGAAAAATTTGCAAGAAAGTATTTGGGATATACAAGGGAAAAGGGAATTGATTTTATTGCAAAGTTTAATCATAAATATGTGATTGCCGAAACGAAATTTCTGACGGATATGGGCGGGCATCAGAATGCACAGTTTGATGATGCAGTCAGTACAATGCAGTCTTCTTTTGAAAATAAAACCGTTTCGGAAGAGGTGATATCAATTGCAATTATGGACGGCGTATTGTTTATAAAAGGAAAAAATAAGCTATATAAATATTTACAAAATAACCCGGATAAAATTATCATATCGGCATTATTGCTCAGAGAATTTTTATATTCATTGTAGGAGAGTTTATGGAATTAAAATTTGATAATAAGCTTACTGAAAAACAAATATTATCAAAGACTGATAAAGTTGAATCGAAATTTGAAATCATTGAAAATACATCTATCTTGTTTAAAGGAGATAATTTTGATGCTCTTTCCTTATTGTTAAAAAATTTTAAAAATAAAATTAATTTAATCTATATCGATCCACCGTTTAATACAAATCAGGAATTCTTTATTTCAGAAGAAGGAAGGGCCAATTCAGTCAGTACTTCAAAGAATGATATTGTGGTTTATTCAGATAAAATGAATTTTGAAGAATACTTGGAATTCATAAGAGAAAGATTGGTTTTGTTAAGGGAGCTTTTGTCAAGTAACGGTTCTATTTATCTGCATATTGATTGCAAGGTCGGGCACTATGTTAAAATTCTGATGGATGAAATATTCGGAAAAAATAATTTCAGAAATGATATAACAAGAATTAAATCCAATCCGAAAAATTTTTACAGAAAAGCCTATGGAAATGAAAAAGATTTGATTTTGTTTTATACAAAGGATTATAAAAATAATATTTGGAATGATATCAGGGCTCCTTTGGAAGAAAAGGAAATCGCAGAACGGTTCAGCAAAATGGATGAGCAGGGAAGACGGTATACAACCATTCCCTTGCATGCACCTGGAGAAACGAAAAACGGGGCGACTAGCAGACCATGGCGGGGTATTCCCGTTCCAAAAGGAAGACACTGGAGAACAAATCCGGATGCATTTGATGATATGGATGCAAAAGGATTAATTGAATGGTCTGCTTCCGGTAACCCAAGAATTAAAAGATATGCAGATCAGCACACCGGAAAAAAAATTCAGGATGTATGGAGATTTAAAGATCCGCAAAAGCCAAAATATCCAACTGAAAAAAACAGCAAAATGCTGGAACAGATAATATTGCAGTCATCAAATGAAAATGATTATGTATTAGATTGCTTTGCGGGTTCAGGTTCTGCATTAAAGGCTGCAAATAAATTAAATAGGAAGTGGATTGGTGTTGACAGTTCGGATGTTGCGATTGAAGTTATAAAAAGCAATAATCTGGGGAATTATGAATATTATGATTTAAATAATAATGTTTATGAAATAATCAGCAATGTGTAGTTTTTTATATGCTCTTTGAAAAATGCGTTTCCTTCGCATTGGGGATTTGAATATGATTTTTAATAAATTTGACAGTGTAACCGGAATTGATAAGGGCTGGAGCGGCGATAAAAAATACTGTGCCGTTAAGGACGGAACAAAATATCTTCTGCGCATTTCACCGCAAAAGAAATACGGAAACAGAAAGAAAATTCATAAGATTATGAAAAAGCTGGCGGAAAAAGATATTTCTATGTGCAGATCGCTGAAAATCGGTTTGTGCCGTGAAGGTACATATGTTATTCAGTCTTGGGTGAACGGTGTTGATGCGGAGGAGCATATTCACGATTACAGTGAAAAGCAGCAGTATGCATTTGGTTTTCAGGCGGGTAAAATTCTTCAGGAGATTCATATTATACCTGCTCCGAAAAATCAAATTGAATGGGAAATACGGTTTAATATGAAAATGAACAGAAAAATCAAAATGTATTCCGAATGTCCGATAAAGTTTGACGGGGCAGAATACATAATTGATTATCTGAATGCAAATCGTGCTTTGCTGAAAAACCGCCCGCAGTGCTTTCAGCACGGGGATTATCATATAGGGAATATGATGATTGATAAAGATAAAATTGTTGTAATTGATTTTGACAGGTATGATTTCGGCGATCCGTGGGAGGAATTCAACCGCATCGTATGGGCAGCGCAGACCTCACCTGCCTTTGCTTCGGGAATGATAAACGGCTATTTTGACAATCTGGTGCCTGAGTTATTCTGGAAGCTGCTGAAATTATATATCGGCAGCAATACGCTGTCCTCTGTTCCGTGGGCCATTCCGTTTGGAGAGGAACAGATTAATGTAATGCTGAATCAGGCAAAGGATGTGCTGGAATGGTATGACAATTATACATTAACCGTTCCGAAATGGTATATCCATATGGATCAGGAAAGGGCAGAAGGATGAAAAGAAAGCTTGGAATTGCACGGTGCGGTCTTGCCTGCTGTCTGTGCTCCGAAAATGAACTATGCAGCGGATGTAATTCAGATAACTGTCCTGATAAAGAATGGTGTGATAACAGAAAATGCTCCATTTCAAAAGGATTGGCACATTGCTTTGACTGTGATACGGATTGCAGGAAAGGAATGCTTGGTAAAATCAAGCCATATGCGTTTACTCTGTTTGCGAAAAGATACGGTGAAAAGGTATTGCTGGATTGCCTTGCGGAGAACGAAAAGAACGGTATTGTTTATCACCGAAGCGGAATAACAGGGGATTATGATGCATTTGATGATGCAGAAAAGCTGATTGCATTTATAAAAACAGGAAAGAAAAAATAGTGTGAAACAATCACACAATTCCAAATTGTATTGGCATCAAAATTTGCCTGTGTCATAATTCTGAGTTGTCTGAATTCCCATTATACGCCTTGTTCGGCTACAGCAAAGCGTATCAGTAATTCTTAATCCACTATTTGTAGCCGGAAAGGCTATGGGAATTAATATGACGGAAATACGATATGCTTCTATGGCAGATAAAGAACTGCTGCTGAGCAGAGATTGCCATATAAAAGAAGATATTTTGGAAAAAGCAATTCTGAACAGGTATGTGCTGGTTATGCTTGCCGGCGGAAATCTTGCAGGCTGGCTCAGATGGGGTTTGTTCTGGGATGAAATTCCGTTTATGAATATGCTGTATTTTTTGGAAGAATACAGGGGACTTGGCTTTGGCACACAGCTTGTTGGGTTCTGGGAAAATGAGATGCTGAAGCTCAGTTATGATAAGGTGATGACCTCATCACAAGCAAATGAAACTGCACAGCATTTTTACAGAAAGCTGGGTTACCGGGATGCAGGCGGTTTTTTTCCGTTCTGCAAGGATTTTGAAATCCTTTTTACGAAAGAAATATAGTTTTTATTTCAGAATAATCATTTTGTAAATGAGGAAAGACTCCTGCCTTAAGTAAGTGCTTGGATGAATTAGCAAAAAGAAAGACCGCACAGCTGTGCGGTCCTGTTTTTTAGCTTCTTTTTTCTTTTGGGTAGAAAGACGGGTCTTTTTTCAGTCTTGAATTCACTGCGGCAAACATAACTGCTGCAAGCACAACGCAAACCAGATCTGCTGTGGGCTGTGCATAAACAATGCCGTTAAAGCCAACAAGTCTGCTCATTACAATCAGAAGCGGCAGGAATATAAGCCCCTGCCTGCCAAGCGAAAGCACAAGGCTCGGAATGGATTTTCCCATTCCCTGAAAGGCAAAGTTATAGATAAACATAATGCCGATAAATGGCCCAGCAAGCATTAAGCCCCTTAAAATTTTAACACCGTAATCCGTAACCTGCACATCACCCTCACCGTTGAAGATATTTATTATATCCGCCGTGAAAAGGAAATAAAGTATCGTTAAAACCGTGCCTAAAATAAAGGTGCACAGCATTGTGAATTTCATGGTTTTCCTGAGCCTGTCTATATTTTTTGCACCATAGGAATAGCCGATAAGCGGCTGAATGCCCATGCCTATGCCCATCTGAACAAATACAATCAGCATGTTTACTTTCATGGCAATTCCCAGTGCGGCAACGGCGGGCTCGCCGTATTCCTTTATAAAATTGTTCAAAAGGATGTTTGAAACGCTCATCAGAACATTGTTCAGTGCGGCAGGAATGCCGATGGGAATTACATTTCTTGCAATTCCCTCTTTAACGGAAAAGCGTGCAGGGTTGCAGGAAAGTATGGAATTTCCTTTCATAAGATAAACGGCATAGTAAACAACGGATGCAATATTTCCGATTACCGTTGCAATGGCCGCACCGCCTACACCCATATCCAGTGTAAGTATCATAATGGGGTCAAGAATAATGTTGGTAACCGTGCCGATTATCATGCCGATCATGGATTCCTTGGCAGCACCCTCCCCCCTTACAAGGTTGCTTGCGGTGATAGAAGTAACAATCATTGGACCGCCGATTGCTATATATTTCAGATAGTCATACGCATAATTATAAACCGAATCACTTGTTGCACCCAGCGCGGATATAAGCGGTTTTACAAAGATCAGAATAAGCGCCAGCAGAACAGCCCCTGACAGCAGGGATGAATAAATGGAAAAGGAACTTATTTTTTTTACTTTATTTTTCTTGCCCTCTCCCATGGAACGGGAGATATAGGCAGAGCCGCCAACACCGAAAATATTGCCGAATGCAACGAAGAAAAGAAAAACCGGCATTGTGATGGAAACAGCTGCCGTTGCATTGGTGTCTTTCATAAGGCTTACAAAATAGGTGTCTGCCATATTATAAATTACATTTACGATGCTGGAAAGCACGGAAGGAACAGCAAGTGCCGCAACTGCCTTCGGTATTGGATAGGAAGAAAATATTTTTTCTCTTTTTTCTTTTGAAGCTATTGTTTTATCCTCCTTATTTATTTTTGAATTCTTTTGATTTACAGTATTTCTGAAAGTAGTGCGAAATCCTCCATTGAAAAGCTTTCGGCTCTTGCTCTTTCGTCAAGCTCTGCTGCCTTGAGTGCAGCAGAAACGGCGCTTTTTGAAATGCCAAGTCCGCCGGAAAGGCAGTTCAGTGCCGTTTTTCTTCTTTGGGAAAAGGCTGCTTTTACGATTGCAAAAAAATGCTTTTCATCCTTAATATCAATAGGGGGATTCTTTCTTAATGTAAGCTTCATAACAGCACTGTCCACCTTGGGGGCAGGATAGAAACATTCTTTCGGAACTTCAAAAAGCATTTCTGCCTGTGCATAGTAATTCACGGCAACTGTAACGGCTCCCGAATCTCTGGAGCCGATTTCGGCACAGAGCCTTTCAGCCGCTTCCTTCTGCACCATAACAACAATTTCATCTATCGCAAGCCTGTTTTCAAGCAGCGCCATAATAACGGGGGAGGTTATATAATACGGAAGGTTTGCACATACTTTAATCGAGGTCATACCACTGAATTTTTCTTTTATAAGTGCATTTAAATCCAGCCTGAGCACATCGCCCTCAATGATTTCAGCATTTTTGAATTCACCAAGCGTTTCCTCCAAAACAGGGAACAGCCTTTTGTCAAGCTCTATGGCGGCAACTTTTCCTGCCGTTTTGCACAGCTCTTTTGTCAGCACACCGATACCTGGGCCGATTTCAATAACACCTGTTTTTTCATCGGCATTAAGGTTTCTGACCATTTCAGGGCAGACAGACGGGTCAATTATAAAATTTTGCCCCAATGCCTTAGAAAAGGTGAATCCGTGGGCGGTTAAGATTTTGTTTATTGTGCTGTAATCATATAAATTCATTTGATATACCTCAATTCAAACGGATATTTTAACATAATCAAAAAAGTTTTGCAAGATATTGTTAATTTTTCAAATCAGCTATTGACAAATGAAAATTATGTGTGTAAACTGCTTGTTAGTCAACTAACATTAGTTGCATAACTTTTTAAAGGGATGATAATCTTGGTACAGGATGAAGATTGTGAAAGCAGATTTCCGCTGTTTCCCACAGTGAATTATCTTTCAAAAATCGGCAGGGATAATTTCAGATCTGTTTTAAAGGAAAACGGAATTTTTCAGGGACAGGATGAAATTTTGTTTTTAATTCTGTTTAAAGAGGGGTTGAAGCCCTCTGAAATTGCAAAATATTTGCACACAAGCCTTGCCAGCATTTCCGTTTCGCTGAAACGGCTTGAAAAGCAGAAGCTTCTTGAAAAACGAAGTGATGAAAACGATGCCAGAATCAGTCATATTTATATTACGGAAAAGGGAAAAACCGCATTAACCAATGTGCACAGCAATCTGATGTGCTATCAGGAAAAGGTTTTTGCGGAATTTTCCAATGATGAGCTTGATTTGTTCAGAAGCTTTCTTGACAGAGTGATTTTTAATGCAACAGGGGAAGAAAACTATTCTTACAAACGCCCCAACAAACTAAAAGGAGATGAGGAAAATGGCAAGTAAAAACGGGAAAAAAAGTAAAACGAAATTAACAAAATTTTTAAACGGACTGTGGTTTGCGGCAATTGCAGGTTCGCTTGGAATGGTTATTGAAGCGGCATGCCAGCTTTATCTTCCCAAAATTATGGGAAGAATTATTGATAAGGGGGTTACCCCTGTTATAGAGGGAACGGCAGCAGCGGCAGAGGGTAATGCCTTTATACTTAAGGAAGCCGTGCTGATGATTATTGTGGCGCTTGTTGCAATCGCAGGCGGCATTACCTGTATGAAGCTGTCGTCTGAGGTGAGCCAGAAATTTGCAGCCAGAATTAGAAATGCAATGTTCAGGAAAATTTCATCTTTTTCCTTTAAAAATATAGATGAATTTTCAACGGCATCTCTTACAACCAGGCTTACAAATGATGTTACGATGATTCAGAATATGACGATGATGATTTTAAGAATGATGATTCGTATGCCTGCCATGCTGATTTTTGCATCATTTTTTGCCGTTACCATTAATGCAGAGCTTGCATCTATGATGCTGTTTGCGCTGCCGGTGATTCTGATTGCAGTTGGAATTATCATGAAAATCGGTTTTCCGATGTTCAAAAAGATGCAGAAAAGAATAGATGCACTGAATAGTGTTGTGCAGGAAAATCTGATTGGAATCAGAGTGGTTAAAGCCTTTGTGCGTGAGGACCACGAAAAAGAAAAGTTTAAAAAGGCCAACGATGCGCTTTCGGGTATGGGAGCAAAGGCAGCAGGCATGATTATTCTTGCAATGCCGCTTATGATGCTTATTTTCAACCTTGCAATGGTGCTTGTGCTTTATAAGGGCGGTGTTTCCATCAGCCTTGGCGAAATGACAACAGGTGATCTGTTAAGCTTTATTCAGTATGTTATGGAAATTCTGATGAGCCTTATGATGATTGCAATGCTTCTTGTTATGATGGCAAGGGGAAAGGCCTGTGCAGACCGTATCAAAGAAGTGCTTGATGCTGAAATTGATATTGTAAACAGCAGTGAAACGGCAGAAGTTAAAGTGCAGGGCAGGGTTCAGTTTGAAAATGTGAATTTCAGATATTCCACGCAGACAGACGGAGATGATATTTTAAACAATATCAGCTTTACGGCAGAGCCCGGCCAGATTATCGGTATTGTGGGTGGCACAGGCTGCGGCAAATCAAGCCTTGTTTCCCTTATCCCAAGGCTTTACGATGTAACCGGTGGCAGAGTACTTGTGGATGATGTGGATGTCCGCGATTACGATATTGAGGAATTAAGGGCGCTTACCGGCGTTGTGCTTCAGAATAACACGCTGTTTACAGGCACAATCAAAGAAAATATCCGCTGGGGAAAAAAGGATGCCTCCGATGAAGAGATCATTTCGGCATGCACGGCAGCGCAGGCACACGATTTTATTATGCGCCAGCCGGACGGATATGACACGGTGCTTGCACAGGGAGGGCTTAATCTTTCCGGCGGTCAGAAGCAGAGGCTCTGTATTGCAAGAGCAATGATTAAAAAGCCGAAAATTCTGATTCTGGATGATTCAACCTCTGCTGTGGACACCGCCACGGAGGCTAAAATCAGAAATGCATTTTATAATGAACTAAAAGATACCACCGTTTTCATTATTGCACAGCGTATTTCGTCTGTTAAGGATGCAGATAAAATTCTTGTTATGGATGATGGTGAAATCAAGGGCATCGGCACACATGATGCACTTATGGAATCAAATGAAATTTATCAGGAAATATATAATACACAGCAGAAGGGAGTGATTGAATAATGGCAGGAAAAGGACCGCACGGCGGAGGACCCGGTATGCAGCACCACGGCTTTAAAAAGCCGAAAGATACAAAGAAAACCGTTTCAAATATATTGCGTTATATAGGAAAAAGCAAATATCTTCTTGTGATAGCAGTTGTTGCCGTGCTTGCATCAACGGCTTGCTCAGTGCTTGCATCTGCAAGGCTTCAGCCGCTGATAGATAAGGCAATTTTCCCGGTGTTCAATAAAAATGAACTGATAAAGCAGCTTGTTATTTTATCGGTTTTCTATATCGGTGCTTCTGTTTTAAGCTTCCTTCAAAGCAAAATTATGGTTAAAATTGCATATGGCACTTCCAATATCATCAGAAGGGATTTGTTCAATCATATGCAGTCGCTTCCGTTAAGATATTTTGACAGTAAAACGCACGGCGAAATTATGAGCCGCTTTACAAATGATGTTGATAATATGCAGATGATGCTGGAGCAGTCGGTTGTGCAGCTTGTTTCCTCTGTTTTTACAATGCTTGGTATTGTGGCAATGATGATTTATTTTAACTGGCGGCTGTTTTTAATTATGCTGGTTTTCCTTGTGCTGATGATTTGGATTTCCATGTTTATCGGCAAAAAAACAAGAAAGCATTTTCAGCAGCAGCAGAAAAATCTTGGAAAAATGAACGGTTATATTGAAGAAACCGTTGAAGGTATGAAGGTTGTTAAGGTATTTAATCATGAAGAAGAGGCAATTTCCGAATTTGCACAGCTGAATGAAAATTTCAGGCAGAGTGCTACAAAGGCAAACTTTTATTCCGGCATTATGGGGCCGTGCTCGGCAGGTATAAATAATACAGCGTATGCTGTAATTACAATCATCGGTGCACTTCTTGTAATTGCAAATCCGCTTACCTTTACCATCGGTAAATTAACCTCGTTTTTAACCTACACAAGGCAGTTTTCACAGCCGGTTCAGCAGATAACCAATCAGATGAACACAATATTTTCTGCACTGGCAGGTGCTGAGCGTGTTTTTGAAATTATGGAAATGCAGCCTGAAACGGATGAAGGCACGGTAACCCTTAAGGAAGAAACCGTAAACGGTGAAAGGAAATGGTTTTGGAATGACAACGGCAGCTTAACGGCAGTTGAGGGCAATGTGATTTTTGAAAATGTAACCTTTGGATATGTACCTGAGAAGACCGTGCTTAAGCATGTAAGCCTTTATGCAAAGCCGGGGCAGAAAATTGCCTTTGTCGGTTCAACAGGTGCAGGAAAAACAACCATAACAAATCTGATTAACCGCTTTTATGATATTCAGGACGGTGTGATTACCTATGACGGAATTGATATTAAACGGATTAAAAAGGATGATTTAAGAAAGTCACTTTCCATCGTTTTGCAGGATACGCACCTGTTTACAGGTACGGTTATGGATAATATACGCTACGGCAGGTTGGATGCTACGGATGAGGAATGTATTGCCGCAGCAAAGCTTGCATCGGCCCACAGCTTTATCCGCCGACTGCCTGACGGCTATAATACTCTTATTGCGGCAGACGGTGAAAATCTTTCTCAGGGCCAAAGGCAGCTTCTTGCCATTGCAAGGGCGGCTGTTGCCAAGCCAGCAGTGCTTATTCTTGACGAAGCAACTTCTTCTGTTGACACAAGAACAGAGCTTCATATTGAGCACGGAATGGATCGGCTTATGATTGGCAGAACAGTATTTGTGATTGCCCACAGGCTTTCAACCGTTCGGAATTCCGATGCCATCATGGTGCTTGAACACGGTGAAATTCTGGAACGCGGAAATCACGATGTGCTTCTCGAGCTTAAAGGAAGATATTATGAGCTCTGTACGGGAAAAGCCAAACTTGCATAATAAACGGTTTTGCGTTAAAATAGAAAGCAGCCTGCTGTAATGATGCAGCAGGCTTTTTTAGTTTATCTCTTCAGCAAAGACGAATTCGCCGGTTCAACCGGTAGTTATGATTCAGGTGATGATATGAAGAAAAAAACAGCAAACAGGATTCTGTTTATTCTTTCTGCGGCAGTATTTGTCTGCGCGGTTTTTTATATTGGCTTTTGTTTTTATAATCAGTTTAAGGCGGAACGAGAATACGAAACAACCTCTGCACCTCCTGTTATCACAACGCAGGAAAAGAACCCGCCTGTGTTTAATCCGGTTGATTTTCCGGCACTTGTGCAGAAAAATGATGAAATCTATGCATGGATTAAAATAGAGCATACGAATGTGGATTATCCTATTGCACAGCACAGCGGTGAAGATGATTTTTATTTAACACATAGTGCAGTGGATAAATCTTATCTGAAAAGCGGGGCGATTTACACGGAAAAATGCAATGCAAAGGATTTTTCAGACCCGGTAACGCTGATTTACGGCCATAACAATTACGGCGATACCATGTTTACCACGCTTCATAAATTTGAGGACGAAGCATTTTTCGCCGAAAATGAATATTTCTATATTTATATGCCGCAGAGAAGGCTTACCTATCAGATTGTTTCTGCCTTTAAATATGATGACAGGCATATTATGCTTTCCAATGATTTCAGTGATAAAAATCGGATTTCTGCCTTTCAGCAGATGATTCAAAATCCGCAGTCTGCGCAGAAAAATGTCAGAACAGAGCCGGATGTGCCCCTGAATGAACACAGCAGAATAGTTGTGCTTTCCACCTGTGTAACAGGCGATAAAACAAGCAGGTATCTTGTGTGTGCCGTGCTGGTTTCGGATGAGAAAACAAACTGACAGAATCAAACAGTGGTGTTAAGCTGTATTCCTGTTTTATCATGTTGTTTAATTTTATGAATTTTAGTTTTTCTATTGCAGAATTTGCAGATTGATGTTAAAATAACACAGTATAAAATGAGCTTGGACGATGAACAGTTTTTTCTGTTCGCTGCCTATGCAAAAAGGAGATAGATTATGGATAATAAGCTTAAAAAGAAGCTTCAGATTCTTGCGGCGGAAATACGCCACGGAATTATAGAAGGCACTTATCATGCCAAAGCAGGTCATCCGGGCGGCAGTCTTTCCGCAGCAGATATTCTTGCTTATCTTTACGGAAAGGAAATGCGCTTTGATCCTGAAAATCCCAAAATGGAAAACAGGGACAGATTTGTTCTTTCAAAGGGTCATGCAGCACCTGCGCTTTACAGTGCACTTGCTTACACAGGATTTTTCCCTGCAGAGGATTTAAAAACCCTCCGCCATATCGGTTCTTATCTTCAGGGGCATCCCAATATGAACACCGTTCCCGGTGTGGATATGAGCACAGGTTCTCTCGGCCAGGGCATCAGTGCAGCCTGCGGCATGGCAAAGGGTGCTAAATATATTGGCAAAAACGATATCCGTGTTTATACCCTGCTTGGGGACGGCGAAATTGAAGAAGGTCAGGTTTGGGAAGCAATGATGTTTGCAGCTCAGTATAATCTTGATAATCTTTGTGTTATCATTGATGTAAACGGACTTCAGATAGACGGTAAATGCGAAGATGTTATGAGCGCAGAGCCGATTGATAAAAAAGCTGAGGCATTCGGTTTTGATTATGTTATTATAGACGGAAATGATCTTGATGAAATTGAAGCGGCATTTGAAAAATTCCATAAGAGCACAAAGCCGTTTGCAATTATTATGAAAACCGTTAAGGGCAAGGGCGTTTCCTATATGGAAAATGCAGTTGGCTGGCATGGAAAAGCACCAAACACTGAGGAATATGAAATTGCAATAGCAGAGCTTAACGCAAAGCTTGCAGAATTAAAGGAGGCATAAGAATGGCAGAAGTAAAGAATGTTGCCACAAGAGACAGCTACGGCACAGCACTGAAAGAGCTTGCGGCAGACGGGGCAGATAATATTGTTGTTCTTGATGCAGATTTATCTGCGGCTACCAAAACAGGCATTTTTCAGAAGGAATATCCCGAAAGACATTTCAACTGCGGAATTGCAGAAGCAAATATGGTTTCTGTTGCAGCAGGCTTAAGCACAATGGGTCTTGTTCCGTTTGCATCCAGCTTTGCAATGTTTGCATCGGGCAGAGCGTTTGAGCAGATCAGAAATTCAATCGGCTATCCGCATCTGAATGTAAAAATCGGTGCAACACATGCCGGCATTTCCGTTGGAGAGGACGGCGCATCCCATCAGTGCTGCGAAGATTTTGCACTTATGCGTGCCATTCCGGGCATGGTTGTTATCTGTCCGGCAGATGATGTTGAAGCAAAACAGGCTGTTAAAGCGGCTTATAAATATGAAGGCCCTGTTTATTTAAGATTCGGCAGACTTGCCGTTCCTGTATTTCACGATGAAAGCTATCAGTTTGAAATCGGAAAGGGTGAGGTTGTCAGAGAGGGCAGTGATGTTACCATTATTGCCAACGGTTTAATGGTTGCCGAAGCGATTGAGGCAGGAAAGCAGCTTGCGGCAGACGGAATTGATGCCGAAATCATCAATATTGCAACAATCAAGCCGCTGGATGAAGCGCTTGTGGCTACATCTGCAAAGAAAACAGGAAAGGTAATCACGGTTGAGGAACACAGTATAGTAGGCGGGCTCGGCGAAGCAGTTTGCTCCTGTCTTTCAGAAAAATGCCCAGTGCCTGTTAAAAGAATCGGTGTAAACGATGTGTTCGGCCACAGCGGCCCTGCAAAGGATTTGTTGAAGCAGTTCGGCCTCAGTGCAGAAAATATTGTTAAGGTTACAAAGGGATTTGTAAAAGAATAAAAGGTGCAGAGAATATTTCGCTTGCGTGATATTCTCTGTTTTATTTAACGGAAAAGGGAAAGATGTGCAATGGAAATATCGTTAGTTGCCGTTGATATGGACGGCACACTGCTGAATGACAATTCTGCCGTAAGCCGGGAAAATCTTGCGGCAATCCGGCGGCTCAGTGAAAAGGGCATTATGACGGTTCCTGTTACAGGGCGCACCTATTACGAAATCCCTGAAGCTGTAAGAAAAGAAGAATGCATTCGATATTTTGTGTTTTCAAATGGCTCGGGAATCTACGAAAAGGGAAAAGGTATTCTGTATTCCTCCGTTATGCCGCGTGAAACTGCGATTGGAATTTTTAATCTGCTGAATTCGTATGAAACTTATATTGAAATTTACAGCGGCGGCTATCCGTGGGCAGATACAGGCAAAATAAATGAAGAATGCTTTGAATATTATAAGATAAATCCCAGATTCCGCACGGTGATTGCCCACAGCAGAAAAAGGGCTGATGATTTTTCCGCTATGCTTGAAACGGAAGCGCTGAAACCGGAGTTGTTTGATGCTTTTTTCAGAAGCATGCAGGAAAGAGAAAACTGCCTTGAAGCGCTTGCAGGGCGGTTTCCGCAGGAGCAGGTGGTCAGTTCTATGGGCAACAATCTGGAAATTATGAATAAAGGCACAAATAAGGGAACGGGATTGCAGAAGCTTTGCAGCCTGCTTTCGCTGGATATGCAGAAAACGCTGGCGCTTGGCGACAGCAAAAATGATATACATATGTTTCAGGTAGCGGGCATTTCCTATGCGGTTTCAAATGCATGTGATGCGCTTAAGGCGATAGCAACCGGCACGGCGTGCTCAAATAATGAACATATTATGGAATATGCGGAGAAGAATATTTTATGATAACAACCGTTTTAATAGATGTGGATAATACGCTGCTTGATTTTAACGCATGTGCCGAAGCAACCATAAAAAAGCAGTTTATAAAATGGAATTTAAAATATGATGAAAGTGTTTTTCCTGTTTTCAGAGCGGTGAATGATATGCTTTGGTGCAAAATCGAAACAGGGGAAATAAACAAGCCTACACTGTATCAGCTCAGATGGAAAACAATTTTTGAATGCCTTGGAACAGCTGCAGACGGACCGCTGTTTGAGCAGGAATTCAGGGAAGCCTTTTCCGAAAGCAGGCAGGCGGTTGAGGGCGCTTATGAGATATTGGAATATCTTTCCGAAAAATATACAGTTTGTGTAGCAAGTAATGCATCCTATCAGCAGCAGATAAAACGGCTTACCAATGCAGGAATGATGAACTATATAACGCATATTTTTAATTCGGAGCAGATTGGCTTTCCCAAGCCGGAAAAGAGATTTTTTGATGTCTGTTTTGAAAGGCTTGGAAATGTACCGAAAGAAAATACGGTTTTAATCGGGGATTCGCTTACAGCGGATATAAAGGGCGGCGTTGAATACGGCATAAAAACCATCTGGTTCAATTATGATAAGCTGCCTGTAACAAATGATATCAAAGCCGATTATATTGTGGATTCGTTGGTGCAAATAAAAAACTATTTATAATTATAACCACCCGCTTCACGGGTGGTTATAATTTTGGATTCTGTATATTAAAATTCCATCTTTTTCGCCAGTATTACAATTATGATTTGTTAAATAAATCAAACTTTATTTTAGGAAGCTTCTGAAAACAATATAATTTCCGTCAGGATCACAAAAGCGCATATTTTTAGCTCCCCATGGGCGAATTGTCGGTTCATCAAGTATTTCAACGCCACACTTTTTAAGGCGTAAATACTCCGTATCCACATCATCAACAGTAAAAGCCATATTCATATTCGGATTTCCGCCATTCGCATCGTCATATTTAAGAATAGCCAAACATGCACCCTGCGTATGTATTTCCTAATGTACCTCATCATCACAGTCAGAAGTCGTTTGAAGAATATTTTGATAGAATTCTGACAGCCGCTGCACATCTTTCGTCAAAAGACATATTCCTGAAAAAAATATAGTATATTCCTCCTTATCCAACCGAAAAATTGCCTTTGTATTGCTATAAGGCCTGTTTTTCATAGCGATTATACCCTTGCAATTGCTTTTTATATTTTCAGCATTTAATGGTTTCCTCTAAAGATTTTCCTTTATTATCTTCGAAAAAATCCCGAATATAAGTATTGTATTCAAACTGCTTATCAATTTTTATTTTTCCTTTTTTCTTATCCTCAAGAATTTGATAATAAACAGCAATCGCTTCTTTATAAGTTGTGCCTGTATTCTTTTTCAATCATTTTTGAAAAGCTACATTAAATGTAAAACCACTTCCGATATGTTTTCTGAAAGATATTCGGTGCTTCTCCGAACAAACAAAGTTTGCTTCAATTTTTGAATCTTCATTTATGGCAAATAGCGCTGTGAATTTTTCTCTCTGTTGCAAGGGCAAGATTTTTCCTGCTTCAAGAAAACACGCAATTTTGTCTGCTGTTTCTATTAGGAATACCGTTTTCCCTGCAAAAGCTTACCAATTCTTCTTTCAGATAATAGTAATCACGAAATGTCTTGCTGTCTGAATTCTTATCTAATGCAGGTCTGTTATTCATATATGTCCCTTTTCTGCCACACATCAAGCCACAATTCTCTGTTTATAGATTATAGCATAAAACAAACCAAAGAACAAGATTGTCCTTTGGTTTTAAACTTTGTTACAGCATCTCAATATAAACCTTCAGCCTTTTCATTTATATTGTGCCAAGCGCTTCTATCACCTGCTTCTTATAATTTAAAAACTGAGCCGTTAAATTAAAATCAGCCCTTCGCGGATGCGGTTCTTCAATCACAATTTCCCTGCTTATTTTTGCAGGTGAGCCTGAAAGAATCAGAATTCTGTTGGAAAGCAGAATAGCTTCGTCAATATCATGCGTTATAAAAATTGTTGATAAATCAATCTTTTCCATAACCGAAAGATACCATCTGTGCATCTGAGATTTTGTGATTGTATCCAGCGCACTGAACGGCTCATCCAACAGTGCTGCGCCCTTTGAGGCAAGGTAGGTTCGCAGCAGTGCCGCACGCTGACGCATACCGCCCGAAAGCTCGGCAGGATACATATTTTCCGTGCCGGCAATGCCGAATTCCTCAAAATGCTTCAGTGCTTCTGTCCTTGCCTGCTTTTTTTTCATTCCCGAAAGAAGCAGGGGCAGCGAAACATTATCAATCACTTTTTTATATTCCAGAAGCATATCCTTTTGAAGCATATAGCTTATATTTCCCGGCTTTCCCGTTATATCGCAGCCGTTTAAAAAAATGCTGCCGCTGTCTGCCTTAAGGATGCCGGAAATGCAGTTGAACAGTGTGGTTTTTCCTGCGCCGCTTACACCGAGCAGGCTTATGATTTCGCCTTTATGCAGGGAAAGAGATACATCTTCAAGAATTGCTTTTCCGTCAAAGCTTTTTGATACGGATTGAACCGATAAAATCTCCATTTTATTCTCTCTATTCAGGTAAAAATTCATTTGTATAGCCGAAATCTGTTTCAATCGGCTTTTCAATCAGTTTGTTTTCCCAAAGCCAGCTGTAGAATCTGTTCCAGCGCTGTGCATCAATATATCCCCATTTTTCAGCATCTGCAATATACTGCTGTGAAATCCATTTCTGGCTTTCAAGAACAAGCGCCTCGCTGCCTGTCAGCGCACCTGTATCATCACTTTCAATCAGAATCTGTGCCGCTTCCTCAGGGTGCTGTGCTGCATATTCATAACCCTTTGCCGTTGCGGAGACAAATGCCTTCGCCGCTTCGGGATTATTTTTTAAGAAATCATTGTTGCCCACAATAACCGGTGTATAGTAGTCAAAAATCGGGTTCATATCCTTAATGCTGAAATAATCCACATCAATATTCTTAACCTTTGCATTCATAACGCCCCAGCCGTAAAACACCCAGATGGCGTGATCCGGATTTGCTTTCACATCCTCTGCCTCTTCCGTAACCATATTGGGAATCAGTGTAACCTTGCTCCAGTTGCCGCCGTCTGTATTCACAAGGTTTTCCATAATGGCTTTATCCACAGGCGTATCCCATGTTAAATAGGTTTTGCCTGTTAATCCGGCAGGCCTGTTCATACCTTCCTCTGCTTTGGACATAATACCCGAGGTGTTGTGCTGCAGAACAGCTGCAACGGCCGTTACGCCGACAGGCACATCTGCCGTAAAGGCAGGTGCAAGCGTATCCTGTGCCTCAATCGTGAACTGTGCCTGCCCTGCTGCACAAACCTGTGTTGCAGTACTGTTTTCAGGCGGCTGAACAATTTTAACATTAAGCCCTGCCGCATCATAGTAGCCTTTTTTCAGAGCAGTATACAGACCTGTATGATTTGTGTTCGGTGTCCATTCCAGACACATTGTTATTTCTGTTCTATTCTGATTATCCTTTTGATCTGCACTGCACGCAGCAAGGCAGAACACCATAACGGCTGCCAGAAATACAGCCAATATTCTTTTATTCATATTTTAATTTCCTTTTCTATTTTTTCTTTCCCACGGCATAACCGCTTTTTGAAGCACACCGATAAAAGCCATAAGCAGAAGGCTTATAACCGAAATAAACACAATTACAGCAAACATTTTATCAAATGCATAAGCTTTTTTAACTCTTGTCATATACACGCCAAGGCCGTTAAAGCCGCCCAGCCATTCGGATATAACAGCGCCCACCACCGCATAGGAGGCAGAGATTTTAAGCCCTGAAAAAAACGACCCAGCGGCAGACGGCAGCTTGATATGCCTGAAAATCTGCAATCGGCCTGCACCCATCGAGCGCAGCATATTGATTTCATCGTTATCCGCACTTTTAAAGCCATCCAGAAGCCCGATTGCAACCGGGAAAAAGGTGGTAATCACAACAAGCGTAATTTTGGGTGCCATTCCGAAGCCCATCCACAGAACAAGCAGCGGTGCAATGGCAATGGTGGGGATTGTCTGTGTTATAATCAGCACAGGATAAACGGCTTTATGAACAAAGGAAAACCTGTCCATCAGTGCTGCTGCAAAAAAAGCCAGAATAATCCCGATTCCCAGCCCATATACTGCTTCCTGAAGCGTATATACAGCCTGCTTCATCATAATTGCAAAATTGACCGAAAATGCCTTTGCCACATCAGCGGGAGACGGCAGCATATAAGCAGGCACAATCTCAAAATTACAGCAGATAAACCATATAAGGATAACAGCTGCCAGTGCAGCAACAGGTGCTGTTTTATTGGTGATGCTTTGTAACTTTTTTGTCAATGGTAAGAACCTCGCCTTCGGGATTGTAAACCACCTTAATATAAGCACTTACGCTCGGGCAGCCTGCGTTAATGGCAACCTTCTGGCAGTTTGCGGCAATTTCCATAAGCTGATCATAGCTCTCTCCCTCAACCGTTGTTTCAAACGGACCCACATAGCAGTTAAGGCCTGTGCTTTTGATATAAGCTATAACCTCATCCACAATTCTGATGAGCTCCTCCTCGTTCGGTACCTCAGGCAAAACCTGAATTGCAATACTTGCTTTCATAATTTTTCTTCCTTTCTGAAAATATGTATTACTCAACAAGTCAAAAGAAAAGTCCTATACTAAAAAATAGTACAGGACAGAATTATCGTCTATATCGTCTTCACCGTCCATACTAATGCTCGGTTCAAAGGGTATAATCTCAGCCGTGCGGCACCCCTGACTTATTAAGTTACTGCTATTATAATTTTTTTATCAGCCTTTGTCAACTATTTTCTGCAATTCTAAAAGCCTTTCCTTTGAAAGTGCTTTTTTCCCTGCAAGCGGATTTTCAATGCCCAGCTTTTCGTATTTGAAAAAGCCCATTGTGTGAAACGCAAGCAATTCATATTTCTCATATTCAAACTGCTTTGCAAATTCGGCATATTGCTTTATCTGCGCCTCACTGTCATTAATCCCCGGCACAACCACCGTGCGCAGCCAGAGCCTTTTCCCTGTTTCCGTGCAGTATCTGCCGATATGCACAAAGTTTTCAAAATCCCCGCCGGTGTATGCTTTATAGCTTTCGACATCACAAAATTTTATATCCAGAATCACCATATCAGCGCCGTCTATGCAGGCCTTCACCGCATTTGTAAGCACAACACTGCCCGAGGTGTCCAGACAGTAGCCAATACCGTTTTCTTTTAAAAGCGGTGCTGTCTCATTGATAAATGCGGCATGCAGCAAAGGTTCACCGCCCGAAAAGGTTACGCCGCCGCCGTTTTTGAAATAGGGCTTGTAGCGTTTTATTTTTTTTACCAAGTCCTGTGCGGAATATTCCTGTCCGCTGCCAAACCAGGTGTCCGGATTGTGGCAGTAAACACAGCGAAGCGGACAGCCTGTGAAAAACACGCCGTAGCGTATACCTTCGCCGTCCAGCGCTGCCAGACTTTCAAATGAATGTATTTTTGCCATAAAATCACCTTAAATAATACTTGTACTCCTGCCTTTTGCAGGGTTATTTTCTATATACTGCGCCTTTGTCAAATAGTCCTCTTCATCACGGATGATGTGGTCGTAAAAAGAATTTTGAAAAACAGAAAACCCGATTTCCCTTGTTGTAAAACTTTTTATACCTTTAATTACTGTACTTACCGTAAGGCATGGTGAAGGCACCGTGCCGCTGCTTATTTAATAATCAAATGGAAATGCTTCGGCATAATAACATAATCGGTTATTTCAACATTTTTATATGCACTGTTTACCGAATGAATATATTTATCCAGAATTCTTCCGGCATATAACAATTCTATCTTCGGCGGGAGGAGGACATCCTGCTCTACGATTATTTTGGAAAATATGTTATTTCTGTTTTTTGAACAGACAGTAATAAAATATAATTCGTCCTTACTGTAATCAAATCCCTTTAACCTGTTCGGTTTTCTTTTTTGTAATTCCATACATTAAAAATAACACAAACGCTATGAAAGCACAACCGTTATTCATCGGTAATTTCAAACAAATCATTCGGCTTGCAGTTAAACAGGCGGCACATTGTTTCAATATTATCATACTTTATGGATTTCGTTTCATTGTTCACCATTTTATTGAAGTTCTGATAACTCATACCAAGCTGCATATAAAGCCAGTATTTTGTTTTTCCGTTTTCCCTGAGTAAATCCAGCACTCTTAATTTAATCATTCCCATCACTCACTATCTAATGTTTTGATTAGATAATACTTTATCATTTCACCTTGACATATAGACTATCGCATTATATAATGTAAACATTAGATAGTTTTTGTGTAAAATGGAGAATATTTATGAAAAGATGTTTAAATTGCGGAACGGAAATCAGCGAAAGGGATATAAACTGTTCAAACTGCGGTGCGGATGTGCAAAATCAGAAAATAACAGACCTTTTTAAAAATCCGAAATTTATGGCTATAATTGCGGCTGTTGCTGCATTATTTATTATTATATTTTTAACTATATTAAACACAGTTATTATGCCTGCTGCCGCAAAAAGCAATTTGCAGAAAGCCTTTGATTCCAAATCAGGAGCAAATGTTGCATCTGTTTTTGAACAATACTGCGGTGATTATTCCGTTGTTTACGAAGATTTATCAAAATCAGGAAAAGCAGTGTTTTCTGCATTTGAAGATTATATTTCAGATTGGAAGGATGAATTGAATAATCAGCCCACAGAAACAGACCCTTATATTTTCATAACAGATTTAACGGGAGATATATTTCTGCCCTCTGCCGATTCTGCTTTATTAAGACTTTCGGGATACAATGAAGAATTATATGCAGCCGCCATGAATTTTTACAATTTATATGATTCAAAGGAAGCCTTTTTTCAGGGAACAGAACGGATGAATAAAAGTGATTTTCAAGGTGCCGCTGATTTGCTTGAAAAGGTAATTGAAGAGGACAGCTGGTATTCCGAAGCACAAAACAAGCTGACAGAAGCACAGCTGAAATTAATGGAAGAAAAAGCAAAGTTAATTGAGAAATTCATAAGTGAAGGCAGATATGAGGCGGCACAGGATGAAATAACAAAGCTCAGAAACAAAAACCCAACAAAAGAAATTTCCGAAAAGCTGGACACATATGAAACCAAGATTTATGAAGCGAAGCTTGCGAAAATAGACGAATTTGTAAACAGCGGTGATATTGATGCCGCCAACGAGTATATTGAATCTCTCGGCAATGGTTTATCCGCAGATGCCAAGGAAAGACTGAATCAGGCAGTTAAAAACAAAGCAGTCGATTATATTGCAAAAGCGGATGAAGTCCTGAAAAGCGGCGAGCGGGAGGGTGCATATGATATGGCAAAAATGGCACAAAATCTTTGCCCTGATGACGATGAAATCAATAAAAAAGTTGAATATTTTAAAGAGTATCTGCCGTTTAAACTCTATTACTCAGATAATGCTACAAGTTATCGAGATGATGATATGTGGGCTTATACAGGTGGAATAAAATGGAATGAAAAATTGGTATCCAATAAAAGTGAAACTATGTTTAATTGTTTAAAGTTTTATTTTAACAGTGATTATAAAGCACATTTTGATATAAATTATAATCTTGGAAAAAAATATGATTGTATTTCCGGTATCGCTTTTCTTCCAGAAGAATATAAAAATCATCAGCAAAATGGTTATTTTGAAATTTATGGTGATGGGAAACTATTATTCAAATCAGAAAATTTTTCAAAAAATAAAATGCCAAATGACTTTGAAGTAAACATTGCAGGAATTGATATGGTTACAATTAAGTTTTTTGGTAATCGTATAGGGGATTGGTTATTAGGAGACTCATGGACAGGATTTGCTGTTTCCAATCTTATTGCAACCAAAAATTTACCATAGAAATAATTAAAAGAGAAAAGAGGAAATAAAAATGAAATCTTCATCAAAACTTGCTCAAGAGCTGTTCTTTTGGTGTTAGGATTAGTTGGCGGTATCTATTCAGCAATTACATATTCCAATGATACAAGCGGATGGGCTTATTACGATTATGATTTATCAAACTTAAGAGAGCATGAAACATTTATTATCATTTTAGCTGCTGCGAGTATTTTAACCGTTATCACCGGTGTAATCGGCATAATAAAAAATAAAGAAAAAGATTAAATTACAACTAGAATGCAAAAAGCGCTGGCTTGTTAAAAAACAAGCCAACGCTTTTTATATAATAATTACATAGAAGTATGGAATGTTCTTGCAATAACCTCTTCCTGCTTTTCACGAGTGAGTTTATTGAAGTTTACGGCATAGCCGGAAACACGGATTGTGAGGGATGGATACAGGGTAGGGTCATTCATGGCATCAATCAGCTTCTGACGGTTAAGCACATTTACATTCAGATGGTGTGCATCCTGCTCAAAATAGCCGTCCAGCATCGTGGTTAAATGATCGATTCTGTTTTCCATATCCGTGCCGAGTGTATCGGGCGTGATGGAAAAGGTGTTTGAAATACCGTCCTGGCAGCAGCCGTAATCCAGCTTTGCAACGGAATTGAGGGAAGCAAGTGCACCTTCGCTGTCCCTGCCGTGCATCGGGTTTGCACCCGGTGCAAACGGCTCGCCTGCTCTTCTGCCGTCCGGTGTAGCGCCCGTTTTCTTGCCATACATAACATTGGAGGTAATCGTAAGAATGGAAAGCGTGTGCTTTGCGTTTCTGTAGGTCGGTGTTTTGCACAGCTCCTGATAGAAATAACTTGTAAGATCCTTTGCAATATCGTCCACACGGTCGTCATCATTTCCGAATTTCGGGAAATCGCCCTCTGTTCTGAAATCGGTAATAATACCTCTTTCATCCTTAACGGGTGTTACCTTGGCATACTTAATTGCGGAAAGAGAATCAACCGCAACGCTGAGCCCCGAAACGCCGAACGCCATCAGGCGTTCCACATTTGTATCATGCAGACTCATCATAAGCCGTTCATAAGCATATTTATCATGCATATAATGAATGATATTCAATGTGTTTACATACAGGCGTGCCATCCAGGAAAGATATTCCTTATAGGCTTTAATAACCTCATCATAATTCAGCACCGTTTCATCAAAGGCTTTGCTTTCAGGTGCAATCTGATCGCCGTGCACCTCATCCTTACCGCCGTTGAGAGCCATCAGAAGCACCTTTGCAAGGTTGCAGCGAGCACCGAAGAACTGCATTTGCTTTCCCTCTTTCATAGCGGAAACGCAGCAGGCAATCGCATAGTCATCGCCGTAATCCTTTCGCATTACATCATCGTTTTCATACTGAATGGAATCGGTATCAATTGATACCTGTGCGCAGAAATTTTTGAAGCCCTGCGGCAGTTGCTGACTCCACAGAACCGTGATGTTCGGCTCTGCGCTTGAACCGAGATTATAAAGCGTCTGAAGCACACGGAACGAAGTTTTTGAAACCATATGCTTTCCGTCTGCCGAAACACCGCCGAGCGAACAGGTTACCCACACCGGATCGCCTGCGAACAGCTCATTGTATTCGGGTGTGCGCAGATGGCGAACCAGACGAAGCTTCACAATCAGATCGTCAATAATTTCCTGTGCATCCTTTTCATTCAGCGTGCCTTCTGCAAAATCTCTTTCAATATAACAGTCAATAAATTCAGCAATTCTGCCTATGGAATTGGCTGCGCCGTTCTGCTCCTTAACCGCACCGAGGTAGCCGAAATAAAGCCACTGAACGGCTTCCTTTGCATTCTGCGCAGGAACGGAAATATCACAACCGTAATCCAGCGCCATAATCTTTAACTGATTCATAAATTCAATCTGCTTTGCAAGGTCCTCAAGCAGATGAATCGTTTCCTCATCAAGAAAATCCTTTTCGGAAAGCTTTTTCTTGTCCAGTTTTTTCTGCTCAATCAGATAATCCATGCCGTAAAGTGCAATTCTGCGGTAATCGCCGATAATTCTTCCTCTTGCATAGGCATCCGGCAAACCTGTTAATATACCGGCATGGCGGGCTTTTTTCATTGTATCGGTATATGCACGGAAAACACCCGAATTATGCGTTGTTCTGTAAATAAATTCATCCTTGATTTTATCAGACATTTCATAGCCGTATGCCTCGCAGGCCTGAACTGCATTTCTGAAGCCGGCAAAGGGTGAAACACCTCTTTTCAGGGGCTCGTCCGTCTGCAGACCGACAATAATATCATCTTCTTTAATCACATAGCCGGGTTTATGTGAAAGAATGGTAACCACCTTGCTTGTGTCCACATCCAGCACGCCGCCTTTTTCATTTTCGGCGATAAGAAGCTCATTCAGCCTTTTGCTTACTCTCTGCGTTCTTTCTGTAGGCGCTTCAAGGAAGGAAGCATCACCGTCATATGCAGTATAGTTTTTATTTATGAAATCACGCACATTGATTTCATCACACCATACACCTGTTTTAAAATTTCTCCAGGCATTACTCATAAATATATCCTCCTTAATATGATTATCAGCTGCCGCTGTATTTATAATGTATATCTGTGCAACGATTGCTGCTGAATACTATGATAACAGACTTAAAACGATAAAGCAATTGATATTTATCTGGAAAATAAACCGCTTTTTGCAAGAATTATAGTGATTTTGCACAAACTTAAAGTTATCTATAGCTAACCACAATAAATTGTGGTTGTATATTCCTCATACATAATATGTAGTGGTTTTTAGATGCGAAATTAAATTATACAATTTGTATTTACACTTTTGTAATATTTTGTTTGAATGTGCGGTATTTTTGCCCATTTCAAGCCAAAAATGCATATTTAACAGCTTGAAAAGCAAAATCTACATATCGTTATTTTTGTTGTAAATTCCAAAAAATTACACAATATATTGTATTTTTTTGAAGAAAGTTATTGACAGTAACACTATATTTTGGTATGATGATAAAGCACCACAGTTCGGGTGTAACCTTTTTGTAATAATTAAGCAGGCGTTTCGGTTTATATAAATAGGTATAAGCCTGCTTTGGAAATATGGGGTAATCACTATGAAAATCATTAAAAGAAACGGTTCGGAAGCAGATTTTGATTTAAACAAAATTATTGTAGCCGTAACAAAGGCAAATGCAGCCTGCGAAAAGGAGGAGCTCACCGCGTCTCAGATCAATGACATTGCGGAATATGTTGAATTTAAAATTCAGAAGGCAAACCGTGCCCTTTCTGTTGAGGAAATTCAGGATATTGTGGAAAACCAGATTATGGCACAGGGCGCATTTGAGGTTGCAAGAAGATATGTAAAATACCGTTATAACCGCACACTTATCAGAAAAGCGAATACAACCGATAATCAGATTCTTACGCTGATTGAATGCAATAACGAAGAAGTTAAGCAGGAAAATTCAAATAAGAACCCCACTGTAAACAGTGTTCAGCGTGATTATATGGCAGGCGAGGTTTCAAAGGATCTTACAAAGCGTATACTGCTTCCTGCCGAAATTGTTGAAGCCCACGAAAACGGCATTATTCATTTTCACGATGCGGATTATTTTGCGCAGCATATGCACAACTGTGATCTTGTTAATCTTGAGGATATGCTGCAGCACGGAACTGTTATCAGCGGCACAATGATTGAAAAGCCGCACAGCTTTTCAACTGCCTGCAATATTGCAACACAGATTATTGCGCAGATTGCATCCAGCCAGTACGGCGGGCAGAGCATCAGCCTTTCCCATCTTGCACCGTTTGTTGATTTAAGCCGCAGGAAATTCAGAAAGGATGTTCGTGCAGAGCTTGAGGCTGCCGGCGTTGAACCAACAGATGAACAGGTTGATAAAATTACCGAAATCCGTGTAAGGGATGAAATCAACCGCGGCGTTCAGATGATTCAGTATCAGGTTATCACGCTTATGACCACAAACGGACAGGCTCCTTTTGTTACCGTGTTTATGTATCTTGACGAAGTTCCCGAGGGGCAGACAAGGGATGACCTTAAGCTGATTATTGAAGAGGTTCTGCGCCAGCGCATAAAAGGCGTTAAGAATGAAAGCGGCGTATGGATTACCCCTGCTTTCCCGAAGCTGATTTATGTGCTTGATGAGGATAATATTACTGAAGGCTCAAAATACTGGGATGTTACCTGCCTTGCAGCAGAATGCACGGCAAAAAGAATGGTTCCCGATTATATTTCCGCAAAGAAAATGAAAGAACTTAAGGTGGATAAAAACGGAAATTCCAATGTTTACACTTGTATGGGATGCCGCTCGTTCCTTACACCTTATGTGGATCCCAAAACAAATCAGCCGAAGTATTACGGCAGATTCAATCAGGGCGTTGTTACACTGAATCTGGTTGACATTGCCTGCTCATCAGGCGGAGATTTAACAAAATTCTGGAATATATTTGATGAAAGGCTTGATCTTTGCTACCGTGCACTGATGTGCCGCCACAACAGACTGCTCGGCACACCGAGTGATGTTGCACCGATTCTCTGGCAGTACGGTGCTCTTGCAAGGCTTAAAAAAGGAGAAACCATTGATAAACTGCTTTACGGCGGATATTCAACCATTTCCCTCGGTTATGCAGGTCTTTATGAATGTGTTAAATATATGACAGGCAAAAGCCATACCGATCCGGACGCAAAGGATTTTGCACTTTCGGTTATGCAGAAAATGAACGATGCCTGCCAGACATGGAAAAAACAGGAAAATATTGATTTCTCGGTTTACGGTACACCGCTTGAATCCACTACATATAAATTTTCAAAATGCCTTCAGAAGCGTTTCGGAAAAATCCCGGGTGTAACGGATAAAAACTATATCACAAACAGCTATCATGTTCATGTTACAGAGGAAATAGATGCGTTCACAAAGCTTTCCTTTGAAGCTGAATTCCAGAAGCTTTCACCGGGCGGAGCCATCAGCTATGTTGAGGTTCCGAATATGCAGGATAATATTCCGGCTGTTTTAAGCGTTATGCAGTATATTTATGACCATATTATGTATGCAGAGCTGAACACAAAAAGCGATTACTGCCAGTGCTGCGGATATAACGGTGAAATTCAGGTTGTGGATAACGGGGACGGCAAGCTTGTCTGGAGATGTCCGAACTGCGGCAATGAAGATCAGGACAAAATGAATGTTGCACGCCGCACCTGCGGATATATCGGCACACAGTTCTGGAATCAGGGAAGAACGCAGGAAATTAAAGAAAGAGTGTTGCATTTATAATATGAATGTTGCAGAGATAAAAACAAACGATATTGCAAACGGAGAGGGCGTGCGCACCTCTCTTTTTGTATCGGGCTGCCGCCATCACTGCCCGGACTGCTTCAACGATATGGCATGGGATTTTGCATACGGCAGACCTTTCACAAAAGAAATTCAGGATGAAATTCTTGACTCTTTAAAACCCGGTTGGATTGCAGGGCTTTCCCTGCTTGGCGGTGAACCGTTTGAGCCGGAAAACCAGAAACCGCTGCTGGATTTTGTAAAACGCTTCAAAGCACAGTATCCGAATAAAACAATCTGGTGCTACAGCGGCTTCACGCTTGAAGAAATCACAGGAAAGCTTCCTTCAAGGGCTTATACGGAAATATCGGCTGAACTGCTCAGGCAGATGGATGTGCTTGTAGACGGGCGGTATGAAAAGGCACTTAAAAATATCAGCCTGAAATTCCGTGGTTCCGAAAACCAGAGAGTAATAGATGTGCAGAAAACGCTTGCGCAAAAGAAAATCATTTTGTATCTTAATTAAATCTTTATTTTTTCTTTAACAGAATATAAGCTGAGCAGACTAAAATAAACCACACAGGGATAACCTGTGTGGTTTTTTATGTTATGGGAGAATACACGAATCCGATTATATTGCCTCAAAATTTGCCTGCAGCATAATTTTGATATGGCTGTAATCACCATTAATGCCTTGTCAGGCTACAATAAGGTGTTGATGATTTTAATGAAAGATTTGTAGCCTGAAAAGGTATGGTGATTATTATGACAAAACGCAGACGGAAATCCAAAGCAGGCTCTTTCACAATATTTATGATGCTTTCGCTTTTTGTGCTCGGTGCAGCCTTGCTGCTATTTATAAATTCCGGAAGAAACACGGATTTTGATGTTTTTTCGGATGACAGCCCGCAAAGTATTGTTAAAAGTTATGCGGATGAAAACGGAATAGATTATAAAGAATATCCCAAAAAGCTGATTGAGCTTCTCGGAAAAAACAGCGAAACGAAGGATTTTGTGCTTTCTTATCCGAAGGAGCACGGAAAAGAACATAAAGTGGATATAAGCGAATATAAAAACAGCAGAACCGTGCCGCTGTTTATGCAATGGGACAAGCGATGGGGATACATAAAATACAGCGGCGATTTAGCGGGTCTGACAGGTTGCGGCCCTGTTTGTCTTTCTATGGCTGCATATTATCTTACAAGCGATGCAAATATGTCGCCCGATAAAATCATAGCATTTGCGCAAAAAAACGGATATGCGCTTAACGGAATAACAGAAAAAGGTTCTTCCTGGGCACTAATCAGTGAGGGCGGAAAACAGCTGGGCCTTGATGTTACGGAGCTTCCGCTTGATAAAAACAGAATTATAAGAAATCTTGATGCCGGCAATCCGATTATATGCTCTATGGGTCCTGGGGATTTTACAACAACAGGCCATTTCATCGTTTTAACAGAATATAAAAACGGAAAAATCAGGGTGAATGATCCGAACAGCCGTAAAAATTCAGAAAAAGAATGGGAATATGATGCAATAAAAAATCAAATACGAAATCTGTGGGCAATCAGTATATTAGATGGTTGAGATTCGGTTATTTTGTATATATCGGGCTTGTGATTGCAAGGGGCTGTTCGGTTTCATCTATTGTTCCCCAAAGCTCTGCCCGATACCAGTGATTTTTCATTAGCTGTATTTCGGCAGTGTTCTGATTTGCGGTGATTTCACAAACGGTTTTTCTGCCGTTTGTAATAATTTTTATTGTTTTATATACAATGTGTTTCTTGGCGGAAAAGGCTTCTCTTTTATGGAAATCCGTTTGAAAATCGAATTTGCATATGCCCTCGTTTACGGTGTCGCCAATATGATATTCTTTGCCGTTCTGTTTAACGGTAAAGAAAAATGCAGCACCTGTTGAAACAACGGTTCTGCCGTTCTTTATTGCAGAAAGTGCACTTTTTTCATTAATATCGCCGTCCATTCCAAGATAAGTACAGCCGAAAAGCGTGTTGTCATTCTGCGGCCTGTGCCAGTCCTTTCCGTAGCTTGCTGCAAGATGATATCCCTTGTCAAGCAGGGAACTCCAAAGGGCCTCGGCTCTTTCGTTTTCGGTATTGCCGCTGTGAAAAGCTTCGTGCCAGATTTCCATATAGTCTGTCTGTTCCCAGTTATGAACCTGAAATTCCCAGCGTCCGCCTGTGCATATCGGCGAGCCGCATTGAAACGGGTGGGCAATACCTACTGTTCCGCCTGCTTTTTTTACTTCAGAAATTTTTTCATCAATATTATCCGGCACTGCATCGCGCCAGTCTACAAAGCTTTCAGTGCCAAGCACAAGCATATGCCCGAAATAGGTGGTCCATTCAATTCCCTTTATAAAAGGAATGATTTCTTTTCGAAGCTCTGCTGTGCCGCTGAAGGTGTTATGGTCCGTCAGCGCAATAAGCGACAATTCGTTTTTTACGGCTGCCTCCTGAAGCGACTGCGGTGTAAAATTGCCGTCCGAATGTATGGTGTGGCAATGAAGCTCGCAGGGATAGTATTTCATATTTCTGCCTCCCCTGTAATTCTGATATTATAATTCACTTTGCAGGCACAGCAGTGCACATTCAGCACAATCCGCCATTTCCCGGCATGTATTTTTCCTTTTATAAAACCGGGGGAAGCGAAGCTTTCGGAAATTTCATGGTGCTGTTTATCTGCCTGACGGTGTGCCGCCCCTCTGTAGCTTCCGTTTTCATCAAGCGAAAGCGTGATTAAGTTTTTAACAGGCATAAAATCCTCAGGCACAGCATTGTATTCGCAGTCGAGATATGTTTCTATGCTTTTTTCAAGCAGTGCGTAAGCAGTGGCTTTATCCGCAAGCAGCTTCGGTGTATATTCATAATCAATAATCAGTTTTTTTATTTTGTTCGGAACAGAGAAGGAAAGGGAAATATTTGTTTTGTCCTGCCCCGGCACTACAATGCCTGATTTTTCAAAAATAATCATATTGTTGCTCCAAAAAACAGTTTGTATATGTATATAATTATACATATTTATAAACAATTTTTCAATCGGTTGAAGAAAGAAAATAAAAGTGCTATACTTGCTTCAGGGTGATATTTATGGAAATGAATTTATGCAGATGGATGCAAAATCTGAATGGCAAAAAGCCGGTTTTGCAGTATAACATTCCCGGCACGCATGATTCTGTTACACAGTATGTGCAGTTTTCGCATGTTACAAAATGCCAGAACAGGAATATTTATGAACAGCTTTGTCTTGGAATTCGTATGATTGATATCAGGGTGGAAAGCAAAATGGAAAGGCTTAAAATGGTGCATGCTTTTGCCAAAGCCTTTAATACGCCAAACCGGCTTGGTAAACAGATGGATATGGAAGATGTTCTGAATCACTGCTATCGTTTCCTTTCTGAAAATCCAAGCGAAACGATTTTTTTTCTTTTCAAAAATGACAGCAGGGAGCCGGATGAACCGTGTGCTCATAATCTATTTTATACCTATATTGAAAAAGACAGGGATAAGTGGTTTCTTGAAAACCGAATACCTGATCTTGATGAGGTAAGAGGAAAGATTGTTCTTCTCAACCGCTGCAATGCGGAAGCAGGGAAGGGCTTCGGCATAAACTGTTCGCACTGGGAAGATCAGGGCGAAACGGTTCCGAATCCGCTGCCGCTTGAAACAGGAGGGGAGCACAGTGAAATCTTTATGATTCAGGACAGGTATATGTATAAGCCTAAAGAAAAGTGGGCCGAAGCCGTTAAACCGTTTCTGGATCAGGCAGTAGAATTTAACGGAACCTATATTATAAACTATCTTTCAACCGCAGGCGGCATAAAAGGACCGTACAAAAATTCAGAATATATCAATCCCCGGCTTTTACAGTATCCGCTGAAAAAAGGGTATTATTACGGTGTGATCTGCTGCGATTTTCCCACACGGGAATTAACGCATAAAATTATCGAAACGAACTTATAAAAATTAAATAAAATAAACGCAATAACGGTATTCAGTTTCAAGCAATATGTTCAAATTGCAAAATAATAGTATTTTTTATTACTTTTTACTTGAAGATAATGCTTGAATTGGTTATAATATGCTTGGTAATTTTATATAATATAAATTATTATAAAACTGGAAGGAGTATTAAATATGACTTATTCACACGAAGTTGAACAGATGTGCACCGTTAAAAAAGGTCCGCATCATGGTCCGGCTCCAATTCCTGAAGAAGGAAAATGGGTAAAATCTTATCAGATTTCTGACATCAGCGGTTTTTCACACGGTATTGGCTGGTGCGCACCGCAGCAGGGTGCCTGCAAAATCAGTCTGAATGTAAAAAACGGTATCGTTGAGGAAGCACTTGTTGAAACAATCGGCTGCTCGGGTATGACACATTCAGCTGCTATGGCTGCTGAAATTCTCCCGGGGAAAACACTTCTTGAATGCCTGAATACAGACCTTGTCTGCGATGCCATCAATGTTGCTATGAGAGAAATTTTCAAGCAGCTTGCTTACGGCCGCTCACAGAGTGCATTCTCGGAAGACGGTCTTGTTATCGGTGCTGCGCTCGAGGACCTCGGAAAGGGCCTCAGAAGTCAGGTCGGCACAATGTTTTCAACAAAGCTCAAGGGTGTTCGTTATATGGAAATGGCAGAGGGTTATGTTACCCGTATGGCGCTTGACGAGGAAGGCGAGGTTATCGGCTACGAATTCGTTAAGGTCGGCAAGATGCTCGAGGATATCCGCCACGGTAAAACACCTGATGAAGCATATAAGGCAAATATCGGAAATTACGGTCGTTTTGCAAATGCTGCAAAATATATCGACCCCCGTGAAGAATAAGATAAGGAGGGCTTAAACATGGCAAATGATGTAAAATTTGAAGGCAAGGAAAGAAGACTTGCCAAAATCGAAAAATGTCTTGCAGAATACGGTCTTTCCAGTCTTGAAGAAGCAAGGGATTTATGCTTATCAAAGGGCATTGATGTGGATGCCATTGTTAAGGGTGTTCAGCCAATCGCATTTGAAAATGCAAGCTGGGCATACACACTCGGTGCAGCAGTTGCAATCAAAAGCGGTGTAAAAACAGCTTCTGAAGCATCTGAAAAAATCGGTATTGGCTTACAGGCTTTCTGTATCCCCGGTTCTGTTGCAGAGCAGAGAAATGTTGGTCTGGGCCATGGTAATCTCGGCGCAAGACTTCTGAGTGAGGAAACAAAGTGCTTTGCATTTCTTGCAGGTCATGAAAGCTTTGCTGCTGCAGAAGGTGCTATCGGTATCGCAAGAACAGCCAATAAGGTTCGTAAAGAGCCGCTTCGCGTTATTCTGAACGGCCTTGGCAAGGATGCAGCTTATATCATTTCAAGAATCAACGGTTTCACCTATGTAAAAACAGATTATGATTTTTATACAGGCGAGCTTAAGATTGAAGAAACAAAGGCATTTTCAGACGGTGAAAGAGCAGCTGTTAAGTGCTATGGTGCAAATGATGTTCTGGAAGGCGTTGCTATTATGAAGGAAGAGGGCGTTGATGTTTCCATTACAGGTAACTCAACAAACCCAACCCGTTTCCAGCATCTTGTTGCAGGCACTTATAAAAAGTGGGCACTTGAAAACGGCAAATCCTATTTCTCCGTTGCATCGGGCGGCGGCACAGGAAGAACACTTCATCCTGATAATATGGCTGCAGGTCCTGCTTCCTATGGTTTAACAGACTCTATGGGCCGTATGCACGGTGATGCACAGTTTGCAGGTTCTTCTTCCGTTCCGGCTCATGTTGAAATGATGGGCTTAATCGGTATGGGCAACAACCCAATGGTTGGCGCAACTGTTGCAACAGCAGTAGCGATTGAAGAGGCTATGAAAGCGTAATTTTATTTAAAGGTTCAATAAAAAGGAAAGATTTTTTAGGATGTCTTAACAAAGTAGACCACGAACAATAAATGTTCGTGGTCTTTCATTTGGATTTCTGCACTTTGGCCAAACAAAAGAAAATTTATAAGTATTATACTGAAATCCAGTATCGTTGAATGACACCGCGCTTGCTTAAATCTGCTGTATCCGTGATTTCTTTTTCCAGCACGCCGCCGTTTTTAATAATTGTTTTTTGTGATGCTTTGTTATGTATATCACATGTTACTAAAATTTTGCTTTCCCCAAATGCACGGCATATTGGTAAAACCAGTTTTAACATTTCGGTAGCGTAACCTTTCTGCCGTTCCTATGGACGGATACTATATCTGATATGACCGCCGAGACGAAATAGAAAGTCAGATAATGGATGCCGAAAATCAATCATACCGACAACATAGTTATCTTTTTCCGTGCAGCTAAAAATACTTCTGACGGAACATATTCGTTTTTATATTTTGCTTTTAATCTTGCTTTTAAATCAATCCGTTCCTCAAATGTTTTTATATCTTTAAGACCGGCACAGCCGTCAAAGCTATTTTTATTTTGTAATATTTCTTCTTTATATGACATAACTTGCTTTGCATATTGCTCAGACGGTCGGACTAATTGTAATTCATACATTTTGTTTACCTTCACTTTGACTTATCGGTCAATAAAATTATAGAATAGAATAAAGCGAAGAATAATATTATCCTTTGCTTTGATATTTCATATAGGCAATGCATAGAAATCGAAATGAACGAGAAGAGATAAAGCAAGACGATATAAAATAAGAAAAAGCCGAAGCAGATGCATCGGCTTTCGTTTATGCAATTAATATTTGCTTCTTGGTGTGTATGTTGTATGAAGAATATGATGTGCTTTTTCACTGTTCGGTTTGCCGAAGTATTCATCATAAAGCATTTTAATAACAGGAGATTCATGCGATTTGCGAAGCTCCATGGAAGCATCCAGGTCATACAGTGCTTTTGCACGAAGTCCCTTAATATCAACTGTATTTCTTGTGGCGTCTTTCTGAACAGGCTGTCCGCCGCCGTTGATACAGCCGCCGGGGCATGCCATAATTTCAATGAACTGATATGGTGCTTCACCGTTTTTAACCATTTCACAAAGCTTTGTTGCGTTTGCAAGGCCGCTTGTAACAGCAACCTTGATGGTGTTTCCTGCCACATTATAGGTTGCTTCACGGATTCCGTCCAATCCGCGAACCTCTTTGAAGTTTGTGAAGGAGAAATTGCCGTCCAGCATATTTGCAGCCGTACGAAGTGCAGCTTCCATAACACCGCCTGTTGCGCCGAAGATAGCGCCTGCGCCGGAAGCTACCTCAAACGGTGCATCGAATTCTTCATCTGGAAGGCTTTCAAAATTAATGCCTGCGCCCTGAATCATCTGGCCAAGCTCTCTTGTTGTGAGTGCAACATCCACTGTGCCTGCCATTTCTTCTCTGATAACCTCAAATTTCTTTGCGGTGCAGGGAATTACGGAAACAACATACAAATCCTCGGGATTTATGCCGTTTTTCTCGCAGTAATAGGTTTTAAGAAGTGCACCGAACATCTGCTGCGGTGATTTGCAGGTTGACAGATGCGGCAGAAGTTCCGGATAATAATGTTCTGCAAATTTAACCCAGCCCGGGCAGCAGGAAGTAAACATCGGAAGCGGTTTGCCGGTTGTAATTCTGTCCACCAGTTCAGCGGCTTCCTCAAGAATCGTAAGGTCTGCCGTAACATCCATATCGAATACAGCATCTGCGCCAAGACGCCTGATTGCACCGGGAAGCTTCTTTTCTACATTTGTGCCGATCGGCATATCAAATTCTTCGCCAAGTGTTGCACGGATTGCAGGTGCGGTGAAGAAAACAACCTTTTTATCGGGATTTCCGATGGTTGCCCAAACATCGGCGATGTTGTTCTTCTCATAAAGAGCGCCGACAGGGCAGGCAACAACACACTGGCCGCAGCCAACACATGCACACTGATCAAGCGGCATATCAAATGCGCAGCCGATTGTTTTGTTATGGCCTCTCTGACGGGGGCCGATAACGCCGATGTTCTGTTTTTCACAGGCTGAAACACAGCGCATACAGTGAATACATTTATTATTATCTCTGATTATGTAAGGCGATGTCATATCAACAGGCTGCAATTCTTCTGCTGACGGGAAGCGGTCCTCGTCAACACCGTAGTCCTTACAGAGCTTCTGAAGCTCACATCTGCTTGAACGGACACAGGAAAGGCATTTTTTGTGATGCTCTGAAAGCAGAAGCTCAAGCGTTGTTCTTCTGGACTGGCGAACCTGCGGTGTGTTTGTCCACACCTCAATCCCCTCGGAAACAGGATAAATACAGGAGGCAACAAGACCTCTTGCACCTTTAACTTCAACAACGCATACACGGCAGGAGCCGATGCAGTTTATATCTTTAAGATAGCAGAGAGACGGAATATCTATATGAGCCTGCCTTGCAGCCTCAATAATAGTGGTGCCCTCTTCTGCCTGAACGGGAATGCCGTTTATTTTAAGATTTACCATTATTTATTCCCCTCCTTATCTTTTTGTAATTGCGTCAAAATGACAGTTGCTTATGCAAAGTCCGCACTTGATACATTTTTCCGGATCAATAACATGCGGCTCTTTAACCTTGCCGCTGATTGCACTTACCGGACAGTTTCTTGCACAAAGCGTGCAGCCGCGGCACTTATCGGGATTAATTGTGAAGGACAGAAGCGCCTTGCAAACACCGGCAGGGCATTTTTTATCCTTGATATGTGTAAGATATTCATCGCCGAAAGCATTCATTGTGGAAAGAATGGGGTTTGCGGCAGTCTGACCGAGCGCGCAGAGCGATGAACTCTTCATATGGTTTGCAAGCTCCTGAATTTTATCAAGGTCTTCAATCTCGCCCTTGCCTTCTGTTATCTTGGTAAGATAATCAAGCAGCTTCTTTGTTCCAATACGGCACGGTGTGCATTTTCCGCAGCTTTCGTCAACTGTAAATTCAAGATAGAATTTTGAAATATCAACCATGCAGGTATCTTCATCCAGAATAATCATACCGCCTGAGCCCATCATGGAGCCAATCTGAATCAGGTTGTCATAATCAATCGGCACATCAAGATATTCTGCGCTGATACAGCCGCCTGAAGGGCCGCCCGTCTGTGCAGCCTTGAATTTCTTTCCGTTCGGAATACCGCCGCCGATTTCTTCAACGATTTCACGGATGGTAGTTCCCATAGGAACTTCAACAAGGCCAACATTGTTTATTTTTCCGCCCAGAGCAAATACCTTTGTTCCTTTTGAACCGTCTGTTCCGATAGAGGAATACCATGCTGAGCCTTTCAGGATAATCGGCGCAATATTTGCATAGGTTTCAACATTGTTAAGAATTGTAGGCTTTCCGAAAAGACCTTTGATTGCAGGGAACGGAGGACGCGGGCGCGGTTCGCCTCTGTGGCCTTCAATAGAAGTCATAAGAGCAGTTTCTTCGCCGCATACAAATGCTCCTGCGCCAAGTCTGATATCAATATCAAAGCTAAAATCCGTACCGAAAATATTTTTACCCAGCAAGCCGTATTTTCTTGCCTGTTCAATGGCAAGCTGAAGACGCTGAACAGCTATCGGATATTCTGCACGGACATATACATAGCCCTGGTTTGAACCGATGGTGTAGCCGGCAATTGCCATAGCTTCAATAACAGCGTGGGGGTCGCCCTCCAGAACCGAACGGTCCATAAAAGCACCGGGGTCGCCCTCGTCTGCATTGCAGCAAACATATTTTGTATCGTTATCCTGTGCCATTGCAAATGCCCATTTGCGCCCTGTCGGGAAGCCGGCGCCGCCTCTTCCGCGAAGTCCTGCGGCAAGAAGCTCGTCAATAACATCCTGCGGTGTCATGGATGTTAGCACCTTGGCAAGTGCAAAATAAGCATCGGAAGCAATCGCCTCTTCAATGTTTTCAGGATCAATCACGCCGCAGTTGCGCAGTGTAATTCTCATTTGCTTTTTATAAAATGCTGTTTCCGAAAGCGGAATGGTAGAGCCGTCCTCGTGAACGGTTTCGGAATACAGATATTTTTTAACAGGTTCACCGCCCGGAACAAGATGACCTGCAACAATTTCAGGCACCTCATCAGCAGTTACCTGACTGTAAAACGAGCCTTCGGGATAAACAATCATAATCGGACCTAAAGCACAAAGACCGAAACAGCCTGTTTTTATTAAAAGAATATCGTCCAGCCCTTTTTCCTTAAGCTCTTTTTCAAGTGCTTCAATAACGAGCATGGAGCTTGAGGATGTGCAGCCTGTGCCGCCGCATACCAGCACCTGCTTTCTGTAAGCCGTGTTTTCGGCAAGCTTTGCGCCCTCTTCGGCAACAAGGCGGCGTACCGTAACAATATCAAGATTTTTTTTCTTTATTTTTTTAAGCTTTTCTATTGTCATTCCTGCGCACCTTCTTCCGTTTCAACTTCTTCATCTTTGTATTCATCCAGAATGGATTTAACCTGCTCCGGTGTTACTTTGCCGTAAACCTTATCGTCAACCATAATAACAGGGGCGAGTCCGCAGGCACCTACGCAGCGGCAGGTGTCAATACTGAATTTTCTGTCAGCAGTGCATTCGCCTGCCTTAATTCCAAGTTGTTCTTCAATTTCTTCAAGCACCTTGTCTGCACCCTTAACATAGCAGGCAGTTCCAAGGCAAACAGAAATCCGATGCTGACCCTTAGGGGTAAGGCTGAACTGGCTGTAGAAGGTGGCAACGCCGTAAACCTCTGAAAGAGAGATTTCGAGTGCATCCGCAATCATTCGCTGAACCTCTATGGGAAGATACCCATAAATACCTTGTGCATCCTGAAGTACAGGCATAAGTCTGCCGGGCATATTTTCATATTTCTTAAAAACTGCCTTTAACTCTTTTTCCTGTTCAGGAGTACCTTCAAATGCAAGAGTTTCCATATTTGTCCTCATTTCTTATGTATTATACAGGCTTTGCTTTTCTAAGCCGTATGTAATTTATTATACAATAATTTACTATATAAATCTATAAAAAAACTAAAAAAAGATTTGGCGTTATCACACAAAATAATGGAAGTTTTTTGTTAATATTAACCTATCTGTTTACAGTCAGTAACTATTTTTCTGCATATATAGGTTGAATCAGCATTTCCTTTTTCTGCTTTCTATATCCAGCACGATAACAGCACAGCCTATCATCATCAGAACGGACAGGGTCAGATTCACGCTGAACGGAACGGCTATGCTTTCTGCCGAATTTGAAAATACGGCTGTTCCGGCAGGAAAGATTTTCACCAAAAGCGAGCAAAGGGCATAGGAGAATGCAGAATGCAGAACTCGCCACAGAAAGAATTCCGCATAGCGCATGCCTGCTTTTTTTATAATTGAAAAAAGCTGAAAATGAATACATAAACCGCCGAATGCCAGAAAAGCGGCAGTTTGCGGAAGAGAAAAATGCCCTGAATTGCAGACAATGCCGCCTGTTATTTCAATAACGGGAGACAGAAATCCGGGAATTTCCGGAATATTGAGCAGTGAAGAAAACAGAATGATATAGGCAGAAATATTTAACACGGCTTTCACGGCACTTTCCGTGCTTTTGGTAAGTGCATCCCCGAACGAAACAGTGGAATAATAATCACAGGAACTTTTAATTTTTTTGTTTCTGAAAGAGGTAAGAAAGGCGATAAGCAAAGCGGAAGCAGTTGTTGATGCAAACAGGATAAAACCGGCCTTTTCGCTTTTTAAAATAACAGAGCCTATTCCTGTTATTATAAATGCGGCACCGCCGTTTACATTAAAGCGAAGCAGTTTTTTTGCAGTTTCCCTGTCAATATCGCTGTTTTCGTACAGCCGCTCAGTAATCAGTGCGCCTGTGGGATACCCGCCGATCAGGCCGAAGAGCATTGCACCTGAAGCAGCACGCGGCAGGCGGAAAACTTTTTCTGTTATTGGTGCAAACAGCTTTTGAACGGCAATGCCTGCATCGGAATTCATAATAAGATTAAAAACAATCAGCAGCGGCAAAAGGGAAGGCACAACAATATTTCCTGCCATCTCAAAGCCCTGCATTGCACCGCTTTTTGCTTTATCCGAAAATGCAATAAGCACAACTGCGCAGCAGGTTAATCCGATTATCTGTATGCTTTCTTTTTTTATCTTCATAATACCACCTATATAATTCATATAAATTAATGGTGATTTTATGAAAAAAATATCCTTAAGAGAGCTTACGGATTTTCCGCTGGAATATTATACGGGAGAGCCGCATCTTGAAATAATCGGAAATTTTGAATGTGTTGTAGACGGACTGAAAGCCATAACGGAATACTCTTCGGACAAAATAAAACTGAATATCGGAAAACGGGCGGTTACCTTTTTCGGCGAGAATCTGCATATCAATTCGCTTTCACCGCAGGGTGCAGTGGTTCAGGGTATCATTTTAAGTGTGGAGTTTTCAGATGCTGATTAATTTGTTCAGATGGCTTTTCGGATATGTTAAATTCAGCTATACAGGCGGTTTCCGTGAGGATTTTATAAACGATTGCTTTGATGCGGGCATTTCCCTTAAAAATATCTGCCTGAAAGGCGATGTGCTTACGGCACAGACAGGTATCAAGGTATATAAACGGCTTCATAAAATTGCATTTTCACACGGCGGCAGGGTTCATATATATAAAAGAAAAGGCTTCCCGTTTCTTTTCTCTGTTCTGAACAACCGATGGGGTTTTTTCCTTGGCATCGTTTATCTTATTTTCTTTATTTCATTTATGGGTAGCTTTGTGTGGAATATCACGGTTACGGGAAACGACAGGGTTACAGATGTAAAAATTGTGGATTATCTTGCAAAAAACGGATTTGAAATCGGCACGCGCTGGGCGGATACCGATAAGGAGCAGCTCGAAATTTCAATTTTATCGGAATTTGAGGATGTTGCATGGATTTCAATTAATAAGTTCGGTTCAACGGCAGGCATAGAAATTAACGAAACGGTTTCTAAGCCTGAAATGAAAGATAATAATATCACAAATGTGAAAGCCTCGGCAGACGGAATTGTTGAACGGGTTGAGGTGCTTGGCGGCTGGGCAGAGGTGCAGGAGGGAGATGCTGTTGCCGCGG